>JAGHZQ010000020.1 GCA_017746715.1 Cyanobacteria bacterium SBLK
CGACGTTCCGGCAAGTTCTGCGAATCTCCGAATAGAGCTAACTGCTCCCCCGAACTCTTCTCCGCCTTCGGATTGTCCTTGAACCAATTCAAAAAACCCATCTGCCTTTTTTCGCTCCTGCGAGGTAAAATTTGCTGAAAACAATTGTTCTAAACCAAGTTTAATTAGTTCCAAACCATCAGGGAACTTTAAAAACTCCTCAAAAATGCGATAGCGCAACTCATAATCCCAATCATCCGGCGATGGATTGAAATAGATGCGAATGAGATTGTAAGCATCCAAACAGGAATCGTAGATGTTTTGCGCCCAAAACGAACAATAGGCTTTTTTCCACGTTTCTTTACAGCGCAGATCGCCAAATGCTCTCACTTCAGTTTTGAAATGTTCCGGCTGCACTACAGCGTCATTGAAAGTGCTAATGCACTCCCAAGCATCGTAAGTTTCTGCTTTGAGCGTTGAGAGTTTCATCGTTGATACGAGCAAAGAACATAGTTTGAAAATTCTCTGGTGCAATTATACCATCGATCGCCCATCATTTCCTACCTCAAAATCAATTGAAAACTCAAAAATCTTCGATCTAACTCCATCAATTCTAAAATAGTCAACCCTACCAAGGAAACCACTTTCTCACCTTGCGTCCCGAATCTCTGACACTATCGACAATCTGCTCGTTTTTCTGAGATCGCGTTCCCGAAATATCCTTATCTTTCAAATCGTGAGAAGCCACAATTTCCCCTGTCATCAAGGCTTCTTGAGCGCGTTCGGGCAAAGTCGAGCGATCGCCGCTTTTCGCTTCCGTTTGTTCGTAAAGAGCCTCTGTTCCACAACCCATCACCTCTTCCGTCAGAGCTTCGGTAGAATCGCGATGGACGTTACCCGTTCCGCCTTTTTCCTTAATCG
Source organism: Cyanobacteria bacterium SBLK (assembly GCA_017746715.1). Classification (GTDB taxonomy): domain Bacteria; phylum Cyanobacteriota; class Cyanobacteriia; order Cyanobacteriales; family Spirulinaceae; genus CCY15215. The sequence continues at coordinate 901 of JAGHZQ010000020.1, forward strand.
TGCGATTGAAATTTTTATTGACTGTCGCACCATCAACTCGCCGACGCTCCGGCAAGTTTTGCGAATTCCCGAAGAGATCGAGTTGACTCCCCGAACTCTCCTCTTCTTGAGGATTCTGCCTGAACCAACTTAAAAAACCCATGTGCTTCTTCTCGCTCCTGTGGCGTAAAATCCGATGAAAATAATTGTTCCAAGCCGAGCTTGATTAAATCCAGACCATTAGAAAAGGCCAAGAATTCTTCAAAAATGCGATAGCGCAATTCGTAATCCCAATCATCTGGCGACGGATTGAATTGATACAAAATGAGATTGTAGGCATCCAAACAAGACGAACGGATATTTTTGGCACAAAACGTACAATATGCCTTTTTCCACGTTTCCTTGCAGCGTAAGTCGCCAAATGCCTTTACCTCGCTCTTAAAGTTTTCCGGTTGTATAACAGCACCTTTATAGGAACTGAGACATTTCCATTCGTGGTAAGTTTCTGCTTTAAGTTCTGCAAAATTCATCGCAATTCTTTAGTCGAGAGACCTTAATGCAATTATACCATTGATTGAAAATTCTTCCAACCATTTTTAAAAATAAAGCGATAGCAAATATTCTAAATGTTGTAACTGTCGCTCCGTAAACTCAACCCGCCGTTGCAAGAAATTCAACATATTTGTCTCCAAATCGTCTAAGTCTTCCCCTCGCAGCTTCAAAATTTGTTCGACAATCTCTTTTAAATGCGATATCGAAGACTCAACATCTCGACTTGGCTCGATGTTTGCACTGAGCGAAGCCGAAGTGTAAACCGACTTCAAATCGTAAGAAAAAACCGACAACTGACGTTTTCCTACATCAACCTCAACCACACCCACCTCGGAAACCGATCGCACTAGCCCCCAATACCCGTGCCAACAGCGATCGCTTCCTTCTACCGAAGCCGGTTCTTGAAAATCGATAACGACCACATCTCCAATTTGATAGAGAGACTGAACAATAGCTTTTTGCACCAACATTAACTCAGACGGACAAAAGGAAACGAGATCGCTACGGTTTTCCAACATAACCGAAATTTGACAAGAAGCGTGCAAAACGCGATCGCAGCCTTTATAAGCCGCCGTTTTGCCCAAGCGCGTGACGGTTAGAATAACTGGCTGCTCCGGCTTTAAACCGTATCGTTGCAGCAGATAAGGGGCGTTGGGGGCGGGTTGAAATTGTTCGGCATCGAAGGTATTGGGGAGAACCGTCACGCGATCGGGAGACAAATGTTGTTCTTGGAGGAGGCGAGAGCGGGTGTGGTGGCTGACGGCAATCCCCGTTCGGCATTTTGCAAGGCTTTCACTCGCAGGGGATGATTCAAATTCCAGCCCTCCAAGCCGTGAACGACAATCCAATAAGGCGTTCCAGTGAGAAACTCGAGCCAGTAGAGGACGATACCGTAATTGAGGTGGGTGGCGATCGCCAAAGTCGGTCTTTGCCGAATCCCCCTCGTCAGAACCGAGATCGCCAGCCCCAAACTCTGCTGCCATCGCGATAAATGTCCGAAGCAATGGAAACGAGTGCGTTCAGGAACTGTTGCAATATCGGTTTGGCGATCGTATTTAAGGAAAACATCGCAGGTTACCTCGGGATAGAGAGCGCGCAAAGTTTGCCAAAGAATGCGAGAATAAACCTGTATGCCCCCTTTAAAGCCCCAAATATTGGGAAACAGCAAAAAAAACGAGGGGGTTGAGTGGCGCGATTGAATCCGGACTGCATGAGCGATCGCTATCTCCAAAACGAACGGGTAAAAAACAAAGAAAGAATCAAGAATACTTTCTCACCTTAAAAAGATTGAGAAACTCGCGACGAGCATTGGGATCGGGTTCGAGCCATGCTTCAGCACGCACGGAAGGACGCAGGCGAATTTGTGAGATTCCTCCCAAGGTGACGAGAATGGCAACAGCGATCCAGAAGCCTCGTTTTTTGAGGAAGGATTTGGGAGCCGAGGAAGTGGGGGGAGCGGGGGAAGCGTCGAGAGCAGGGGAAGCCGGAGAAGCGGGGAGACGATCGCTCGCTTGTTGACCCTTGTTTGCTGCCTCGTTGGGTATGGGTTTTGGGGGGACGACGCGAAAACGACGAGGGAGTGCGCCGTTTGTTTTCGCCGAAGAGTTGGGTTCGGGGACGGGTGATTGACTCATGATGCCTCGCGATCGCTAAAATGAGGAAAGAAATAATAAATCGCCCATGCCACGAGCAAAAACAGCACGGTGATGGGAATATTGTCTAAAATCCAATAGAACAGCCAACGGAAAAGACCCCCGAAAACCAAGAAGAGATAGAGCAAACAAAAGGGAGCATAAACCGCTAGAATCTCGCGATCGCCCCTCCTCTCCTCGCTCGATTTTCCTCGCAGCCAATTTCCCCACAGGAGAAAAGAACGCCCGCGCAGATTGTTAATTCCCGTTGCTGCAACTGCGAGATAGTAACCGTCGAATTTGGCCATGGGATTGATGTTGATGGTGACGGTGAACAGAGAAGCCACCAATAACAAGAAACTCAAACCCTTGAGAGAACTGTTATCCGTCGCCAAATACCACAGCCAGAAGGCAACAGCCCCCACCAGCAATTGACACAAAATCCCCGCACCAATGACCAAGACCCGTTGACGGCGCTTGACCAAACAATAAGAATCGCTGGTATTGGTATAAGCGGCAGGCATCAAACACATGAACAATAAGCCCGCATCCGGCACGATGCCACCATACTGTTTTAAAGTGAGGGCGTGGGCGAGTTCGTGTAGGGTGACGACGAGCATTGCCAAGAGTGCAAAGGGCAGAAGCAATGCCATGCCTTGGCTTTGCCAAAAGAGACCCTCCATTTGCAGCAATTCCCCTCGATGATGAATCCCCAACAGAAACGACCCGGAGAAAAAGGCAATCAACAACAAGAATGCGGGTTTCGTCCAAATCCAAGCCAGTCCGCGAGCGGGAGCATTTAACCAAGGATCTGGATTAAATAAGGGGACTTTAAAGAAGAGCAATTGCAAGGGAGTAAATTTCTTTTTGGGAGGTTTGGAGGGAGTCGTGCCTTCTAACATCCCGGTAGTGGCGAGCAATTGCAGGAGAGAGCGCAGTTGATGAAGGGGAATGCCGCAGCGATCGCAAATTTGGGCGGGAGGCAGGGTATCGAGGTCGGAATCCTATTGTTTTTTAAGTTTTTCTTTAGGTTCTCTGTTGTTAATGACTTTAATCCATTCTTAAACTTTGCAG
>JAGHZQ010000021.1 GCA_017746715.1 Cyanobacteria bacterium SBLK
GGTATCGGGAGCATCGTCAAAAATATCTTCTACCAGTCCCCCATCCACATCGATGTCTTCGCTTTCTTCCTCGGGGGGGGAGGTATCGGGAGCATCGTCAAAAATATCTTCTACCAGTCCCCCATCCACATCAATATCTTCGCTTTTTTCCTCGGGGAGAGAGGTATCGGGAGCATCTTCATCAAACCACAATTTTTCGGTTTCCGCTTCGACTAGAGAAGAGCCTTCAAGCTCTGAAAGCTCCTCTTTTTCTGCCCAAACATCTTCAGTTTCTTCTAGAGGCGCATCTTCTTCAATCCCGACTAGCTCTTCCATGACGGGTTCTTCTGCACTTGCGAGAATATCCTCGCTTTCTTCGCTCGCTTCCGTCTCCTCGGGAAGAATGCGTTCCTCCGCCGAAGATAATTCTACAGATTCGAGAAAATCTTCTCCGACTTCAGTTGTTTCCGATTCTGCGGTAAAAGAATCCGATAGGGGGAATTCGCCGGGTTCGAGAAAATCTTCGCTATTGTTAGCGATCGCCTTCTCGGGGGAATTTTCAGAGGGGGTCGCACCATCTCTAAGCCCCATAGGTGCCGTGGCAACTGTTGTTTCGGGAGGGGAAACAATAGCAGTTTTAGCCGTCGCAAATCCATTCGCTTCGTAGGGGCAAAATTCAAAACTGATGCGGACTTTGCCTTTTTGCCAATTTGCCGCACCGTATCTCAGGACTTGGCATTCCGCACCTTCGGCATTAAACCAGCCGGTTTTTTCCTCGGTCAAGCCACCAATCTTGTGTTCGAGCAACTGAGCCTTTAGTGCTTGGGCGAGCTCATCTACCCTAAAAGTACTGTGTCCGATGAGAATTTGTACGGATTCGTTAACAGAAAGAACTTCTCCGCGATCAAGTGGCTCAAATTGGTTTTCCACGGTTGTTTCACCCCACCTTAACTAATCATTGTGTTGCTGTAGCGGTCGAAGCTAGAGTTTTTTCCTGCCCAACCCTATTTGTTTTCGCTAAAAGTTTATTCTATTTTGAGGCGAACGACCTAGAAAAACCAACCATAAGAGTGCAATCCCTTGCCCAATAAGTTAACTCCCAGGTAGCAAATCCAGACCACAGCAAACCCCGCAGTCGCTAAAATAGCGGGTTTCCGACCCTGCCAACCCCGAGTGAGGCGAGCGTGGAGATAGGCGGCAAAAACCAGCCAAGTAATCAGCGCCCAAGTTTCTTTGGGATCCCAACTCCAATAGGATCCCCATGCTTCATTTGCCCAAACACCGCCGGCAATAATACCAATGGTCAGTAAGGGAAAACCCAAACCGATAATGCGATAGCTAATATTATCTAGCGTTTCAGCAAAAGTCAGGCGTTGGGGAGAAAGAATCGTCGGAGCGATCGCTTCTGTTGCCATGCGCTCGAGTACGGCGGTTTGCCCCGTGGGGACATCAACAGCAGGAGACGCGATTGCGGGTTCTTCTTTCGCTTTGACGGGGGATTTGAGGCGATAATCTCCCAAACCGATCGAACTGCCTTGCAATTGGATTTCTTGCCCTCGGGTGACGAAGAGGAAGGCGATCGCGAGGAGCGCCCCTACCATTAACGTGGCATAACTCAACATCATGACGCTGACGTGCATCATCAGCCAATTGGATTTGAGGGCGGGAACCAGAGGAGCGGAATTTTGCATATCTGCGGGTAGGGTTAGAGCGGCAAAAGCCGTAATTCCCATCGCCAGAGGCGCGGTAAAAACCCCCGTTAGGGAGGAACTGCTCGTGCGTTCGGCAATAAAATGAACGGCGGTAATGCCCCAAGCGAGGAAGAATAAAGATTCGTAAAGATTGCTTAAAGGAAAGTATCCGGCTTCGAGCCAACGTGCCCCCAAGAGCGCGGCAGTGCAGAGATTGGCGATCGCCATGCCCCCACTCCCCAAACGAGGCAGGAGAGGAATTTCGCGAAATGCCGCACCGCTCCAATAAAGCAGCATTGTTATAAACAGAATGGCAAAGGCGGTGTTATCGAGGATGTTTTGCAGGCCAATTAAATCCATGGGAATCGAGCGCTAAATATTCTCAAACGGGGTTGCAGTTGACGAATTCAACCGAACAATAATATCCTAGCGGTTCTGAGGCTATTCTTGTTGAGAGAATTTTAAAAGTGGGGTTCGGTCTTATGGCAGTTTATCGAGTTGGCTCAATCAATCGCGATCGCGGTTTGAATTGCATCCCATCCGTGCCGGACGATCGATATCTCCTCGATATGGCAGAGGAGGCGGGAATGTGCCTGCCTTCGGTATGGTTTCCTCATGACTCCTCGCTTTATCTTTCATTGCTACCTTCTGAAGGGGAATAATAAAACTATGAATGCTCCCGATCTTGCTCTAACCGACGCTCGTCAATTGCTTGACTCCTATAGCTGTATCGTCCCCAAAATTCCTACTTCAGAAACAGAAGCTCGAGAATTGCGTCAAGCCTTACGGTTAATAACGGCGCGATCGGAGTCGGAAAACTTGGGAGTGTGCGCCGATAATTCCCAGCAAGGCTATCAAAGTTTGGCCGATTACCTCGAAGCGTTGGGCTATCGAGTGCCTTTTGAAATCACCGCTCTCGAATCTGTCGATTGCCCGGTCTATATCAAGTTCAATACGGCGAAAATGACCCACTATCTCAAGACTTATGAGGGAGAATATCGTGGCGTTCTTATTTCCTGTCAATCGGAAGAAGAAGAGATAAATGGAACTTACGGACATTTTCCCCTCGATTTATTCGCTCTCACCTGATGTCAATTATCAATTATCAATTCATAACCCCTTGTTACGGAGAATAAAAACTATGATAGAAAAACTCGATCGCATTGCAGATACTTTCATGGTAGGGTGTTGGCAACTGGACGATCGCAGTTGGAAAGCAACATCGGAAATCGATATCGAGCGAGCGATCGATACCTATCTTGCATGGGGAGTCAAAAAATTCGATACGGCAGATATTTACGGACGCAGCGAACGAATTTTAGGCAAGTCTTTAAAGGGCAGACAGGATTGCCAAATTTTCACAAAAGCTGTTTTTTTTGACAGCATTCCCAGTCCCAAGCAAATTCAAAATAAGATTGAAAGTTCTTTGCGGAATTTACAGCGCGAACGCCTTGATTGCGTACAAGTTCACTGGCACGATCCCTGCCTCGATTTTACTTCAACATTAGAGGAATTCACAAAATATATTGATGCAGGCAAAATCAATTATTTAGGAGTCACAAATTTTAATACACCAATGTTGAAAAAAGCGATTGAAATTGCACCGATTAAAAGCAATCAAGTTCAATACAGTCCGATCGATCGTCGTGTAGAATTTTCAATGCAAGACTTTTGCATACAAGCAAATATCGATATTTTGGCTTATGGTTCTTTAGCGGGAGGATTTTTATCCGATAAGTTTGTCAATGCGAAATCAATCCCTTTAGAAGCAGAACACGCTCGCAGTTTTTACTACAGCAATACGATCGAGAAGCATGGTGGCTGGATGGCTGTACGAGAATTATTATTGATGCTAGAGCAAGTTGCAAAAAAATATCGAATTGGCATTTCGCAATTGGTATTAAATTGGCTGAGCGAACGTGATGGAGTCAAGGCAATTATTACGGGATTAACAGAAAATCGCCAGCAAATTCAAAGTAATATGGAAGCATTAAATACCAAAATTGAGCCAGAAGATCTAAAGTTAATTTCCCAGCGATCGGCAGAACTCTTCGAGCAATTTGGGGATATATATTCCTACGAGCGAGGAGTATAATCACTTTTCCAAGTCATGTTTGATTCCTATTCTAGGGGATATCCATTATAATATTAGGCTAGAAATTTAGACGATATTATTGTCTTTTTTGAGTTTAAAAACCTTGTTCATTAACACCTCATGCAGGCACAACGCCACCACGAACCCCGGCAATGTTTCATTAAAAATTGAACTCCATCCTACAAGTTGCCAAATTATACAGGTACTCATCCCTGCCATCATAGCCAAGCTCAAAGCTAGATAATGAGTACGTCTTTTGATCAGAATAATCAGCATCGCCGGGCCGATAGAACCTCCTAATGCTCCACCCACAAACAGAACTAAAGAAAACACTTTTGCAGAAACAAATATAGTTCCTACTAACGCTGCAATTCCTACCAATAAGGTCACGAGTTGCTCGTATTTTATCCCATATCTGCTCGACATTTTCTGATGTAAAGCCGGAGAAATATCTCGTGCCAAAGCACTCGAAGTGACGAGAATTAAAGAATCGGCGGTGGAGGCAATAACGGAGAATATTCCTGCTAAGATAATCCCTACCAAAAAAGGGGGAAAATTTTCGCTTGCATAAAGAGGTAAGGCTTGTTCTGGATCTGCAAGAGAGGGAACTAAAACTCTGCAAATGATACCAAACAACATCATTGCCGTCCAAGTTGAATAAACATAACCGAGGTAAGTCCATTTAGCTGCTTTAGCTTCTTCGGGACTGCGACCCGCCAGCAATCTGATTAAGACTTGCGGTTGAGAGATATCGAATCCAAAAGCCAAGGAGAAAAAGCCAACGATGAGGGCGATTAAAGTCCAAGGGTTATATCCGGCAAAAAAATTCGTCAGTTGAGGATCGATTTCATGGAGTTGGGAGACAATATCGGGAATGCCACCTCCAGCCACCAGAGCCACCCCCAGCATCCCGAAGGAAACAAACACGACTACAAAAGCCTGCACGACATCCGTCCAAATAGAAGCCCTCAGCCCTCCAGTGACACAGTAGAAGAGAATAGATAGCGCCGCAATGGTAGCGCCGATCTTGGGGTCTAAACCAAAAAATACATTTAGGGTTTTAGCTGCTGCACTAAACTGTGCGACTGTCAAGAGTGTGAGAAAACTAACTGCGAGCAGTCCGACAATAAAGGCGATCGTGCGTTTCTCTCGCGTTTTTTGCACTCCAGAGCCAAGAAATTCTGGAATCGTTTGGGAGTCTTGCTCTCTAGAAATGCGGTTTATCTTATCAGGGAAAAAAGTCCAAAAAGTGAGGTCGCCCAGAAACATGACGGGTATCAGCAAGAGAGAAGAAACTCCTGTTGAGTAAGCAAAACCCACTGCCCCAACCATAATCCATCCACTGTTAGTAGTCGCTCCGGCACTCAAGCCAATAAAGTATTTGCCAAAGGAGCGATTGCCCAGTAAATAATCGGATTCAGTATTATCGGAAACCTTCGCAGCCAGAGCGCCAACCCCTAAGAAAATGACTAGAAAAATTGCGAAACTAAAAAGTGTTATCCCAGAGTTCACGTACAAATCCCCTTTAAAAATCAATCGTCGTGTTATGAAATGGAATTATACATCTTACTCTTGCTCTATACCAGCCTCAATGGGCTTACATTTTTTTATCACAAAAGAATAAGGCATTAACGGGTCACTGATAAGCGATCAAGAAGGAATCGTTTTTTCGGCAGAAATACGCTGCCAATGCAAGCGATAGAGTTGTAAAGGTTTCTCCTTTCCTTTAACGCGAACGGGAGGCAACTTTTCTAAAGGTAAATCATCGCGATTTTTGAGTTTATAATAAGTACTATGAGAGAGAATAATTTCATTTGCTTTCGCAACATTACAAATACGACTCGTTACATTTGTTGTATCGCCGATCGCGGCGTATTGAATGAGCTTTTTCGAGCCGATATTTCCTGCCGCTACTTTCCCTGTATTTAAGCCAATATGGATGGCAATGGGTTGACGACCTTTCGCCTGCCATTCTCGGTTGAGACGGCGGACGGCATATTGCATGTCAATGGCGGCTTGGACGGCGCGATCGCTATCGTCTTTGCGCGCGTAAGGAGCCCCCCAAACGGCTAATAAAGCATCGCCAATATACTTTTCTAATGTTCCTTCATAAGCAAAAATAATTTCCTCGACCATGACATTAAAATAATCGTTTAACATTTCAATGACTTGACGGGGTTCCATCATGGAAGACATTTTGGTAAAATCGCTAATATCGGCAAATAATGCCGTGACTTCCGTATCGATAATTTCGAGATGTCCTTCTTCTCGCAATTTACGACTAATTGCTTTTGGAAAAAACCGCTCCATTTTATCTCGCCAAATTGCCTCTTGCTGCATTTTGCCTGTCAAACGAGAGTTCTCGATCGCGATCGCTGCTTGAGTTCCTAAAGCACTCAAAAACTCTAAATCTTCTTCGGTATAAATTTTAGAACGAGATAAATTATCCACGTACAATACGCCAAAAACTTCTTCTCCGTTTTGCAGGGGAACGCACATAGATGCGCGAATGGCTTGAATGAGAATAGAATCCGAACCTTGAAAGCGGCGATCTGCTCCAGCATCATCAGTTAAAATTGCTGCCCCTCGCTTGCAAACATAATTGATAATTTTCGTGCTATAAAACTGATAATTAACAGAAAGTCCCGAACGGGAACAAACCGCTTTTTGTTCGAGTTTTCTCGTTTCCTCATTAACGAGTAAAATTGCGGCTCTATCTACATTCATGATCTTCAATAAAAGATCGAGAATTTTATCGAGTAGCTCGTCTAAATTTTCCGGTGAAGAAAGTTGCTTGCTGACTTCTAATAATATTTTTAGTTTATCGACATCTCTGCGGTTGACATCCTGTTGCTTGAGTTGTAAAGCAGAAGAGGTAGATCTCGAGGAATCCAATATATCTTCAATGGCAATCTGAGTATTTTGCGGAGAAAATTGGCGAACGATCGGAAGTTCTTCGCTGTTTGCCAGATCGTCCTCAGTCTCGGCAAAAGCATCGAGAAATTTAAAGACAATCGTGCCACAAAAAATTAAATCTCCATGTTTGAGAGCGTGTTGTTTAATTTGTTGTTGATTGACAAATGTTCCATTGAGACTATTTAAGTCTTTGACAATCGAGCGATCGCGAGTAATTGTAATTTCGGCATGATGTCGGGATAAACTATTATCTTTAATTGATATGCTATTACTTTGAGAACGTCCAATGGTATTCGTTCCCCATTTTAATTTAAAGATTTTTTCATTTTTGCTGTCTGGACTACAGACAAGAAAATAAGACATAATATGCTGTTGCTTGCATTGTACTTCGACAGGCTCAGCAGCCGCGAAGCCGAATTTTCAATCTAAGTCTAAGTATTTTTTATAGCCAATTTTTTCAAGTTTTTGTTGTTTATCCAAAACAATTTGGGTCAGATTTTGGCGATATTGTCGAACTTTATCGAGGAGTTCGGGTTGATGGATTGCTAAGATTTGCACGGCCAGCAAACCTGCATTTTGAGCATTCCCGATCGCGACGGTGGCAACGGGAATTCCCCTAGGCATTTGCACGATAGAATAGAGCGAATCAACCCCTTGCAGGTGTCGCGTCGTTACGGGAACGCCAATGACGGGTAAAGGGGTCAGAGAAGCCACCATTCCCGGTAGATGCGCTGCCCCTCCCGCTCCTGCAATAATCACTTTCAAACCCCGTTGACTGGCTTCTCGGGCGTAATTCATCATGCGATCGGGGGTACGATGGGCAGAGACGATCTCGACTTCATGAGGAACGGAAAAGTCTTCGCAGACGGCGATCGCGGCTTGCATGGTCGGCAAGTCGGAATCGCTACCCATAATAATTCCGACCAATGGCGTTGTTTCATTCATCAAAATAGAGTCTCCCGATGTTGGTAGAAATTTCGCATCTCAATGATGGTCAAATTAACGACCTATTTCAAATGTATCAAGTCGAGTGGTGGACTCGAGGGCGAAAACACGACGACGTACAAGAAATGTTAAAACATTCCGATGAGATTGTTGCTTTTTGTGACTCCGAGACAGAGCAATTGGTTGCATTTGCTCGCGTTCTTACCGATTATGTCTATCGAGGACCGAGATAGAGAAAAATTTGAATCATGCGATCGCCAACTTCTCAACCTATTATTTGGATTGTCAACGCACGTTTATGCGGGTATGAAGGTTTGCAAGCAATCGCCATTCAAAATGCGACAATTGCCCGCATCATTCCCGTACAAGAGGCAAATGTATCGAAAAATTCCCTAGATATCGAGGGAGATTGGTTATCTTTAGGCGGCATCGATCTGCAAATTAATGGCGGTTTGGGGTTAGCCTTTCCCGATTTAACCCTGACCGATTTGCCTTTTTTAGAAAAAATCGGGCGCTATTTATGGGAACGAGGGGTTGATGGATTTTACCCGACTATCGTCACGACTTCTGTTGAAAAAATACAGCGATCTCTGGCTGTTATCGCGAGTTCTTCCCTTGGGAAAGATGGCCGAGAAACTGCCCGCATTTTAGGCGTTCATTTAGAAGGGCCCTTTCTCAACACCAAAAAACGCGGGGCGCATCCGCCAGAATATTTACTCCCCCTCACTTTAGAAAACGTCAAGGAAGTTTTAGGAGAGTTTGCATCGGCAGTCAAAATTATCACCCTCGCCCCCGAATTAGACGAAGTGGGAACGGTTATTCCCTATTTGCGATCGCGGGGAATTACGGTGAGTTTAGGACATTCCCTCGCAACGGCAGCCCGAGCCAAAGAAGCCTTCGATCGCGGCGCATCCATGGTCACGCATGCGTTTAATGCCATGCCCGGGTTGCATCACCGCGAACCGGGATTATTGGGAGAAGCGATCGCTCGCTCGGGGGTGTATTGCGGGTTAATTGCCGACGGACGGCACGTCTGTCCGACAATGATGGAAATTTTGCTGCGGGCGGCAGAAGGCGATCGCGGCGTGTTTCTGGTCAGCGATGCTTTAGCGCCGATCGGATTGCCCGACGGGGTTTATCCTTGGGATGCAAGGACGATCGAGGTGAAGCAAGGAACGGCGAGATTGCCCGACGGAACCCTTTCGGGGACGACGTTGCCGTTATTGGTCGGAGCGGAAAATTTAGCGGCTTGGGGATTGTGCGGAGTTGAAACCGCGATCGCTTTGGCAACGGAAAGCCCGAGAAAAGCGATGGGGTTGCCGGGGTTTTCCGTCGGGCGATCGGCTTCTCTTTTACGCTGGCATTGGCATGAAGAAATACACAAATTATCTTGGCACAGACTCGGCGATTTTTTTGAAAACAAACTTGAAGATCGAGCCGGATCGGTAGTAAAATAAACCGACTTTGCACGTCCGACTTTATAAGGTTTCTTGCTGTAAATCTTTAATTAAATCCTCTAAGCGATCGCGATCGGCCCAATAAATCTCCCGACAAAAATGGCAGGTTGCTTCCGCTCCATTATCTTTTTCAATCATATCTCGCAATTCCTCCGTGCCGAACATTTTTAACGCCCCGAGGACGCGCTCGAAGGTACAGCCGCAATGAAAGCGAATCATTTGCACTTCCGGTAAAATTGTCAGCCCCATATCCCCCAAAAGTTCGTTAAAAATTTCCGGTAAGGTTTTCCCCGATCGCAACAAAGGGGTAAAACCAGATAATTGGGAGACTCGCGCTTCTAAAGTTTGTACTAATTGCTCGTCCCGTGCTGCTTTGGGCATAATTTGCAGCAACAGTCCCCCAGAAGCCGTTACGCCTTCCGCTCCCACAAAAACCCCAACTAATAACGCAGAGGGGGTTTGTTCGGAGGTAACGAGATAGCTGGTAACATCGTCGCCAATTTCCCCAGAAACGAGCTTCACCGTACTGGAATAGGGATAGCCGTATCCTACATCCCGCACCACGTAAAGATAGCCATCGCGACCGACAGCCCCCCCGACATCTAATTTTCCTTTGGCATTGGGAGGGAGTTCCACTCGAGGATTGTCTACATAGCCCCGCACCGTCCCATCTAACCCCGCATCTACCAATAAACCCCCCAAAGGACCATTGCCACGAATGCGTAGATTGACGCGCGACCCTTCTTTTTTCATACTCGAGACTAAGAGAAGTGCCGAAGACATGGCACGACCGAGGGCGGCTGTGGCCACATAAGACATCTCGTGACGCCCTCGAGCGTATTCGGTCAAACGGGTGGTAATTACGCCTACAGCCCGAATTCCTCCATCGGCTGCTGTGGCGCGGATCAGTCGATCGCTCATCAAATCTCCTTTTGTTCGCTTAAAATATCTTAACGAAATATGGATCGCCTGCCGCGAAATGAAAGCGATCGCCAATTAAATTTTTTTCCTTAAAGAAAATTTTCAAAATAGAAATTACAGTCGGGGAGCGATCCCGATCCCGCTTTTGAAGGTAGAACGATCGCTCCTGCGATATCAATGCGATCGCCGATTTTTGCAGAGTAACTCACTAGAATTGGAACAGAAACAGGGCGTAATTCGATCTTATAAAAGACTTGAGTTTTTCAGTAAGGAGCAATTAATCTACAATGAATCATTTGAAACTGAGGACATTGTTCGCCGTCTGTTTATCTTGGCAAATTTTGAGTCTTGGGATATCCCCTCGAGTTGAAGCGCAGGAACAAACCCCTCAGAACCCTCTCGCAGAACGATTGGTTTTTAACGAAGCCTTTGAACCCACAGAAGGAGAACGTCCCAAAACCCGAGGGGCTGGCTCTCGCGGTAAATGTACTGAGGATACAGAGGCAATTATCCCATTAATACCACCCGGACAATATGGTTTAACCTTTGAAGAACGTCCTTCTATTTTTATCCAAACTCCTAAAACTGTTGCACGATCGCTATTGTTGGTTTTTGAGAATAAAACAGAAGGATTTTACGAGGAAGCCATGCTTCCCATTTCCCAAACTTCAGGTATTGTCAGTTTTGCTTTACCCGATCGCTTTCCTCCTCTAGAAACAGGTAAAACTTATGAATGGCGGGTGGCATTTGTTTGTGGAGAAGAAATCTCGGTAGACGATCCTTTCTTTAAAGGATACGTGACGCGCATTACCCGCACTCCCGCAATTGAAGCAGAGTTAGCACAAAAGACGGAGATCGAGCGAGCAAAGTGGTATGCCGAGGGTGGATATTGGTACGATCTACTCTCAACCATGGTAAGGGCAAGGCAAGAATCCCCCGATAACTCGAACTTAAAAATACTTTGGGAAAGTTTATTGCATTCTGTCGGTTTGGAGGATAGTGCTTCTCAACCCCTAACGGCGATCGATTAAAGAGAGGTCGCATCTTGTAATTTTCTCTCTCATCGATTCGCGACTAACTTCTTGATTTTTAGCTCCCTTTTGCGATCGAAAGGGCGCAAAACTTGCGCCCCCAAGTGATAAATTTTTGCTATAGATTTTCGCTCAATACTTTTCTCCCTTTGATTTTAATGTTATAACTGGATCGTTCGAATTTTTAATAAAAATTTAAGTTTATTTCCTTTACCTATCCTTAACTAATTATTAACCTATTCTTATTTGACAAAGTATTTTATCTTGCAGTAACAGTAAAAGGGCTATTCATTGTAATAAACTGTCACGCCTGCAACGAGATCCATACTGGCGATCTCCGTTCGCAGAACTGACGCGCTTATTCAATGAGACTGACGCACCTAATTTAAAGATCGGAAGAGAGGGGGAAAAACTCAAGTCCTTTGTCGGGAAGTTCGTGCTTATTGCGGTTTTTTAGTTTCTGCTTAAGATTATTTTTTGAGAGAGAATCAAGCCGTGTAAAAAGCAGAGAATGAATGCTGGATTTGAGATCGAACCCAACGATCTGTTGGGTCGTAATTGGCGAGAGATAATCCCGCCAAAGTTAAAACCCTAACGATTTGATTTGAGAGTCTACACTTAGCAAAATTTATTGAGGAGTGGCAGCATGGTTTTCCTAAAAGCAAAACGTTCTTGGCCGATTGTCACGGCGATCGCTTTATCGTTAACTCTCGCTGCCTGTGGCAGCGACACCGCTTCAAGCGGCGACGGTGGCGGTGAAGACGGTTTGAGCGGCGACGTACTCGTCGATGGTTCGAGTACCGTTTTCCCCATTTCCGAAGCAATGGCCGAAGAATTCCAAAAAGAGAATTCTAAAGTCAAAGTCACCGTGGGTATTTCGGGTTCTGGCGGCGGATTTAAGAAATTCTGTGCTGGCGAAACCGATATTTCCAACGCTTCTCGCCCCATCAAGGAATCGGAAATTAAGTTGTGTGAAGAAGCAGGCATCGAATTTGTCGAAATTCCCGTCGCCTTTGATGGTCTCTCTGTTGTCGTCAACAACGATAACGATTGGGCTGCTTGCCTGAAACCCGACGAACTTGGCAAAATGTGGGAACCGGCAGCAGAAGATACGATTGACAATTGGAATCAAATTCGCGATGATTTCCCCGATGAAACCCTGAGCTTGTACGGACCCGGTACGGATTCGGGAACTTACGACTACTTTACAGATGCCACCCACGGTACAGAAGGAGAAAGCCGCGGCGACTACACCGCCAGCGAAGATGATAATGTCGTCGTCCAAGGGGTTCAATCTGACAAAGGCGGTTTGGGTTTCTTTGGTTTTGCCTACTACGAAGAAAACAAAGATTCCCTCAAAGTCGTTGAAATCGAAAATGCCAATGGCGATTGCATTACGCCTACGAGTGCATCTATTGAAGATGGTACTTACAATCCGTTAGCACGTCCCATTTTCTTCTATATCAAGAAAGATTCTTTGGAAAACAATCCCGCCGTTAAAGCCTTTGCGGAATATCAAATTAGCGGCGATAATGCGGAACTCATTAGTGAAGTCGGCTATGTCGCCTTGCCCTCCGAGTTAGTTTCCAAGATTGAAACTCGCATCGAAGAAGCAAAAACGGGTTCAATTTTTGAAGGAAAATCGTCCTTGGGTGTCAAACTTGCCGATAAACTCTAGAATCTAATTTTGGATTCGGAAATTTACCTCACAGTCAACAGTCTTTTAAAGACTGTTGACTGTATTCAATACATGTTATAGTCATTAATTCCCTCCAAGAGAAAAAATTGTCGATACATTTATCGTTCCTCATTCATTGAAATGACCTCCGATTTTTCTTCTAACGACGCGGGACTCTGGAAACCGAATCGCCAAGCAACAAAGCGCATGCAAATGATTGTTAAAACAATCTTTGCTATTTTTGCCCTGATCTCGGTGGCAACGACCATCGGAATTGTCCTGACTTTGATTTTTGAAACCTTTTCATTTTTTGGAGAAGTTCCTATCTGGAATTTTCTAACGGATGGGAAATGGACTCCTCGCTTTTCCAGCGCCCAATATGGAATTTTCGTGCTTATTAGCGCGACCCTCTTAACATCGGGTATTGCGATTCTAGTTGCTCTTCCCTTGGGTTTATTAATGGCGATTTGCTTGAGCGAATATGCCGGCGCTAAAGTCCGTCGGGTGCTCAAACCCGTACTGGAAATCTTGGCGGGAATTCCCACCGTTGTTTACGGTTATTTTGCCCTGTTGGTGGTCACGCCATTCCTGAGACTTTTTCTTCCCGTTCAAGGCTTCAATGCCCTCAGTGCGGGTTTGGTATTGGGGATCATGATTACGCCGATTGTGGCTTCCTTGAGCGAAGATGCGATTTATGCCGTTCCTCGGAGATTGCGCGATGGTGCTTATGCTTTAGGGGCGACCAAGCGGGAAACTATTATTTCGGTAATTTTGCCCGCCGCTCTTTCCGGGATTGTTTCGGCAGTCATCTTAGCGATCTCTCGAGCGATCGGGGAAACAATGATCGTGACCTTAGCTGCCGGACAAAATCCTCGCTTGGGTTTCAATCCCTTTGTGTCGGTCATGACGATGACAGCATTTATCGTTCAAGCCAGCTTAGGAGATACGCCAGCCGGCTCTCTCGTCTATAAAACCCTTTATGCTGTCGGGACAACGCTCTTTTTAATGACGTTAACCCTGAATATTTTCAGTTTTTGGTTCGTTCGCCGTTTTCGCGAGAAATACGATTAGCTATTAAAAGGTTATGACAACACAACAACCGCCTGCCAATACTTCCAGTTCCAGCAAAACGGATTTTCAGATTAATCTCTCCGGTCGTTACAAAATCGATACTATTTTTACGATCGCGACTTGGAGTGCGGTCGTCTTTGCGATCGTCATTCTAGTCGTGCTCTTGTCGAGCGTTCTCATTGAGGGAATGCCGCGCATAAGCTGGCAATTCATCTCGAATTATGCCTCTCGAAAACCAGAAGAAGCGGGAATTCTTGCTGCCTTGGTGGGTTCGATGTGGGTAATGTGTACCGTTGCCGCTATTGCTTTTCCTTTAGGCGTGGGGGCGGGAATTTATCTCGAAGAATTTGCCAAAGACAGCTGGCTGGGAAAATTGATCGAGATTAATATTAATAACTTAGCGGGGGTTCCCTCCATCATTTACGGGTTGTTAGGATTGCAAGTTTTTGTTCGCTTCATGGATCCCATCACGGGAGGTCGCAGCGTTCTTTCGGGGTCGTTGACACTTTCTTTGTTAATTCTGCCCATTATTATTGTTTCCACGCGGGAATCCCTGCGAGCAATTCCCGACAGCTTGCGTCAAGCGGGCTATGCACTCGGTGCAACGGAATGGCAAGTCATATCCCGTCAAATTTTACCGATCGCCTTGCCCGGGATTCTCACGGGAATGATTCTCGCTTTATCTCGAGCGATTGGAGATACAGCCCCTCTGATTGTTATTGGAGCGGCTTCTTTCATCGCTGCTCTACCTGAAAATCTACAAAGTCCGTTTACCGTGATGCCCATTCAAATTTACAACTGGGTTTCTCGTCCTCAAAAAGAATTTCACGTCGATGCGGCTGCTGGTATTATCGTCCTGATGCTCGCGCTGCTGATTATGAACGGAACGGCAGTCTTTTTGCGTAATAAATTCCAAAGCAATCGCGCTTAAGTTGTTTGTTTGTTGTTTGTGTCTTGGTCAGCATTCCCTCTCTTGGTGCGCGTTCCCTTGCGACTTTCGTCGTCGCGGGGTCGCACCGCTTGCGTCTTGCGCCGACGCGGGGTCTGACCGCTTGTTCGTTGTTTGACTCCTAATCACTAGCACTTTGGCTTTGTTTAGTGCAGGCAACCAATAATCAATAACCAATAACCAATAACTAATAACTAACAAAAAAACAATGGTTTCTTCCAATTCTTCCTCAACAGCCTCTCAACAAGATTTAATTGCAGAAGCAGTTCTTCGCGCTAAAAATGTTAACGTTTACTACGGATCGACCTTAGCCGTTCGCGATGTTTCTTTGGATATTCCCTACAATCAAGTCGTTGCATTTATCGGACCGTCCGGATGCGGTAAGAGCACGATGTTGCGTTGTTTCAACCGCATGAACGATTTGGTTGCCAGTGCTAGAGTTGAAGGTCAAATCACTTTCCACGGACAGGATTTATATGGCAATGCGATCGATCCGGTGGAAATGCGCCGTCGCATCGGCATGGTTTTCCAAAAACCCAACCCCTTCCCCAAATCAATCTATGATAATGTTGCCTTTGGGGCGCGAATTAACGGCTATAGGGGGGATCTAGATGAATTGGTGGAAGATTCTCTGCGTAAATCTGCCTTGTGGGATGAAGTCAAAGATAAACTCAAGGATAGCGGTTTGGCTTTGTCGGGAGGCCAACAACAACGACTTTGCATCGCTCGGGCGATCGCGATTTCTCCGGAAGTTATTCTCATGGACGAACCTTGCTCGGCTCTCGACCCTATTTCGACTTTGAAGGTAGAAGAGCTCATTCACGAATTAAAGCAGCAATATACAATCGTCATTGTTACTCATAATATGCAGCAAGCCTCTCGCGTTTCCGATCTAACGGCGTTTTACAATGCAGAACCGACGGAAAGTGGCGGAAAAGTCGGCTATTTGGTGGAATACAATCGCACGGAAGTTATTTTCCAAAATCCGACTCAAGAGGCAACTCAGGCTTACGTGAGCGGTCGTTTTGGTTGATCGGAAATCATGCAAAAATCAAAAAAGAGGCATTAGTGCTAATGCCTCTTTTTTAACGATCGACCTTGTAGGGACGTAGCATGCTACGTCCCTACAGCAGGGGAAATTAGAAACTAAATGTAGTGCGAAGCATGCCTACAAAAGTCGTATCGTTATTGGGATTGCCATTGGGGTTAAATACAGCATAAACGCCGGGAGCAATTTCAATGTTGTCCGAGACGGGGAAACGGTACTCGAAATTGGCCATATAAGCAGCAGAGCGATCGTTAGGACCATTCTCCGCACGGACTAAATAGGGCAGTTGACCGAAGCCCAAAACCAACACGTCATCTTCCTTCAGCAAGTCGGGGAAACCCAAGTTAGCCCCCCAGGTCCAGAGGTCGGCAACGTCACCCGTGCGAACGCCAGATTCGGCGATCGCTTGGGCATAACCGACAAAAGCACTCAAATTAATGCTTTCGTTGAGGTCGAAACTCCCCGATAAATTCCAGTGATTGGCGGAAGTGGCGGATTCTTGAATGTTACCGCTGCTGTTGACATAGAGGAAGGGAGATGCACCCAAAACGCTCGTCGCACCGCCGAGGGTAATATTGCCATCCGTGCGAGACCCACCGGGGGAGAAACTGCGAGCGTAGCCTAAAGCTAATTTAAAGTCTTCATTGAGAGCGAGATTCAATTGGATGGGAATGATATATCCTCCCGTAAAGAGTCCCGTGTTGGCATCATTGGCATCCTCGACAAAATAAGCGATATCAACGCCAAAAGAATCATTGAGCTTGATATTGGCACCAAAAGCAGCATCGGCGTTGGGGGCTTCGTAAAAGAGGTTATTGTAAGCCAATCCCAACGGTAAATCGTCTACAGCATAGGGACTGGTGCTTTCCGAATCGATAATATCGTCAATGCTCATTCCCGTTGCGGCGACGTGGAGCATGACATTGTCGCCAGCCGGGAAGCGATAGTGCAATTTTGCCAAGCGCACGTCGTCGCTTGCAGTAAATCCGTACTTATTGGGATCGGTTTGCGGCGTTCCCGTGCCGTATTGGGAAATATTTCGCAGGTTGCGGGCTTGCAAGCGGGTGCGCAGGCGATCGCGTCCGCTAAAGCTGGTATCGAAGTTCAACCGCGCCCGATAGCCAAAAGCGACGGCAGTATTGCGATTGCGATTGAAATCTGCCGCATTGGAGTTCCCATCTTGCTGAATCGTATCCAAGTCGCTAATAAAGTTGGTGATGAGGGTATCGACTCCCCCTCCATTTCCGGCGCTCAAGTTATTGGCGTTAAAGTTAGCATCGGCAGAGTTGACCAACTCTCCCATGGTGACAGAATCGATGACTCCCAAACTTTCAAACAAGCCCAACATCCCGTTGCGATCGATAATTTGCGCGAAGGAAGCAGCAGGAGCTTGTTCGCTCAAATCCGGCGTAATGGCCAATCCGTTCAACTCGCTTAAGTCGTTGTAGTCCGCACCGTCAAAGCCAAAAATCTTGGCGCGATCGCCCGTGGCGGCATCTAAATTAAAGATAACTTCTCCAACTAACTTGGTGGTGGTGGAGAATTGGTGGTCTTCTAAGAAAGCCACGCGCCCTTCGAGGTTATCCACCCGAGTCCCTAAAGCGGTAAGTTCGACTTCAAATTCCTGCATGAGGCGACGCAGGGTTTCCAGTTCGTCCCGGGTTACGAAATCAGCAGTGGTTTCGGCAATCAAGCGCTCGATTTGTTGCAAGCAGGCGTTTAAACCGGCCGCAAATTCGTAGCGGGTCAGAGCGCGATTACCGCGATAAGTGCCATTGGGATAGCCTTTAAGGCAATCGTAGCGACGAACTAAGTCATCGAGTGCTTGAAATGCCCAATCGCTCGGGGAAACATCGCTAAATTGGGAAGCTCCAGTAAATTGAGCGCGACCGGCAGTTCCTTCGGTACTGTAATTGTTGATTTGTTGCAGAACTTCGCTGTTAGAGAGAGAAGAAGCTGCTGGGTTGGCAAATGCTTCTCCCGATAGTGCCAGAAATGCACCTAAAGTTGCAGGAGCGGCTAATAAAGCCTTTCTGAGAATTTTTGACATAAATACATCCTCACACTGAACCAAGAAATGGAGAAATTGAAGGGATTGGGAATTATACCCCGACCGATGTGACATACCCCCACTACTAGCCTTACTGCTAACCTTACTGCTAACCTTACTTCTAACCTTTCGGCCGAACGCTCGCGGCGAAGCCTGACAGTATATAGCGGGGGCTTCTCGGTGACTCCTGCGATTGCATAGGACATTAGCCGAGCTTTGTTTGAATTCTACGAGATGCTCCACCGCAGAATGTTTTCTCGATTTTTTTTTAAGTGTAGACGGCGATAAGCACAAATCCACTCTTTAGTTTTAGCATTACTTGAAGAGCAAGGTCTCATGCCAAATTATAAAATTTTGGCGTGAGGCTTCTCGTTCGCGATTGCTAAATCGAGTCTAGCGAAATTTTACCGATTGGGGATTGCCGAATAATTTTTGCTTATTATATCATTCCCCATCGGTAGAAAAGGAGTGCTCGAGGGCACTCCTTTGTGAATGAGACCGTTAAGAATCTCTTAGAATTTGAAAATGGTGCGAATCATGCCCACCAAGATGGTGTCATTGTTGGGGTTGCCATTGGGGTTGAAGATCGCATAAACTCCGGGAGCCATTTCGATGTTGTCGTTGATGGGGAAACGATATTCGAGGTTCGCCAAGTAGGAGGGGGAGCGATCGCTCGGTCCGTTGTTGGCGCTGGCTAAGTAAGGCAGCATGCCGAAGCCGGCAACGATAACATCATCTTCCCGGAAGAGATCGGGGAAAGCGAAGTTAATCCCCCACGTCCAATAGTCGGCATCATCGCCTTTACGAATGCCATTCTGGGCAACAGCACTGGCATAACCAATGAAGGCACTGACGTTAAAGGTTTCGTTGGGATCCCAAGATGCAGAGAGATTCCAGTGGTTGGCGGTGGTGGAGGCTTCTTGGATGTTTCCGTTGCTATCTGCCCAAATGAAGGGAGATAAGCCCAAAACGCTAGTTGCAGTGGCAAGTTCAACGTTTCCGTCGGTGCGCGCGCCTCCGGGGGAGAAGCTAAAACCGTATCCAAAGGCTGCTTTGAAGTTATCGGCAATATCAAAGTTGAGTTGGATGGGAATGCTAAAGCCATTACCAAAGATACCGAGATTGGCATCGTTGGGATCCTTCGCAAAATAGGCGATATCAATACTTAATAGGTCGCTGACTTTGATATTGGCGCCGATCGCCCCATCGGAGTTGGGCATCTCATAGAAGAGGTTGTTATAAGCCAAACCCAAAGGCAGACCGTCAATGGCATAGGGGCTGGTGGTTTCCGAATCAATAATATCGTCGATGCTGATTCCGGCTGCTGCAACGTGGAACATGACATTATCGTTCAGGGGGAAGCGATAGTGTAATTTTGCTAAGCGTACGTCATCACTGGCGGTGAATCCGTATTTGTTCGGATCGACTTGAACCGTTCCCGTCCCGAACTGGGAAATATTGCGCAGGTTGCGGGCTTGCAAGCGAGTCCGCAGGCGATCTCGTCCGGTAAAACTCGTGTCGAAGTTCAACCGCGCCCGATATCCGAAGGCGATCGGCGAGTTCCGATTCCGTCGGAAGTCCGACGCA
>JAGHZQ010000022.1 GCA_017746715.1 Cyanobacteria bacterium SBLK
CAACCAAGCCAAACGCTCGTCCCAATAGCCCCCAAAGCGCGTAAATCCCCCTAAATACAGCCAAAATTCTTTAAATAAGTCGTATTGTTCGCTCCCCAAACACCATTCGATTGCTTCCGAGAGATTGACCCATTCTCGTTCTAAATTCGAGTAATCCCGCCAATCTCGATATTTTTGGCTGCCGTGCTGGCGAACATAACTTAAAAACCAATCTAGCCAACGCTTTCTTGCCTCTCGTGCAAATTCTGGAGTATTCTCTAATTGCACGAAAACATAAGAACGAGTTGCAGGAAGCATCGTGTAGCGTTCTTTCACAGCCTTGATGAGGGAAAGTTGTTGCAAATGAGCCAAATTATCGGCGAGGGTAATCGGTTCGTCAATTGCAGAAACATTGGCGATCGCTTCTCGTAATGCCATTTGGGGAAATAGTGCCAATGCCATGAGCAAATGATGGGCAGATTCCGATAAGAGTTTAACCGACCCTTCAAAACAATAGCGAGAAACATCATCCGTTGCCCGTGCCAATCGCTCGATAATTTCTTCAATGGTTGCTCCCACTGCCAATTGACCGATGGTATAAACAATCGCGGCAGGGAGTCCGGTCGTTTTTTGGTAAAGTGCTTCTGCCTCTTCGAGACTCAGTTCCAAATCTTTTTCCTCGACTTGATGAAAAATAAGATCTAAAGCATCCTCCGGTAGCAGGGAATCAAGGCGTAATGTAAAGAAAGGTGCGGGTTCGCGAGTGGTGACGATGACTTTTACCGTGAGGGGTAATTCGTAGACAAGGGCAAGAACGGCATCGCGATCTTCGACAGTTTCGAGATTATCAACAATCAGCAAGACGCTTTGTTTGGCAAGATGACTTTGCAAGAGTTCGAGACGTTCTTCAAAGGGAGTATAAGCAAGTTCGGGAAGGTCGAGGGTGCGGGCAATGGCGCGAAAAATATCTCTCTGGGTTCGTTCTCGTCGCAGGCGTTGGATAATTCCAGTCCCAATCAGGCGTTGAGACTGTGCGGAAACAAAAATAATTGCGTCAAAAACGGGAGTATTCGTGAAAATTGCGCCCAAACTGGCTCGAAGACAGCGATAGGCAGCTTCTAGAACAAGAGCCGTTTTTCCCAATCCTCCTTCTCCTTCAATGCTAAGGCGATGAACGGGATGTTCTGGCGCAAGCAGTTCGAGCAATTTATTGAGTTCTTTGCGCCGTCCGATGAAAGTGGTATAATCGGGAATGGGTAGGTTGTGTTGCGATCGCGTTCGATTGCGAGGTTGGCGTTGTTGGGGAGTCGGCTCGGTCTCTTTTTCAATATTTTTTTCAGCAATTTCCTCCCATGCCAAACCCAAACTTTGACAGTAGGCTTGAAAGGCGAGTTCTTTAATTGAATGTCTTTTGCGTCCGGCAAAGCGACTCCAAGAACCGTAGGAGATATCTCTTGCAAAAATATCTTCTTCTTCGATAATCTGTTCGATGCGATCTCGAATGGAAATCTTTTTCGATTTCGCAATACTCACTTTGAAGTCATTAACTTGTTCTGTATCAATCCGTAAAAATTTATCTAAATCTTTAACCCATTGAGGATCGTTTTCTTCCAACTCATTATCTCGACCGTAACGACGAACTAATAGTTTGCTGGCAGCTCTCAAGGGTCGGGTATCTTCTGCTTTAATCAGCCATCCCTTGCCTTTTCGCGCTTTGGTAATCTTGGCTTGTCCTTCTTCAGATGCTCTTAGACTTGCCATCTTTTTGTTGATTTGCTAAAGTTTAGAAAACTCAAAGATTGCATTTCTTCTTAATAAAGTTATACATTTGTGACTTCAGTAATTTTAATAAATATAAAATAATACACGGATTTTATCATAAAACATTGTTTTTGTCAAGATCATTCGAGATCGGTTTCTTGCTGATCTCGAATGATCTATTGAATAGCTATTGATTGGGTAAACTATATGTAATCTGAAATATACAAATATACCTCGCGTCATAATGTCTATAAATAAGCCTTCATATAATAAACCATCTTCTACAGAATCTAAAAATATCGAGATTTCCAAAATAAAATCCAACTATGGTGAAGAATGGTTAGCGATAAATGTTTCTCAAAACCAAGATGGTAATCCTATCGAAGGTAAAGTTGTGATTCACGAACCCGACCAAAATACCTTTTTTAAAAAAGTTAAAGATAGAAGGAAAGGAGAGAATGCAGAAGAGCATTTGTATTGGTTTTTCAATGGTTCCGTAGCGCTTAAGGAGGTTGACTAAGATTTACGGATGATGGGGAATTTGCGTACAATGTTGTCGATATTATGACTCTAAATTCTACCAAGTCGAATAAAAAATCATAAATTCTAACTCTCAGCACAACTTTTTGCCGATCCTCAAACTCCTTATAAAATAAGGGGGTTGAGAATTTTGGCAATTTTATAATTTTATGATAAAATAGGCACAAAATGGAAATGAGTCCAATCAAGTAAAGGAATAAAATGTTGTGCCTTTAGTTAGCAGAGTTATTCGTAACTGTACGAACGACAGGTCATTTAGCGAACTTAATTTCTGGCTACTCCCAATTACTATAGCAGGAGAACAAGGCAAATGTACATTTGATGTTTTATTAGATACAGGTGCACAGCGAACTGTCTTCACTCAAGATATACAAGAGATTGTGGGGATCCAAGGAGGTCGAGCCAGACAGATTGTTACCCCAAGTGGATTTAGTAATTGTATAGAAGTAACAATAAATCAATTAGAGATAGCTTCCATCCCTTTTAATCAGTTAAATGTTTTAATTTGTAAGAAACTACCCGGACGATATAGAGATTATAAAATTAACGGGTTTCTAGGTACTGATGTACTAAGCTCTCTTGTTCTTGAATTGAATTACTTAACAGGAGAGATCACTCTAGAAAAAACGATCGTCAATCCCAACTAATTTAAAAACAGTATTGTATAACTTTACGAAATATAAATATAATCGAGTAAAATGTAAGATGAAATAAATGTATACAATGATTTATGATAATATTTAAGGAGAGAAAGAGTTTTCTAGCTAGAGAAAAATATATAAGTCAAAATAAGAGCTACGAGCAACACAATCCCAAATAGAATAAAAAAAACGCTCGAGGAAGTATTAGTTTAAAAATGATTTGATGATTCGATCTAAAATTTTTTTCAAAAAGAGATTGAGATTCAGAAAAGAATTGCTGTAATCGTTTTTGGTCATCCTCTCCTCGCAGTCCAAAATAGGGAAAATGTTCGAGCACTTCACCAAATAAACGCTGACAATCCTCGCGATATTTTACCGTATCGAGAATATGACAATGCCAAGCTTTATCTATTTCTCGAGTGGGAACAATTCCTCGATCTGGATAAAAATGTTTGAGTATCAGAAATCTTCGATATTGCTCAATTGCGGATATTGTCTCCTCAAGAGTTAATCCTTTACCTTCATCCGGGTTCATCAGTTTATAGGCGATCGGTTCGAAATCCGTTGCTTTGAGTTCTTCGAGAAACTTTCTATCTTGCTCTGATAAATCTTCTAAGTTCATTGGAGTTCCTCCTTTGCGATAAGATACAAATATTTTAAATCTTATTAGAAATAATGAAAATGCTTGATACACAAGAATTTTCATTATTTAAAAATGAGTGCCATCCTTGTCATACAAGCGTTTAGTGCCAGTTGCCTCTTTCGATATCAATGAATGTCTATTATAGCGCTTCTTAATATGGATGAAATCTAGTAAAATGATGAGCATGGAAAACTTTGCTAGTTTCAGATGTCCTCAATCAATTAGGAAACACTACATCTCAAATTTTTCAAGGGTAAAATGTGATAAGATAGAAAAATCTATACAACTTCAATTGAATATTGCTGCATAACTAAAAAATACCCGATGAGAACATACCTAAGATCGCTCTATTACGCTCTAGTTTTAAGTGTATTTTTTCCTTTGCCTCTCACAATAAAGATAGAATTCCATATTTTGATTAGTAGTAAAACTTTCTCTTACTACGTTTATTCCTCTCGCAAAGACATTAGCCAAGTAAAAGTTGCTTATTGTATTCCTCCAACTTGTAACGGAGTTGTTGAAGACCAAGATATTCGCCCTCGAACCGCGCTTACTTTAGAAGATCCTTTTAAAATCATCGAAACCATATAGTTTATATTCTTTGTCGAGCTTGTTTTTTCTTGGCTTAGGGAGATATGAGATCGAGATCGAGATTTGCCGCGATCGCGAACAACATCGAATCCGGTACACGATCGCTTTCCCGATTGCAATATTTCATTACATTTGTTTACAAAGAGATACAAAAACGGAGATCGGTCATGGCTATTTTACTCGCAGTCTTAATTATGGGTTGGGTTGCTGCTGCCGCTTTAGGCACGCAGGCGTATTTCCGAGGCGAACAGAGCAAACCCATCCACGAACGCAACTGGAACTCCCCAGGGTTTGAAGTCGCGGCAAAAACCGTAACGGGTTGCGAAACCGACTATAGCGATCGCATTCCTGCTTATGGTTTGGATGCTTACAGCAGCAAAGCGATCGCATCGTAATACTCCCAACTTATTGGATTGAACCGCCGCACCTTTGTCTCGAAATAAAGTTTTATAAGTTTCATGCTTACTTCTTTCGACTCGAGACAAACAATGCTTTAGGAGCACCTCAAGCCGATCGCCAATTCGAGCAATTTAATTGAAGGATTAATTTTAAAGCGATCGTCCTCTCGGATTCAACAGGAAGAGCACCCCCGACTCTAATCTTTTTTTCGCTTGAGCAAGGAACTGATACCGAGTCCGCTAACCGCCAACAATCCCAAGATTGAAGTCGGTTCGGGAATGGAGTTAGATTGCGGTGTTGTGGTTCGGAACAGGTAAGCTGCACCAGCTGTCGAGTCTGCTCCACCGGCACTAATCAAAGCTAGGTCTCCATCAATCGCTAGCGCTCGATCGAAGTAGTCATAACGATCGCCATCGGGAGTGGTCAGTTTTTGTAGGAGATTGCCAGTCGTCATATCAAATAGATAAGTCGAATACACCACACTCCTGTTGAATTCTTCAATAGAGTTGAATGTTTCAATAGAATTGATTAGAGCTAAGTTTCCATCAAGGGCTAAAGAGAAACCAAACAATGCACTACTATACAAGTCACTATCGGCATTGCTAGGAGAACTCAATGTATGTAGGATATTCCCATTAGTAAGGTCAAACATGTAAACCACACTTTTCCTATTGTCTGTCTCATTTGCTCGAATTAGAGCTAAATCTCCATCTATTGCGACTGAGGCACCAAAGCCCATTACTGTAGAATCATCAGGAGCGGTCAGTTTCTGCAGCAGATCGCCAGTCGCGGTATCAAACAGAGAAGCCGAACCTCTCCTGTTATTATCTTCTGTAGAACCAATCAGGGCTAAGCCCTCATCCATCGCTATCGATTTGTATATCCCGTTACGAGGAGTAATCAATGTATGCAGGAGATTGCCCGTAGTAGTATCGAATAAGTAAGTTGAACTACTCTCGTAATAAGGCACATTTATATCAATACCAGAAATCAGAGCCAAATCTCCATCAAGCTCT
Source organism: Cyanobacteria bacterium SBLK (assembly GCA_017746715.1). Classification (GTDB taxonomy): domain Bacteria; phylum Cyanobacteriota; class Cyanobacteriia; order Cyanobacteriales; family Spirulinaceae; genus CCY15215. Next base: position 5,571 of record JAGHZQ010000022.1, read on the forward strand.
ACCGACCAACCAAAATAGTGACCGGTAGCACCATCAGGAGGGGTCAGTTTGTGGAGGAGATTGCCCGTAGGGATATCAAACAGATAAGCCGAACCCCCGTCGTCCTCAGAAGCACCAATCAGTGCCAAGTTCCCCTCTATTGCTACCGAGTGACCAAACCGATCGCCAGTAGCACCGTCAGGAGGGGTCAGTTTGTGGAGGAGATTGCCTGTAGGGATATCAAACAGATAAGCCGAACCCCCGTCGTCCTCAGAAGCACCAATCAGTGCCACATTCCCTTCTATTGCTACCGATTTACCAAACCGATCGCCAGTAGCTCCATCAAAAGCTGTTATTTTTTCGCTAAAGTTAAAAGAACCAGCAACAGCAGGGGTTGCAAGAGCAACAAGAGCGATCGCGCTGCTGGCAAAATACAATAGTGATTTCTCGAACATGATTCTAGACCTCTCGCTAGATTAGATATTTAATAAAGATCGCAGTATGGAAAATCTGAGTTTTGTCTTTTTAGATATGTCGATCCCATAAAACTAGCTAATCGGTAAGCGCAAAAATGAACAAGATCGAAATTGGATCGGTTGGATCGAAATTGGATCGCTTTTCAAAATGTAAATAAATCTTGTTAACGTAACAAAAATTTGTAGATCGCCCCCACGAGTTGCCAGCACTGCCATCGCAAAATTCAATGAATTGCGAAGGGACAGACCCAGTATTTGACTTGTTTCCCATCACCGCAAACATTGGCGGGACAATCGTTACCTTATTTGCATCACTCTACTTTTTTACCCATTTCACGAACTTGCGATCGCTCCAACAATCTCTCAAATACCATTATAGATCTTTAGTTAATTTAGGCATAGATCTGTGACTGATTTTAATATAGATCTCTCTCTAAATTAGACATTTAGAGGGTTAAAACAGGGTAAATTCGCGCTTCATTTTATTCGAGATTTCAAACCTATAAATGAGCCAATTGTCAAGATCGAAATTGGATCGCCTGTCAGATTGCAACCGATCCTGTTCGTGCCATGAAAATCACTGTCGATCCGCTAAGGATACTTGCAAATCGTAAAAGCCTTCAAACTCTTTTGAGATAGACGTTTTCAGTCATGCCGCGATCGCCTTCACAAATATCTTGCCGATCGCGATCGCTCTGAATTGCAGTGAGTTTTCTCATTTAGATACCTAAACGAACGAATTGTCAAGATCGGAATTGGATCGCTTGTTACATTGCAACCGATCTTGTTAATGCAATGAAAAGTACGGATGATGAGTCTAAATGATGCCGACGAGTTGTAAACACTGCCAGTCCAGTTGCGATCGCAATAACAGGCAAGGTATTACATTAGGACTCAAGCACAAAAAAGCACCATCAGACCTATGCTGACTTTAAGTCGGCTATTTTTTTGTTTTGACGGGATTTGGACAAATTCAAGAAAGGGCGATCGCGTTAAGGGAAATATGCGATCGCTCATGCGTAACGGAGTTGTATCGCTTCTCTCTGACTCTGCGATTTGACTAAAGGCGATCGCTTGTCCTTAAATACAAATTTTTCATAATTAGTCAAGTCTTTTATGTCTCATTTTGTTACGGAAAGGAAAAGCGATCGCAACTTATTTTCAACTATACAAAAGATGTTTTGGATCGAGCCAAACAATATAGAAAATATCGCCGATAAAAAAACCGTGTATTCTGCCATGTCCGGATGTAGAAATTGATAGTTGATAGGGGGTATCCACCAACTGTTCCTCATTAGGCAAGCCAAAACCATCTTCAGTAGTATCATTCCATCCTATTGGGTGACAGCGAATTGCACTACTCCTGTTACTTAATAATTCTTGTACTGTCCAAGTAGAAAAATTTTTCAATCTTTCCAAAAGAGTAAAAAAATAAGTGGTTTCGCAATCTCTCACAGAAAATTTTTCATGGTTAGATTGCCAGTATTTAAAAGAAAAACTAATATTTTTTGGTGGCTCTAGTTCCTCTTTAAATCTATTATTAGATGTTTGATACTTCTTGATTTTCTTCCTGTTCTTGGACACGACTAGCGAAATACTCCTTTATCCAATCTTTTCTAATGATAGTATGAGAGGGTTCATCAAGAGGTACATTACCTCTAGCCGTCTTCCAAGGTTTTTCGATATGAGTCATCTTTTCTAATTCATAAGCATCACAAGCAAAATATTCATCGGCCACATCCTGTAAAAAAGTGACAATATCTAGAGGTAATTTCGGTGTCACAGCTTCGTTAATAGGATACCATTTGAATTTCTGATATTTTTTATATAATTCTGGAATGACGGGTCCATGAATCCATGCTTCAAAATCATCATCAAAAAGCGGTTTTTCATTTAAGGCTAGATGCCAGGATTGAGCATAATAAACTAACTTTTGGAGCTTTAAATTACTGATAAAAGAGCCTGTCTCATTTGCTAACCAGATGAAAAAGTCGGCAACATCAAAACAACTTATAGCTTTTGTTTGGTTGACCATTTTGGTTTCAAAATCACAATAAGATTCTATGATTTTTTTGATCTCATTCATTACTGAATCTTCTTGTTTTGCCATCAATTCTCGGAGTTTTTCAGCCTGTAATTGAATTTGTTGTGGAGTAATATTTTTCTGCTTATCTAACGCTTCAGCAACTTGTAAAAGTGCATTTTCAAGCAAATTTTCCTCGGGATTTTCCTCCTCCAATGTTGCCATAAGATAATCAGCAGCCAGTTGAGGATTTTTCCCAAGAGATTTAATTACATAGTCTTGATAACTGTCACTTGCTGGAACTTTCGCACTGTTCATAATCTTGCCAATGTTGAATTTATTAAGCAGGAAGAAAAAGAGAAAGGGACACATGAAAAAAATCAGCAAGTTCTTCCATCTGTTGCATTGTTAATGGTTGTTTTTCATCAAGAATATCCGCAGCAATCTCCTCTGTTTTAAAAATTGGAACAAGATCGGATTTTGACAATCCCATTTCTTCCATCAAAGATTTAAGAAGTTCTACACCATAAATATCGGGAACGATATCCTGTTTTTGTTCGTATTCATAAATCAATGTTCCTAAAACGTTGAGATAATCTTTGTCATCTCTTGTGAATTCTTTAGAATCAAGTAAGCGATCGACCCGATTTTGGGTTTCTATTAATTCTTCCTCGGAGGTTATTGGACGAGGTGGAAAGGTTTTGAGTAATTCTAAGTAGCGATCGGACGTTAAGAAAGACATAATACTACAACATCGGTCAAATATCTAGACCATCTACAAGTGTTTCTGCGTCACTACGAGGAACCCCTAATTCAATCAGAATATTGACATCTTGGATACAGTTACCTTCACCTTTTAAAAGCCATCGATCTCCTTCTTGTTTAAATAATACTTGTCCTGCAACTCCATGAGGGTTATCATCATGCAAAATAAGCCAAGTTGCCAATAGCCAATTCTCACTGGTTATAATGGGAGCAACTTTAATTTTTGCATCATTAATCCAATCTATTCCATTTTCTCTATAATCTTTGACTAAGTAGTTTGCAATCATCATTTGTAGCGATCGCCAATTTTCATCTAGATTTGCATCAATTAAGGTCGGATCGTCGGAAATATCAATTTCTTCTAGAAAAATTCTCCCTTCTTCTCTTTGACTTTTCCTAGACTCCTCAATAATTTTGATAAACTTTGGATTCACGCTTAACCCGAGAGTTTCGGAATCGAGATCTTCAATCGGAAATAAAGCAGCGACGGGTTGACCGTTACGAGTCAAAATTAAAGGACGATCTCTATTGTCGTACTTCTCCAGTAAAGAAGCAACTTCACCGATATCAACGGTTTTCATAATTCAACAATCTCCCCGCTAATGCAAACTTGGTTTCTTTCCTTAATTCCGATCGCTCGGATATCAACGATCGATTCTTCTTCATCTACATCATAATATACTCGAAAATTACCGATTCGCAATTCCCATACTGCCAACCAATTTGGACGCATTTCCTTACGATTTCTTGTTGGTACGGTGGGTTCGTAGCTCAATTGCTCGATAAGTGTATCTCGAATAATACTTTGCTCTCTAGCTGTAAAAGATTTTAAATGAGACAAGCTGATTTTTGAAAAGGCGATGCGATATGACAAAAGTGTACTCTCCAAAATCGATCCAAGGTTGATTATAGAACCAAATCACTCAATATTCCATTGCGATCGCTCTTCTTTAAATACATATTTTCAATAATTAGTCAAGTCATTTTATATCTCATTTTGTTACAGCAAAGAAAAGCGATCGCATCATAATTCATCGGGAATAATAACAGAGATCGCCTCGGTTCTATTTTTTCGGTAAATGCGAAAGTCGCTATCTAAAGTTAAGACGCTACTTCCGGTTATTAACTCGCTCATTCTCACCAAGCACGCATCTGCAAAAGACATGGGGACAGTTTTATATTTTTGCATCAATTCTGCGATCGCGTTAACCTCACTATTGAAATGGAAAGGCACTTCCACGTAACCGCGACTGACTAAACCCATAATGGCATTTTCGCCACCATAAACTCTTTGCAAAAGAAAACACGCTTCGCTAATAACGGCTTCACAAGTGATAACGGGTTTGGCGATCGTTGACCATTGCTCGACGGCCCAAGTATGATAGCGATCGCTTTTATCTAAAACTGCAACTAACACTCCTGTATCTAAGATAATATTTCTTCGCATACCGCCTTATATCCCGCTTTAAGTTCCTTTTTTCGTAAAGATAGATCGCCAACTCCGCTATCTACACAACCGACAAACTCTTGTGCTGCTGAGAGCATGGAAATTTCTTCGCTTTCTTCTTCGTTAATTTTGCGATCGCCTCCCTTAAACTGCAAAAATTCAATAAAATCTAAAACCGATTGTTGTTGTTGAGGGGTTAAACTTTGCAGACGTTCTAGGATTATCGTTTCACGGCGTACTGTTTGCGTCATCGGTTTGTCCTCAAGCATGAATCTTTATTTTATCATGCGCGATCGCGTAGCGTCTCGGAGAGAATCGCTCTTCAAATACACATTTGAAATCATTAGTCAAGTCATTTGATATCTCATTTTGTTACAGAAAGGAAAAGCGATCGCACTCAAAAATCAAGCAATATCAATATCCTCTAGAAAAATTCTCCCTTCTTCTTGTTGGCTGTTTCGAGATTCTTCAATAGCGTTGATAAGTTCAGGATCGCCGATCGCTTCTGTATCTTGCTCTCCTTCCCTTACTACAACGGTTAATTTCAAACCCAAAAGATCGAGCCACTCTGCAAAATCGTAAATAACCTTACTTCCTTGTTCTGAAAGCAGTTTCTGCAACTTTTCAGCGTGTAATTGAATTTGCTGCGGAGTCATTTTCTGCGTTTTTCCCAATGCTTCGCTAACTTGTAAAAGCGCATTTTTGAGCAGATCGCGATCGGGCTTTTCCTCTTCCAAAGTTGCCGCAATATAATCCGCAGCAAGCTGAGGATTTTGAGCGAGAGATTCAATCAAATAGTCTTGATAACTATCGCTAGTTGGAATTTTTTCCTTGTTCATTATCTTGCCAATTTTGAATTTATTAACTCGGAAGAAAAACAGAGGGCAACACATGAAAAAAACGAGCAAGTTTTTCCATATGCTGTATGGTTAAGGGTTGTTTTTCATCAAGAATATCAGTAGCGATCGCTTCTGTTTCAAAAACTGGGATAATATCTGGTTTTGCCAATCCCATTTCTTCCATCAAAGTTTTAAGAAGTTCTATACCATAAATATCGGGAACGATATCCTGTTTTTGTTCGTATTCATAAATTAATATTCCAAAAACATTGAGAGCATCTTTTTCCTCTCGTGTTAATTCTTTGGAATCGAGTAAGCGAGCGACCTGATTTTGGGTTTCCATTAATTCGCCCTCGGAGGTTATAGGACGAGGTGGAAAGGTTTTGAGTAATTCTAGGTAGAGATCGGATGTTAACATTTTCTTTGCATAAATCAACTGACAATATTACGACCCTAAATCCAATAAATCTAGAGCAATTAACAAGGCTTGATTTAATTGTTTGATTTTTTCTTCCGATAGCCTTCCTCGAAAATCCAATAATCATGTTTTTGCTAATACTCGTACTTGGTCGGCCATTGCAATAGAATTGCTAGTTAAGCCTCCGTCAGGAGCAGAAATTAAAACTTGAGTAGGAAAAACTCGTTTGCCTTCCTTATAGGTTGTACAAGGAACAGCTAAAACGACCCTTATAGGTTGTACAAGGAACAGCTAAAACGACAGGACTATTCACATTTATAATATCACGACTGACTAAAATAACGGGTCGCTTTCCACCTTGTTCTGAACCTTCTACTGGATTCAGACGTGCATCATAGATGTCTCCGCGATTCATTCTGTTAATACCTCAAACTGTTGCAATGCTTCCCAACTTGCTCCAGCAAACTCAATCTCAAGTTTCAAAACTTCTGTTTGATATTCCGGATCTTGCAACATTTCGAGTAATGCAAAATCTATTTCAGCTCGTTGTAATGCAGCCAATTCTCGAGGTAGAGCTTCTTCAACTAACCGATCGACACTTGTGACTTGTCCGGTTTTTATAGCTGTTGTATTTTTTTCTTGTTCTTCAATACGTCCAGCATAATATTCTTCGATCCAATCTTTTTTGATAATGCTCCGAGAAGATTGATTGGGAGGAATATTGCCTCTAGCCTGCTTCCAAGGTTTCTCGATATGAGTCATATTTGCTAACTCATAAGCATCCCAAGCAAGATATTTTTCAGCTATTTTTTTCAAGAAATCTATGACATCTGAAGATATTTTTTTGATTATCTCTTTGTCAATGTTTTTTTCAATGGGATGCCCACTAAATTCTTTATATTCTTGATACAGTGCTGGAATCACGGGTCCGTGAACCCATGCCTCAAAATCCTCATTAAAAAGTGGTTTTTTCTTTAATGCCAAATGCCATGATTGAGCATAATAGACTAATTTTTGGAGCTTCCAATTACTGAGAGAATATCCTGTGTCGTTTGCCAACCAAATAAAGTAATTTGCAATTTCAAAGCAAGTCAACATTTTATTCCTGCCTCATTTTTGTTCTTGGCTTAACATTATAGCAAACTAAGACGATAATTTCTCTGATAATTGTTTGTACCATTGGTTTATTCTCAAGCATAAGTCTCTATTTTACCATGCGCGATCGCTCATGCGTGATTGAGTCGTATCGCTTCTCTCTGACTCTGCTATTTTACCAAGAGCGATCGCGTAGCGTCTCGGAGAGAATCCCTCATCTTTATACACATAAAAAATCATTAGTCAAGTAATTTTATATCTCATTTTGTTGCAGAAAGAAAAAGCACTCGCTCTCGTCGAATTACAACAAATTGTAAAAATTGCGTCGAATTGTGACAAATCTAGGCAAAATCCCCCTATATCTGATTTATTGGTGGGTTAGTGTTTTTTGCTTGGCCTGCACTACCCGCCAAAGTTCGGAATCCCTGAACCCATTGCCAAGAGCCGATCGCTAAAAGGAGAATGCCTGTATGTTCACCAACGTCAAGTCCACCATTCGTCGCGTTATCCCCAAGGATCTGCGAGATCGTTCCCTATTAAAGGTGGTCTATGTCGTCTTGGAGCCCCAGTACCAAAGTACGCTTTCGGCGGCGGTGAAGTCCATTAACGACCATAATCCCAATATGGCGATCGAGGTAAGCGGTTATCTCATTGAGGAACTGCGAGACCCAGAGAATTATGAAGATTTTAAACAATCTGTTGCAGAAGCGAACATTTTTATCGCTTCTCTGATATTTATTGAAGACTTGGCCGAGAAAGTTGTTGAAGCCGTGAAACCCCATCGGGATAATCTTGATGTAGCGGTAGTTTTCCCCTCCATGCCCCAAGTGATGCGCCTCAATAAGATGGGGAGTTTTTCCATGGAGAATTTGGGACAGAGTAAAAGTGCGATCGCTCAATTCATGCGGAAGCGGAAGGAAAAATCGGGATCTTCGTTCCAAGATAGTATGTTAAAGCTGCTGCGGACGCTCCCGAAAGTCCTCAAATATATGCCCATGGATCGGGCGCAGGATGCTCGTCACTTCATGTTAAGTTTTCAGTATTGGCTGGGGGGATCGGCGGATAATTTAGAGAATTTCCTCCTCATGCTGGCGGATAAATACGTGTTTCCGGGACAGGTTGAAGGGGCAACATACGAGGATCCGGTGGTGTATCCGGATATGGGAATTTGGCATCCCCTCGCACCGAAAATGTTTGAAGATGTACAGGAATATTGGGACTGGTTCAATCAGCGAGAGGATATTTCGGAAGATTTGCGGGATCCCCTCGCACCCTGCGTCGGAATTGTACTGCAACGGACTCACCTGGTAACAGGAGACGATGCCCATTATGTGGCTATGGTACAGGAATTAGAGGTAATGGGGGCACGAGTTCTCCCCGTTTTCTCCGGTGGGTTGGACTTCTCGAAACCCGTAGACGAATTGTTCTGGGATAAACGGATTAAAGGGGTTGAACCGACTCCCTACGTGGATGTTACCGTGTCTTTAACCGGATTTGCCCTTGTGGGCGGTCCCGCTCGCCAAGATCACCCCAAAGCGATAGACTCGTTAAAACGCCTCAATCGTCCCTATATGGTGGCGTTACCGTTGGTATTCCAAACGACGGAAGAATGGGAAGATAGTGACTTAGGATTGCATCCGATTCAAGTGGCGTTGCAAATTGCCATTCCCGAACTGGATGGGGCGATCGAGCCTATAATTGTCTCGGGACGGGATGGGATGACCGGACGAGCGATCGCCTTGCAGGATCGGATCGAAGCGATCGCCAAACGAGCGATGAAATGGGCTAATCTGCGTAAAAAGCCCAAGTTAGCGAAGAAGGTTGCAATTACGGTCTTTAGTTTCCCGCCGGATAAGGGTAATGTAGGGACGGCTGCATATTTGGATGTCTTCGGTTCCATTTACGAAGTCATGCAGGGATTAAAACGCAACGGGTACGATATACAAGAGCTACCCGATACGCCAATGGAACTCATGGAAGCAGTCATTCACGACGCACAGGCACAATATGCCAGTCCCGAGTTAAATATTGCCTATCGGATGTCGGTGATGGAATACGAACGCTTGACCCCCTATTACGAACGTTTAAAGGAGAATTGGGGCGATCCTCCCGGTCATTTAAACACGGACGGTCAAAATCTTCTCGTTTACGGGAAACAGTTTGGTAATGTCTTCATTGGCGTACAACCGACCTTCGGATATGAAGGGGATCCCATGCGGTTGTTATTCTCTCGGTCTGCTTCTCCTCATCACGGTTTTGCCGCATTCTACACCTATTTGGAACAGATTTGGCAGGCGGATGCAGTGTTACACTTCGGTACTCATGGATCCCTAGAATTTATGCCGGGGAAACAGATGGGAATGTCCGGGGAATGCTATCCCGACAGTTTAATTGGATCGACTCCCAATCTCTACTACTATGCCGCCAATAATCCCAGCGAGGCAACCATCGCCAAGCGTCGCAGCTATGCAGAAACCATCTCTTACCTCACTCCTCCCGCGGAAAATGCCGGACTTTACAAGGGTTTGCGGGAACTCAGCGAGTTAATCGGGTCTTACCAAGGACTGAAGGAAGGAGGACGCGGGGTGCAAATTGTCCTAACGATCGTGGATCAAAGCATTATCCTGAACTTGGATAAAGACATTGTAGAGTTACAAGATGCAGACAATTTAAAAGCACGCTTGCAACAAGAAGATGCAATTGAGGACCGCGATCGCATTGTCGGATCGGTCTATCGCAAGTTGATGGAAATTGAATCCCGCTTGTTACCCTGCGGACTGCACGTTATTGGTAAACCTCCCACTGCAGAAGAAGCGATCGCAACTTTAGTTAATATTGCCAGCTTGGATCGCGAAGAAGAAGGGATGAAGAGCTTACCCCGCATCATCGCCGAAAGTATCGGACGAGATATGGAGGAAATTTATCGGAATAGCGATCGGGGAATTCTCCACGATGTGGAACTCCTACAAGAGATTACCCTTGCAACCCGAAAAGCAGTGGGATCGCTGGTGAAAGCACAAGTCAATGAAGAAGGACGAGTTGATTTTATCTCCAAATTAAACTTCTTCAACTTGGGTAAAAAGACTCCTTGGATCGATGCGCTGACCGAATCGGGTTATCCTGAAGTCAACGCCGAAGACTTAAAACCCCTGTTTGAATACCTCGAATTCTGCTTAGAACAGGTTTGCGCCGATAACGAACTGGGAGGACTCCTGAAAGCATTAGAAGGAGAATACGTCCTCCCCGGACCCGGAGGAGACCCCATCCGCAACCCCGATGTCCTCCCCACCGGAAAGAACATCCACGCCCTCGATCCCCAATCCATTCCCACCCTCGCCGCCGTCAAATCCGCTAAAATCGTCGTGGATCGCCTCGTCGAACGCCAACGCATGGATAATGGGGGACAATACCCGGAAACCATCGCTTGCGTCCTCTGGGGTACCGATAACATCAAAACCTACGGGGAATCCCTCGCACAAATTCTCTGGATGATTGGTGTAAAGCCGGTTCCGGACTCCTTGGGACGAGTGAATAAATTAGAACTGATTCCCCTAGAAGAATTGGGTCGTCCCCGCATCGATGTCGTCGTCAACTGTTCCGGCGTTTTCCGCGACCTCTTCATCAACCAAATGGCCTTGTTAGATCGGGGAGTAAAAATGGCCGCGGAAGCAGAGGAACCCCTCGAAATGAACTACATTCGCAAACATGCGTTGCAACAAGCAGAGGAAATGGGGGTCAATGTGCGAGAAGCAGCGACGCGGATTTTCTCCAATGCGTCCGGATCCTATTCTTCCAACGTGAACCTTGCGGTAGAAAATAGCAGTTGGGAGGAAGAGAAGGAGTTACAGGATATGTACCTCAATCGTAAATCCTTCGCCTTCAACTCCGATAATCCGGGGGTCATGGACGAAAAGCGGGGGATTTTTGAAGCATCCCTCAAAACCGCCGATGTCACCTTCCAAAACCTCGATTCTTCCGAGATCAGTTTAACCGACGTATCTCACTATTTCGACTCCGACCCGACGAAAGTCGTATCGAGTCTTCGCACGGATGGCAAAAAACCGGCTGCATACATCGCCGACACCACCACCGCCAACGCACAGGTACGCACCCTCTCGGAAACCGTCCGTTTGGATGCGCGAACCAAGATGCTGAACCCGAAATGGTATGAGGGGATGTTGAGTCACGGTTATGAAGGCGTGCGGGAGTTATCCAAGCGTCTGGTGAATACCATGGGATGGTCGGCGACGGCGGACGCGGTGGATAATTGGGTGTACGAGGATGTCAATACGACCTTTATCGATGACCCAGAAATGTGCAAGCGGTTGATGAATTTGAATCCCAATTCTTTCCGCAAGATGGTCGGGACTCTCTTGGAGGTCAACGGTCGCGGGTACTGGGAAACCTCGGAGGAGAATTTAGACCGCTTGCGGGAGCTGTATCAGGAGGTAGAAGATCGGATCGAGGGAATTGAATAATCTCTCAATCCCAGAAACCTTATAAACTAGGGTAATGTAGAGGTGCGATCGCACCTCTACATTTTGTCTGAGCCTTGTAGACTTAAAAGTCAATTTACAGTATAATAGTATCATACAAACTTTGTTACAAATTCTCGTTAGTCCATCTTTTATACTCCTAATACAGGATTGAGGGGCATTATTATGAAAGCCGAGCTTCTCAAAAGATTATTTAGAGCGATCGCCGCTTCTGACACCGAGGCGATCGATAAACTCTCGTATCTGGTCATCGAAGAGGAACGAAGAAAAGGTCATACGCTCCTAGCACAACAGTTAGAGAATATCCAGAAAAGAAACAAAAATAAAGAATATCCTGCGTCCTCTGAGTCATCTCCGAAATCATCGGAGAGTTTTAGCACTCTCAAAGAACTGCCCACCAGTGCCAGATCTAACATCCCTCTGGTAACATATATCTCAAGGGATAAGCTGAGACATCATATGGTATTATCCGATCCTATTGAGAAACGTTTTCAGCGTATCGAACGCGAGTATGCTGCTAGAGATCGTTTAGCCCATTACGGATTGCGCTATAGACAAAGAATTTTGTTATATGGTTCTCCGGGATGTGGAAAGACGCTAGGTGCAGAGCGTTTAGCATGGAATACGGGACTCCCTTTGCTCAAAGTTCGCTTTGATGCAATTGTGTCTTCATTTTTGGGGGAAACTGCTAATAATTTGAGATTAGTGTTTGAAAGAGCTTCATCAGAACCGTGTTTGCTGTTTTTTGATGAATGCGATTCGATTGCGAAATCTCGAGAAGATCGTCAAGAAGTTGGAGAAATCAAGCGAGTTGTGAATACTTTTCTACAGATTTTAGATGAGTATGAAGCCTCTTCAGGTCTTTTGGTTGCTGCGACTAATCTCAATCATTCCTTAGATACAGCTTTGTGGAGACGATTTGACGATCTCATTGAAGTTCCAAAACCCGGCGAGCAAGAGTTATTGTTTATTATTAAGCAAACTCTATCAAAGGTCGAAGTGGGAACAATTAACTGGGAACATATTATCGACCAAATTAAAGGTTTTTCTGCTGCTCAAGCAGTAAGAATTGCTGAAGATGCTGCGAAACTTGCGATTCTCGAACGAGAAGGATTAGTGATTCAAGAACATCTTTTATTAGCAATTCAAGAAATTAAGTCCGTTTTGAATTGATTTTTAATTGGAGATTAAATGAGCGATAATTCAAAATCTTTTCCTCATATTTCATTAAAATTAACTACCGAAGGAATATTGAATAGTTCTGGAGGAGGAAGAAGCCAAAAAACTACACAAACTGCGAAAAATTTGAGCAATCGTCAAGGACATGGCACTAAAATTAGAGATTTGGTGTTATCAGTTGTGAATGACTGGAAAATTACTCAAGAACAACGAGAAGAGGAAGATAAACCTGAATTACCAGACGCTATACCATTGGTATTAAAGATTGATACCGATACATTTGATTTAGATAATCTAAGAAGTTCAGATATAGAAATTATCGCTGAATTAGAGGATGGCTATATTATTGGTGCTTCCGGAGATATAGAACTTAGCGAGCTACAAAATAAAATAGAGAAGTTTTTCCAAAAGGAAAGAGGAGGAGGCGTTATTGCTAAAATTTTGGATATTCGTCAACCTCACCAAAGGCCAGACTTTATTTTATCTCCAAGTTTACAAGAAACTTGGGATCGAGTCAGAGACCAGCAAATATACATAGTCGATATTGGGATTTCCTGTCTTGGGACTAAAACGAAATTGAGTGACTATCCCGATCCAAAAAACTATAAAAATGCAGATAAATATAGTCAAGCTATTAATCGCTGGATTGAAAAACGAAATGTAACTTATCAAGAATGGGATAATTTAGCACTAAAAAGACAGGACGAATTAGAAAAATTTATACAAGATTATAGTGGTAAAATTTTGACTACTATTGACGGTAAAACACCGAGATTTTCCAGCGCACCAGATAGTTTTTCGTGCCGCCTTGAGATTTCTGGTAAAGGACTTAAAGCATTAGTTTTTAATTTTTCTTATATTTTTGAGGTTACACTACCAGATAATATTGAAGTGAGAAGCTCTCAGATTATTGAGCATTCTAATGAGTCTTATTTGCAATTAGAGCCACCAAAACCAAATGCTTCTCAAGTATGCGTGATAGATAGTGGAATTCAAGAGCATCATTTTCTTCTCGAAAAAGCCATTAATGTGGATCATTCAAAATCTTGGGTAATTAATGAAGAAAATATAACTGCTGATTTAGTCAGTAATGGAGGGCATGGTACTCGAGTAGCTGGAGCAATTTTATATCCACAAAATATTCCAGAGCAAGGAAAGCAAAGTGCAGTATGTTGGCTTCAAAATGCTAGAGTTTTAAATCGTGATTGTGTATTAGAAGAAGAAAAGCTATGTCCTACTATCTTGTTAGAAGATATTATTAACCACTACCATAATCAAACTCAGACGAGGATTTTTAATCATTCAATCACTGGATACAAACCATATTGGAAAGTATCTAATTACATGAGCGATTGGGCAGCAAAAATCGATCAATTAACATGGGAAAATGATATTTTATTGATAGTTGCCGCTGGAAATATTTCTTCAAGTAAGATTCAAGATTTTTGGAGTTTAAATTGTTTATATCCAGATTATTTATTAGACGAATCTTGCAAGGTTTCTAATCCATCTCAAAGTTTGCAAGCCTTAACTGTTGGCTCAATCAACCAAGATTTTTATAAAGATAGTTCATGGGTTTCTATTGGAGACAAAAATCATCCTTCCGGATTTTCTTGCTCTGGTTTAGGAATTTGGGACACTATTAAACCCGAGGTAGTCGAGTATGGAGGAGATTTAATACGAGATAATAATAATCCAATCACTATCAAATGTTCTCCATCTACTCCTCAATTAGTTCGTTCTACTTTAAATCAAAATGCTGCACCTTCCGTTGCCGCAGATAATTTTGGGACATCATTTGCTGCTCCAAAAATAACTCATATTGCTGCTTGTCTTGCGGCAGAATTTCCCAATGAAAATTGTTTGCTTTATCGTGCTTTAATTGTACAATCAGCACGATGGCCAGAATGGGCAATAAATCAAAGTAACGAAGAAAAAGAAAATATTATTCGTCAAATTGGTTATGGTATTCCTAATCTTGAACGTGCGATGACTAATTCAAATTACAGAGTAACACTTATAACTACAGGGGATAGTGTGATTCGAGCAAAACAAGTTAAAGTATATCAAGTTAAACTTCCGGAAAGTTTACTTTCTACTGGAGACGAGATAGAATTTCTAGTGGAAATTACACTTTCATATAAAGCACAGCCTCGCCGTACAAGACGAAATAAAAGAAGATATCTTTCTACTTGGCTAGATTGGAAATGCAGTAAACGCGGACAAAATCCAGAATCTTTTAAAGAAAAACTTATAAAAGGTTATGAAACTTCTAACGAGATCGAAGAAGGAGAAGGTTTATTCACATGGACTTTAGGAAAACAGAAAAATCATGGTACACTTAAAAAAGTATCGAGGAGTAGTGGCACTTTACAAAAGGATTGGGCAATTGTTAAATCTTATGATTTGAGGGAATCATTTTGCATTGCTGTAATTGGACATGAAGGGTGGAATAACGATCCGTTTGCTGAAGTTCCCTATTATTTAGTCGTAAGTTTTGAATCACTTAATAAGGAAGTTCCCATTTATACAGAAATAGCTAACGTTCAGATCGAGCTAGAAACAGAAATAGAAATCTAGCGTTATTCATTTTGCAAACTTGCGATCGCGTTTGATTGAGAGGAGTTTTGAGTAATGCGATCGCCATTCTCGATCTCAGGCAGCGCGATCGCCGCTATAATACAAGTAGACCTGATATTGCCTTGTTAGGAGTTAAGATGACCAATTTGACTCTCAACCTAGAAACTGTAAACCTGACTGATGAGCAATATTATCAGTTATGTATCAAAAATAAGAATCTTCGCTTTGAACGCAATACTAATGGAGATTTAGTCATTATGCCTCCCGCAGATGATGAAACCAGTAATCGTAATGCTGGATTAACGGCTCAACTTTGGTTGTGGAATGAAGACAACGAATTAGGTGTAGTATTTGATTCTTCGGGAGGCTTTACATTACCTAACGGTGCAGAACGATCTCCGGATACTTCTTGGATTCCACTCGAAAAATGGGAAAAAATCTCTCCAGAAGAACGAGAAAAATTTAGTAATATTTGTCCTGATTTTGTTGTCGAGTTAATGTCACCAAGCGATTCCTTGAAAGCAACCCAAGCAAAAATGCAAGAATATGTGGATAATGGTGCAAAATTGGGATGGCTTATCAATCGAAAGAAAAGACGAGTGGAAATTTATCGGCAGGATAAAGAAGTGGAAGTTTTAGAAAATCCTTCTACCCTCTCAGGAGAAAATATCTTACCCGGATTTGTTTTGAAATTAGCCAAAATTTGGTGAATATTAATTGCGTTTGTTGGGGAGAGATTTTGAGGAAATGCGATCGCGTTTGGAGAAAAGATGATGAAGTAATATCAAATCCGCATGAACGTCATCATTAAAAAGTTAGAGAGCGAGACGCTCCCACTACAAAATATCCAAGGGTTTCAGTAGTGCGGGTATCACTTCGACATTGCTCAGTGACCACTTGCCCGCTAGTTATACCCATTAACCGGATTTGATATAAGATGATTTTGCTGCGATCGTCGAGCTTTCAGCGATCGCTACCTTGGCACGCTCAGAAAACCCGAACGCAACTTTTCGAGCGATCGCCCGTCTATCAGATTGGCAAACAACACAGAGATAATGTCTTTAACTCAGATTCTGCGAAATACGAGTCTCGGAGCGATCGGACTGTGGGGAGGAGCGATCTTGGTGGGACAGGGGATTTGGCTTCACTATTGGATTTATGGTTTGCTCGATCCAAATGCAGTGAGACCCCTCGAAGATTGGTCGCTAATCATCGGAATCACTGCGTTTCTCATCCAGTTTGCCGCATCGATAGAAGCCCTCATCGTCAGCATTGGCACGCGATATCGCTGGATAAGTTATCGGCACGGAAAAATAGCACTCTGGATATTCAGCACCCTTTCTCTATCGCATACATTCGTCAAACTCTGGCCGGCGATGACTTACCTCGGTATCGTCAATTTGGCAGTTTTAGCGTTCGAGATCGCGATCTTGCTACCATTGGGAATTGCTTGGTTGTTATTGCGCTCTCAACGCCATCAATAATCGGTATGGCGTTTCTCTCCCCTCCAATTAGCAATTTGAAGGGGAGCATGCCAATTTCTATTATTTAAAAATGACTGATAATTGCCTTAGCAAACTCAGAACATTTTAACGGCGGCTCCACCTTCGGTTCCATCAACCGAGCCAGATCGTAAGTCACCTCCCGATTGGCGATCGCGGCTCCCAAGCCTTTTTTAATTAGATCTGCCGCCTCTTGCCAGCCCATAAATTCCAGCATCATTACCCCCGAAAGAATCACCGATCCCGGATTGATGCGATCCAATCCCGCGTGTTTCGGTGCAGTACCGTGAGTCGCTTCAAAAATAGCGCAACGATCGCCAATATTAGCACCGGGACCCATCCCCAAACCGCCGACAATAGCCGCCGCAGCATCGGAAAGATAATCCCCGTTTAAATTCATCGTCGCCAAAATCGAATATTCATTAGGACGAGTTTGAATTTGTTGGAAAATGCTATCGGCAATGCGATCGTTCACCATCACTTTTTCGTTCCATTTACCATCCCCATGACTGTCCCAAATTTCCTTAAGAACCGTCTCGACTTCTTGACAAATTTCCTGCTGTTTCTCCGGCGTGAGAGCATCGTAACCGGGGTCTATCATGCGAGCATTGTCCTCAATGGAAATATCCGGATTCTTCTCCTTATTACTCAAAATCCATGATTCCCGTTCGATAATGCACTCAGAACGGAAATCCGTTTTTACCAACTCGTAACCCCAGTCTCGAAACGCCCCCTCAGTGTACTTCATAATATTGCCCTTATGCACCAAAGTCACTTGTTGCTTTTCTGGGGAGAGGCGCAGGGCATTTTCGATCGCCCGTCGGATCAATCGTTGCGATCCGGTTTTACTGATGGGTTTAATACCGATCCCCGAGTCGAAGCGAATTTGTTTTGTGCCGTGTTCCGGGGTAGCGGGAATTAATTCCTCGTTTAAATATTTAATGACCTTTTGGGCGATTTCCGTGCCTTCGCGCCATTCAATCCCCAAATAAATATCCTCCGTATTCTCTCGATAAACGATAATATCCAGCTTTTCGGGAGTCTTGTGGGGGGAAGGGGTTCCCATATAATAGCGACAGGGACGCACGCAGGCATAGAGATCGTTAATTTGCCGCAATGCCACATTCAGGGAGCGAATACCGCCACCGACAGGGGTTGTGAGAGGTCCCTTGATGGCAATGCCGTAGTCAGCGATCGCCTTGAGAGTATCTTCCGGCAAATATTGAAACGTCCCGTATTGTTCGCAGGCTTCGTCTCCCGCGTAAATTTTAAACCAATGAACTTGTCGTTTTTCCCCATAAGCCTTAGCAATGGCAGCATCGAGAACCGTTTGCGTTGCCGGCCAAATATCAACTCCCGTTCCATCGCCGCGAATAAAGGGGATAATGGGATCGTCGGGAACAATGGGTTTGCCATCCTCAAAGGTAATGCGAGAACCAACAGAAGGGGGAGTAATTTTTTCGTACATAGCCCTCGAAACTGATAAATTGATTTTTGCTAGGCTAACAGATATTGTTCCCAAACATTGATTTTCTGAAGGCTGTATTTCGATTTGCAGCTACAAGCGTCCCCGAGGAGCAAACAAAAGAGGAATGAAACGAATTCTCATCGTCGATGACGATCGCAATATCCGCGAAAATCTGCAAGAAATTCTCGAAGAGGCAGGCTATCAAGTCGATAGCGCCAGTTCCGGTCAAGCGGGATTGGAGGCCTTTGCCAAAAATCCCCCCGATGCTGTCATTTCCGACGTGATGATGCCGGGGATGAACGGTTTGGAATTTTGCCGCACCCTGCGCGGTTCCACTTCCGGACAACTCGTTCCTTTTATTTTTCTCTCGGGGAAAGGCGAACTCGAAGACCGAATCAAAGGCCACGAAATGGGGGCGGACGACTACATCTCCAAGCCCTTCGTCATGCGAGAATTGCTGGCCAAACTCGAAGCACAACTGGAGCGATCGCGCCGCATTCACGTCGAAATCGTCCGCATGATGCAGCAAATGTCCGCCTTGCAGGGAGCGATTCCGGCGGGGGAAAGCAATGACGCGCCTCCCGAACCCAAACCTCCCGAACCCCTTCCCCTCACCCCCGCCGAAGAACGGGTCTTTTGGGAAGTCATCCAAGGCTTTACCAATAAGCAAATCAGCGATCGCCTGTTCATTTCCCCCCGCACGGTACAAAGCCATTTGAGCAATATTCTGGGAAAACTGCAACTCGACAACCGCGCCCAACTCGTCCGCTTTGCCTACGAACAAGGCTACCAAGCTCCCCAAGGAAAGGATGAGTAATTCATGGGAATCTACCCACTCGAACAATTAGAGGGGGAAATTAGGGCAAATCCAGAACGATGGCGACCCCTCGTTTTTACCAATGGTTGTTTTGACCTGTTGCATGCGGGTCACGTGCGCTATTTGCAAACGGCGAAAATGTTGGGAAAATCCCTCGTCGTTGGTTTAAATAGCGATGTCTCCGTGAATCAACTCAAGCCGCCGCAACCCGGTATGCCCTCCCGTCCTCTCATTCCCGAAAATCAACGCGCTGAAGTGCTTGCCGCCCTCAAAGCCGTGGATGGGGTGGTTATCTTTCCCCAGCTTACCGCCACCCATCTCCTTGAAACCTTAAAACCGGAGATCTATGTTAAAGGAGGAGACTACACGCCCGAAACTTTGCCAGAATATCCCGATGTTGTTGCCTACGGGGGTCGCATTGAATTAGTCAAAGTTGAAGTCCCCTCTTCAACGACCGCGATCGTCAAACGAATTCTCCAAACCAGCCAAACATCCATAATGTAGGAGGGACGTAGCAGGTTACGTCCCTACAGTTTGCCGATCGCTGCATTGATAATTCTTCGGGGATAATTGATAATTGATAATTGATAATTGATAATTGTTCATTGAAATGACCGCATCCAGTCTTTATCCCGAGCTCGAGCCACTCCGCCAGCAATTGGAGTCGGAGGTGTTGAAAAAACAACTCTCGGTTATTCCTCAATTGGCAAATGCAGGCGATCCGGGTTTAGAGATTTTAATGAGCTTTTTGCAGGAAAATCGCGACCAAGACCCCAAACCCGCGATTGGAAGTGCTTATATTGCGCTGTTCCAAATCAAAACGCCGGAAATTTTAGATTTTCTCAAGGCTTACTTTCCCCATGGGGTTGTTTCTCTACAATCCGATCGCGAGATCGATTACCAACCCCTACAAGATCTCCTGATTCAACAAGATTTTCAACAAGGCGATCGCCTCACTCTCGAAAAGCTCTGTGAATTGGCCGGAGAACAAGCAATGAACCGGCAATGGCTCTATTTTTCCGAGGTGGATCGCTTTCCAAAAACGGATTTACAAACCATTAATGCCCTTTGGCTCGCGTATTCGGAGGGAAAATTTGGCTTTTCGGTGCAGCGCGAGTTATGGCTGGCACAGGGAAAGAATTTTAATAAGCTCTGGGATAAAATTGGCTGGAAAAAGGAGAATAATTGGACGCGCTACCCCAATGGGTTTATCTGGGATTTGAGCGCCCCGAGGGGTCATTTACCGCTATCCAATCAATTGCGCGGGGTGCAGCCTTTTGCTTCTTTACTGAATCATCCCGCTTGGGTGAAATGAATGAGCGATCGCCCCTAACGAGCAAAAAGTTCTCTCAATACCACGGTAATATTCGGCAATAAACTCGGGGCGATCGTCTCTTCAATCGTATAGATTTGTATTAACCGATAGCCTTCCGGACTGGGTTGACGATAAACTGTCACGCGTTGTTCGTTGATATCCACCAGCCACGATTCTCGAACTCCCTCGCGACCGTAAAGGGGCATTTTAATCGTGCGATCGCTCTCTATCGTTGTATCGGCAATTTCAATTAAAAGCAAGACATCTTCTGGGAGAGGATGCCTTTCCTCATAATCATCATCGCGAGGTGAGAGCAACGCTAAATCGGGTTGGGGTTGAGAATCAGGACTCAATGCGATCGGGTTTTGTGCGTCAAGAAGTGCCTCTCTCGCTTCAATTTGCGGACTCAACAAACGAAGGAGACGACGCACGAAAGCTGCATGACGGCGGCCAATTTTACCCATCTCGATAATTTCTCCCTCAATGAGTTCGAGCCGTGCATCATCGAGAATTCCTTGCTCGGACATTTGCTGGAATTCTCGAACGGTAAACTTTTTACGAAGGAGTTGTACGGACACAGACTTTGTTAATTTGTTTCTGTCTCATAATTTTAAACCCAAAATTACGCGATCTCCAATATTAAACCGCCCATTCAATTTTTGGGAAAGACATCCACCATAAGTTTTTCATTAGGATTGTAAAATGCGATCGCGATTAATCTCCCTCAATTTCAAGATTGCGAATTTGTGTTGCAAACCAATTCGCCGCACTGATATTACTTTCATCTTGCAAGCGTGCGAGAGTTTGTTCGAGAAGGGCGATGGGCAAACCTGCTAAACTTTGAGAAACTCGACATTCCCGGTATTGATTATTGTCTTGCAATCGAAATGCAAAAACTCGCCGTCCGACAACATCAACAACCCAATATTCGGGAATTCCCAAAGACGCATACAAAGACTTTTTCTCATCCAAATCATCGGCTAACGTCGTATCGGAAATTTCTCCCACCAGATCGGGAATACGCCAGCGATCGAGATCGATATAACGCCTTTCTCCGGGTTGCCAGATGGGATAATCATCCCCAAGATATAAAACAATATCGGGTGCTGCCGAACTTTGCTCGGCTTTTTCCAGCAAGCATCCTCCGAAAGAGTTAGAAGTTTGTGAAGTTTGTTGGCTAAACCAAATAAAAAATAACATCGCGATGAGATCGCTAATACTCGAATGATTAATTCCTTCCGAACCCATTTCTACTAAAAGACGATTTTGATAATAGTATAATTTGACCCGCTCCCGAGTTTCTGCATCGCGCCATGCTTCATATTCCTTCCAACTCGCAATCTTCCATTCTGTTAGGGGCATCGTAGTTTTGGTGGCATAAGGAGTTTGAATATTCATCGATATTTATTTGTGCTTTATCTATATCTCGCATTATAAATGGTTTTTGAGGGTGCACCGCAACATCTGTATTATTGATTGGAGAGGAGAGTGCCTCGATGAATAAAAGCGAGCTACCGCGAACGAAACAAACGAGGAAATCTTGTCGGGTTCTTGATATTCCCGCATTAGGATAAAAATCAACTGAAATAGAGAACGAAAATTTCCCCGAACCCACCTCTCCCAATTGCATTGAAACTTTGCAACAATCTTGTCGAGTTCTTGACATTCCCTCAGTAGGATAAAACTCAACTGAAGGAGAGAACGCGATCGCCCGCTCCCAACACGCAGATCGCATTCTTACATCGCATGTTTGCTTTGCATCCATGCAATTGCTGTCGCGATCGTCCTCGACTTCTCGAACCATTCAGAGGTAGTTATATGTCATCCAAACAATACGCAAAAAAACCGTCTTGGCAGCCCGATCGCAGTCAGTCCGAGAAAACAGATACACCCGCACCCAATCGCAAAAAGCCTTTAGAAGTCGCCGATATCCCTCCCGGTGCAATGATGGATAATGTGGAGCGATCGATGGCAAATCAAGAGACTCCAGCAACACCGCCGCCAGAATTCGTGCAGGCCAAACTGACCCTCGGACAGCCGAATGATAAATACGAACAGGAAGCCGATCGCGTTGCGAAGGAAGTCGTCCAAAGCATTCGCGCCCCCGAACCGGCTGCTTCTGGAGAGCCTTCCCTTCAGTGCAAAACCGAAGCATTTCAAGAGATTTGGCAGCCAACTCTGCAAGCGAAAGGAAATAAAGGTGGAGAAGCAAGCGGCGAGTTCGAGCGGACTTTAAACCGCACCAAAAGTAGCGGACAGCCCTTAGATGCTAATTTGCAGCGATCGATGGGAAGCGCGATGGGGGCAGATTTTAGCGGCGTAAAGGTGCATACAGACTCGACAGCGAATGATTTGAATCAATCGATCCAAGCGAAAGCCTTTACCACCGGCAAAGATGTATTTTTCAAACAAGGAGAATATCAACCGGGAAGTCAAAGCGGACAAGAGCTAATTGCTCATGAATTAACCCATGTGGTGCAGCAAAATGGCGTGCAGCGATCGCTCATTCAAAGAAACGGGCCGATTAAAAATAAAGCAGGAGAAAATTATCCTCACCAACCGCGCGTTGCGACTGGCGTGCCTGCATTTGAAGCCACGGAAGATCTCTCCTTGCAAGTTGCCCAAACCAACAGTTTATTGATAGCGGCACAAGCGGCAAAAGAAAATTTTAAAGCAATAGTAGAAGGATTAGTTGCTAAAATCAATGCTCATTTTGGCGACAATGTTTGCCAGCACACCGGATTTGAGTATGCTCTAAAAAGTTGGGAAAGCTCGTATCGCAAGGCGAAAACAACAGGGATCAAATGGAATGAAGGCGTTGCTCATGCCTTGATGGATGTCGTCCGAGCAACGATTTCTTGTAACGATTATGACGCAATGATGGTCGCCAAAAGAGTGTTAGCACAAGAAATCCAGTTTGGAATTGCCCAGTACTGCGATTTGATTGATATCAATCCCGATATGTTAGTGCGCGACTCTTTTAACTGGCAGATGGAGAAACAAGACGATAAAGGTTATGGAGATATTAAAGGATATATCCCGGTTAAATTCGTACGGGAAAGCGGCCCGGAAGGAGACAAACAAGGTATTATCTTGGCAGAGATGCAGGTTCTACACGAACAATTGCACGCCGTCAAACAAACCGGGGGCGGTCACACATTTTACGAGGTTGAAAGAGCTCTCGAAGACTACCAACCCCTAAATTGTAAGATTTTCGAGCCTTCTGATGAGGCAATTCATGCAGCGAGGGAGTTGTCAGAACAAGAACGCTTTTTGACTTATCTCAAACAGTTTCCCCTGTCTCTCAAACTTTTATACAGAGTATTGCATCCCGATGAGGATAACCATTTTGTTGAAGTTCCGTTCGGTGGAGAGATGGAAAGAAAGATAATTGTAACGACGGCAGAGGAGAAGGCGCTCAAGGATGCAAGCAATCGCTTTTATACCGAACAATTTTGGGATAATCCGAGCGTGACAATCTAACTTGACCTGCATCCTCACAGGATGCAGAAAGTTTCTGAGACCCTATCAAGTTTGGCAATAAAATTTAAGATATGGTTAACTAAAAATTAACTAAGATGGAGAGAAGCTGTCCAAACCCGTCCTTCAATCCAGTGAATGCCCCATGTCTTCAGAACGAATCGATCGCCAACAGCATTCGCAGCAGTCTGTCGAACGCAAAAATGAATCTCGCAATTTGTCTGAGGAAACCCCCCTAGAGGTGGCCGATCTCACTCCCGGTGCAATGATGGATAATGTCATGGGAACCCTCGACCAAAACGCTGCTGCGGGAGTGCCACCAGAATTCGCACCTGCAAAATTCTATCTTGGCAAATCGAGGAACGAGTACGAAGAGGAAAGCGATCGCCTTGTCAAACCAAGGAATAGCCTCAAACCGTCGGCGAGTCCTCCGAATCTGCCATCTCGACGAAAAATTCCTTTTAGCTCCTTGCCTGGGGAATCGCAGCCTTCCGTGCAAAGTAAAGCCGAAGCATTTGGAGAAATTTGGCAGCCCTCCCTCCAAGAGAAAGCCGAGGAGGCAAAGGAAAGCGAAAAATAAGACACAATCAAAACATGGGTTGGCTGTTTCCCCGTGAATTCTTGCCGATCGGGAGATAAAGAAGATGAGATGGGACGCAAAATCTCGGAACGGGGAAGAAGCGACCGCGATCGCTGGATAATATTGTTATTGCTCGAGGAGTCAGTAACAATGGGAAACAACCCAGATGCGATCGATATTTTAATTTTATCGAACGGACCCGGCGAAATTACCACCTTAGTCCGTCCTGTCGTGAAAGCATTGCGGGAAAAATTAGGAGAAGAACGAGAACGGGTGCGGATTTCTGCGATCTTGTCTCCGTGTCCTCATTCTACTGGCAAAGAAGCAGAGATTGCGCGATCGTATCCGGAGATCGATCGCGTTCAATCTTCAGAATATTTTTGGTCGTTTTTGTGGCGTGGAAAAACAGCGGAAAATTGGCATTGGCATCAAAAAGGAGTGGTTGTATTTTTAGGCGGCGATCGCATTTTTCCCGTCATTATTGGCAAGCGTTTAAATTATCGCATTGTTGTTTATGCAGAATGGTCGCTTCAATGGGAGAGATGGGTCGATCGTTTTGGCGTAATGCAACGAGATGTTTGCGATCGCATGGCGAAAAAATATCGCTATAAATGCAGTACCGTCGGGGATTTAATGGTCGATATCGCACCCGCAAAGGTGCAGCAACAGGAAGAACTCATCGGCTTGATGCCGGGATCGAAGGCCATGAAACTCGCTCAAGGTTTGCCGTTAATGTGCGGTATTGCCGAACGTCTTCAACAAATGCGCCCTCGAGTTCGTTTTGTCCTTCCCGTTGCTCCGACCCTGACCTTAGAAGAGCTGGCAAAATTTGGCGATGCGATCGCCAACCCCGTCATTGCCAAAATGAATAACGTGACTGCAAAGTTAATTTTTAAGGGAGAGGACAAGCCCTATTTGCAAACGTCTGGTGGTGTAGAAATCGAACTTTGGCGGCCTTTTCCCGCTTACGATCGACTGGCTCGATGCCAAGTTTGTCTCACCACGATTGGCGCGAATACCGCTCAACTCACGGCTCTTGGCGTTCCCATGGTCGTTTTGTTACCCACGCAACAATTAGACGCAATGCGCGCTTGGGATGGCCTGCCAGGCCTTTTAGCCAATTTACCCTTAGTCGGTACGCCTTTTGCTTATACAATGAATGGGTTAATGCGATATTATGTTATTAAAAATAATAAACGATTTGCTTGGCCGAATATTTGGGCAAAACGAGAAATTATACCCGAACTGGTTGGAGATTTGCAGTTTGATGAAGTGGCTCGTATTGTTTTTGATTGGTTGGAACATCCAGAAAAATTAGAGGAAATTCGCGAAAATTTACGACAGGTTCGCGGAGAAAGCGGTGCGGCAGGAAAATTGGCAGAATTAGTAGCAGAAGAAATCCATCGCGATCGCTCTCCCAAGCAAACTTAAAAGTCCTCTATTTGCATAGTAGTGGAATTGTTGCAACGTTTACCCTGTTGAAAATTGAGAAGGGATCGCCGATAATGAGAGAAAGAGAGTCGGCGAGATGGTTGCAGGCTTGGCAACGAGCGTGAGGAAAGTCCGGGCTCCCGAAAGACCAAACTTGCTGGATAACGCCCAGTGCGAGCGATCGCGAGGAGAGTGCCACAGAAAAATACCGCCATTATCAATGACCAATTGATAATTGATAGTTGATAAGGGTAAGGGTGCAAAGGTGCGGTAAGAGCGCACCAGCAGCATCGAGAGGTGCTGGCTCGGTAAACCCCGGTTGGGAGCAAGGTCGGAGGGGCAAGGGTTGGTCTTTTTCCCGCCCCGAATTTGGCGAACCGCTCGAGGTATTCGGTAACGAATATCCTAGATAGATAACCATCCTCGAACAGAACCCGGCTTACGTCCGGCTCTCTTTTTACTTTTTTTCAAACGCGTAAAGGAATCTCGAAAACCCGTTGTTGTACCTCCCCCGTCATTCCCGTGCCATTATCGCCAATAGCGATCGCTCCTAATTTGCATGGATGCAATTAGTTGGGGTAAATCTTCGGCAATAAACTCCAAATCTAACTCTTCTTATGTTCCGTATCTGCCAGTGCCGTCATGAAAATAACGGGAATAGCCCGGAGGCGATCGCTGGCTTTAATCGCTGACAGGTTTCAAATCCGTCGAAAGAAACTCCTCTTTAATTTTGGTGTGAGGAATAACCCGATATAATTCGTGCTTGCCCGATTCGATCGCTCCAGACTGGCATGTTCTCAGTCTACAATAAATAGAGGAGAGAATTGGCGCTTTGCGTTTTTCTCCTTCAGCCTTCATCTTTTAGGGGGAACTCAGAGATTGGACGAAACCTATCAAACTTATATTAACCGGGTGACGAAACTGACGCGTCCCTTAACTTGTCTCAATCAACTGCAAAACGTGCAGGAATCTCCCAAATTCAAACAGGGAGAAGCCATCGCTTTTCCGGGTTATACGGTTAGTTCTCCAACTTGCAACCTCGACAGCCAGAACAAAATATTTTACACTCACTTGGAAACAGCACGAGGAGAATTGTTAGAGAAAATCGGCGAGGGTTTGCTCGTTCCCGTCCCGATCGATAGCTTTCACCTCACGATCGCGGATTTGATTTGGGATAGCGATTATCGAGACGCGATCGCTGAAGACGAAACCTTTGAATTGAAGTTGCGCGATCGCGTGGACTCGAGTTTCGAGCACTATCAACAATCCATGCCCGAACGCTGTCCCGTTTCCTTACAATTATTGGGGATTGCCGTTCGACCTCGAGCGATCGAAGCCTGTTTGGTCTCAAAAGACGAAGAATCTCACAATAGATTATTGCAACTGCGTCGCGCTCTCTATCAAGAGCGGGGATTAATTGCCCTCGGGGTGAGACAACAGTATCATTACACGGCTCATATTACTTTGGCCTATTTTGGCGGTGGGGTAGAATCTTTCGATCGCGATTGGTTTTGCGAAGTGCTCACGGATTTTAACGATCGCTGGACGGATAGCCATGAAATTTTAACTTTCGATCGTGCCGAACTCTATAAATTTGACGATATGACGCACTTCTATCGAGAACCCGATTTTCCCTTCGTGCATTTTTAAGGGGGTAAAAAGTGGGACGCGCGACAAATCGTTTAAATCATCTCATTCTCGAAGAAAGTTTTGCCCTGATCGATCGCGAGATGGGCGAACATTCTTTGACTCCTCTCGAATATGCGATCGTACGGCGCGCGATTCACGCAACGGCAGATTTTGAACTTGCCGGATTGACTTACTTTAGTCCTGATGCAATTGAAAAAGGAATTGCAGCCTTAAGCAATTGCATTCCTATTGTCGTTGACGTTACCATGATTCGCCAAGGGATTGCTAATATGGTGAGGAAAACTTTTGGCAATGAAATTATTGCCGCGATCGAGCATTGCGACGAGCCGCTACCGGGAAAAACCCGCACCGAAACAGGATTGATTCGCTGTTTTGCCGAATATCCCGAGGCCATTTACGCGATCGGTAATGCTCCCACGGCGTTAATAGCATTATGTCAACGACTGTCTGATTCTTCCCCAAAACCCGCTTTAATTATTGGATCTCCCGTGGGTTTTGTTAATGTTGTCGAATCCAAACAAATGCTCGCAAAAATAGATATTCCCCAAATTCGTATTGAAGGCAGAAAGGGAGGATCTCCGGCAACTTCGGCAATTCTGAATGCGTTATGCAATCTCGCCTATGATAGATACTCTATAGGGACGTAGCATGCTGCGCTTGGGGGATGCTGAGGTTTCCTGCTCCCTACGGGAATGCTTTGCGAATAGCTTACCCAACCAAGTCAAACTACGTCCCTACAAATTTATTCTGGTTGTGGGGTCATCCGTAGATAAGGCTTGATTTCATCAACACCTTTGGGGAATTTTTTCTTCGCTTCGTCGGTGGGAATATTGGGGGCAACCACGACATCTTCTCCTTGCTGCCAATTCACAGGAGTCGCAACAGAGTATTTATCCGTTAACTGGAGAGAGTCAATCGTCCGCAGAATTTCGGCAAAATTCCGTCCGGTGCTGGGGGGATACGTAATCGTCAAACGCAATTTTTTATTGGGATCGATGACGAATACCGTCCGTACCGTTAACTTGGCCAGAGAATTGGGGTGAATCATGCCATAGAGATCGGATACTTTTTGATCTTCATCGGCAATAATGGGATAGTTCACCGTGGTGCTTTGGGTTTCGTTGATATCCCCGATCCAACCTTTGTGAGATTCAACGCCGTCAACGCTGAGGGCAATGACTTTCGCACCGCGCTTCTCAAATTCCGATTTGAGTTTGGCGACTTCTCCGAGTTCGGTGGTGCAAACGGGGGTATAGTCGGCAGGGTGAGAAAAAAGCACGACCCAACTCTCTCCAGCCCAATCATAAAACGTAATTTCACCTTCGTTGGTTGCTTGTGTAAAGTTGGGTACGGTATCGCCTAATTGTAATGTCATATTGTAATCTCCTTTACAAGTTTTACCGGACGCGATCTGCAAGATTTTATCTTGCCATAGGAATGTAGTCTTTTCTACCAATTTTAGACCTTCATAAGATTTTATTTACAATTTGAGATAATTGATTGAAAAGAAAAGATTGTTTTCTTTCTCATCCTTGGCTTTCTGCGTTAATTTTATAAGGGAAAAGCGAGTCCAACCCACAAAATCTGTTGAAAATCAAGACCCTATAATTTTTCTTAATACTGATTTTATATTTCCAATAATTCGAGAACGCGATCGATAATTTCCGAGGCTTTTCGAGATCGCCCCAGTTCTGCAAATTGGGTAGCAATCGAACTCAGCAATAAGGCTTTTTGTTCTGGATTGGGTAGATTTTGAGAGCGTTCTAAAGCGTCTACAAGGGTTACGATGGCATCTTCTTGTCGATTTTGGCGATCGAGTTGTACGGCAAGGAAAATTAACGCCCCGATTTGTTCGATTTCATCTTCCATTAAAGCAATAAATTGTAAAGATTCTTGGCGTTTTCCGGTTTCGGCTACAGTATAGATTGCATCTCGTAAAGTGTTATTTTTCTCAAGTAAATTGTTTGTTTTATGTAACAATTCTAAGGACAGATCGTAGAATTCGCTTTCGACAAAAGGCAGAACGATTAAACCCAATAGCGTATCTTTGCTCATTGGATCGACGAAAGTTTCCCAAAGCTGAAAAGTTTGTTGGAGTATTGCTCGGGCGGTTGCTGAGTTCTGGTTTTGATGGAGATGAAAGGCGATCGCGCCGAGTGCGATCGTTTTGAGTTCCGTGCTTTGGATATTCTCGGCAACTTCTAAGGCGCGATCGAACTGTTCTTGTTCTGCCAATATCGTCGCGATTTCCTTGAGGGTTTCATCGGTATTAGTCAGGGGTTGTAAAATAGATAAAGCTCGATCGCTCTGGTTATTTTTGGCTAAATTAACGGCGATTTGTTGGATTGAATTTTCTCGCAATCCCGAGACATCAATTGCTAAACTTAAATCTAGAGCACGGGAAAATTCTCCTGCTTCCCCTAAAGAGCGGGCAATATAAAATAGGGCTTCGGTTTTCGTAGAAGGCGTAGAAATACGATCGCTGAGTTCGAGAGCGAGAGTGAATTCTCCACCGCGAGCGAGATAAGTCGAGAGATTGCTCAATACGGAATTGGTTTGGCCATTCGCTTCCAATTGCGGTAATAATTCTCTTAAACGATCGAATTGTTTTTCACCGCGATCGCGCGCTCCATTTTCAATAAATTTTAAACCAATTGCCCCCAAAGCATGAACGCGATTGATATCCCGTTCCAGTCGAGGAACGATATCTAAGGCTTGTTGAGGTCGATCGTCTTCTGCTAATGCTAAAGCTGCCAATAAAGTAAAATCTTGTTTTGTTTCGTTCTCCTCAACCCGATCGACAATTTCGAGAATGCGATCGCCCCTTCCCAATTCGGCAAATCCGAAAGCTAAGCCTCGCCAACTAATCAATTGTAAGATATCCGAATCGAGGGTTTGCAAAATTTCCCAAGCGCGATCGTACTTTTGATTGGCAATAGCAGCTTCGACAAAAAGTAATAAAATGCGATTATCTTCTCCATTGGTTAATTGTACCAAGTCCCAAGCGCGATCGGTGTTTTCTTCAGCAATTAAATTGCGAAAAATCTCGGAAAACAAGCGAATATCCCTTTCATTTTCTAGCAAACTGCTAGCAAATTTAATATCTCCTTTCTCGATCGATCTCAATCCCAGTTCTACTAAAATTTGCCCGCGCACATCTGGATTGTCGATCCGGTTAAAAATCTCGACGAGACGATCGCGATCGCCCACTTCTGCTAAAGCGATCGCCAAACTTCCCAAAGCGGCATTTTTCCAAATTGAATCCTCTTCGGATGCAATATTTTGTACTAAACGGATGGGTCGATTTAAGTTGTTAGCAGAAGCGATCGGCAAAGCGATCGCCTTGGGAGTCGAGAAAAATAAAAGAGAAGCAACTAAAACAATTCGGGAAATTTGCATAAGTTGACAAAAGAGGAAATGCGGTGCTAAGATAACCTTCATCAGTCAGGAGTTCTGACCGTTTCGGAGCGCGGGAACAAGGATTCCCCTTGGCTGACTTTTTGATTTATGCTTTTTGGGTTGAAGTAAACAAGTCATATACTGATTGTATCGTGACAAGTGAGATTTTTTCCAGATTTAACAAATTAATATCAATAATGAATATTTCTCAAATCAAAAAAATCCTAGGTAATCCATATTTTGAAAGTAAAGATTGTTTAATATACAATTTAGATTGTCTAGAAGCAATGAAAATACTTCCTTCTTCAATAGTCGATTTAATAGTTACAAGTCCTCCTTATAACATCGGTAAAGAATACGAAAAAAATCTGCCTATCGATCAATATATTAGTTGGTGTTCGCAATGGATATCGGAAATATATCGACTCGCCTGCGATCGAGGTTCATTCTGGTTAAATCTTGGTTATCTTTCCCTTGAAAGTCGTGCTAAAGCAATTCCAATATCATATTTATTATGGGATAAGATCCCTTTTTATCTAATACAAGAAATTGTTTGGAATTATGGTGCTGGAGTAGCGGGGAAAAAATTTTTTTCCCCACGAAATGAGAAATTCTTATGGTATGTTAAAAATCACCAAGATTATATTTTTAACCTTGATGATATTCGCGATCCTAATGTCAAGTACCCCAACCAAAAAAAGAATGGAAAAATAAAAGTTAATCCTCTGGGAAAAAATCCAACAGATGTTTGGCAATTTCCTAAAGTAACTTCAGGTAAAAATCGTTCCTCAAAAGAGAGAACCGATCATCCAGCACAATTTCCAATTGATGTAATCGATCGCATTATCAAAGCCTCTTCTCATCCAGAAAATTTAATTCTCGATCCATTTATGGGTTCAGGAACAACAGCCGAGGCTGCCTTAAGAAATGGTAGAAAAGTAATTGGCTTCGAAATAAAATTGGAGTATTGCTATACTATAGCTAAAAGACTTGAAAACTCCACGTTGATTCCCGTTGATTCGAGAAAAGAACAATATAGTAAAACTAATCAACTTTCACTCTTCTAATGTGATGAAAATTTACAGTTAATCAAAATTCTTGTTTTGATACCCATACTTTTCTATATTCTCTATTAGCACTTTACGCAATTGAACTGCCTTCGTATCATTCCCCTTATACTTTAATAAATCTTGGAGGATGTTAATGCCTAAAAGAGATAGTTTTTTTGCTGTTTTTCCTCCAACACCTTCTAGGATTTCGAGAGGTGCATTGAGTCTATATTCTCCCGGTATCTCAACTAATTTATATTGATAAACATAATCAGATAGTGATGCAGCCTGTCCTGTTTGAGATTTTTGAGCTTTCCAATCATCAAAATCTATCCATCCAAATCGAATAAGATTAATTGTTTGGTCAAAAAAATTAACTGTTATGTAATAGCCTGATTTACTTTTCTTTTCTAAATTTTCATTTTTCGTTTTTTGTCCATAGCTTCTATTACCAAAAATTTTGAGTCCTTTTTGACCAGACGTTTTGATTTCCAGAGAAAATCTATCATCAGGTAAATAAATAATATCTTTATCTTCTTTATTTTTTCCTCCTTGCCATTCCTGGGGGTATCGAGTTTCTAATATTTTTGCAAATATCTTTTCTAAAAAATATCCAACAATTTGAGCAGGTAAATCAATATCTTGTATGCTAATCTTTAAATCATTATTTCCTATCTTAGTATCCCATAATATCGTCCAGCTTTCTAAAATGATTTGTTTTATAATATCCTCTTTAAGTGGATGTTCTGCAATTAATTCATGTGTTTTGTTCAACCATTTATCTTGAGGTAAATGAGAATAAGGTGAGATCATTTAGTCTACTCCATCCATAAGTTCAGAGAGAGAGACTTCTAAGGCTTTAGCCAATCGAATAAGGTTCAGAAAAGCAACGTTTCTTTCTCCTCTTTCAATTCCACCAATGTAAGTTCGATGTAAACTTGCTAACTCAGCAAGGTCTTCTTGAGATAATCCCTTAGCAAGTCGTAGATTACGAATTCGTTGTCCAAGCCGTGAAAGTTCTTCATTCGTCTCCATAGGCTTGAATGATGTCGTAATTGATGATTATAAGTCTACAGCCTATGAGTATCAAATTAGATAAGTTAAAAAATCACTAAGCGATCGCGGGTTGCGATTCATACAAAATGAGCAAATGCCGATCGCAATCGTAAACCCCCTGTTCGGTAAAAGAGCGATCGCTCGCCGTAAAATGATTGGGAGGACAAATGGGAAGATCGAGAGCCTGCCATTGCGCGAGAGTTTTATCGAGAGAATCGACTTGTATCACCAAACCCGCACGATAAGGAGGTTGTGGCGGAGGTAAATCGATGCCTTTCACTTCTGCCAACGCTAAAGCGCGAGATTCGTTGGGGGTACTAAAAGCTGCAAAAGTCAGAGAAGCCGTAGCCGGTAAAGCAAATACAGTATACAGATAAGAATCGGGATCGGCTGGACTCTGATAGTCCAAACGAAAACCTAAAATATCTCGATAAATTTTTAGCGATCGCTCGAGATCCGACACCACCAAACAAGGACGCTTGAGGTGTAACCCGACAGGAGAACGATTCTCGCTCATTTTCCCTTTCTCTCCATCCGCCGTATATGCCATGACAACACCATAGCCGATTCTCGACTACTCTTAACTATTTACCGTTCGTTGTATCTCAACAGAAGATGACTCGAGACCCTGAAAACGCATCCACCCCCGAAGACGAAGCAATCGCCTCGGGAGAAGAAGCGATCGCCCCCGAAACCCATGCGATCGCCCAGTATTTTAATTTTGCCGAACTCAACACCAACTTACGCACGGAAATTCTGGCTGGAATCACGACTTTTGTGACCATGGCCTATATTCTCGTAGTGAATCCCGGCATTCTTTCCGAAGCCATTTTCCTGCAAGAATCCGGGGATTTATTTAGCGAATTGGTCATCGCCACGGGACTCTCCGCCGCGATCGCCACCCTCGTCATGGGACTCTACGCTAAATATCCCTTCGCCCTCGCCCCCGGCATGGGACTCAATGCCTATTTTGCCTTTGCCGTTGTTTTAACATTGGGCATCGATTGGCGCGTCGCCCTTGCCGCCGTCTTCATCGAAGGCATCATTTTTATTATCCTCACCATCACCAACCTCCGCGCCAAAATCGTCACCCTCATCCCCGACTGCATCAAACACGCCACGGCGGCAGGAATTGGCTTATTTATCGCCTATATCGGCTTATCCGGCAGTACCGAAACCGGAGGCGCGGGGCTGATCGTCGCCAACCCCGCCACCACCACCAGTTTAGGAGATTTGAGCAACCCGAATACCTTAATGGCGATCGCGGGTTTATTGATAACATCGGCTTTTATTGCCAGACGCATCAAAGGCGCGCTTTTGTGGGGAATCCTCGCCACGGCAATTTTAGGCTGGATCTTGCAGATCGCCCCCCCACCTCAAGGACTCATCGGCATTCCCGCCGCACCCGTACATTTATTTGGTCAGGCCTTTCTGGGTTTGGGAGAAGTGCTAAAAATGAACATTTGGCAACTCCTCTCCATTATTTTTGTCTTCTTCTTCGTCGATCTCTTCGATACCGTCGGCACCCTCACGGGTTTGGGTATCAAAGCCGGATATATCAACGAAAAAGGAGAATTTCCCCGCGTCAACCGGGCATTTATGGCGGATGCCGTGGGAACCACTGCCGGAGCCGTGATGGGAACCTCCACCGTCACCACCTATATCGAATCCGCCTCGGGAGTTTCTGAAGGGGGACGCAGTGGGTTTAGTGCCGTCGTAGCTGCCATCTTATTCGCCCTTTCCATTCTCTTTATCCCCTTCCTGCAAGCCATCCCCGCCTTTGCCACGGCTCCGGCTTTAATTATTGTTGGGGTCCTCATGATGGGCAGTGCAGCGCAAATTCGCTGGGACGATCCCGCCGAGTCCATTCCCTCCTTTTTAACCATCTCGATTATGCCCCTCAGTTTCTCCATTGCCGAAGGGTTGGCCGCCGGTTTGATTACCTATCCCCTCATCAAAACCTTTCAAGGCAAATTCCACGAAACCAAAATCGGGTTATGGATATTAGCCGCCCTCTTCGTTCTCAAATTCGCGATGCGCTAAGGTAGGGTTGGGTTTTGGGTTATCCCCCCTTCTTTTCCCCCCTTACAAAGGGTTATCCTCCCTTCTCTTCCCCCCTTACAAAGAGGGGTTAGGGGGGATGGGGGTTAGGGGAGATTCCTCCCTACTCCCTTTTACTGTTTACTGGTGAGATGAAATGCTGGAGTTATATCAATTCGAGCTATCGCAATACTCCGAAAAAGTCAGGCTCATTCTTGACTATAAAGGTTTAGAATATCGCAAGATTGAAGTGACTCCGGGGGTCGGACAGTTGGAACTTTTCCAAAAGTCCGGACAGCGACAAGTTCCCGTCTTGAAAGATGGAGAAACTTATGTTTGCGATTCGACGGAAATTGCCTTTTACTTGGAACGCAAATATCCCGATCGCCCGATTTTACCCAGCGATCCCCGCGAAAAAGGGCTGTGTTTGCTCATGGAAGAATGGGCGGATGAATCCATCGGCTTAAAAGGGCGAAAAGCCTTGATCGGCGGCCTCAACAAAAATCAAAACTTCCGCACGTCCATCTTACCGAAAGATACCCCTGAATTTTTAAAAACGATTGTTGGGGCGCTACCGGGAGATATGTTGGATATCCTCGGAGCCGGCGTAGGCTTTGGCGGAGATGCAGTTAAAGAGGCCATAACCGGACTCAAACAGGATTTAGAAGCCCTTTGCTTGCTTTTGCAAGGTCGTCCCTATCTCGTCGGAAACGAGCCGACTTTAGCCGATTTAACCGTCGCTGCGTTGAGCGTTTTGTTGAAGTTTCCCTCGGGAAACTATTTGGATATTCCCGAAGCGCTCCAAGGAAAAGGCGTTCCGGGATTGGGGGATAATAGCGCTTACGAACCCTTTTTCACATGGCGCGATCGCCTGTACGAACAGTTTCGCCAGCCTTTAACTCCCAAGGATTCTAGCTCTGATTCTCCTCCTAAAAACATTGAAATTGATTAATCGCAACGTCGATTTATTTTGATAAGTTCAAGAAATAGTCATTTATCTTTTTCCTTTTTTCTAAAAAAATAGAAAGAAGGTTTTTTTTGCAAAAAATAGCTTTGTTTCCCAATCATACCAAATCCAGTTACTACAGACTGTATTCACGCAATCGCCTGTAATCCTGTAGGGGCGTTGCATGCAACGCCCCTACGGAAGGGCTGGGAATACCTCCTCAGCAGTGCGGATTTGGTATCAGTCGAGCAAATTATTAG
>JAGHZQ010000023.1 GCA_017746715.1 Cyanobacteria bacterium SBLK
AAAAAAGGTACTTTTTTGACCCGAACTATTATCTTTCTTTATCAGGAAAGAATTTTCTACCATCTCCAGTTATGATTTCTCACATCTGACATTGAATTGTTCTCCACCCTCTTTTTTCTTAACTTTTTCAGCAAACCCTATATAGAGCATCTATCCTAAAAAGAGCGCGAGCGCCATTATCGGGGATATTGCCCGCTTTCGGCTAGAATGACTGGTGAGTGATTACCGCCAGTCTCCTTGCATAGTAAACGCCGCCCACTTATAGGGAAATTCCCCCGCTTTCCACATCTGCAACCGTGCCTCTCGCAAGGCCGCGGGCGGACTCATTTCCTCACTTATCATGTTTTGATAAAAATCGCTCATCAATCGTGCCGTAGCGCGATCGCTAACGTTCCACAAACTCACCGTTACCCGCCGCGCGCCTGCATACATGAAACCCCTTGTCAGCCCGACAACCCCTTCGCCGCTAACTTCTTCACCGATCCCCGTTTGACAGGCACTCAAGACGACCAGATCGGCATTTAATTGTAGATTGTAGATATCCTGCAAGCGCAAAAATCCATCTTTCTGACTTCCATTCTCACTATAAAGAGAAAGTGCCAGTCCCGAAAGTTGGGGATTATCTTGAATGCAGCCATGAGTCGATAGGTGCAAAATCTGGTATTGGGCGAGGTCTTCGCTGGTGGCGGCAGCGCGATCGGCAGCAAAACCCATAGCGAGGAATTGTTGGTTATCTGGAACGAGGGCGAGAATATTTTCGGCTTCAGTGCGGGTATGAGGAAGGCGATCGAAACTTTTGCAACCATCGCGAAACAGTTCGAGGAGAGGGTTTGAGAGCGTTGTTTCAATGTCCTCGGCAAGACGCGGATCTCGTTTTGAGAAGACGGGATCGGCAAAAACAGCCATTTTCTTAGCAGCCCGAGGGCGATTTTGCATGTGTTGGCGTTGAATGGCAAGACTGGAAGCCGAGGAAAGATGAACGATTTCATGGCGTGCCAGTAAAGGTGCAATATCTGCTCCCCCCTCTCCCGACGCTCCCGACACCCAAGGCAATACA
Organism: Cyanobacteria bacterium SBLK; assembly: GCA_017746715.1. Lineage (GTDB taxonomy): Bacteria > Cyanobacteriota > Cyanobacteriia > Cyanobacteriales > Spirulinaceae > CCY15215. Next base: position 1,058 of record JAGHZQ010000023.1, read on the forward strand.
CCAAAGGGAAGGCGATGCAACTTCCCATCGGCAACGATCGCCAATCTTTGCCCCTTGAGCTTGTCTGCAATGGGACTCAGGAGCATTTGCGCGAGTTCTTTCCCCTCTGCAAGAGGATTGCGATCTTCGGCTTGTAGGGCGATCGCATATTTCGCAGCAGCCGTTTCAATCTCTTGACGGGGTGGAAGTTCGTAGGTAGCAAATTCATTTTTGCCGACGACAAAGAGATAGCTGCGTTCTGTGCCGAGGGAATATTCGAGAAGGAGGGTCTCGCGATCGAGAACTCGAGTTTGAATCTCTTCTAAAGTTAAAGGTTGAGGATATTTTAAATCTGCATAGGCGGGATGGTTGCGACGAATGCGAGTTTCGAGATCCGATAGCGATCGCAAAAGGCGATCGCGTTCCCCCGTAAGGCTCTCCAAAACTGAGTTTTCGTAACTGCCGCGCACCAATTCCAAGCGGCGCTGTTCTATAGCACTGAATGCTTCGATTAAGTGCCGCTCTTCGGCAAGAAGCCGAGAATCGACATTTTGACGAATATCGAGTTTGGCTTCGGCGAGGAGTTCTGTGAGGATGCGGGCGCGATTTTTCTCGCTGGCGTGAAAGGCTTGCTTGTCATAGCCGCGATCGGGGTTGTCTCGATGCAGCTGCATGAGAATTTCGATATAGAGTCGGTAACGTTCGGAGATGGTTGCAAAGAAAGATTGGCGGAAATCGGGATTTTCAATGTCGGAACGAATGGACTCGGCGATCGCGATCGCGGTTTCAATATCTTGACGCGCTTCGTTGAATTGGCCTTGTTTTTGTTTGGCTAAAGCGAGATTAAAATAGATAGAGCCTTCCCAAACACGATCGCCACTCTCCCGCAGAATGGCTAAAGCGCTTTCGTAGTAGGCGATCGCTTCGTCGTGCCGTCCCAAAGAATCAAAGAGGATGCCCGAGTTACCGAGAGAAGAACCTTCTCCCCACCGATTGCCAATCTCTCGCGCAATGTCTAAAGATTGACGATAGGAATCAATAGCTCGAACGGTTTTGCCCAAACGATGGTAAATCAACCCGACATTATTGAAGATTTTTCCTTCTCCCTCTCGATTATTCGTGTTGCGAGCGATCGCTAAAGCGCGTTTGTAGTAATCTAAAGCTGTTTCGTATTTTTCTAAGTCCTGATAAACCGTCCCTAGATTATTGAGAAGAGTCCCTTCCTCGGCAATATCGCCGATTTCTCTCGCGATGCTTAAAGCACTTTCGTAATCATCGATAGCGCGAGCGTATTCTCCCAAAAGATAATAAACAACCCCCGAATTTTTGCGGGCGGCACTTTCCCCCGGGCGATCGCCAATGGCTTGAAAAATACTTAAAGATCGTTCTAAAGCCTCAAGAGCTTGAGAATATCGTCCCAAAGAACGATAAAGATTACCCAAATTGTTGAGCGTCTTCCCTTCGCCATCGCGATCGCCAATTTCGCGAAAGATAGCCAAAGATCGTTCTCGAAAATCGATCGCTTTCGCATATTCTCCAGTCAGCGTGTAGAGATTGCCCAAATTTCCCAGACTCCGACCTTCTCCAGCGCGATCGCCGAGTTCGAGAAAGATCGCTAAAGATTGTTCGTAGGCATCGATAGCTCGGGGGTATTCTCTCAGAACTTTGTAAATAATGCCCAAATTGTTGAGAATTTTACCTTCTCCGTCGCGATCGCTAATGGCTCGATAGATTGCTAATGCGTTCTCCCAAGAGCGAGTGGCTTCGTGGAATTGGCGGGTTTTAAATTGCTGAATGCCCTGTGCCAATAATCGATCGGCTTCTCTCGTGCGGTCTTCTCGACTTTGGGCGAGAATGGGGAGAGGGGGGTTCTCCATGGCGATCGCTTCCGGAGAGATTAACCCCAGTGCCGCGATCGCGCTTGCCAAAATCCAATTGTTCATGTTCTCACTCCTTGTTCGTATCGCAAAAATTTGGCAATTGCGACCCCTCAAATCAATCATCTATTTTTTCACCTAATTCTCGCAATCTTGCAGCGAGTCGTTCCGCACGTTGTTTTTCTGCATCGGCACGTTGTTTTTCTGTATCGGCGCGTTGTTTTTCTGTATCGGCACGTTGTTTTTCTGTATCGGCACGTTGTTTTTCTGCATCGGCACGTTCTTCTCCCGTTAATAAAAGATTGCCTTGGGTATCCCACCAGCGCAACCAAGGCAAGTCTATATTTTTATAAACTCCCTGCCAAATTCCCAATTCGACCCCCATATCTTCAAGAACATAATGTCCTCGTTCGTTAGGAGACATTAATTGATATTTTCCGGCAATTAATTGATACATTTCTATAGAAGCCTTTTTGACCTCGTAAATGCCATAGAAAGGAATGCGGATGGCTTTTTCATAAACCCAAAATTTACCCTGATACGCCTCTCTGTCTCGTTCTTCTGCCCCACTGCCCGAGACAAATTCGATCGCGATTAACGGAGCAACTAACTCTTGCCACATGACATAAGAACGGCGTGCCTGTCCTTCTAGCGTTGAGGGGACATCGGGAACGTAAAACCAATCGGGGGCTTCTGCACCTCTTTGAGGAGGATCGCTGATGCGCCAGTATATTCCGCTATCTTGACCGATACAAAATTGGCCGTCGGGATGAATGTCTTGTAACTTTTCCCAAATCGATTCGGTTAAAAGAATGCTTTGAGGGTGTTCTTGGAAATTTTTCACGAAAGTTCCATCTTCACAGGGCAATTGAGTATGGTCGGGTAATTGAGTTGTAATTTGGGAATCTAATGCTTGGAGCATTGGCGATCGCCTCCTTTATTCTTATTTGTGAGTCAGTATTTTGCTATAAGCCTAAATCCGACCAGACCGCAAATTCATTCCCGCTCGGCTCGGAAAAGTGAAAGCGGCGACCCCCCGGAAAGGAAAAAATCGGTTTGACGATCGCGCCGCCTGCTTCCTCAATTTTAGCTTGGGTGGCTTCGAGATCGCGACTGTAGAAGACAATCAATGCCCCACCATTCACCGTTGACGAGGCTAAATCGGACTGAAAAAAACCCCCGTTAATCTCTGGGTTGGAAAAAGCCGTATATTCCGGGCCGAAGTCCTCAAAAGACCAACCAAAGACCCGTGTAAAAAACGCTTTCGTCTTTTGAATATCTTTGGCTGGGAATTCAACATAATTGATTTTTTCCTGCTCGTTCATGGTGGAGTCGTGCTTTTGTACTATTCCAGATTATCACGAGATTGCTTCATTGCCTCAAACTCGCTCTCAATTTTAAAAAGTCGAGATTCTACAAAGTTCGCGATCGCATCCCACATAATTTAACCTCAGCTATACAGGTTGACATTAAATTATATTTTCCCTTGGCGCGATCGCCCATTCACTCTCAACTATCAACTCTCAACTGTCAACTATTTTTGCCAATCTCCTTGCATGACAAACGCCGCCCATTTATAGGGATATTCTCCTGCTTGCCACATTTGCAACTGTGCCTCTCTCAACGCTTGAGATGGACTCATCTCCTCGCTTAGCATATTTTGATAATAGTCGCTCATCAATTTTGCCGTAGCGCGATCGCTGACATTCCACAAGCTCACGGTCACTCGTCGCGCCCCTGCATACATGAAACCTCGCGTCAAACCAACTACCCCTTCCCCGCTGACTTCCGAGCCGATACCCGTTTGACAAGCGCTTAAAACGACCAAATCGGCATTCAATTGTAGATTGTAGATATCCTGCAAGCGCAGAAAGCCATCTTGTTGCTGCCCCTCTTCATCGTAGAGAGAAAGAGCCAGCCCGGACAGTTGGGGATTATCTTGAATGCAGCCATGGGTCGATAGGTGCAATATTTCATATTGTGCTAGTTCTGCGCTAGTCGCGGCATCGCGATCGGCG
>JAGHZQ010000024.1 GCA_017746715.1 Cyanobacteria bacterium SBLK
GAAAAGCACTTTTCGGGATAGAGTTAATCAAAATATAGCGAAGCCCTGCGCGGGGGGTTTGGGGGCGGCGCTGCGCTCCCAATGGGGGGACTGGGGGGCTAGCCCCCCAGAGAGATTTACGACTTCCAGCAGAGATTTATTAATATTCCAATCTCCTAAACAAAGGGATTCTTTTAACCAAAAGTATAGCACCAAAACTATTCTAAATTCAACAGCGATCGCATTTCCCAATCGGTTCAATAAAAAGTTAGTTTGAACAACATTTAAAGCCACCCAAAAAATCAATTTGCCAAAAAGGCGATCTTCTGGTAACATTGGCATGGTTTGGTTGAGAATTGTATCTGCATCTCATCAAAACGCCTCAATTTCCCCCACAACCTCCAAGCGATCGCCCTTCTCAACCCGCATCACCACCATCGCACCCGAGGAAACACCCATATCGCTCATAGCCGAAACCGTGACGAAATGCGTCACCATCACCGTCACCCCCGGAGAATCTCCAATATCCCGCATAAACTCCCGAATAGCCGCCGTTTGTGCCGGTCCCTTGGAGCGATCGCGGAAAAAAGAATTCAACGGGAGAAACTCCTCCACCTCCCCGATATCCAATAATTGCGCCGTCTCCAAACAACGACACCACTGACTCGACAGGACGCGATCCACAACAATTCCCTGCGCTTTAAAGGCTTCCCCCGTGCGTCGTGCCTGCTCCCTTCCCTCCGCCGATAAATTGCGTTGCGTCGCGCAATCATCCACGCGAAAATTCGCCGGATCTCCCGTCCCAGGAGCCAAAGCATGGCGCATCAAAACAAAATAATGTCCCTCCTTTTGCCGGAGTTGCGACCATAAACCTCCCCCAGAATTATCAGAAGCGATCGCTCCCGTTGCCTCTTCCTTGACCTCTTCCGTCGCATCCGGCGTTGATACGGGAGAAGAAACCGGAGCATCGCGAATATCTGTATTTTCGCAACCGAGCAGGCTCAATAAAAGCAATCCTGAAATAATTGTTCGTTTCATGGTAATCCCGTGAATGTTGAAAAGCGATCGCACTCGTGACTAACCGATATCTTGCCACTCCTTCGCCTCCGCAAACAAGGACAAATGCCTGATATTCGTAGTTGCAATAACTACATTACGCCCCGGAAAACTATCTGCAAATAACTGCCAATGCGCCATAATAATCGTATCGATATCAAGACTTTTCTCATCTGCTGTCGGTTGACCTCGCAAGCGTTCTCTCGCCCACAATTCAGCCGCTAACTCCGCAGAAAAACAATCATAATTTAGGAAAATAACTTACGAAAACGGTTTGCATCAATGATTTTTTTTGCCCGCTCCCATGCTTGTTTGGCTTCCTCCAACTCCTCATCCGTTAACTCATCGAGACGCGATCGCCCTCAACAAAAAGCACGAATCAACCTTCTCTCTAACTGTACTTTTTCTCAAAAATTGCGCTCAACTTTTTCAATGAAAATAATTTTTATTGCTTCTAACTTTTCCTTTTCCTCGTTTCGATCTCAATTTGCTCTTCATTCGAGAACCCGAAGAGCGATCGCGTAGCTGATAAGATTGACTTGGAGCAATTGGAACGCAAACCCCATGACAATACCCGAAGCCATTCCCGCCCACGGCGGTCATTTAATCGATCGCATTGCCAGCGAAGCCGAACGCAAAGAATTTGAGGCACAAGCCGACAGCCTCCCCAGAATACCACTCGATGCCCGCGCCCTTTCAGACCTAGAAATGATAGCGATCGGCGGCTTCAGTCCCCTAACGGGTTTTATGAATGCCGAAGACTACGAAACCGTCGTCACCGATATGCGCCTCGCCAACAATACCCCTTGGTCGATCCCCGTCACCCTGTCCGTCAGCCAAGAAACCGCCGATTCCCTCAAAGAAGGAACTTGGATACGCCTCGACGATGCGAGCGGTCATTTTGTCGGAGTCTTAGAACTCACGCAAAAATATCGTTATAACAAGGCTCACGAAGCCATCAACGTTTATAAAACCGACGAAACCAAACACCCCGGCGTAAAAGTCGTTTACGACCAAGGGGAAGTCAACCTCGCAGGACCCGTGTGGTTGCTCCAGCGCGCTCCCCATCCCCTCTTCCCCAAATATCAAATCGATCCCGCCGCCTCCCGCAAACTCTTCCAAGAACGGGGCTGGAAAACCATCGTCGGCTTCCAAACCCGCAACCCCATCCACCGCGCCCACGAGTATATCCAAAAATGCGCCCTCGAAACCGTTGACGGCTTGTTTTTGCATCCCCTCGTCGGTGCCACCAAAAGCGACGATATTCCTGCCAACGTGCGGATGCGCTGTTATGAAATCATGATGGAACATTACTTCCCTCAAAATCGAGTGATTTTAGCCATCAACCCTTCCGCCATGCGCTACGCCGGACCTCGGGAAGCCATTTTTCACGCGATCGTTCGCAAAAACTACGGCTGTACCCACTTCATCGTCGGTCGCGATCATGCCGGAGTCGGGGACTATTACGGCACCTACGACGCACAACATATTTTCGATGAATTCGCCCCAGGAGAAATGGGCATTCAACCGATGAAATTCGAACACGCCTTCTATTGCACCCGCACCGAACAGATGGCCACCACCAAAACCAGCCCCAGCAAACCCGAAGAGCGGGTTCACCTATCCGGAACAAAAGTACGAGAAATGTTGCGTCGCGGCGAACTGCCTCCCCCGCAGTTTTCGCGTCCGGAAGTCGCCGCCGAACTGGCTCGAGCCATGCAAGCCCAAAAATAAATTAAAAATTAACCGAAAAATCCTCCCCAAAAACCTGCTACGCTGAGAACTGAAATTTCAGAGCTAACGGGTATGGGATTGGATCGGCGGACTTTTTTACAAGGCACCGGACTGGCCGTCCTCGCCATGGGAATGGGGGCAATGGGAGGCGATCGCTTAACTCCTTTAGGGATCGCTTCCCATTTCCAAGCCCTCGCCCAATCGAAAAAACGCAAATTTGCCCTGTTGGTGGGTATCGATCGCTATGGAAAAGATACCTTGCTGCAAGGGTGCAAAACCGATGTGGAATTACAACGAGAGTTGTTAATCTATCGCCTCGGTTTCGACCCGCGAGATATTCTCGTCCTGAACGACGATCGCGCCACGCCAGAGCAGATTGAAACGGCGTTTTCAGAAGACTTTCTTCTCCAAGCCAAAGCGGAAGATATTGTCGTTTTTCACTTTAGCGGTTTTGGCAGCAAGATTTCCCTTCCCAATACCGAGACCGGGATTGCCTCAACCTCCAATGTTGGAGAAGAAGGAAACACCGAGGCAATTCTTGCCAATTGCCTGCTCTGCGGAGGAGAATCGCTCGGGAAAGCAGGCATCTTAGAAAATACCCTATTCGCTCGAGCGCGATCGCTCCCGACTAAAAATGTGACGATGGTGTTCGATACCAGTTATGCGGGCAATGAAAATAGCCTGCAAGGAAATGCGCGATCGCGTTTTCTGCCTGCCGTCGATTTCTCGGTATCGGGGGATGAATCTGCTAAGCAACCTCAACCCTCCTCACCCCCCGGAGTCCTGCTTAAAGCCGCCCGAGAGGGAGAAACCGCAATCGAGGTCGTCTGGGATGGATTTAGCGCGGGATTATTCACCTATACCCTCGTACAAGCCCTCTGGCAAACCACTGCTCCCAATACCTTGCAAGCGACTTTCAGTCGCAGTGCGGCACAAATGCAGGGAATTGGCAATCAACGCCCGCAAAAATTGGGTCGCAAAGCAGGGGATGCTTCTATTGCCGCTTATTTTACCCAACCCGAATCTCTTTCGAGTGCAGAAGGCGCGATCGCAGAAGTGGATGATAACGGCAAGAGCGTTTCTCTTCATCTGGCCGGATTGCCCATTACGGCTTTACAAAACTATGCCGCTAATTCTCAGTTAATGGCAGGAGATCCGGAAAGCGCGATCGCCTTAAAGGTGGTCTCGCGTTCGGGCTTAACCGTCAAAGCGGAACGGATCGACAATGAGGAAACCCGAGAGCGAAGCCTCTCCCCAGGCTGGCTCGTGCGAGAATCCCTGCGCCGTCTTCCCCGCAATATCGGCTTGATCGTCGCTTTGGATGCAAAATTCAGTCGGATCGAGCGAGTCGATGCCACCAGTGCCTTTGCCAATATTGCCACGGTTTCTTCGGTCGTCACCGCAGGAGAACAATCTGCCGATTGCCTGTTTAGTCGGGCGAGCACTGTCAATTCCGATTTAGAGGGGGAAACCGATAAACCATCCCTTCCTCAAGGATACGGTTTATTTTCTACAGGTTTTGTGGCTTTGCCCAATACCCTCGGTCTGGGAGATGAAGCGATCAAAGCGGCTGTCGAGCGCTTAATGCCTAAATTTAATGTTTTGTTGGCCGCGAAGCTATGGCAGGCCATTGTGAATGAAGCCTCTTCTCAATTAGCTGTCAGAGTTGGCTTTCAAGCCACCAATCCACAACACCCTCAAACGATCGAGCGTTCTACTCGCGGCTTTGAAGCCCAAAAACCCAGAACCAACCATTTTGAGAAGGCATTTCCCGCATTTCCCTCGGGGGAGTCCGTCCGATTCAAGATCGAAAATGCCGGCCATCGCCCGATTTATTTAACAATGGTGGGAGTCAACGCGACGGGAGTGCCTCTCGTTCTTTCCGACCAATCCAACGATACCGGGATCGAAATCGCTCCCGACAGCATTTTATCAATCCCGAAAGCAGCATTAACATTAAATGGCTTTACGACAACGACTCCCGGAATAGAAGAAATCGTTGTTATTTGTTCGCGATCGCCATTTGAGAATTTAGCCCGAGTTCTCGCCACTCTTTCCCCTTCTGGCGGACAGGGCAAAGGATTAATCGAGGCCGGTAAACCCCTCGAGATCGCTCGGGCGTTATTGCAAGACCTCAATGATGCCAGCGATCTCAGTACCTCCGACAGCGAGTATGCTTTAGATGTCAAAGCATGGGCGGCTTTGCGTTTTGTTTACGAAGTGATTTGATTTTTATTGAGAGATTTTTATTGAGAACAATGCAACCTAAACTCATTATTCACGGCGGTGCGGGCAGTTCTTTACAAGGAAAAGGCGGTTTGGTGGAGGTTCGCCAATCCCTCCACGCGATCGCTAAAGAGGTTTACGATCTCCTCCTCAACGGGAAAAGCGCTAAAGATGCCGTCATCTCCGGCTGTCGCTTGCTCGAGAACGAACCCCGCTTTAATGCCGGCACGGGATCGGTGCTGCAATCTGACGGACAAGTTCGCATGAGTGCCTCTCTCATGGATGGAACGCGACAGAGTTTTAGCGGGGCGATTAATGTTTCGCGATTGAAAAACCCGATCGAGTTGGCGGAGTTTTTACAAACCCAAAGCGATCGCGTCCTGTCCGATTATGGTGCCGCCGAACTTTTGCGAGAATTACAAATTCCCCCTTACAATCCCCTGACGGATTTACGCCTGAAGGAGTGGATGGAAGAACGCAAAGACAATTTTCAGAAAAAAATGGCGGGCGTCCTTGCCGAATCAGAGGAAGCGGGACGGGGAACGATTGGTGTTGTTGTTCTCGATCGCGATGGGAAATTGGCGGCGGGAACGTCCACAGGAGGGAAAGGATTCGAGCGCATCGGACGGGTGAGCGATTCGGCCATGCCAGCGGGAAATTATGCCACGATTAAAGCGGGGGTAAGTTGTACGGGCATTGGCGAAGATATTATCGATGAGTGTTTGGCGGCGAGAATTGTCGTGCGGGTGACGGATGGTTTATCGCTCGCAGAGGCTATGGCAAAATCGATCGCGGAATGTCAAGAAAACAAGCGAGATTTAGGGGCGATCGCTCTCGATGCAACGGGAGCGATCGCCTGGGGGAAAACCTGCGATATTTTAGTGGCGGCCTATCATAATGGAAAAGAAATTGGCGATACTCTTGAATGGGGAGTCAAAGAAACAGTGGGGAGTGAAGCGTAAGTTACGCGACCAACCGAATTGTAATACAAGTTCATTCTCTAGATGTACACACAAACATTGCATTTAGTGTATCTAGAACTCACTCCCCGAAAAATTGGGCGATCGCATTATGCTAAAGTGGGAGCGCGATCGCCCTTGGGCTCAATCCTCTTCATCATCTAATTGCAAAATTTGTCGAGATCCATGTAAAAAAGAAGAGAGTAACCTGCCTCCAAGTTATCCCTCATTCCTCTCAAGAGAGGAAAAACCAACAACCAACAACAAAAATGCTCAATTCTTTATTTGGTCGGCATCCAGAGCGCATTAAAGCCAATATAGAAATCTATACTTGGCAAACCTGTCCCTTTTGTATCCGCGCAAAATTGCTCCTTTGGTGGAAAGGCGCAAACTATCAAGAATATAAAATTGATGGGGATAATGCGGCACGGGATAAAATGGCGGAACGGTCAAACGGACGCAGAACCGTCCCGCAAATTTTCATCAACGATCGCCACATCGGCGGTTGTGACGATCTGTACGCACTCGATGGCAAACAAGAGCTAGACGAACTGCTCGCTCAACCCGCGATCGCCACTTGACCCTCTCGAACTTGTTGCGAATCAACAACGGGTGACTGGCGACTCTTCGGCACGCTCAGAGCATCGCTGGTGAGTGGTGAGTGATTCCAAAAGTTTGCTCGAAAAGGACTTGCGATTCGCGAAAAGTGTCCTCGAGTAACTGGCGATCGCTCCCTCCCCGCAGTCCCAAGTAAGGAAAATGATCCAGCATTTCTCCAAATAAACGCTGACAATCTTCTCGATATTTCACCGTATCGAGGATATGCGTATGCCAAACTTTATCCATCTCTCGCGTGGGAACGATGCCGCGATCGCGATGAAAATACTGGAGGATGAGAAATTTACGATATTCTTCAATGCCTCGAGTGGCTTCTTCGAGGGTTAAACCCTTACCCTCGTCGGGATTCATCAATTTGTAGGCGATCGGACCGAAATCCGTTGCCTTGAGTTCTTCGAGAAACTGGCGATCGCGTTCCGATAAATTTATTAATGTCATGGGTTTCTCTCCTAAGTCGCAATTTTACCGAACGCTTTTAATTTAAGTGAGGGGTACTCCTAAAAAGCAAACTTGACGGTTATGAGGTGAAAGTCTTATAAAATGGGAAACATGGAGTTAGGGGACGTTCGCTTGCTTAGAAAATCCCTCAACTTTTTATTGGATCTCGTGTAAATGAGAAATGGCCAGACCGAGTTACGGACCTCGCACCAGACAACGCGCCCAATACTTTCTCGAATGCTTGCTCGCCTTTGCCGACGATGAATTTGAGGCGGAAGGAATGCTCAAGATCCACTGCAATAAGCAAGATCCGACTCGCCTCATTTTTCAAACTAAAATGCGCTATCTCGAACGCTTGACGGCAATTCGCGATGGCCGGCAGAAGTTAACCGCCGTGCAAATCAAAGAAGCGATCGCCCGCATGAATGACTTTTTGGGTATTTTGGAAGATAATCGCGTTCGCACGCAAGGCTCCGATCGCTGGCATTTTACCCTCACGCTCTGGCATCCCTATCGCGAGAAAGAAGCTAATCTCCACCGCTTCAATCGCGAATGGGAAAGCAAAAGACCGGAAAAATCCAAGCAAGTCACGGGAGAGTTAATCTCGGCAGCAAATCCCCTTGCCATCGAGGCATTGAATTCAGAAGAAGAAACGACCCCTCCCACTGCCTTAGAATTTCCCTATCACAATCTTCCCGCCCGCGATCGCGCCGCATTTATTGGCAGAGACGAAGAATTCAATCGATTATTAACATTCCTTGCTGCCGATAATCCCATTCATCGCATTAGCATTGAAGGGATGGCAGGTATGGGAAAAACCACCCTCATGCTGGAAGTCGCCTATTTGTGTTTAGATGCTCGCGATAATCCGCGTTCGGGCAATTTTCCCCATTTTGAAGCAATTATTTTTAGCAGTGCGAAATCCCATCGACTTCATGCCGGACGCTTATTACCGCGTTTTCAGCGAGAGCGGGATCTGGGGGATATTTTTCGCGCGATCGCCAATACTTTAGGCTGTAAAGAAATTCTCGGCAATCACTTTGCCCAACAATATCAACAATTGCGAGAGTACTTGGCCAATCAACCCACTTTATTATTATTGGATAATGCCGACACTTTCGAAGACCCCGAACGGATTCTCGCCTTTCTTTACGAACTCCCCAACACCGTTAAAGTTCTCCTGACCACCCGCGTGCAAATGCAGCTCGATGCAGCAATTCGTTTGGAAAGTTTGCCAGAAAAACAGGCTTTAGAATTAATGGAGGCTCAAGGGAAACTCAAACAAATTTCCCTCGATCCGTTTGCCCTTCAGCCTCTCTATCCCAAAACCGAGGGCAACCCCCTCGCCATCGTTTACACGATCGCTCAATTGGCTTCCGGCTACCCTTTAGAGGCGATCGCCGCACGGTTGCGAGAACCGAGTGGAGAAATCGCCCGTTTTTGCTTGGAAAGTTCGGTCGAACCCTTAAGGGGAGAGCTCGGGCATCGCTTGTTCATGGCGATTGCCTTGTTTGCTGCCCCCCCCATCAAAGAGGCGATCGCTGTAGTTGCTGATATTGAAGACGCTTTGAAACTAGCAGAGAGTTTAGCGCGGCTGCAACAATTGTCTCTCTTAAAACTGGAAGAGGGACGATATAAAATGCGTTGGCTGGCCAAGGAATACGCGATCGCCGAACTGGCCGACAACCCGCAATTTGCAACCGAGGCGCGATCGCGTTGGCTGGCTTGGTACTTAAACTTTTCTGTCTCCGAGGACAAGCCTCATTGGCGAGAATGGCGCGATTACAGCAAGCTAGAGGCAGATTGGGAAAACACGCGAGCTGCCTTTGAATGGTGTCTGGCCGAGGAATGCTATCCAGAAGCGAAAGTCTTTTGGCAACAGATTAAAGGCTATAGCTATATTTACGGCTATTGGAACGAGCGTTTAAATTGGTTGGCAGAACTGTTGCCCATTGCCCGACAGCATGGCGATCGCGCAATGGAAATCGAAATCTTAAGCGATCGTGCGTGGACGTTGATGTTAAGGAAAAAGGACGTAAAACTGGCAGAAGTGGAGGAAATATTTGCCGAATTGGCTGAGAGAGTTGATGAGATCGATTCTCGCGATCGCTTGGAGTTATTGCACTCTCGAGCAATTTTGGCTTTTGAGCAAGAAGAATTCGATTCAGCCTTGCAATGGCTGGCCGAAGAAAAGCAATTGCTCGCTCAAATCAAAGGCGATCGCGAGACTGACGAACGCCAATGGATTCGCATTCAGTATTACGAAGCGGGAATTTACTGCAAAATGGAAGATTTTCCCCGAGCGAAAGAGCACTACCAACAAGCCCTCGCCCGAGCGCGAGAGATTCAATGGCAGCAAGTCGAAGTGTATATTTTAAATTGGCTCGCAGAGATTGCCGTGATGACGAGAGACCTAGAGCGAGCCGAAGACCTGTTAGAGCAAAGCTGGCCGATCGCGCAATTGCAGAAAGATCGGCGCTCTATTGCCTTTCACAAGCGCACTCGGGCGCGTTTGGAACGATTCCGCGATCGCATGGATGCAAGCCAGAAAACAGCATGGGAAGCCTTAGCCGATTTCGAGGCTTTGGGAATGCGATCGGAAGCTGCCGAACTGAAAAATTGGCTTGCGAAACATTTCGATCGTTCTCTCTGATCGTTAATTCCCTATTTTGCCCAATGCTAGAGTAACGTCAGTTCGACGGAAAAAACTGGGAAAAACGCGAATGATGGGGTCTGGGGGGCTAGCCCCCCAGAAAACCTATGGTTCTCAGAAAAGATCGATCGACACTCTAACTTTTTTAGCAATTGCATCTTCCTAACCCAACCTAACATTATTTACCCATACCCAATTGTTGAGCTTTTTGGTAAACTTTACCTTCCGTCAGTAACGAAGGCGCGATAACGACTTCGACTTGCTGCATTTCCTTAATATCTTTTGCCCCCAAAGTTCCCATTGAGGTTTTCAAAGCCCCCAGCAAATTGTGAGTGCCATCATCTAATTTAGCGGGTCCTTTGAGAATTTGCGCGATCGTTCCTGTCGTCCCCACCTTAATGCGCGTGCCTCGAGGCAGAACCGGACTCGGGGTAGCCATGCCCCAATGATAATCGCCTCCTGGCGCTTCTTGCGCTCGGGCGATGGGAGAACCGATCATGACAGCATCGGCACCGCAAGCAATACATTTACAAATATCGCCTCCCGTCACGATTCCCCCATCGGCAATCACGGGAATATAGCGACCCGTTTCCCTCTCGTAATCGTCCCGTGCCGCCGCGCAATCCGCTACGGCCGTTGCTTGAGGTACGCCCACCCCCAATACGCCGCGAGAAGTACAGGCCGCACCCGGACCGATGCCCACCAAAATAGCTGCCGCCCCGGCTTTCATCAATTTGAGAGCCACTTCGTAAGTCACGCAATTACCCAACATGACAGGCATGGGTATTTCTTGGCAAAAGCGAACTAAATCGAGGGGCGCGATCGCTGCCGGGGAGAGGTGATCGGTGGAAACGACGGTCGCTTGAATGCAGCAGAGATCCGCTCCGGCTTCGGCAACAGTTTGACCGTATTTGAGAGCACCTGCCGGGGTCAAACTCACCGCCGCGATCGCGTTGCGTGCTTTAATTTCTTGGATGCGTTGGGCGATCAATTCGGGTTTAATCGGTTCGGCATAGAGTTCTTGCATTAACCCAACAAACTCATCTTTTCCCACCGAAGCAATGCGGTCTAAGACGGGATAAGGGTCTTCGTAGCGGGTTTGAATGCCTTCAAGGTTAAGCACTCCCATTGCTCCCAATTCCGAGAGCAGGACCGCCATATTGACATCTACCACGCCATCCATAGCACTGGCAATGATAGGAATTTCTCGCTCGATATTGCCAATCGTAACGCGAGTATCTGCCAAACTCGGGTCTAGCGTCCTCTGTCCGGGAACGAGGGCAATTTCGTCAAATCCGTAAGCTCGTCGAGCAGTTTTACCTCGACCAATTAAAATATCCACGCTCTTTTTTCGTTTCCAAAGCTAATTTCTCTAGGCTATCAAATTTTGCAGGGTCGTGACGGTTGCTCCCGTTCCCTCAAGGATTATTGGGGGAAGAACCCGAGGGATGTTGAATTGAAAATGAACAGAGACGATTTGAGGGTTAATTTTTCAATTCTTCTAATTGCTTTTGATAAGTGTTGATTTTACTATTGAGTTCCCGAATGCGACTGGAGAGGGAACGGGTAATATTAACGGCAATTTCCGGGGTTTCTTCGATCGCGTCGATCAGTTGCAATTGATTGAGGGTGAGACAGTCGCAGGTTTCGAGGGTTGTCACGGAAGCCGAGCGCGGTTCTGCATCGAAAAGAGACATCTCGCCAAAAAAAGCCCCTTGTTCCAATTTGACCAAGTCGCGATCGCCTACGTGAACCCGCACTCGTCCCGACACGACAATATAAAGCGATCGCCCTTCTTCCCCCTGTTCGAAAATTGTATGATTGGCGGGAAAGGAGAGTTCGTCCATTGCCGAAGCCAATTTCACCAAAAATTCATCTCGCAATTCCTGAAAGATCGAGACGCGTCGAATAAATAACAAGCGTTCAAAGCTACTTAACATTGAGCCGGAGAATTGGAATCGAGATTTTTTGCAGGCAAAAGAGTAATTCTCATGTTAGCAGAGCGGGGGATTTCCGAAAGAAGTTGGAGGAGCGGGGGGAGCATGGAGGGCGGGGAAAAATGCGTTTGTATTACAATGAGTGCAGGTTGGTCAGTAGGATGAGAAACCATGACTCTGACGGTCTCAAAATCTCCAGAGCGCGATCGCTGTCTGACTTTCTATGAAATTAGCTGGTTATTACGTCTCGAAATTCCAAAGTATCGAGGCAGCTTTTGAAAATATGGCAGGCATTCGTTTTATTTAATCGATATGGCAATGTTAAGCCTGCCAATGGAGAAATTGAAATCTACACTTGCTTTGATAAAGAACAAGATCGTTATCAAGTTTTCCCTGCAGGATGGAATAAATACAATCGTATTTTTGAGCCTCTCATTCATATCGATATTTTGAATGATAAAATCTGGATTCAATATGATGGAACGGAGGCGGGAATTGCCAATGAATTGGTAAAATTGGGAGTTCCGAAGGATGCGATCGTGCTAGGCTACCATGCGGAAATTATGCGACAATACGATGGATTTGCGGTCAAATAGAAATAACATTAAAAATGTAGGGACGCCCCATGCTGCATCCCTACAATAGGGATTAAATTATTGTGGGGGAAGAGCTGGAAATCCTTGTTCTTCCATCAGTCGCCGCGCATCGTGACTGGGGACGTAGGTATAGCCAAAGTTTGAATATTGGGAATCATCGAGAATGCGTGGCGTAACAATTACGATCACTTCTGCCCGTTGATTTTGGCGGAACGAACGCCGGAATAGAGAACCGATGATGGGAATATCCCCAAGAAGGGGAATTTTTTGCGTGCTGATGCGATCTTGATCCAAAATAATCCCGCTAAGAATTAATGTTTGACCGTCCCGCATCCGGATTTGTCCCGATGCTAAACTTCTTTGGTTGATAAGCGCGATCGAAGAACCGCCAGGAGTAATTGCTGTCGAACCGATGGAGGTAATGACTGGATTAATTCCCATCGTAATAAAGCCATTATCGTCAATGCGATTCACTAACACTTGTAAAACGAGACCCACTGGTTCTTTGTCAATGGTTGTTGTTGTTATCGTCGAACCATCTGTCACTTGAATATCTGTCGTTACATTGCCAACCACTTCTTCGGTTAAATTCACAGCTGCTGTTTGACCTTCTTGGACGACTAAGGTCGGATCGGTGAGAATTTTAGCTTGATTATTTTGAATTGAGAATTGAATTTGGGCAAGGAAGGCCTCTACAATGTCAAAATTTCCACCGGTCAGTTGAGGAGATGTTGTTGTGGCAATTGTCGAACCAATGGCACTAAAACTACCCGCACTTGAGGGTGCTCGTTGTCCGCGATCGATTTGGTAATTTTGATCGAGCGCTTGAACTGAATCCGGTACGTCCTCTGCATTGAGATAAGGGGGTATATTAGTATCGTCCGTTCCAAAGTTAATGATTCCGATACCATTGTTATTAATAATTCCCGTATCCCCAATTCCCCAAGAAAAACTCGCGCCATAGCGGGCATCATTATCGAGATCTACGTCAATGACCTTAACATTCACGGCAACCTGACGGACGCGAGCATCGAGTTGGGAGAGATAAGAACCCGCCATTTGTATGAGGCGAGGTTCGCCAACGATCGTCACTTGATTGAGGCGGCTATCGGGAGAAACAGTTAAGCCTCGCAGGGGTAAGGGTCCGTTGGCATCATCGCCAGCCGATAGGGTGGTTAGTTGAATTTGCGTTGTTGTTGCTAAGGTTCCAATTTCTGTATCGGCACCTTCAATGGCCGTATCTAATCCTGCATCTACTGTCGTGCGGTTTACAGTCGTCGTCGTCGTTTGTTGTTGTAATTCTGCCCCTAGGGTTGTTAAAAAAGCTGCGGCTTCGGTCGCAGACACTTGGTTAACGCGAAAAGTCCGGCTGATAACGTCTTTCGCAGTTATGGGCAATTGCGTGCCGACAAAAATCGTTCTGCCTTTGCGAGTCGCTTCCAAACCCGTTGCTTGAATGACATAGTTAAAAACATCTTGTACGGGTTCGTCTTGCAAGTCGAGGGAGATTCTGCGCTCTCCTCCTTCACTGTCGCCTCCTGCGCCATCGTCGGCAAAAATGAGATTGAGATCTGCCGATCGCGCTAATAAACTCAAAACTTCGCGAGCTGGGGCTTCTTGTAAAACAATGCGAGGCACTCGAGCGGCGGTTCCCAAATCCAAAATTTGTTGGGAAATGTTTACATTCGCTACGGCTTGCGGACTGACTGGCGGGGGAACGGGTTGTGGCAATAATGGCGGGACGGGTACGATGGGTTGAGAGGGTTGGGCAAGGGGAGCGGGATTTCCTTCCGGAACAATTTGGGCGTTGGGGATAATTGGGGTTGCTCCTTGCGCCAGCAATTCTCTGAAGGTATTTGCATCGTAGGAGGGGTAAGAGGGTTGCGGATTGGCGGCTGGAGGCGCGATCGCAGTTGTTGCCGGGGTTGCCGTTTGGGGAGAGTTTGCCGCAACGGGGGATTCTTGGGAAAATTGCTCTCGGAAGTATGGCGACGAGAGGGGTCGCGGTTGTTGGGCGAGGGTTTGAGGGGGTAAATTTTGCGGGGGCAGGACGGTATTGGGCGGGAGAATGTCGGATCTTTCTAAAACCGGGCTTTCCGAGACGGGTCTCTCTAAAACGGGTTCGCTAACGGAATTGCTAACGGAATTACTCTGTCTTTGCAAGCCCAAATACTCGGGATTTCCGGCGGCAAAACCAAAAATTACTTCTCCTGGTTCTTGTTGAAGAATCCCTCCTTCAGGTTGGCGATCGCTACCCATGACGGAAATAAATACGGTATTGGAAGCACCTTGCCACATTTCAATGGCAGCAATTCCCGGAATGGGATTATCTTGCCGCACTCGTTCGCTGCCATCTTCGAGATATAACCGACTGTTTGAGATTGTTGCTTCCAAACGGTTTCCCGATTTGGGCACGAGAACCACCGGAGGAGCGCTGCCACTGCCTGCCGTTTCCAGAATGAGGCGCAATTGCGATTCTGCGGTTTGCAGTTTTGCCCGCGTAATCTGCACCTCTGCGGCGCTCGCAGTTGTGGCGACAACCAACACGATCGCGGCTGCTCCGGTTAAAATGCCCAATGGCTGTTGATAGGTTCTCACGAATTCGCTCCTCGACCAATTTAAAACTGCACTGGCAATTGGATCGATCGTCCAACTGCGTAATTTTCCCTTGCCATAAGTTATACCATTTTGCCTGAAAATATGGCGGGCGATCGCTTCTTGTTATTTTCCTGTTTTATGGCGGGGGCGTTGTTCCGGGTGCGGCTCCCTCGGCAGGTGCGGGGGCGTTTTGCTCCGCTAATTCCTCTTCGCTAACGGGAATGAGAATTTCCAGATCGAAGTTTCCCGTTAATTCCGGTTCTCCTGCGGTGAGAATATTACCGCGAGCGCTCAGCAAACGGGCTTCTTGTTGCGTCACTTCCAAACGCAGATTTTTGACGGCCACTAGGGTTTGCATCCGTTCGAGATTCCGGAGAATTTCTAAGGTTTCGCCAAAAGGTGCTTCAATTTGCAAGCTGACTTGTTGTCGTTTGAGCAAGTTATTAACGGGTGCTCCCCAAGAGCCGTCGGTAATCAGTTCTGGCGCTCCCGCAGGAGGCGTGTAATTGAGCAGGAGGCCGCGATTTTTGACTTGTTGGTTGAGATTGAGCAGCAAGGTATCCAAGCTACTATCTTCGGAAAACAAACTCAACACGTCTTTTTGAGAGACTTGGATCTGTTCGAGTTGGTTTTGCAATGCTTGGCTTTTCTGCTCCAAGTTTGCCAGTTGCAGTTTTTGGACTTCTTTTTCGTCTACTTGCTGTTTGACCCCTTGCAGATTCTCCCACGCGGGTCTGAGAAATTGATAGCCTATTGCCCCCGCAGCTCCCAAACCGACGATTGCGGCAATAACACCGATAATTACGGGGGTAAAGGTGATACCAAAAGCAGCCGGATAGGGGGAGCGCTCCTCCTCTTCTCCCTCCATAGGAGCCAGATCGTCAGCAAAAGTCATAAATCAAAACACCTCCAGTCATTTCAATGAGCAACGATCGACGAGCAATTATCCATGAATCATTATTAATTGGATTGTTGTGGGGCAATTAAGCCTTTTTGCTCGAGATTTTTGAGCCGCACGACAGAGCCTATTGCCCCTTTGCTTTCTAATTGAGTGGCGAGTTCTGCTGGCGGTTGTGCGCTGAGATCGTTTAATTCTATTTCTAAAGTATATTGAACGACTTGAGGAAGATCGAGAGAGACCGTTGCGTTTTCTTCTTCTGCTTTGAGACTGTTGGGATCGTCAACCAATTTAGCACTGGTAATTCTGCCTTTCTCAGCATTGAAAAAGAGCGATCGCCCCAAAGCGAGAAAGAAATAATTCACGGTGTCGTAGGAATCGGCATAACCGGACAGGGTGAGGCTGGGCATGGGTTTGGCCGGAACGGGGGCAGCGGCTTCTTGACCGGGGGCGGGTGGGGGTGGGGTCGCGACGGCTGTTGCATCAGGGGCTTTCTCGACAATGGAGGTCAATTGGACTCCAGGGGGAATGCGATCGCGAATATCTGCCAGCACTGCCGACCAAGGCAGAATTTTCACGAAGACCGTTGCCAGTCCGTCTCTTTGTCTCTGGGCAACTTGAATTTGCCGTTCGAGGTCTTGAATTTTTTGGTTTTGCTGTTGCAGGAGGTTGAGTTCTCCATCTAAAATCCGCGATTGTTCTTCATACTGGGCGGTTTGCAAATTAATATAAACCCACCCCGCTCCCGCAGCCACTAAACCCAGAACTCCAATCGCTCCGCCAATGAAGGCGGGAATGAGTTCGTCTAGGGTGATTTTTCGCACGGGGGCTTGGGAAACTCCTCCCCCTGCCGGAGCGGCGGTAACGGCAGCGCGATCGTTGAGAAAATTGATATCTAAGCTATACATTTTTAAATCTCCCGCAGTCCCAAACCTAAAGCAACCCCCAATCCCGGACGCAGGACGTCGGGAATGTCCTCCTCGGTTTCTAGGGATAAAGACGAAACCGGATCGATTTGCGCGGTTGGCAGGCTCAAACGATTGGTGAAAAACTCGTCGAGTTGACCGATCCCTCCGCCGGGTCCTGCTAATAATAATTGCGCGACTTCCAATTCTCCACTTTGATTGAGATAAAAATCAATGGAGCGGCGCAACTCGTCGGCCAGTTCTCCCAACACGCGCAATAGAGCAGCCATTCCCGGATTGATTCCCGTGGCTCCGGTTCGCAAACCATCTACGGGGGTATTGGGAATTGTCATGCCTTGCAGCATTTCCGTATCGCGTTTGGTGGGCAAGTTCATGGCACGGGAGAGAGCGCTTTGCAATTGAAAGGTGCCGATGGGTACCGTGCGGGAAAATTGAGGAACGCCGTCCACAACAATCGCAATTTCGGTGCTTTCAAACTCGATATCCACCAATACGGCGGCTTCTTGAGGTCCGAATTGCCGCAATTGTTCGCGAATGGTGCGAATGAGGGCAAAACTATTAATATCGAGAACATCGATTTCCAAGCCAGCTTGTTGCATGGTATCGACATAGATATCCGTAACTTCCCGACGGGTGGCGACGAGTAAGACCTGCACTTTTTCGATGCCGTCTTCGTCTTCAAAAAAACCCAGCTTTTGGTAGTCCAAGTCTACTTCTTCCCTCGGATAGGGCAGATATAAACCCGCTTCGTGGTTGAGCACCATTTCCTTGAGTTCTTGATCGTCTAATTCGGCGGGAATGGGAATGATGCGAATGATCGCTTCGCGCATGGGGATGGCGGTGGCGACTTTCTTGGACTTGATATTGTTTTGATTGAGGGTTTCTTGGATTAACTCGGCAAGGGCAGGAGAATCGACAATCTGTCCGTCCTCAAAAATCCCTTCCGGGACTTCTTCGGTGATGTAGGTATCCAGTTTATAGGTTTGTCCTTGTTTTTTCAGTTGCACGACGTTAATGCGTTCCGGGGCAACTTCAAGGCCGATACCCTTACCGGATTTGGCAAAGAGACCTTTGAGCGAACTAAACATGGCATTAAACGGGAGTGGGGGATCGGTAAGTGGCTGGGAGTAACGGCGATCGCGACGAGGCTAATGGCATAACCCCCGCTCGGGTCGAGAGACCGTTAACAGTTTAACCCTATCGGGTCGATAGGCGAATCATCGCGATCGAGGGTTAGCGTTCCTCAAATCTAGCTTAGAATTTCCGTTCGCGAAAGATTGGCGTTCGATCGTGGTGTGTCATTTCAACGAACGAGGGACAACAATAAGCAAGTCGGATAAATCCATATCTTAGAGATTAATTTAGAAAAAAGTTAAGTCGGTCGGGTGCTGTTAACGACAGCGTAACGTACCAATTTTTAGACTTAAAAATAATTTGATTATTTGCAATAAATTCCTTCTAATATTTTGCTTGAGGAATATTATTTTCCTCTGTCATCTATATCTCCTTAACTTAGCAAAATTTTCTTATTGATTGAGGTTAACACAAATATAATAGAATGCCCTATGTTTCTTTTTGTTCCTCTATATTTTCATCATGTTTTTAATCTATAGTCAATAAAATTGGTAATCTATCTTCTTCATTATAATTCAATTCTGGGAAATTTTTAGAATATAAAGCGACAGATGGACCGCCATCAAGATTAATGACATTTAATATTTTGTCTGAAAAAATAGGTAAAGTTAGCAAATATTCTCCTAAATCATCCAAGGCAACGACTTCTTTTGTGATAATAAAATATTTTTGTTTATCATTAGTATACGCCAATAAAGCGCGTTTATACTCACCCAACCCGTTAATTGATTCCCGAATATACTTTTCTGCCAGTTTGTTGTTGTGTAAAATAAGAGGACCTGTCTGAAATTCAATATAATTATCCGATCTTAGAGGCTCAAATTCTTCAAGCGGGACAAATTCGATCGCTCCCGAGCTTGGATTATATCTGACAACATGAGATAATTGGGGGTCTTCTTTAATCGATGAATGATTCATTCCTAATATTGAAAGCCAGCCAGCGTGTTTTGCATTGAGGCGATCGCCTTCAAAAAAAGAACCATTCATAATGTAACGATACTCGAAATATTGAGCGACATCCTTTAATGGCAATACCTTTGTGGGGTGATATATCAAATCAAATGTGCCAGAAAAAGCAACGATCGCAATTCCATATTTTTGCTCTGTATAAACTTCTATTTCATTATCTTGAAATTTTCGATTTACAATTTCTGAGTTAGAATGAAATATTTGTAGAAATAGACAGGTTAATAAGATTATAAAACCACAGAAATAGCGTATTTTTTTATTTTTAAAAATCATTGAAATATCCTCTCATAATCTATGATTTTTGGTAGAATCTTGATTAAAGTTCTTGAGAAATCAATGCGATTGTGCAAATCATATCCTCGATGACTATATTATTTGTCTCTACCATACAGGCTTCCTTAAGCTCATAAAAATTATCCTATGTTTTCAATATTAACATAATGTAGGGACGTTGAATACACAGTCCCTACAGGTAAAAAATGACCGATTTAAACCTTCAATTTGTCCGCAATACGCTGCATGGCAACATTTACATTTTCCCGACTATTAAAAGCAGAAATACGGAAATAACCTTCTCCCGCAGCCCCAAAACCAGAACCTGGAGTTCCCACGACATATGCTTCTTTTAATAACTTATCAAAGAAATCCCAACTAGAAACCCCCGAGGGCGTTTGTACCCAAACATAAGGTGCATTAACCCCGCCATAAACCTGCAAACCCATTGCCGTTAATTTTTCCCGTACAATGGCAGCATTTTCTAAATAAAAATTGACTAAACCTTTAATTTGCGATTGTCCTGCGGGAGAATAAGCCGCCTCTGCTCCTCGTTGTACGATATAAGAAACGCCATTAAATTTGGTGGACTGACGGCGATTCCAGAGCTTGTGTAACTCTACCTCAGATCCATCTGAATCCTTCGCTTTAAGAGATTTTGGCACTACCGTAAACGCGCAGCGAGTCCCCGTAAATCCGGCATTTTTTGAGAACGAACGAAACTCGATCGCGCAATCTTTTGCCCCCTCAATTTCGTAGATAGAATGGGGGAGTTCCGGATCGGTAATAAAGGCTTCATAGGCAGCATCAAAGAAAATAATCGCATCATTTTCTTTGGCATAATCTACCCATTTTTTCAACGTAGCTTTACTTGCCGTTGCTCCCGTGGGATTATTGGGAAAACAAAGATAAATTAAATCGACTTTTTCAGTGGGTAAATCGGGGGTAAAATTGTTTTCCGCCGTCATGGGAAGATAAATTAAACCTTCATATTTCCCCGAATCATCAGCAGGTCCCGTATTCCCAACCATCACATTCGTATCGACATAAACGGGATAAACCGGATCCGTCACGGCGATCGCGTTATCTTTGCCAAAAATATCGAGAATATTCCCTGTATCGCATTTGGCTCCATCGGAAACGAAAATTTCCGATCCATCGATATCGCATCCCCTTGCTTGAAAGTCGCGGGCTGCAATTTTGTCCCTTAACCAAGCATAACCCTGTTCGGGACCGTACCCTTTGAATGTCGCGCGATCGCCCATATCTTCCACTGCTTTTATTATGGCAGTGCGGCAGGCTTCCGGTAAGGGTTCCGTGACATCGCCGATCCCCAGTTTAATAATGGGTGCATCGGGGTTAACTTCGGCAAATGCTTTTACTCGTCGGGCGATTTCCGGGAAGAGATAACCGGCTTTAAGTTTGAGATAATTTTCGTTAACTGTTACCATTGCGGTTCGATCGTGACAAAGAAACCTTTAAATTGTCTCACATTCTCTGCCATTTCAATGAATAATAAGCAATGAATTATTTCTCTGGTTTAAAATGTCCTCTCAACAACACGATCGCGATCGAGCGACTTTAATCGGTAGTACTGCGATTTTCATGTGGTCTACCCTCGCCCTGTTAACGGCTTTAAGCGGCAATATACCGCCTTTTCAACTCACGGCGATGTCTTTTACCGTTGCTTTTGCGATCGCCGTTGTCTTTTGGGTCAAGCAAAAAATAAGTATTATTTCTGCTTTAAAATTACCGTTTAAAGTTTGGATATTGGGAATTTTTGGTTTATTTGGCTATCATTTTTTCTATTTCCTCGCCCTACAAAATGCTCCTGTTGTTGAGGCAAATTTAATCAATTACTTGTGGCCGTTATTAATTGTTTTATTGTCTGCATTTTTACCGGGAGAGCAATTAAAATGGTTTCATATTGTTGGCGCGATTGCGGGATTTATCGGTGCGGGTTTATTGGTGACAAAAGGAGAGTCTTTTTCTTTCGATCCGCAATACGCGATCGGCTATTTAGCGGCATTAATTTGTGCCTTTACATGGTCGTGCTATTCTGTATTATCTCGTTTATTCGGTGCAATTCCTACCTATAGCGTCGGAGGTTTTTGCGGTGCAACCGCAATTTTAGCATGGATCTGTCACATTTTTTTTGAGCCGACCATTTTCCCAGCTAGAGCAGAATGGTTGGCAATTCTGGGTTTGGGTTTGGGTCCGGTGGGATTGGCTTTTTTTACATGGGATTACGGCGTCAAACAAGGAAATATTAAAATATTGGCTGCCTTGTCCTACAGCGTGCCTTTATTTTCCACCGTACTATTGATTGTATTCGGATTAGCAGAACCCAGCATATCGGTAATTTTTGCTTGCTTGTTAATTTTTTGCGGTGCAGTTCTAGCAGCAAAAGATTATTTTAAATAATTCACTGACAACCGATCGCCAATTACTCTTTTCCCAAGCGGTAGCCAACACCATATACGGTTTCAATGATTTTGCGATCGCCGCCTACAGAGACAATTTTTTGCCGCAAGTTATTAATATGAGTTTTAATTGTACCTTCTCCTGAAAGACTATCAATTTCCCAAAGTCTTTCGAGTAATTTTCTTCTCGTAAAAACTTGTTTGGGATATTCTAAAAAGCATTGTAACAACAAAAACTCTTTTGGTGTTAGTGTTAAATCTCGTCCGTTATAAGTTGCAATATGAAGATGAGAATCGAGCTCGATTTGTCCGTAAGATAATGCCTGCGATCGCATCTCTGGAGGGCGACGTAAAAGGGCGCGAATGCGAGCGGCAAGTTCTTCAAGTTCAAAGGGTTTAATCAAATAATCGTCGGCTCCTGCATCCAAACCGATAATTTTATCGTTTAAAGTATCCCGTGCTGTAAGCATGAGAATAAAGCCTTTATATTTGACATTTCGCAACCGCTTGCACAAACGAATTCCATCGAGGCGAGGTAACATGATATCCAATAAAATCAAGTCGTATTCAACCATTTGAGCCCATTCCCAACCCTCTATCCCATCCTCTGCCAAATCGACAACATAACCTTGATGGTGGAGTTCTTCTGCTAAGGGCTTGGCAATGCGATCGTCATCTTCTACAAGTAAAATTTTCACGGGTCTTTTTACTGTATAATATTAATGATGTTAAGATATTTTTGCCGAAGAAATTGGGCAGATTCTCTTAGACACAACCGAAATTCGCCTAATGACCTTCGATTTAGCTTTTCATGCTCCCGATGTTCGTCAATATACAGAATTTGCCGTGGGTTGAGCGATCGCCACAAATATCCCCTCCAATGCCAACTCATTCCCCCCCGTTCCCGTATAATCGGTAAAGTTGTCAAAAAACGTTAAGAGCGGTCGGGCGATCGGGCAACCTCAACCCCATCCCAACCACACCCATTTACCGAAGATAGCACCGAACACTGCCGATCTATGCCACAGATAGAAACTAGAACCGAACCCATGGTTTTGAACATGGGACCTCACCATCCCTCGATGCACGGCGTTTTGCGCTTGATCGTCACCCTAGACGGTGAAGACGTAATCGACTGCGAACCCGTGATCGGCTACCTCCATCGAGGGATGGAAAAAATTGCGGAAAGTCGCACTACAGTAATGTATGTCCCCTACGTGAGTCGCTGGGACTATGCAGCGGGAATGTTTAACGAAGCCATTACCGTGAATGCCCCCGAACAATTGGCAAATATTGAAGTTCCCAAACGCGCTCAATACATTCGCGTTATCATGTTGGAGCTCAACCGCATTGCCAATCATTTACTCTGGTTGGGACCCTTCCTCGCCGACGTTGGGGCGCAAACGCCTTTCTTTTACATTTTCCGAGAACGGGAAATGATTTACGATCTTTGGGAAGCTGCTTCGGGATCTCGCTTGATCAATAACAACTATTTCCGCGTCGGTGGCGTATCTGTCGATCTTCCTTACGGTTGGATTGATAAGTGCTTAGATTTTTGCGATTACTTCGATCCGGTTATTGACGAATACGAAAAATTAATTACCAATAATCCCATTTTCCGCCGTCGCATTGAAGGAATCGGAACGATTACGCGGGAAGAAGCGATTAATTGGAGTTTGTCGGGTCCGATGTTACGAGCTTCTGGGGTAAAGTGGGACTTGCGCAAAGTTGACCATTACGAATGCTACGACGATTTTGATTGGGAAGTACAGTGGGAAACGGGAGGCGATTGTTTTGCCCGCTATATTGTTCGCATGCGAGAAATGCGCGAGTCAGTCAAGATTATTCGCCAAGCCTGTGCGGGAATTCCGGGAGGTCCTTACGAAAACTTGGAAGCGAAACGCATAGCAGAAGGGAAAAAATCGGAATGGAATGGGTTTGATTATCAATATGTCGCCAAAAAAGTTGCGCCAACTTTTAAAATTCCTGAAGGAGAACATTACGTTCGTCTAGAAAGCGGTAAAGGAGAACTAGGCGTTTTTATTATTGGCAATAATAATGTTTTCCCGTGGCGATTTAAGATTCGCGCCCCGGATTTCAACAATTTACAAATTTTACCTCGTTTGCTGAAAGGGGTAAAGGTTGCCGATATTGTGGCAATTCTCGGTAGTATTGACGTGATTATGGGATCGGTCGATCGCTAAATTGTAGGGACGTTCTCTTACTTGGTTGGATATGCTGTTCGCAAAGGGTTTCCGGAGGGAGTAGGAAGCCCCAGCATCCCCCAAGAGCCGCATGCTACGTCCCTACAACAATTTCTATTCCTCATCTTTTGTACTGGCTTGCCATTCTTCGAGTTCCCGTTCGAGGGCGTGTTTAAAATCAATAGGGGCTAAAATAATTTCAAATTCTTCCGATTTGTTTTTATCGGGATTGACGCGAGCGTAAATAAATTTCCCATCAAAATTTTCTCCTCCCAATACTAAAATATGAGGTTCGGAGCGCCCTTCGATGTCAACGGAAATTGTCGCTAGAGGTTCTTCCAAACCGTACTCTTTAAGTTCTCTAGAACGAGCGAGAATTAAACGATCGCGTTCTCCATCTACCAGTAAATCGAGCAAAAAAGAAACTGCCGGATCGCTTGCAGGAGTCTCTTCTGGCTTCTCCATCTGCCAAGGGGATGTTTCGTTATCTCCCTTAGTAAATTTTAAGAGTTCTTCGTCCTTCCGTTCGATGGTCAATCCAGTAATATCCTCTTGAGTAAAGTCAAAAATTTGTCGTTGTTTGGCTGCATTGACTTCCTGTTGAGATTTACCCGCCACTTCATAGAAATAGACAAAAGTTGTTAAAAATGAAGCCGTAATGACTAATCCCCAAGTGGTTTTTTGTAATTTCATTTAAAGTTGCTCCAATTCAAAATTAGGAATTTTGAATTCTTTCACATCCATCGTCCAACGACAACGCGTACCGTACCATCCGTAAGAGTTTCTTGTTCTTCTAAGTTAAACCCTTGTTCTTGAACGGTAGCCAGTAAAGTTTTGTGAGCATATTTTTGCACAATGGAATTGACAAACTGCTGGCGATCGAGATTGACTCCCCAAAAATCAGCGACGATCTCATAGGTTTCTCCATTCTGACGAAATCCGATATCGTAATGATTGGAGCGGCGAATAACATAATCGGCAGTGATGGTTTTGCCTTTATATCCTCGGATTTCTGCGTTGCATTCAACCGCGTATCCTAATTCCTGCAAGACATCGTTGAGGATCTCGCCGCTTTTGATTTGAACCTTAATCGTGCTGAAATGAGACATGGCAATTCTCGGCTGATGAAGATGGACGGAACATTTAATCTACACCATAACGCAAAACCCGGTGCAAGAAAATCCCGATTGCGACGATCTCATTTCCTACCCACCCCAGTAAAATGCGCGATCGCTATTGATTGGGAAATCTTGGCTTGAAGCCGAGACTTCTCGCGAGTTCTGTTAAAATACCGATAAATTCCGGGAGAATAAATTTTTATTTCTTATGTCATCTGCTAATCCACCTCTACCCCCTAATTTAAGTCGCATTGTCGAGCGATTCAAACGGCGTACCGATCCCAAACAACGCTATCGGCAATTACTTGCCTATGCCGGTAAGTTAGAAGCGATGTCAGAAGCAGGGAAAGTTCCTGCAAATAAAGTATCGGGATGCGTCTCGCAGGTTTATATTACCGCCAATTTAGAAGATGGGAAAGTCATCTATCAAGGAGACTCGGATGCACAATTGGTGAAAGGATTAGTGGCACTGTTAATCGAAGGATTAAATGGTTTAACTCCAGAGGAAATTCTTCAAGTTACTCCCGATTTCATTGAAGAAACGGGTTTAAAAATGAGTCTGACTCCTTCTCGTTCTAATGGATTTTATAATATTTTTCAAATGATGAAAAAGAAAGCGTTAGGATTTCAACTGGCCTCAACCGAATCCTAAAGCGATCGTGCGATTTATTCTGGATCGAGATGGCAACTGCCAATTGAATTGGCAGTCCTTGCTAAAGATAAGGCACTGCTTGGATTCGAACCGTAGGTAAAGAAAGGGAATTTGATAAAAACAAGATGAGACTTTTCTAAATTCCAATCAGACTCAAAAAAGGCAAGAGTTTTTAACAATAAATGCCGAGGGAATTGGCGATCGCTTTTGAGTTTTCCGGCGCTCGGACAATAGCGATCGCTTTGTCTTTGATATCCTAAAGCAAGGCCAATATTATAGCCGTAGTAAGTTGTTAGACCGATCGTGTCAAAGTCCTGAATATTAGGATAACGTCGGAACACAAGATTGGAAACATTATCTTTCAGTGTTGAGAGATCGTTACTCTTTTGCTTGAAATCGAGCTTAATTTGCAAAACTTTTGTTTGCGGCTGTCGATTGACAGAATAAGAATATACATTAAAATTAACCGAGCGAATTTCTTTGTATTTGGCTTTTATTTCTTGTTGGATAGAGATACGTTCATTCGGCGATAATAAATTAGGAAAGAGTCGATGCGTATTGTAAAAAAAAGATGTTATTCCCAAAGCGATAACGATAGAAAATCCTAGAGATCTCTGGAAAGATTGTCGAGTTATAATAGGTAAATTCGAAGGAATCCTGCTTTTTGTTCTAACAACATAACTGCCAACGATTAAATCGTGAAATCCTTGTTTGTTTTGAGAATTAAAGACGATCGCATACACTGTAATCAAGATCGCGATACTGGTGAAAAAATCGATGAGGAGGGAAATGGGAAACCCATCGAAAAGTTTTGAAAAAGGCAGAATCATCGAACATAAAATACCGGCCCTCATTAGAGAACGAGAGAGAGGGAGGGGTTGCCCAGTTTGAGCGATCGCTTGAATTCGAGCAATCCGTTTTCCTGGGGTTTGCCCATTTCCCCACTGACTGGTGAAAACCCCAAAATACAGTACGGCAAGACTAAAACCAATGAGATGTCCCCATCTACCCAAACTTGCAAAAAAATCCCAAAAAATCCACCCTAAAATCAAACCCAAAACTTCTAGCAAAGCCAAATCAATCGACAAGGCAAAAATACGTCTCCAGATATTTGCTAACCGTTCGTCTTTATCCATTTGTTGTTCTGGGATATCGTCTCACAGGGGAGATCTTGGCAAACTGCCCTTTTCCACTATAATTCAAACTGTCGCCACGCAAATCGAGCAAGCGATCGCGGCACGAATTATATACAGAAAAATTGAGGAGTTATTGATGCTTCCGTCTAAACGAAATGTTTTCAAAGGTGCAATGGTTGGATTAACAGCATTATTGCTGTCTGTCAACACTGCAAATGCGGAAAGAACGGAATCTGTTGAAATTGCAGCCAGTCACGTTCATTCCATGTCTCATTCCCTTATTGGTGGCGTCACTGAATATTTTCCCTTGCGATCGCTCGACGAGTTGAAAGGGATGAGAACGGATCGCGTTGCCGTAAATGTCGAGGATGCAACATACCATGGTTATGAAGCGATAAAAGTCGCGGTTCAAGATACCCATCAGAGTATTCAAAACCCCCTAGATCCGGACTTGAGAGCGCAAGAAGCAGCCGCAGGGCGATGTGATGGCTGTACGTTTTTAAATATAGGGACGAGACCTTTTCATAATGGCATAATTGAAGTCGATGTTGCCAGCACTCCTCGCAACACAATAGGATTTGTTGGTGTTTTCTTCCGCGTCCAAGTGAATGAACGTCAACCTAAAAAGTCCAAATATGAAGGGTTTTATCTGCGACCCGAAAACAGTCTCGCAGACGAGCCTTTCCGCAATTTTGCCACGCAATATTTTGCTAAACCGGGTTATCCTTGGTATGAACTGCGAGAACAAGAACCCGGAAAGTATGAAGCCTATGCCGACCTTCAACCCGGAGCGTGGACAAGACTCCGCATTGAAGTATTTGGAGAACATGCCAAGTTTTATGTTAATAATAATCCCGAACCCGTCCTCGTTGTAGACGAACTCAAACACGGTGCGGATTCAATGGGAACGATCGCTTTATATACCGAGCCCAATATCGATGCCTACTTTAAGAACTTGAAGATCGTTCACGCTCCCCATCACGATTCGATGTAAAACAACCTTTAATTAAAAGGAATTTTCTGAAGCAGAATTTGTTTGACGGCTTGAGAAAGAGGAAATATTACTTTTCCTCTTTCTCTATTTTTTCCAAATCGATTAGAAGAGGAATCATTGATGTTTAAATTATTGAAAGGAATGGCAATCGCGATCGCATTGTTTTTCTTCTTATTTGATGCTGCCAATGCAGAAAACTTGAAATCGCTGTTTGTAAAACCCCTGTTCGCAATGACAGAAAGCGAGGAAATTGAATATTTTCCCCTGCATTCAATTGATGAAATTGAGAATTTTCTGAATAATCGCGCGAATGTTTTTGTCAAAAACGCAGATTATCGCGGCGATGATAGCTTGCAAGAGATCGTTTCTCCCAAGCATCGCTCGATCGATCCCAGTCTTCCGATTGAAGAACAAGTTAATGCTTGCGATAGCTGCACCTTCCTCAATATTCCCACTCGTCACCCCTTCCATAATGGCGAGATCGAGATTGATGTAGCCAGCACTTTACCCGAAAATGCTCCGGGTTGGGCAAAGGGTTTTATTGGTATTATGTTTCGAGTTGATGCTCGCTATTTTCCCGACGGTACGATCGATGCCAAACACTCGACTTACGAGGGTTTTTACCTGCGTCCCGTGAATAGTCAATCGGATCGACAAAGCGATCGCAATCATAGCGTACAATATATCTCTATTCCGGGTTATCCTTGGTACGATTTGCGCCGTAATTCTCCCGGAATATATGAGACCTACACTCCCCTGAAACTCGGAACTTGGACGAAAATGCGTATTGAAGTTCGAGATACTGTCGCCCGTTTGTATCTCAATGATAGTTTAGAGCCGGCCTTAATTGTTAACGATCTCAAACAAGGTGAAGAGCTATCCGGTACGATCGGTTTATATACAGAACCACAAACCATCGCTTACTTTAAAGATTTAAAGATCGTCCACATTCCTTAATCTGTATTTCTTCACTTTTCCTCATGCTATACCGTCGCTTTGGTCGCACCGAGCTGCAAATGCCTATTTTCTCCTGTGGAGGAATGCGCTATCAATATAAATGGCAAGATGTCAGTTGGCACGCTGTCCCCGCAGAAAATCAAAACAATGTTGAAGCAATAATTCGCCGATCCCTAGATTTAGGGATCAATCATCTTGAAACCGCTCGCGGATACGGCTCTTCTGAAATGCAATTAGGAGAGATTTTACCGAAATTACCGAGGGATGAAATCATCGTACAAACAAAAGTCGAGCCTGTTGCCGATCCCCAAGAATTTCGGCAAACTTTCCATTCCTCTCTCGGTTATTTAAAACTCGATTATGTGGATTTATTGGGATTGCATGGGGTTAACAATGCAGAACTTTTAGATTACAGTCTCAAACCGGGAGGCTGTTTGGCAGAAGCGAAAAAGTTGCAAGCAGAAGGTAAAGTGCGTTTTATTGGTTTTTCGACCCACGCACCCACTGAGCTGATTATTCAGGCGATAGAATCGGGAGAATTCGATTACGTTAATTTACATTGGTATTATATTTTTCAAGATAACTGGCCGGCAATTGAAGCGGCAAACCGTCAGGATATGGGGGTTTTTATTATCAGTCCGTCAAATAAAGGAGGCATGCTGTATCAAGCACCAAAAAAATTAGTGCAATTGTGCAAACCTCTCAGTCCGATGGTTTTTAACGGTTTATTTTGTTTATCCCATCCTGAAGTCAAGACGCTTTCGATTGGTGCGTCCGCTCCTGTGGATTTTGACGAACACCTGCAAGTCTTAGACCTGCTCGATCGCGCTGAAGAGATATTGTCTCCCATTCTCGAACGATTGGAACGAGAAGCGATCGCTTGTTTGGGAGAAGAGTGGTACTTAACTTGGCAAGAAGGACTGCCCAAACCAGAAGAAACTCCGGGGAATATTAATATTCCTTCGATTCTTTGGTTGCGAAATTTAGCCCTCGCTTACGATCTAATCGAATATGGCAAAATGCGCTATAACTTATTAGGAAATGCCGACCATTGGTTTCCGGGTAGAAAAGCAAAGAAACTAGAGCGATACGATTTAACAGCTTGTCTGCAAAATAGCCCCCATCGCGATAAAATTCCGGCATATTTAGCAGAATGCGATCGCCTTTTGGGAGGAAAAGGAATTAAGCGTTTGTCCCAACAATAAAACATTTCAGTGCAAAATTTCATGGTGAAATTTTATCGTAAAGGATAAATGCAGCGCCATCCTTGGTTGGGAAGTTCGAGGAGTACCTCTTGTAAAGAGAGATATTGATGGGGATCGCGATCGAAACTGGCAAAAATATCATCTGCCGTACAATTGGCATCATAAGGTGACATTCCCGCACGAATCAGACAGTTTAATAATTCCCGCCGGGCGATCGTACCGCTGCGATTGCAGGCAGACTCTCGTACAATTGCTTGAAAAGTATCCATTAAAGTGCGCGTCACGTAATCGGCAGCAACGACGAGATGAGATTGCATTTGGGGAATTTGAGCGTAAATTTCTGGTAGGGGGATCTCTCCATCTCGATTTTGTCCGAGTCGCACAAACATATCGTTTGCCATTTGTTCGGCATAATAGCGCGGTGCATTTCTAAACGATCGCGAGATTGCCTTGACTAATTCTTCGCGCTTCAATTTGCGATCGCCATCGCCTTCGGATTGAAGCGTATAGTTAAAATTGCGCGTAAACGTTTTGACAATTTGTTCGACAATTGCCCTCGCATTAATGCAGCGATCGGCAACTGTTAAAATTTGCTCCCAGATTTCTTCAAGCGGAATTCTGCCGCTACCATTCATCTCAATATTATAGAGCATTTCATTGGTAATCTGCTCGGCAATATGATGGGGCATGCAATTAGCAGCCATAAAAACATTAATCAATTCATGATGGTCGATAGTCCCATCAGGATGAGAATCAGCCATTTGCAATGCTTGCTGAAAAGTATGGGTAAATCCCTCTACGAGCTGTCCGACTAGATTGCGAATCGTCTTATCGAGATGAGGAATTTCCTGTTTGACATCTTCAACAAACAACCAACCGCTTGCAGGGGTATCGAGTCGTTTAAAGAGCGCATCAACTAAACAGTTGGCAACGGATTCGGGAGCATGCGATCTGAGTAAAAGCTCGATAGTTTCTTGTCTTCCAATCCTTTCTTGACGAGAAGAAATCGTCCCTTGCAGAAATTGTTGAAATCGATTCAGATAAACCTGAATTATTTCTTCAATGGTAAAATTTAGTCGCGTATCCAACATTTTTTTCCTCAGCAATACAAACACTTATCAGTATCAAACTAAGATAGAAATCAAAAAACAGCAAATATTAAAATAAAGATCTTAAAGTTAATGCGATCGCATTTTATTTAATCCGATTGCTGTTTTTTAGCGAATTTATTAGTTTTTTATTAAGATTTTTATGGTGCTAGATTATGTCCGAATGAGAGAATTGTGGATTGGAGATGAGATTTTTATTGGTTTTGTATGAAGTTCATATGGAATATTTTATGAATTTTGTTAACTTCATACTTTTTCTCCTCAATTGGCGATCGCGAACTCCCAAACCCTTCGTGCTTAAAAAAATGCACGATTTACCCTCGGTTCCATTCTCGACTGGAGACGTCCAACTCTCAACCTGTTTGTGAGCGATCGTCCGCGACCTCGAGCAAACTACGCGACGATCGGCGGAAATTGCTGTCAGTCAATGCGATCGCTGTGGAGCAATCCCCACTCAAACGAGTATTTCGTCTTGTCAAGCATCTCTGACACAATTATGGCGATCGTCTTAACAATTTGTTATATTCGACAAAAGATCGAGGAAATTTAACCTATGGTTTCTACAAATGGTCGGATTTCTGGTGGTTATCGAATTGGGATTATTGGTGCGGGATCGTCTGGGACTTATTTAGCAAATTTGCTTCTACAACAAGGTCATCGGGTCGATCTATTTGAAAGAGCGCCTGCTCCCCGAGCCGAAGGATGCGGAATTTTAGTGATTCGTTCGGGTATGGAAGCACTTCAGGCAGGCAATCCCGAACTTTGTCAGAAGATACTGAAGGCCGGAAACCCCGTCAAGTCTTTTGAGTTTCGCAATCTACGCGGGGAAGCGTTCCGATCGCACGCAGTGGAAGAGCGCAACGATCTCTTGCCGAGGATATTAATCCACCGCAAAGATATTTTAGAGGCACTTTTAGAAACAGTTCCCGAAGATTGCCTGCACTTAAACGCTCGATTTGAATCGGCGATGCAAAGCGATCGCGGTGTCGTTGCCCGTTTTCAAGATGGGAGTCAATGGGAAGGAGATTTGCTCGTCGGGAGCGATGGAATTGCTTCAAAGGTGCGGGAATTTGTCGTACCGGGGGTCAAACCCTTCTACTTAGGCGATATTGTTTGGCGAGGCATCACTCGCGATCGCCAATTTTGCAAGGAAGGCCAATTTATTGTTTATACCCGAGGTCGGGGCATTTATGCGAACTTCTTCGATTTGGGCGGCGATCGCACCCATTGGGGTTTCTTTATCGAAGCAGAACTCGATGAATCGGAAGCCGGCAAACCCCGTCCTAATAATATTTCGCTCCCTCTCCAAGAATTAGCCAAACTCCCCGAAGATGCTCGTAATGTTATTGCCTCTACACCACCAGAGCAGATCGCCTGTCGCTATTCCTACGATCTCGATTGCTTGCCGCAATTATATCGAGGTCGTATTGTTTTAGTTGGCGATGCTGCCCATGCCAAAAGTCCGACTCAAGCCCTCGGCATGACATCGGGATGGGAAGATGCTCTCCGCTTATCCCATCATCTCGCAACCCGTGCCGATATTGACGAAGCGATCGCGAATTTCCAAGCCGAAAGAATGCCCATCGTTCACGAGTATCAACGGGAAAGTCGAGAAATGAGTTTAAAAATTGGTCGTCGTCGCAGAAGATCGGCGGCTTAAACGAATCATTGACGACTGAGGTTCATTGAAATGACTGACAATATTTCTGCTCATACGGAAACATTGATGGCTTCTACTTTTGTAGATTCTTATCCTGCTATTCCGACTCTTTCTTATAATGAATTTGGCGTTCCCATTGTCTTTACGGATCATTGCGGAACTTGGGAAGGACAAGCCATGCGAATCGATAAACTGGGCAATCTTATCGATACTCATTCGGTACGAGTTCGCATTGACATCGAAGGGAATCAATACGTTCAAACTAATACGGTTCGCATTGATACGCCTCGTGAAATTACGGCTCAATATTTTGGCGAGTTTATCGAGGGGAAACTGGTTTTTCCTTTAACTGATGAGGTCTATACTTTAGGAGGAGAAAAAGCAACGCATTTTTCGGGAATTGCTTGGGCTGTTACCGATAATATGATTCTCTATTCGGGAAGCCGAACATTAGGCGATGTCCCTACCCATTACAACGAATTGATTACGGTTGTCAATGCCAATCACCGCGTGCGAACGACTCAACTTTATGAGAATTTGGCGTATAAGCTCGTGACCGCGATCGATGAATTCAGAGTCAGTTAGGGGGTTTTGCCTTCTCTATTCTTCCCGAGGAATTTCCGTATCGGGAAGATGCTTTAAACCCCATCGCGTTATTGCTTTTAAGAGTGTCCTCAAACTTTCGCCTTTTTCCGTCAAATGATAGCTCATGCGGCGAGAATGATTGCTGTAAGGCTGTTTCGTCACCAATCCCAATTCTTCCAATAATTTGAGGCGATTGGCAAGAATGTTCGTGGAAATGCCTTCGGGGGAGTCCAAAAATTCCTCAAAGCGATGCTTGTCGAAGAACATGATATCTCTGACGATCAGCAGCGTCCAGCGATCGCCGATTAAATCCAAGGTACTCGCGATCGGGCAAGTCGAGCGTTTTGGCGGCATTTTTTAATCATTTTTGTGGCTTTAACTTGCATTTTACAAGTTATTCGGCTATCCTAACTTTTAACTTGCAATTTAAAAGTTATAGGAACGCATGAATCAATCCTTAATCGTTTCCCAAGGCTCGGAAAACTGTAGTTTTACCAATGTGGGCGTATTTTCCGAGTTAGATCGGTTTGTCTTCAGTACGCCAAAAAGTTCGTTTCAATTAGAAGGAAAGGTGTTTTTGAAGGAAATTTTAAAGCTGACGGGTGCGGAAATTTCTCTCAATCGTTTTCCTCCCAAGCGATCCGTCCCTTTTTATCACAAACACCAATTAAATGAAGAAATCTATATTTTTATCAGTGGAGAGGGAGAATTTCAAATTGACGATCGCATTTTTCCCATTACTGAAGGAACGATCGTGCGCGTCGATCCCGAAGGGGTGCGCTGTTTCCGCAATACTTCTGAGACTGAAGAATTGACCTTTATCGCCATCCAAGTCCGCAAAGATTCTTATCAAGGCAGCACCATCGAAGATGGATTTCCCGTGGAAAAACGGGTGAGTTGGGTGGGTAAAGAACGGCTTGAATAGCGATCGCATTGTACTTTATTGTTGTAGTTTAGT
The DNA here is from genome assembly GCA_017746715.1 of Cyanobacteria bacterium SBLK. Lineage (GTDB taxonomy): Bacteria > Cyanobacteriota > Cyanobacteriia > Cyanobacteriales > Spirulinaceae > CCY15215. Next base: position 33,996 of record JAGHZQ010000024.1, read on the forward strand.
GCAATCCTCCACAAACTCATCGCAGAGCGATCGCGTTACATGTCCCATGGCATAAAAATGAACGTAGCGATCGCTTTTCACTAAATTATATTTTTCATAGAGTTCTTGTTGGGATAACACGGAAAAATAAGTATTAAATGCCACCATTGGGAAAACCACCGCCATACCGAAAGGATGGCGATAAACGCTTTTCATGCCTTGTTTTTGTAGGCATTCAACTAAATAATTTGCCCGTTCCAAACAAGTTTTTACCAGATTGGCGATCGCTTCCACATTCAATTCTGATAAGCGTGCAAATACAGCGAGAGCACGGAAACCATCGCGACTGCCGTAGAGAGTAATATCTTTAATATTCCCCAGATAAGACACTTCATTCACGCGTTTTTCAAAATCGCAAATCGTCTCTTTCCGACTGAGAAAAACATTCGCTGGCATCGGCGATCCTAATATTTTATGAACGCTAATGGTTGTGGAGTTAATATTGGGATTTTTAAAGGTATAATTAGGAGCAGGATAATCCAAATCTCTAGTAATAAAGGGAATTACCATGCCTCCTAAAGCGGCATCAACGTGAAGATAAAAATTGCACTGTTTTTGTTTGAGAATCTCGATACATTCATCAATAGGATCGTAAGCTGCCGTCATGGTTGTTCCTGCAGTTAGGAGTAAAATAACGGATTCGCGATCGTGAATTTGAGTTTTAAAGTCCCCTAAATCTAACTGCTCTTTCTCTTTGGTTTTGATGACTTTTATCTTTTGAAATCCGAGCAGTTGGGAATATTTATAAATGCTATAGTGAGCATTGTCAGGAAACACGAGAGTTGCCTCGGGATGAAGAGTTTTTCCGATCCACATTCCTTGTAAATTTCCCAAGGAAGAGCCACCTCCAACATACCCCCAGCAGTTTTCCCGATCGAGATTTTGATATTCAGCAAAACATTCGACGACTGCTCTTTCTTTATCTAAAGTATTGGGAAGGGGACAGCGATCGGGTAAAAAACAATCTCCTAAATTATTATTTAATTGTTCTAAATACGGTTGTAAGAGATGACCTAGATTTTGAAATCTTTCCAAATTGACTTGAATACCAGTGTAATATTTATTTTGTCGATCTAATTGAATGATAGATTTAGAAGCAGGATTTTCTTCGCTGTCGATAGGGCGATCGCTATTAAGGGTTATGGGTTTCATATTCTATTCTGCAATGTTGGAGATTGATTAAAAGACTGATTTCAATCTAGTAACTATATCCTAAAGTTAATTTTCTAGCAACTGCGATCGTACTATGAGAAGTTATCAAAAAGCCCGAAATCTTGGAAAAACAATAAAGATCTTTTATGCAAGCTGTTATAGATAGACTGACGATCGGTAGCGATCGCAGATAAAAAGCTAAACTTTTACCTCTTAATTGTTTTATAGAGTCACTCAAACTGGATATCTTTTAATAAACTCGTATATAATTTTTGATGCCTTTGTTGAGCATCAAGCCAAGATTGAGGAAATATATCTTTCTCTAACAAAACTACCTCAATCGCTTTTCTAACCTGATAAGCGCAAGTATTAACGCCAATTCTTCCGACTCCCGTTCCCAAACCGGGAAAAGCAACAGTTTGTACGGCTTGAGAGATTAATTCTCCTTCTAGAATTCCATTCTCAAAGATCCCATATTTAATCAATAATAGAACAGCGCGAGCGGCTAAATAAGGGTTGATTGAATCTTTAAGAATCATAGGAACGCGCATAGTTGGTGCAGCAATAATATAAGGAATTTGAGTATTATCCGTTTCGACAATTTCAGCCATTCCTATTAATAGTTCACCATGATACTTTTTAATAATTGCTTGTTGCAATCGTTCTTGAATTTGCCAGCCAAAATGCTGACTGTAAAGCATATCGAGTCCACCATCCATAAACCCAAAACTATTAGCAGGACTGACAATAGCATCGCAGTTTAACTCTAAAATTGAACCGCGATGTATGGTTACAAATTCAAGATCGCCGCAAAATTTTTGCCACGCATCAGCTAAAAGTTTATCAACCGCACAAAGAACAAGCTGCATTCTTAATTTACCAAATTCTCGTCAAATCCAAAATAAATCCCGGTAATACATTTTCCCCCGATAAACGAGAGGGATTTTCTAATCGTTCTACCTCCTGCTGAGGGCGATAAATTTCCACGCGACGAGACTTGGGATTGATAAGCCAACCCAAACGCATCCCATTGTCTAAATACTCCTGCATTTTATTTTGTAAAGCAACCAAAGTATCGGATTTAGAACGCAATTCGATCGCAAAATCCGGACAAAGTGGCAGAAAACCTTCTCGCTGTTCTAAAGTTAAAGAATCCCACTTTTCTCGAGCGATCCAAGCTGCATCGGGAGAGCGATCCGCACCATTAGGAAGGGTAAACCCCGTAGAAGAATCAAACCCCTCTCCCAATTGAGGATTTGCCTCACACCAGATTCCTAATTGCGTGCCAAGTTTAAAATTTTTGCGACCCGTTTCGCCACCTGTTGGAGGATTCACGATTAACTCTCCCTCTGCGGTTCTTTCTAATCTTAATTCTCGGTTATTTAATGCCAACTTAACAAAATCATCATGACTGATTTTCAAAGCGATCGCAGGGGGAACGATCAACTGAGGATACTTTTGCGATAAACTAGACATAGCTGAATTATTCCTCCTTCATTTTGCGATCGTAGCGAGGACAGCAAGGATTTCCAAACGCAACTTGCGCGGGAGGAATATCGCGATAAACGCTACTTCTCGCCCCAATCACCGCATTTGCTCCGATTTTAACCCCCGGTGCAACGAAACAATCCGTCGCTACCCATGCCCCATTTCCGATTAAAATTGGCTTGGTTTGTAACGCAAAAGCGCGATCGCTAATATCGTGACTTCCCGTACACAAATAACACTTTTGGGAAATCACGCAATGCGCCCCAATTTGAATTCGATCTAAACTGTATAAAACTACATCATCTCCAATCCAACTATAATCCCCAATCTCAATTTTCCAAGGATAAGTAAAGCGAGCAGTTGGGCGAATTACCACTCCTTTACCAATTTTTGCCCCAAATAAACGTAAAATTGCACTGCGAATGCCACTGAGATTATGTAGCGTCAAAGGAAACACGATCGCCTGTATAAACCACCAAAATAAAATATACCAGCTCGGCTTGCCGCGATCGTATCCCGATTGGTCGTACTGTCGTAAATCCGCAAAAGGTCGAGCATCTAGAAAAGAAGAATTGTCAGGCTTCATTCGTTTACTAATTGTCCGGGTGTTTTGATAACATCAGATGCTTTTGTTTTTTTTTGAGGAATGGGGTGACAGTGATTTAGCTCATACCATTTAACACCGATTTGCGCTTCATAGTGACTGATTAAACGAGCGTAAAAATATCCTGCTTTCCCATCTAAAAATCCTGATTTTAAAAAATAAACAATAACAAAACGCAATAAAGGTCGAAATGGCAGCCAAACCCAGACTTTGCGAAGAAAGCGCTTTTTCTCTAAAGGCGTTCCTTTAAACCATTTGGGTTGAATAATTTTACCTTCATATTGTTCTGGTGATTTTTCATAAACGCCTTGGCGAAGATTGTCATAAAATCTCGCTTCCCAATTTGAGTAACGATTGTGACGATCCAACCATGCCGAGATATTTTTAAAATCTTTATGAATCATCGGGGCATCGTGAATAAATTCCTCAGTACAACCCGAATCGAGGATCACGTGTTCGTGAATTTCATTATCTCCCGTATCGGAACCATCTTCGGTTAATAAATTTTCGTAGCGACCGAGTTTGTGTTTGAAAAGGCGAAGATTCCAATCGGGATATTTGCCACCATGTTGAACCCAGCGATCGAAAAAGTAAACTTTGCGGTTAATATAATAACCATCGTGCTGGGGATTCTCGATAATTTTTTCGATTTTTTCCCAAAGGGTATCGGTAATTTGTTCGTCGCAATCAACAATGAGAACCCATTCATGACGAAAAGGTAAATTTTCTAAAGCCCAGTTTTTCTTTTTTGGCCAACTTCCGCGTTCGTATTTGAATTGGACGATATTAACACCATATTGCTGACAAATCTCTACCGTTTTATCGGTACTGTTTGAGTCCACGACAAAAATTTCATCTGCTCTGGCAACACAATCCAAACATTTAGGAAGATTTAATTCTTCGTTCTTTGCTGGAATGAGAACTGAAACCGGAATTTTCTTTTCGGGTTGAGAATTCATAGTCACGATCTTGATTTTGAGGACGCGTTCGGAACAGAAGAATCAGTGAAAGATAGATGCCCGCGAATAATAACCAAATCAATTTTAAACTTCTTCTTTCAGTTTGCCATGCACCATGACTAATGTTTCGGCAAGATTGGTCAAGCGATTTTCCAGACTTTGTTTGGTCTTGAGGAGTTGACGCAATTTTTGATAACGAGCGATCGCGACGCTAACTCCAGCAACTTGTTCGGGGGGACAGGTTCTCGACCAGAGGCGACCGTGTTCGTCTAAACCGCAAAGGCGATAGCCCGGGCGATCGGGAGAGTTGAATTGTTCTAAATCTAGCGAATGAGAGGGAATTTTAGGGCGATCGGGAAGGGGAGATTGCGATTCGAGCCAGCCATCGACGATCGGACCTTCAAGATACAAATCTTGAATGGCAATCAAAACTCGCTTGAGTTCCCTTTGCCAACTCGTGGTAATTTCTTCAATTTCTTTGAGTAAATTGGTAGCGAGAGCGGGATTGACACCGTGACGATGGGTGCTAATTTGGGCGGATTGCAGCTTGGGTAGCGTTGTCAGTTGACTTTGATAGGGCTGAGGAAAAGAAACTGCACGAGATGGAGATGCGGGTAATTGAGATGCAGGTAATTGAGATGCGGGTAATTGAGATGGAGAGGGAGGCAACCGAACGGGTTTAGCAAGAGAAAAAGAAGGATTGCGGATTTTTTGAGGGAGCGGGTGTTGCGTTCTTTTGGCGTTACGTACCCCTTGAGGATTTCTCTCGAGTTGAGCTAAAGCGGTTTCGATGCGTTGTAATTCGGGTCTCATGTTGGATCTCTCGCCACTGTTTAACTTTGGCCTGACTCGGGATGGCTAGTGAATAAGCTCGACCTCCGCGATCGCCAAGGGAAATTTATCGGATTTGAGAATATATTCTCTTCCCCATCGTAAATTTCTCTGCTCCTATTGTATTGTCTTCTCTTTGCATTCTTCATGTTGATTTCGGGAAATGTCTAAAAAAAAATCACCTCAACCTTTAATTTTAGCGATCGGTCCTGCCAGTTCGGGCAAAAGCGAATGGGCGGAACGGTTGGCAAAAGATTCGGGCAAAGCTGTCAGTTATGTGGCAACAGCAAGAGAAAATGCCGACGATCGCGAATGGCAGGCGAAAATATCCCGACACGCTTCCCGCCGCCCTCGAGAGTGGAAAACGTTGCTCGTTCCCGTGGATTTAGCGGCAACGATTCGCACAATGCAGGAGGAAGATTGTTTCTTGGTAGATTCTGTGGGGACTTGGTTGACAAATTTGCTCGATCGCTCTGAGGAAGAATGGGAAGAAATTGTTATGGAGTTGTTAGAAAGTTTGCAGCAAGCGAAGGGTACGGTCATTTTGGTGGGAGAAGAAACGGGATGGGGTCTCGTTCCTACCTACCCTATCGGGCGTACATTCCGCGATCGCCTCGGTAACTTAACCCGACGTATCGGTGCGATCGCTTCTTCTGTTTATTTAATCACTGGAGGCTACGCGATCGACCTCGCCGCGATCGGTACGCCTCTTGAAATCGATTAATGTGTTCCGAGATCGCATCTCTTTCTCGATCGTGGGAGATGCGATCTCGGGTTTAAGACAATGAAGAGAGGCGATCTCACTACGAGAGAGATTCACGAGAAAAGTTTTAGACAATAACCCCCTATATGACTCATTAGATATTACTTTTTCTTGCTGTAAAACACTGAAGCCAAGATTTTAGTGTATAAACGCGTCGTTCTACAGTTGCGTCTGACAGGGAAGGACAAACTTCCTTGACAAACTCAGCTGCTCTTTCTGGTTCAATTTCTGCAAGGGTATTAACATTTTGCCAATTCAACCATGCCCAACCTACTTTTGAGGATATAAATTGATGTGCCAAGAATCCTATTTTTTCTGTTTCTGATAAATGATGAAGAACACGGCCGGCCGTTGTTGGTCGTTCGCGTTCATCTACAAGACCCAAAATTTCTACGGCTCTTCGATAGTAAGAAAATTGTCTAGGAGCAATTCCGGATATTTCTAAAAACTGTTGTCGTACAGTTGATAAAGATGAGGGATGTTGAATAAAGATTGATGCGAGTTCTATTACTCGTTTAAGTCTGTCTGCTTGAGGGATATCACGAGATAAAACCCTTATTTGTGATGTCGCATCTTCACGGATCGGGACATCTTCGGTAGAAATACTTCTAATAATATGTAATTCTGGCTTATTAGACGAAACAGCTATATCTACTCTAAGATTATCTTCTTTGAGATTATTGACGCAATCTCGCCAACTGATGACCAAAGATTCTTGGTCATTATCTCCATATTTTATATTAGACAAAGATGCGATCGCATTTGCAAGTAATTCAGATTGATTTTCACTTAATGGAATATGAAGAATAACTGTCCATGACCCCGGAAAAGCCCGTGCAGGTCTAAATTCAGGGAGATTATTTATTATTTTCTTTTCTTCAGCAATTTCTTGAAAGAATCTCTCTACTCTATCAATTATACTTGCTCCAATATTCCAAAAATTTTTGATTTTATCGGCATTATCAATCCGAATAACAACAGATAAACTATTATTATCTAAAATTTGTCCCATTGCTGCAAGAGATGAAGTGATGAATCGCTGTATATTCTCTTTGACTCGAGCATGATTTCCATTTTTTAGATCGCAATCCAAAACTTGAGTATTGTATATTTTTTTAAGTAAATTCTCTCCCGCAGACCAAATACTATCATCAGCATATTGAGTTTTTTTTGCTCTTTTAAAAAATGTCTCTAATTTTTCCTGCCATTCCTCTTGTAACTCTAAATCGTCAACCTGTTCTAATACAGTATCTGTAAGGGATTTAAGATTGTTTAGTTGTTCTTTAAGATGAGGAGATTTAGCATAGTTATCTCCCCAAGTTGCCAGAAAATCTAGGGTTTGTTCGGCAATTAAAACATTCCCTAAAGACAGACTCACCATAAAAAATGAGTCTAGTGCAGGAGTCAGTAAAGCAAAAATCGGTAATTCCCAATCTTTTACACGAGAAACCAATCCCAGAAAACTGATTCTCGATGGACTATCCGGCGTAATATTAGAGCGCGATAAAACTGTAGTCAGAAATAACCAAATCACCTCATTTTCGATAGAGATATCTGGTTTTAGCAGTTCTCGTCCCAAGACTCCTAAACCGATCTCTAAATCTTTTTGCGATCCTAATGCCAGCAATACAGCGAAATCTCGAATATTCACATCAACTTTGGGGAGATCGCCAAGAATTTTGACAACTTCCCAATACTGATCTAATTCTGCTTCAGAAACCCCTAATTCTTCTTGTAAATATTTGAAAGTCAGCTCTTCAAGATACAATTTAGAGGTTCTAGCTTCGATCCGTTCCTGTCGTTTGGGAGAAAGTTTGGCTAACTCTTCCGATAAAGTTGTATATTCTGTCATTGTTCTTCTAATAAACTTAAAACAGAGAAGGCTTCATCCTGAAATCCTTGTTCTTGCTGATAAAACCAGAGTCGAAAATCGGGATCGAATATAACGTTCCATTCCATAAATTATCATATTTTTAATTCAGAAAATTTCTTTGGGTATGCTACCGCAACTTATATTCAGAGCAATTCATGACGATCGCCTCTCCTACGACAGAGAAAAAGCGATCGCACTACGAGAGAGATTCACGCCGATAACTCTGCAAGGCATTGACGAATGCTAGGGGAACGAAATCCTAAAACAATGTCTTTCGGATCGATGCCAAGCTGAATCAGTTCTCGATCGACATAAATTTCAGTGCTATTGTGCTGTATCCAAATTTGCTCTTCAATAATATCGAGTTGGATGGCACAGCCATAAATACGATAATCATTGCGCCATTCGTTGTGCATGATTAAATAGCGATCGCGATCGCGATCGAAAATTAACTGAGCATTGTCATCAATTTTGGCAAAGTTTTCGAGAAATTGGCAAACGATCTGGCGATATTCAGTTACTCTATCCATTGCTTAATTACCTTCTGGTTGGGATCGTAAACAATTAACCGGACTTCATAGCGTTCAATGACGGTTTTGGCAGGTTCAAATCTGAGAAACATTTGGTATGTATCCTTCGGAATGGCTAGATATAAAACTCGCTCTGGTTCCTCAGATACTTCTATCGCAATCTGATAGTTGAGAAACTGTCCGAGGGCAGATTGGCGATCGCTTCAATTATCGCCGCAAGAGTAAATCGCTGCCGTGGGTATCGGTACCGCAGGTATTTAATAAACCATAGCGATCGCTCAATTCTTTGACCTGTTGGGTTTGTTTGGGGGAAGGCTGCCACGGATTGACGTGACGATAGGCATAATAGGTCTCAACCCCATCGATCCCCGCATCAGCGGCGGCGGGGATCAATTGAGTGGCAGGACGGCGATATCGTTCCGGATGTGCCAATACCGCCAATCCTCCCCCTTGATGAATGGCCTCAATGACGCGATCGGCTTGCGCGGCTTCCCCTTTCGGAGCAAATCCATCTAAATAGGAGGCTAACGCAGGACAATCGGGATCGAAAGCATAACCGAGGATATGAACTTCAGTTTTGAGTAAAAGTGAGGTGATTTCAACGCCACTCCACAATTGGGGAAGACCTTCCGCTTGTCCCATTTCGGCCAAACACCAGCGGGCCACTCGATAGCCGTTAACGGTATGGTGATCGGTGATTGCCAAACCTTTGAGACCAATGGCAACCGCTTGTTCGATAACTTCCTTCGGGTGCAATTGCCCGTCAGAACAAAAGGTGTGCATGTGGAAGTTATAGTGACGGGGACAGCTATCCGGCTGAATTTTTTCCCAAACTGCTTTGAGCGATCGTTCGTCTTGGGGGGTTTGCTCGATTAATTTCGAGGCGATTTGGGTGGCCATCATGGATTTTAGAAAATTCTCCAAACGATCCAGAAAAAGTCGCTTTTGTCAAAAAATCTATAAATTTCTTAACGTTATTGAGTTTAACAAAATTAGTAAATTGAGGAGGTGTTGCAGTGCACCTCTCTCATTCTATAATTCCCGAATTCTTAAATCAAAGCGAACTGGGGTCGGCGATCGCGCCCATGTATGATTAAAGCTGATTATTATAATGCAAAAGTCTCATAAATTGTCCCTTTTTGCAACTTTAACGACATCGAAGTGGGAAAACGGTCAATTACCGTGAGTCTTTGCAGTTTTTTGAGATCCCTTGGAAGTCGGTCAACAACCATGATGCAAAACCGTATTTTTCGTTTTCTCGGTTCGATTCAATTTGCCGTGCCTTTACTCGGGGCGATCGCCATTATCTTGATTGGGGCGACGTTTTACGAGTCGCAGGTGGGTTCTGCAACGGTACAGCAGGAAATCTATAAAAGTCCGTGGTTTGGGGCATTAATGTTTCTGCTGGCGTTGAATTTGGGCGTTTCTGCTCTCAGTCGCCATCCGTGGCGGGGAGCGCGTAAAATTGGTTTTGCTCTCACCCATCTCGGTCTAATCGTCATTATTGCAGGTTCGGCGGCGGTGATTCATCTGGGAGTGGAGGGAATGTTACCCCTGCGAACGGATCTAGGAGCGAATAATCAAATCCGAGTACAGGGGGATTTACTAGAAGTTGCCGATGCGAGTGGCGATATCCAACAGGCGGGAATTTTTGTGAAGCCCGATGGCTCGATTTCGCCTCGCACTTTTGCCGGTCTTTCTCTGTTGGGTTATACGGACAATGCCGTACAAACCGTAAGTTTTGCTGAGGGAGGAATGGTAGAAAATCCGGCGGTACGGTTGAGTTTGCACAGCGATCGTATGGAACAAACCCTAGAAAGATGGCTGGCGATCGCGCCTCTTCCCTACCGTAAAATTTCTCTGGGTCCGGCAGAATTAGAGATCCTTCAAGCTGAAAGTTCTGCGGAATTGGAGTCATTATTAAATACACCAGTAAAAGAAAACGAGAATCCTTTTGGAACGGTCAAAATTGTTGCTAATGGGGGAGAAATTTCTTTAGATGTGAAGTCTTATTTACAGCGAGAGGTCGGTATTGATGAAAATTTACGGGTTCGTTTAGCAGATTTTTTCCCTGATTTTAAATTAGATGGTAGAAAACAACCGATTAGCGTTTCCGATCGCTTGAATAATCCTGCTCTACAATTAGAAGTTAGCAGCGATCGCGGGGTCGAACAATGGTTTGTTTTCGGTCGGGATTTTCCCCCCGTGCGTTCTTTAGTTTCGGGGGAATCCTTATCGGGAATTAGTATCGATTATGCTTTACCCGCCCAACAGTCTGCGGATTATTTTCGCGTGATTTTAGATGAGGAAGGAAAAGTCTATTACGCCGCAAAATCTTCTCGAGGGTTTAAATCGGGAGAACTGGCGATCGGGCAAGCGATCGCTCCGGGTTGGGCGGATTTTCAAATTACGATAGAACAGTTAATTCCTAACGCCAAATTACAGCGAGAAATCCTCCCTCTTGACGTGCCAAATAATGCAGGAACGCCAGCATTATTAGTTGAAACCCAGTCGGGACTCGAAACATGGTTACCTTGGGGTCAACCAACAGCTATCGACGATCTCAACGGGGAAATATTTGCAGCATTCAGCCCCAAATTTGTGCAATTACCCTTCGCCGTTAAATTGGAAGATTTTATTGTCGATCGAAATGAAGGTTCGCAATCTGTCGCCATGTGGACGAGTAAAATTCGCATTGATGATGCAATTCAAGAGATTTCCGAACATCGCAAAGTTTGGATGAATCACCCCACTTGGTATCGCGGTTGGAAGATCGCCCAAGCATCGTGGAATCCAGGAGACTTAAAACAGTCTACCTTACAAGTCAAGCGAGAGCCAGCTTGGGTTACGGGACTAACTTGGAGCGGTTCTGGATTGGTTGTATCGGGGATTTTTATCATGTTTTACGGTCGCGGTTTGATTAAAAATTTGTATCCTGAAAAAGACAGCGATCCTACTTCAGACAATGTAGAAGTTCCTGCTAGTTCTCTTGAGGATATTGTGACAAGTTCTTAGGAAGCAATCGGGATATTGACAAAGTAAGAAGGAATCATTTTGAATTTTGAATTGATAATTTTGAATTTCTTCATGATTCCTGTGCTAGATTTTCAAACTTGGTTAACTCCGGTAAAAATAGGAGTTTAACCGTGCCTGTCGGCCCGTTGCGATGTTTAGCAATAATAACTTCTGCAATGTTGCGATCGGGAGAGTCTGGATTATAGTAAGAATCCCGATATAACATAATAACTAAATCCGCATCTTGCTCGATAGAGCCACTTTCACGCAAGTCTGACAACATTGGCCTCTTGTTTGTACGAGATTCAACCGTTCGACTTAATTGAGATAGGGCAATAACGGGAGCGTTGACTTCTCTCGCCAAACCTTTCAGCGATCGCGTAATTTTCGCCAATTCTTGCACCCGATTATCGCCTCCTCCTTCCATAAGTTGTAAATAATCAATTAAAACCAAGCCAATTTTGCCCCCTTGTTCCGCTTGCAAGCGGCGAACTTCCGATCGCATTTGCATGACGCTTAAAGTGGCATTATCGTCAATAAAAATAGGCAACTCTGCCAAGTTTCCAATTGCTAAAGCAACCGATTCCATTTCAGTTTGAGTAATGCGCCCCGATCGCAAGCGATTGCTTTCAATTTTTGCTTCAGAAGCTAACAATCGCTGTACCAATTGTTCTTTAGACATTTCCAAACTAAATATTGCTACGGGAAGTTGATGTTGTCGGGCAATATTTGATGTTATGTTCAATCCCAAGGCAGTCTTCCCCATTGAGGGCCTGCCTGCTAATACAATTAAATCCGATCTTTGAAAACCACTGGTCATGGCATCGAGATCGTAAAAATTACAAGCCAATCCGGGTAATGCTGTTTCTTGTTGTAGGTTTTCTAGCTCGTCAAACGTATAAATTAAAGTCTCTGAAATTGGGGTTAAACCTTGTTTGGGACGCTTTTGGGTTAATCCAAAAACTTTCTGTTCCGATCGATCTAAAACAACCTCTAATTCTAAACTCGTATCGTATCCCAATTCAGCAATTTCATGACTCGCGCCAATCAATTGACGGCGCGTATATTTATCCATTACTAAGATAGCATAGCGATCGATATTGACTGCTGAAACCGTTCTTTCTACCAACTGTGCGAGTTTCCCCGTTCCCCCAATATCATCAAGTTTTCCTCGGTCTTGCAACCAACTCGTGACCGTCATTAAATCTGTCGGTTTTCCATCTCGATGCAGCGCCAATGCAGCCTCGTAAATTTCCTGATGAATGCTGATATAAAATGCCTCGGGATCGATAACATCGGCAATCCGTCCCATTGCTTCGGGATCGAGCAAAATTCCACCTAAAATAGATTCTTCGGCTTCTACATTTTGAGGAGGTAAAGAATTTCCAGCAGGATCGAGCATCGCTTATTAATGAACAATTATCAATGAACAATTATCAATGAGGAATTGGATAATCGTTAATTATGAAAAAATTATACCGAGTGAAAAAAATTCATTCGTCTTTTGCGATCGCTAGGGTACAATAGTTCCTATTCTTAGATTATCAAAAAAATGACACTCGATCTAATCTGTTTGTTAATTTTGGCACTCTGGTCAATTCCCCTCAACCATATCCCCGCAGTGGGTCGCCTCAAGGCTGCTGGAGCAGAATGGGGCATGGGCAATCGCGAAACCCTGCCCGACGTAGCGCTTTGGGTGGGACGTGCCGATCGCGCCCAACAAAACCACCACGATAATTTAGCTGCCATCGCCGTTATTATTATCATCGCACATGTTACGGGAAAGCATGACGAGATTACCGCGATCGCCTCGGCGGCGATCGTTATTTTTCGCATTCTCCACAGCACAGTTTACATTGTAGGCATTCCCTTACTTCGCACTCTTGCCTATGCGGGTGCTTTAGCTGGAATGGGAATAATAGTCTGGCGACTTTTTATTTAACGAGGAAGCACATCATTTAAACAGAATTTAAGATTGGGAAAACTAGGGGAGGAAATCTCCTCTCCCAAACGGAATTTTTGTTGAGAATAATCTGCTCCGACAAGTTGACAAACCGTAAAAGTGGGTTGTTTGGGACGACCGATAAAAGCAATTCCTCCCAATCCTCGATAATCAACAATCCAATATTCAGGAATTCCTAAAAGCGAATATTCTTCAACTTTTCTTGCATAGTCATTTTCCCAATTACTGCTCACGACTTCAACAACCAATTTAATCGAGCGTCCGAGGGTAATAACGGGCTCTTTTTCCCAAAGCGGTTCATGAGAAAGGTCAGTTTCATCTAAAACAATAACATCGGGACGACGGGCAGTTATTGCCTCAGCAAGAGGACGAATCAAACAAGTCCGAGGAATGAACCAAGGTTGTTTTTCGCTGGCAATAGCAATATTAATTTGAGCGGCAATTTTACCGCTCACTGTTTCGTGAGCTCCCGTTGGTTCTATATCGATGAGTTCTCCATCTGCCAATTCATAACGAGGATTGTTCCCGTATTGAGCAAGGAAATCTTTAAAAGTTAAGAGTTTTGTAGCGATATAAGTCATTTTGCGAAAAGATAAATGCTACTTTTTATGTTAGCGCGACTAACGCTTTGCGCAGAGTGCCTTTTGTTTCTCCCATTGGTGCATTAAGAGCTTCTTCTAAAGAAGCGCGTCCGAGGCGTTCCTCTAAAATCTTCAGGGTTTCCCGTCCGAAATCATTGGGATTTTGTTGCCATGCTTGCAAGCAAACTTCCCCAAAATAAGACCCTAACGGCTCGGGATTCCACAGTAATTTTCGCGCCGTCCACGGCATGACGCTCATGGGATTGTAATCGGGCTTGAGAATCTCTTGTTTTAAGGCATAGCCTTCTAAATGCGTATGAGGCTGCAAACCGATAAAAAAGATTGCCGGCTCGACCTTATCGACGCCAAAAATATTTTCTAATTCTCGATGGTAAGCAATGGTTTGACGAATGGTGTCGAAAGTTTCATCGATAACATTAAACGAGTAATTAATCGAAATAACATCATCGTATCCTGCGGCTTTCAAGTCCCGACAATTTTGCAAAACCGTTCGTAAGTTATACCCCATTCGCATTTTTCGTACCAGTTCTTGGGAACCGCTCGTAATGCCAATTTCAAAGTAATTCATCCCGGTTTTGACCATGAGATCGCACAGTTCCGGGGTTAAATTATCGGCGCGGATATAGGATGCCCAATGAATATCCTGCATTCCCGAATCGTGGATTTTTTGCAGGAGTTCGATCGCATCGTCAATATATTTTTTCGCCGGGATAAATTGAGCGTCGGTAAACCAAAAATTGCGAATGCCGCGATCGTACAGTTGACGCATTTCTGCGACGACTTCATCTGCGGGATTAATTCTCACCTGTTTTCCTTCTACAACTGTATAAATGCAGTAGCAGCAATTATGCGGGCAACCGCGCTTAGTCTGTACGCCAATATAGAAGTCATTTTCTTGTAAATAATAACCAAATTCCGGCCAAATCTTCTCGATATAATCGTAGTTGCAAGCGGTTTTTTCAATCGCCTCGGGGGTTTCGTGAATCATGCGATCTCGGGGCTTGGTTTCTCCCACGATATAACAACGCTCTCCGCTAATATCTTCTCCTTTTAACAGGCGTTCGAGCAAGACTTCCCCTTCTCCCACAGAAACAATAGTTCCTTGGGGCAAAGATTTCTCGATTTGTTCGTAAAAGACGCTGACCGCACCGCCGCCAACAACAGCTCGAACATCCGGACAATGGCGTTTTGCCCGTTGCAATCCTTGCCGAATCAAGCCAAAATTACGCCATAACTCCCCATAATACGCACTGGCAACCTTGAGACCTCCGAGAGCACCTCGCAAGCGCACGAAGGGATTTTTGGCATAGTAAAACTCGAAAGCCATTTGCAAAGGGTTGCCACCCCGTCCGCCGACAGGCGCGTAAATTTGGATATCTCGCCACGAAAACACTAATAATGTTGGCTGAAATTCGTCGATCGCGCGATCGAGCGCCCTCGCGAATTCCACTGGCGGGATCGTTCCCAAGTCAAAGATGCGCTGCTGAATTTCTGGAAATTGCTTTCCCATGCGATCGGCAAGGTAGACAACACCGATCGGGAAAATAGGATTGCAAGGGAGGCGAACGTAAAGAATTTTGGGAGACATTGTTAAAAAAATGTTAAGAATTTGTAATAGAAGAGAATTTTATGGCCTTCATCCTCGATAATCAATCTACCGAACTGAGGAAAAAATTGCCGTATTGTTGGGTGTTTGCTCGGGGTGTTTGTGGGGTATGGCAATTTCGCTAAGAATTGTAAAATTTATTTACATAAGTTAACTTTAGCGTCTTTCCTTGCTCCTATCAACTTGACGAGGGAGGGAGGAGCCCAAAACCTTTGGGGATCGCAGAAAAGCCAGTTGAAGGAAGATGGGGATCCCAGAAGAAAAAAGCGGGATCGGCATGGGGATCGCGAAAAAACGCCAAAATCGGGTAAAATCTACTAATATAGCTGCAATTTTCCCGAAAACTTGCTATAGCCTCCGTATTTTTTTAGATTTTCTCTTCCACCTAGGGAGGGAAAAATAAGATTGGTAGTCGTGTTTACAGCAGTTGGGGATCGCGAAATGTTACTTTAAGAATGTAATAGCAAACACCCTATATCACGCCTCAGTTACCATGTCTCAAATCCTCGATCCTATCCCCAATACAATTAGAACGTCAGTACTATGCTGCTACGTTAACGCGACCAATCAAATTCAAGTTGCTCGGATTACGAATATTAAAAATTGGTATTTTGAAAGAGTTGTTTTCCCCGGACAGCGTTTAGTCTTTGAGGCCGTACCCGAAGCGCTTCTCGAGATTCACTCCGGAATGATGGCCAGTGCCATTCTTTCCGACACTATCCCCTGTCAGCGTCTTTGTATTAACAAGGAGATTAACAAAGAGAATCGCGAAGAGATTAACAAGGAGAATAAAGGCCCTCGAGACTTGCCCGTTCTACATCAAGAAAATCGAGAAGTAGAAACTGTCACGCGGGAGTTCTCAGAGACCTTGCAGAAAAAAACAGCCGGAAAACCGATCGCTGCAACTGTTTAAACTCGACACTCTTTCAATGTAAGAAATTTTTTCTACCAATTTTTCCTACCAATTTTTCCTACCAATTTTTGCGACAAGTCAATAAAATTTGAGGCAAAGCCAACTCAACCTACAAATTGAATTTTATTGTAGAAGTTGTCAATTTGGCAAAACCAACCAAAACAGATCCTTCAACGAGAGTTCTCGTTGGAGGTTTTGTCTTAGTTACAGAATTTAAAATTCGATCGGCAGAGATGGATAAAAAGGTTTCCTTTCCTCGCTCGACATTGCTTTACAATTCTTTACAAAGAGAATAGATGCAAAATCGCGTTTAGTGTGGTTAGCTAGGGATGTAGCGACATTTAGCTTTAAATTGAGAGCCTATTGCTTCGAAATGTCACCTACATTTCTATTGTTTTTGGATTAATTCTCTTGTTCTTATTTATTGGGGCGGTTATTTGTCAAGTTATCGAACGCAGACTTCAAGTTCCAAGCTCTCAATAAATTGAGGATTGAAAAAAGAGAATGTCTTACTTAGAGTGACTAAACAAGAAATAGACAAAAACCTCTCTTTCAATATCTGGTGGATTTATTTGACATTAAATCAACTTTGAATTGAGTGTCGTTCATCTTCTCATTTTAATTTTGTTGTCCGGCAGAAAAGGCTGACATTAAAGCTGATATTTAGAAGCAAACAGCGTAATGAAATTTGTCAACAATGCTTTGCCCGCCAAAGTACTGGCAGATGGGCAATTAACTCGTTCCTACTCGGAAATTCCCGAAACCTTCGAGCAACTCGATCGCTTCTTTGCCGATCGCAATATCGATCGCGGCAATCGGCTTGCTTTGGAGTGCGTTAATTCTGTAACCAGTGCTCTGGTTTTGCTGTATTTATTGGAGCGGGAGTATAGTTTTCTTTTGTTTCCCAAAGCGGCAGGTGCTTCTGAGGAAAATAAGCCAGAAATTCCGGCTTTCTGTCGTTACGGCCTGCGAATTGTCGAAATTGCCAAGGCTGGAAACGAGATTCTCGATCGCCCCGAGGATTTCTTACAAATCTGGGAAAGCGATCGCTGGCTGAGAGAATCTGCCACTCATCAAACCGCACCGACGCTTTACGTGCGAACTTCTGGCAGTACGGGAAATCCCAAATTGGTAGCTCACTCTCACGAGAAATTGCGAAATAACGTTCTCAATTGTGTCAAGCGATTGCAGCTAGAGGAGAGCGATCGCATCGCCATTCCCGTTCCTATCTTTCATATGTACGGATTGGGAGCTGCCTTTTTACCGGGGGTCATGGCCGGCACCGCCATCGATTTGCAAAAAGGGGCAAATCTATTGCGCTACTTACAACGAGAGCGAGAATTCGATCCCAATATTGCTTTTATGACCCCCATTTTTTGCGAAACCCTCTTGCGGGGTCGCCGTTCCCCGAGACCCTATAAATTAACCGTAGCCGCTGGCGATCGCGTGAGAGAGGAAACTTTTAAGGCTTATAACAAGCGCTTTGGCTGCTTGGTAAAATTATACGGCAGCACGGAAATGGGGGCGATCGCCGCTGCCAGTCCGGAGGACGCCCTAGAAACTCGCGCGCGTACTGTCGGGCAGCCCATGCCAGGGGTGCAAATGCACTTAGAGGCGAAATCCCTTGAAGATGTGGAGGGCATGGAAGGGGTAGGGGAACTATGGTGTCAGCACGACTGGGGTTTTGACGGTTACGTTGACGATCGCGGTCATCCTCTAACTTTAGAGGAAAGCGAATGGTTTCGGACCAAAGACTTCGGACGGATCTGGGAAGACGGTTTGGAAGTCATCGGTCGTTGCGATCATAGCGTCAATCGCAATGGCTTGCTCGTTTTCTTTACCGATGTCGAGAAAGCAATCGAAAGTATCGCAGGAATCGAAAAAGTTGTTGTTGTTTCTAAAGGGGAAAGTCAGCGCGGCAAAAAACTATTTGCTTATTGCATTCCCGCTAAAGATGCAAAGGCTGTAATTTCTGCAGCAGATATTCGCTCTCGCTGTTTTGCTCTCTTGGCAAGACATGCGATCCCCGATGAAATTATGGTGGAAAAAACCTTACCTTTATTACCCAATGGCAAAGTAGATCGCCAAAAATTAACCCAAAGATTGCCTGAATAGATCTGGGCGCAAGGTAATGTTAAAAAAATGTTAAAAATCTGTTACAATCCCATCACATCGAGCAAAAACTTGTTATAAAAAGCCTAAGTTAATTTACTTCGGGTAAATCGAATAGCAAGTTCAAGCATAGCGATCGCGATCGCGACAACCTAATTCAAAGAAAATTTGTCATGTGCCAAACAACCATTGAAAAACTTAAAACCATTATTGCCGATGACCTCGATGTCAATTTAAAAAAGGATGAAATTGACGAAAACGCTTCATTATTTGAAGGGGGATTGGGGCTTGATTCAATCGTAATTGTTGAATTGATTGCCTTGATAGAAGAGAAATTTGGCATTGAATTTTCCGATTTAGAACTCAACCCGGAATATTTTAGCAGTCTGAAAGTTTTAGCCGAGTTTGTTTGGCAGAAATTAGAATCCCGAGAAACAGCCGTCGTGTAATTTTTCGGGTTAACCCAACCTGCATCTCGATCTCGCTCATTAGCCATTACCCATTACTCATTCTTCAACGCTCATGATTGCTATTGCCGACCCCAAAACCAAGCTCGATGCCCAAAGGATTCCTTTAACGCCAAACTATCCACCGTTTAAAAAATGGAAGCGATCTGCCGTTGAGGAAAAATTACAAGATCGATCGATTTGTTTGTATATCCACATTCCTTTTTGTACGCAACGGTGTTCTTTTTGCTACTACAAAACCGTCGATCTCAAGGAACGCCCCGAGGTCAATCCTTATGTCGATGCCTTGTGCAAAGAAATTAAGTTGGTCAGCGATCGCTTCGATTTGGAGAATCGTCCCATTCATGCCATCTATTTTGGTGGGGGAACTCCCAGTTTGTTACAGGAGCATCATTTTGAGAAAATATTTGGCGTATTGCGCGATACCTTCAAACAGTTCGACAACCGCAAGCAATTGGCACTGGAAGCCGAACCCCTCACAATTTCCCGAAGCAAGCTGGACGTTCTCGCACAATTAGGAGTAACTCGCTTGAGTATGGGGATTCAATCTTTTGTTGAGGATATTATTAAGTTAAGCGGTCGCGGTCACAATCAAAAACAGGCTTATCGTGCCATCGAAATGGCACAACAAGCCGGTCAAGGGAAATGGACGATCAATCTCGACCTGTTAAGCGGTTTGGCTGGCGAAACCGACGAAACTTGGCAAGAGAGCGTTCGCTGCGCGATTAAAACGGGAGTGGAAAGCATTACCGTCTATCAGATGGAAGCCTTTACCAACACGGATTTTTATAAACAAGGCGTGCGGGACGACAAAATCAATTTACCCGATGCCGAACAGGAAAAAGGCTTCATGCAGTATGCCATGGGAGAACTCTCTCGCAATAATTACATTCCTTGGAGTTTCTTCACCTACACGAAAAATAATAGCGATCGCAGCGAGTACATTTATAACATTTGGCAGGGCATGGAATTTTACGGGTTGGGCGTTTCTGCTTTTGGCAGCATGGATCGCTTCCTCTTGCAAAATACCAGCGACCTCGACAAATACGGTGAAATCGTCGAAGCTGGGGAACTTCCCCTCGTGCGCGGCTATAAATTCACCGCTCAGGATCTCATGGTACGCGATGTCTTATTGGGTATGAAGATATTGCGCTTTGACTTGAATAAATTTAAAGCCCAATACGGTTTTAAATTAGAATCTCTCTGTGCCGAACCTTTGGGACAACTAGAAAGCGAAGGTTTTATTACCATTAGCAACGGCGAGATCGTCCTCACGGATAAAGGCATTTTACATGGAGATTTTGTCGGGCATACCGTATCGGAATACCTGAGAAAACTGCATAATTAGACGCAAAAATCGGGATGGCTGTTTTCCGGCTATCCCGTTCATTGCTTTGGATCAAAAAATCTTGTCAAAAATTGCCTATGAATTTTGCCTTTAATCGTAATGCGATCGCAAATATTCTCAAGTTATTGGGGTTATTGGGGTTATTATTTTTCCTCAATTCCCCTTCTCTTTTAGCAAAAAATTTAGCAAGTTCCCCTCGAGAATGCCAACCCGAGATTATCGAGGTCACCTCTGGCGTTTATGTTGCAGTGGGAAATACAAGAGCGAATATTACTTTAATTGAAGGGGATGATGGAGCGATCGTTATCGATACGGGAGACAATATCGAAACCGCAACACGGGTTCTCTCTCAGTTCCGAGAAATTACTCAAAAACCGATTAAAGCCATTGTTTATACTCATTCTCACTCCGATCATACTGGCGGAACAAAAGCGTTTTTAACAGGCGATCGTCCCCCGATTTACGCTAGAGCTAATTTCCAATATGGAAGGATTGACAATCGCAAAATTCAGCAGATTAATCATCAGAGAAACGAACGGCAACATGGTATTTTTCTAAACTCCGAAGAAAACGCTTCTCTTAATAAAATGTGGTGCAAACTGCCACTAGAGAATAATGGCGATGGTTTTGTTCCTCCAACGCATTTTTTTACAGAAACGCAATTATCTCTAAATATTGCTGGCGTTGCTTTAGAATTCATTTCTGCACCGGGAGAAAGTCAAGACCATCTTTATGTTTGGTTGCCCGATAAACAAGTTTTAGTCTGTGGGGATAATTACTACAATGCTTTTCCCAATCTCTACGCAATTCGAGGATCTTATCGAGATCCGCAACAATGGAGTCGCAGTTTGGATAAAATTCTCGATCGCAAACCAGAATATCTCATTTCCGGGCATTCTTTACCCATTGCAGGAGCAGAAAAAATTCAACGCATTATTACTGATTATCGCAATGGTATTGCCTCTATTTTTGAGCAAACTCTCGCTGGCATGAATCGCGGTTTAACCCCCGATGAATTGGTAGAAATCGTAAAATTATCGCCAGAATTAGCCGGCAAGTCTTATCTTCAAGAAAACTATGGGAATATTCCTTGGACGGTGAGAGGAATTTATAGTTATTATTTAGGTTGGTTTGATGGCAATCCTACTCATCTATTTCCCTTATCAACCTTAGAACAAGCAACCCGCATTACTCAACTGGCAGGTGGAAAAGAACAATTATGGCAAGCGACGCAAAAGGCTTTTGATGATGGAGACGATCGGTGGGCATTACAACTAACCGATTATCTGATAACTTTAGAATTTCGTGGCGAAACCGTCAAACAATTAAAAGCTAAAATATTGAAAAAATTAGCAGAACGAGCGACGAACAGCAATGCACATAATTATTATTTATCCAGTGCGAAACAATTAGAGTAATGACAAAAGAATTCAACCAAAATGCAATCGCGACAATTCTCAAACTATGCAGTTGGTTCGCGTTATTCTTTATCTTCAATACATTGCCTATTTTAGCCGCAAATCTGGTAAATATCGAGTGGGAATGTCAGCCCGATATTATTAAAGTAACATCGGGGGTTTATGTTGCAGTTGGCAACACGAGAGCAAATATTATTTTTATCGAAGGGAATAACGAAGTTATTGCGGTCGATACTGGAGATAGTATAGATTCAGCAAACAGAGTTCTTTCTCAATTCCGACAGATCTCGCGGAAACCGATTAAAACCGTAATTTATACTCATTCTCATTACGATCATATTGGCGGTACGCGTGCTTTTATAAAAAGCGATCGCATTAATATTTATGCTAGGGATAATTTTAAAATCATCAGTACGGACAAACAATGGCAAAACATCCATAGTACCCGATGGCCTTTTCAACAGGGTACGTTTACATCACCTGAAGAGATACAATCGTTAAATCCTATCTGGTGTCAACTTCCTTTCGGGGCGATCTCCGATGGTTTTATCCCTCCCAATCATCAATTTTCCGAAGAGAAAATTACTTTAAATATTGCAGGATTAACCTTAGAATTAATCGCCGCACCGGGAGAAAGTGACGATCAACTCTATGTTTGGTTGCCCGAACAAAAAGTATTATTATGCGGCGATAATTTTTATCGAAGTTTTCCCTATCTTTCTTCACTGCGAGGATATTATCAAGACCCGCAACAATGGATTCTCAGTCTCGATAAAATATTGACTCTTCAACCTAAATATTTAATATCGGGTCATGCTTTACCGATAAGCGGAAGTCAAAAAATCAAACAAACAATTCGGAACTATCGTAACAGTATTGCTTCTATTTTCGAGCAAACCCTCGCAGGAATGAATCGCGGTTTAACACCTGATGAATTAGTGCAAATTGTTAAATTACCGCCAGAATTAGCAAAAAAACCTTATTTACAAGAAAATTTTGGCTCAATTTCTTGGACGGTGCGAGGAATTTACAGTCACTACTTAGGTTGGTTTGATGGTAATCCAACCCATCTATTTCCTCTATCGCCTTTAGATAATGCTTTACACATTGCTCGACTTACAGGAGGGAAAGAACAACTTTGGCAAGCAACTCGAGAGGCTTTTGAGGATGGAGACGATCGATGGGTTTTACAACTCACAGATTATCTTATGACACTAGAATTTCGCACGGAAGCAGTCAAAAAATTGAGAGTGAAAACGCTAAAAAGATTAGCAAAAAAACAGGATAATGGTAATGCAAAACATTACTATTTATCCAGTGCCGAACAATTAAAATAACAGTAATTTAACCTAAAATTATTAATCTGATATGACTGAATCTCCCCTCTCCCCAAATTCAAAAAGTGTCCGTTTGGATGTCTTTGCTAAAGAGGCTTCCATTGCTTTAATTATTAAAGCAGCAGGCTTGGTTTTAATTTACTTATTACAAATCTTTTTAGCACGTTGGATGGGAAGGAGTGAGTATGGCATTTATGAATATGTCATTGCTTGGTCATTATTGTTGGCAATTCCTGCTAGTTTGGGCTTGCCTCGTACGGTATTGCGATCGATTTCCCAATATCGTGTCAACCAAGAATGGGGCTTAGCCAGAGGAATTGTTCGTGGTAGTTTGTTGCTAACTTTAGGTGCAAGTTTTTTATTATGTGGTATTGCAATCGCCGTTGTTCTCTTGATTAATTCTCACTATCAATCTCCTTATGCCTTGCCTTTATTACTTGGAGTCGGCTTAATTCCTTTACAAGCCTTAGTTCAATTACAATTAGAAACAATTCGCGCGCTAGAGGATATTATTAGCGCCTATCTTCCCAGTTTAGTGATTTGGCCGATTCTGGTACTTTGCGGTGGCTTTTTGCTTTTAGAGATCGATGGCGAACTGAAAAGCATTCCCGCGATCGCTGTCGCTACCGTAAGTTTTATCATTATTTTGATTTTTCAAAGGTTATTACTCTGGGAAAGAATCAAACAAATTCTCCAACCCGCTTTGGCCGTTTATTCCTATCGTCAATGGATTAATGTTTCTGTTGTTTTATTATTACAGCGTGCCTTTCTCTATATCTTAGATGAAACCGATATTATTATGGTGGGGTCTTTGGTGGGACCCGAAGCCGCAGGGATTTACAATGTTGCCGTTAAAACTGCTTTATGGGTGGGGTTTGTTTTAGAAATTATTATTATTGTCGCCGCCCCGGCTTTTGCCATGCTTTATACGCAAAACAATCTGGCAGAATTACAGCAAGTCGTCTCTCGCGTGACAGTTTGGATTTTCTGGCCGTCCATTGCGATCGGTGCATTTTTGCTTGCGTTTACAGCACCCGTTTTGAGCATTTTTGGTCCGGAGTTCATGCCTGCGATCGTGCCTCTGAAAATTCTAATTTTAGGACGTTTGGTTGATTCTCTTTGCGGAACTGTAGCCTGTTTAATGGTCATGACGGGATACCAAAATAAATCTCTGCCCGTATTTGCCTTTAGTGCCATGCTCAATTTAGTTTCAAACGCGATCGCAATTCCTAAATTCGGTATGGTTGGTGCAGCCATGACCACCAGTTTTACCCTTGTGGTTTGGAATATTTGGCTCAGCATTCTCGTGGTTCAATATACTGGCATACAACCCTCAATTTTTTATACTTTCTTCAATTCTGACGGCGATCGAAGGATTGAAGATGAAAACTAAAGGTACAATCTTCTATCTACCCACACACGAATGATGAAAACAAAGACAAAAAAAATATTCTTAGCTTGTCTATTAGGCGGATTAACTGCTATTTTTCTTCTCCATCAAGGCTTGGCCTTATTCAATAAGCCTCCTCGATCGCAAAGCCTTGGGAATCGGGAAACCAAAGTAACAGTTAATGCCCAATCTGGCGATCGCTGTCCTCAAAATATGACCTGGATTGAGAGTGGAACATTCCAAATGGGATCGGAGAAACATTACCGCGAAGAGGGAAGTGTTGCCAAAGTTAAAGTAACGGGTTTTTGTATCGATCGCTACGAAATTACCAATACCCAATTTGCTCGCTTTGTTGAAGAAACCGGATATACGACCATTGCCGAACGTCCTCTCAGTGCGAAAGACTTTCCTAATCTCTCCGAAGAACAGCGATCGCCAGGTTCCCTTGTCTTTATTGCCCCCAAAGGGAAGCATCCCGTGCGCGAACTAAGCTGGTGGCATTGGATGCCCGGGGCAGACTGGCAGCATCCCACAGGACCTGATAGCAATATCGAGGGCAAGGAGGATTATCCCGTCGTTCAGATTGCTTATGAGGACGCACTAGCCTATGCAAAATGGGCGGGCAAATCTTTACCCACAGAAGCCCAATGGGAATTTGCCGCCCGAGGGGGACTCGAAGGGAAGGA
The DNA here is from genome assembly GCA_017746715.1 of Cyanobacteria bacterium SBLK. GTDB lineage: Bacteria > Cyanobacteriota > Cyanobacteriia > Cyanobacteriales > Spirulinaceae > CCY15215. The sequence goes on from JAGHZQ010000024.1 coordinate 59,092, forward strand.
CTTTACATGGGGCGATACCTACTCCGCTAAAAAAGCCAATACTTGGCAAGGGCTCTTCCCCTATCAGAATACTGAAGAAGATGGTTATTTAAGTACTGCACCCATCGGCTCCTTCGCTCCCAACGGTTACGGACTCTATGACATGGCCGGCAATGTGTGGGAGTGGACGCAAGACTGGTATCGTGCGGGTCATGAAGGAAAAGCGCGCCAAGTCAATCCTATCGTTTCCAATCCCGAAGACAGTTTCGACCCGAGGGAGCCCGGAGCGGCCAAACACGTGATTAAAGGCGGTTCTTATTTGTGCGCTCAAAACTATTGCAGTCGCTACCGCCCGTCAGCTCGTGAGGCACAAGCTCCCGATACGGGGACTTCACATATCGGTTTTCGCTTAGTGATAATACCTGCAAATAGTTAAGTAAAATTAAGGAGCGGCGATCGCTTTCACCGACAATGGTAGGATATTCGCGATATCGATGGGAGCGATCGCATTTACCGACAATGAATCGAGAATGATGGTATTTTTTTGAGATTGATGTAGCTACTCATTAACTGTTAAGAAAACTTTACCAAACTCGATTCAATAAGAAATAAAAGTAAAATGCCAAATACAAGTAAGCACATGTATGTTTTCAGCATACTCGAGCGCGTAACGGTGACTTGACCGCACCTGTAAGCGTCCGTGACAAGACTGCTTCCAAATCCTCGTATCCTTAGAACGGGGAGGTCTACTCGGGTTTCAAACCACCTCAATTCAATTTTTAAGTTTTTGCTTACGTCAATCAATCTTGCATTATGTACCGCAGAATTTCTCGTTTTCTCTTCGTAGTTGGAATTGGAGCTTTGGGTTTTGTTGGTTTTTCCTCCCTCAAGGAAACTACCGAAGCACAAGTTAGTCGCAGAAAGCGTCCCAATATTCTCTTTATCATTTCCGATGACATGGGATATTCGGACTTGGGCACATTTGGAGGAGAACTTCCTACCTCAAACTTAGATGCACTTGCCGAACAGAGTCTAATCTTAACTAACTTTCACGCCGGTCCGACTTGTTCCCCAAGCCGTTCGATGATTTTGACGGGAGTGGACAATCACCGTGCTGGTTTGGGAACGATGCCCGATCGCATTACCCCTGCACAAAAAGATAGTCCTGCTTATCTTGGTATTCTCAACGACAATGTTGTAACCGTCGCAACCCTGCTCAAAGATGCTGGCTATCATACCTACATGACCGGGAAATGGCACCTCGGAGAAGAAGAGAAGCGTCAGAGACCCCACGGTCGCGGCTTTGAAGAAACCTTTGCCCTCTTAGAAGGGGCTGGAGATCACTACGGTAAATTCGGCTTCGGGCCGGGATCTCATTTCACCCTCGCCCGTAATGGAGAAATTGTTGAGACACCAGACGACTTTTATAGTCCCAAAACCTATACCGATAAGATGATTGAATTCATCGACAAAAATCGGAACTCTGGCAAGCCCTTTTTTGGTTATCTTGCCCATACTGCACCTCACGAACCGCTACAAGTCCCCCCTGGATTCCATCAAAAATATCTGGCTCAATATAGCGCGGGTTGGGATGTACTCCGCAAAGCCCGTTTTGAGCGTCAAAAAGAACTGGGTATTATTCCGGACTATTTAGAGTTGCCTCCTCGATGGTCAAATGTCGAAGCATGGAATAGCCTGCCTTCGGAAGAACGTCGCTTCCGGGCCAAGAAAATGGCCATTTATGCCGGAATGGTGGAATATATGGATCAACAGATCGCTCGGGTTGTAGATCACCTGAAAGAAATCGGCGAGTACGAAAACACGATTATTATCTATTTTACGGATAATGGCGCGAGTTGGCGCGATTTCTCCACCGAGTTGAGTTGGCAAGATTGGATTAAACAGTTCGACAATAGCTACGAAAATATCGGCAATCCCGACTCTTTCACGGGTTTGAGTTATGGTTGGGCGCAGATGATGACCACGCCTCACTGGGGTGCAAAAGGAACCGTTGCCGAAGGCGGAACTCGGGGTCACTTCTTCGTTCACTACCCCGGCAAAATCCGGCCCGGGAAGAGCGATGCTTTTACTTCTGTTAAGGATTTGACCCCAACGGCATTGGATTATGCGGGCGTTCCCCAACCCGGTACCAACTATAAAGGACGGACGGTTCATCCAATTGAAGGAAAATCCATGCGTCCTTTGTTTGAGGGTTATGCCGATCGCCTCTACAGCGATGACGAACCGATCGCCTTCGAACTCTTTGGCAAGGTCAATAAAGCCCTGTATCTGGGAGATTGGAAAATCCTCCGATTGGGGGATGGCAAGTGGGGAAATGGCGAACGAGAACCGTGGAAACTGTTCAATGTCGGCATCGATCCCACCGAACAGCACGATTTATCCGCACAATATCCCGAGCTGATGGAGAAAATGATCGAAATGTACGAACGCGAAGAAAAAAGCTGGGGCTTTATTCCCGCGAATTAGCGATCGCGATTCTATCGAGTTTGTTTAACTAACGATCGAATAGGGGTGTATTTCGATACATCCCTATTTAATTGATAGTTGATAGTTGATAATTGATAGTTGATAATTGATAGTTGATAGTTGATAACTGATAACTGATATGGCGGATTGGCAAAAAGTAAGTGGTGGCATTACTGCCCCCAAAGGATACAGGGCAGCAGGAATCGCTGCGGGTTTAAAACCTTCTGGGGCAAAAGATTTGGCCTTAATTGTTTCGGAAACGGAAGCGATCGCGGCGGGAGTATTCACCCAATCCGTCGTTAGGGCGGCTTGCGTGGATTATTGCCGCCAAACTTTACAAAAGAAAGCCGTTGCCCGTGCCATTCTCTGCAACGCAGGACAAGCTAATGCCGCCACGGGAGAGCAAGGCTGGCAAGATGCCCTCGAAACTGCCCGCTTAATTGGGGAAAATTTAAATATCGATTCCGAGGCGGTTTTGCTGGCCTCGACAGGAGTGATCGGCCAGCGCATGAAAATGGAGCAATTTCGGGCGGGCATTCCTCAACTGGTCGCAGCATTATCTCCCGAGGGAGGAGACGATACGGCGGCGGCGATCGTGACGACGGATTTAGTCACCAAATCCATTGCTCTCGAAACGACTTTCGGCGATCGCCCAGTCCGGATCGGCGGCATATCTAAAGGTTCGGGCATGATTCATCCCAACATGGCAACCATGCTGGGGTTTGTCACTTGCGATGCGTTGGTTTCCTCAGATCTCTGGCAGCAAATGCTCCGCCGTGCCGCCGATAAAAGTTTCAATCAAATTACCGTCGATGGCGATACCAGTACCAACGATACCTTAATTGCCCTGACGAATGGCCAATCGCGCACGACAGCCATTCGGGAAATGGGACCCGATGCGGAAAAGTTGGAAGCCATGCTGACGGAAGTTTGTCAGTATCTGGCCAAAGCGATCGCCCGGGATGGAGAAGGGGCGACGTGTTTGCTAGAAGTACAAGTATCTGGCGCTCCCAACGATGCCGATGCCAGACAAGCTGCTAAAACTATTGTCGGTTCGTCTTTAGTCAAATCGGCTATTTTTGGACGAGATCCCAACTGGGGACGCATTGCCGGAGCCGCAGGACGGGCGGGAGTCCGTTTCGAGCAAGAACGCCTGACCATTAAATTAGGAGAGTTTCTCTTAATGGAAGAAGGGCAACCATTACCTTTCGATCGCCAAGCTGCCAGCAATTACATGAGAGCGATTGCCGAAAAATCCTCTGGAAAAACCGAAACGGGTCAACTCATTCAATATTTAGAACATCCTTTAATCATCGCCGTAAATTTGGGCAATGGTTCGGGAGAGGGTAAGGCTTGGGGCTGCGATTTGAGTTACGATTACGTCAAAATTAATGCTGAATATACGACTTAGCGATCGCTAGACATTGAGCTGATTTCTTGTAATAAAAGGCGGCGGAGTTCGACATTTTTTTCCGTTAAAAGCCATTGAGGTTGCCATTGAGAGGGAGGCAATTTACCGTATTCTTCTGGCATCCAAACTCCTTGATAAGCATAAATTGTAAAGCCGTCGGCGTACTCGATGGCGGGTTGTCCGATGGTGTGAGGGCGATTTTCTTCGTCTAGGGCAATGCGACGGGGGCGATCGCAAACCACGCAAATCTCGCGATGGGCAAAAATCCAGCCGCCAATATCTTTTAGGGATTGAAAAGCAGTGTTGCAGTCGAAACCTCGATTATTCTGAAATTCTACATCAAAGACAGAAATCAAAATATCGTAGAATGCGCCTTGGCTGCAAAAGGAAGGATCGAGACAATAATCATAGCCAATTTGAAAAAAAGCAGCTGCTTTTTCGCGATGTTGGATGGCAATGCGATCGAGAATCTTAAGAGCAAGTAACTGTTGTACCGCTAAACCGAATGTAATATCGTCATAGCTGCAATCGGAAAAATTGGGACCTTTATCGCGCCACGGCCAATTAAAACCCCACTTGGGTTCTTCATCATGCAATGACCACTTAAAATCGATGGTCCAAATCAGATTCATTAATTCACTTTCACGATCGCTCCAGTTGACATTCAAAAAACCTTCATAAGGACTCTCGCAAAAGATGACCCGAGGGGCGGGTTCGTTCATTGCAGCATAAGCCGTCAGGATGTTTTGTTCGGCAAGATCGCGATCGATTGGTTCGGTGGAAATAGCTTTTTGCCACCATTTTTCCTTGTAGGTGGCGATCGCGGCAATTTGTTCTGGGGTGAAGGGTTGCGACATCAAATGAACTGGGATTATTTGGCGTTAGATTGCGATCGCGGAAATAAAATTCGCATTTGCACGCTCTAGGTTTCCGCCCCAAATTCCGTCGGATCGATATCCCAATTAACCCAGCGAATCGCCTCCCGTGCTGTTGTCAGATTGGGAGGGACTCGCATGATATGTTGGCGATCGGTACTCGGGCAAGTCATCGTGAGAAGATAAATCGGTTCGGTATCGAAGCCATCTCCCCAATAATGTTTTGCCAAATCGTAATACTCGTCAACATCCCGGGGGTCAAAATTGGGATCGTTTTCAATTTCGAGGAGGGCGTATTCTCGCCAGCGATCGAGGATTTTTGGTTTGAGTTCCGAACAAATGCGATCGTAGCCTATTTCTTGTAACAAGATGCGACGGCATTCGGCGTTTTTCTCGGTTAAAAGCCATTGAGGTTGCCATTGAGAGGGAGGCAATTTGCCGTATTTTTCCGGCATCCAAACGCCATGATAAGCATAGATTTTAAAGCCGTCAGCGTACTCGATCGCGGCTTTTGCAATGGCGTGGGGGCGATTTTCTTCGTCTAGGGCAATGCGACTGGGGCGATCGCAAACCACGCAAGTTTTGCGCCGAGGAAAAATCCAGCCGCCAATATCTTTTAAGGCTTGAAAAGTAGCTTTAATATTGTAGTTTTCCCATCCTTTTCTATCTGAAGATGCTTGTAAATTAAGAACAGAAAAAGCAAAATCAAAAAATGCTCCCCACCACAAGAAAGTTGGATAGATAAAGCCACTCGGGTCTTGTTCAAATAATTCAAATGCAAAACACTCCTCCGCATTGGATTTATCTTTTGGAGCAAGACGATTAAAAATATCCATCCCTCGTAGTTGCTGCCAAGCTAGACCAAATGTAATCGATACAGATCGGATTTTCCAGCCATCGTAAGTATAAGGATCGAGGAGACCAACTCCTCGGGTAGCGTCCATATCGATCGCAAATTCTAGTTGTCCGATCGCGGATACGACATTGCTTGTCGGATCGCTCCAATCAACACTCAAAAAACCTTGATAGGGACTATCGCAAAAGACAACCCGAGGAACGGGTTCGTTTACTGCAGCATAAGCCGCACGGATATTTTGTTCGGCGCGATCGCGATCGAGCGGTTCGGTAGCAATGGCTTTTTGCCACCATTTTTCCTGATAAGTAGCAATCGCGGCAATTTGTTCGGAGGTGAGGGGTTTCGACATCAAAATGGATGGGAATTATTTCCCGTAAGATTGCGAATTCGTAAGCGATCTCGGGTAATAAAGAATTGCCAATCAATGATTGAATTCCGTGTCGCTAAGTTTTCAATCCATTATTGCCCAACTTCACGAATTTTGGAGCGATCCCGGCTGTCTCGTTATCTAGTATCTTCCTGCGAGGGATCGGCCTCGAACCATCGTCTATAGTAACTGGATTTGTATTGCATCTCATGTGAAAATGCTATAGTTACCAAAATTGATTGTGGAGTTAGTCCAAATGTCTCCAGAAGAGTTGTTAGCATCTAATTTTTGGGTTGCCAAGATGAAGACCTATTTCAAGGTCATGGACACTAACCAAAATGGTTTTTTGTCACGCTCTGAATATGAAGGGATTGCAGAGCAGTTGGTAAAAAATCAAAACGATCGCTCAAAAGACGAAGAAATTCGTGGGGTGTTTCGCTCCCTGTTTGACAATTTTGTTGCCGGAGGAGAGCCGGTCGATGCTGAAACCGAGATCGCTTACGAAAAGTTCCTGGCTAATGCTGCAAAGGCAGTCTCGTTGATGCAATCGTCGCGCGAAGCAGGTCGGCGAAAAAACGAAGTGTTCTTCGATTTCGTCGATACAGATGGCTCTGGAGAGATATCCCGCGAAGAATATCGAAAGTATCTCGCAATATACTCTGGGGGAGAAGACACAGACCGTGCCGATCGCGCTTTCGACAGCATCGACGTTGATGGCAATGGTTCTATCACCCGCGTCGAGTTTATTGAGGGTCATATGCACTACTGGTATGAACCCACGAGCGATCCCAGCTATTCTCCGCTTCCCTACGGGCCATTGGTAGAGTCATAAGATTAACCCGAGTTTGAGAATCGGCTGCGCGGTAAGTGTAGACTGTAACAACGATCCCGTGCAGCCAGCAGTCAATAGATACAACGAAATCTCGATAATTGCGAATTCGTAAGCGATCGCAGATAATAAAGAATTGCCAATCAATTATTGAATTCCGTGTCTCTAAGTTTTCAATCTATTATTGCCCAACTCCACGAGTTTTGGAGCGATCGCGGCTGTCTCATCGCCCAACCCTACGATACGGAAAAGGGTGCGGGTACCATGAGCTATCATACCTTTTTGCGAGCGATCGGCCCGGAACCGTGGTCCGTTGCTTACGTTGAACCCTGTCGTCGTCCCACAGATGGACGTTATGGAGAAAATCCCAATCGCTATCAGCATTACTATCAATATCAAGTTCTGATCAAACCCTCTCCCGATGATATTCAAGAGGTCTATCTCGACTCTTTAAAAGCCTTGGGAATTCATCCGGAAGATCACGATATTCGCTTTGTTGAGGATAACTGGGAATCGCCGACATTAGGTGCTTGGGGTGTGGGTTGGGAAGTTTGGCTGGATGGCATGGAAATTACCCAATTTACCTATTTCCAACAGTGCGGGGGGATTGATTGTCGTCCCGTCTCCATCGAGATTACCTATGGGTTGGAACGATTGGCAATGTATTTGCAAGATGTAGAAGCGATCGCTAAAATTCAATGGGATGAAAAGCTCAGTTATGGGGACATTTTTATCCAAGGAGAAATCGAACAATGTACCTACAATTTTGAAGCCTCTAATCCAGATCTTTTATTTAATTTGTTCAAACTTTACGAACAGGAAGCCAAACAACTCATCGCTCGCGGCTTAGTGCTTCCCAGTCACGACTATGTTTTAAAATGCTCTCACTCTTTTAATTTACTCGATGCAAGAGGAGTGATTTCCGTTACCGAACGCACCAACTATATCAAACGCATTCGCGATTTAGCTCGAGAAGTTGCCCACTTGTATTTACAGCAACGAGAAACATTGGGTTTCCCCCTTCTTAAATCATAGATCGTCCTATTTGTCAACCTCTGATAGGCTTGGGTTTGAGCTGGTAAGAAAAGAGCAGATATTTAATTGCTGCTCTTTAGAGACTGTTTATAAAATAAAATTAAGCAAGTAGGGTGCAATTAGCGACAGCGTAACGCACCAATTGTTAGACTTCTGGTGCATTACGCTCCATTCCATTACGCTAACACACCTTACGGCTTTCATTTAATATTTGCTTTACGAACAATCTCTTAGATTATGCTTCTCGATCACGATCGCCATTCCCATTCTCTGTTTTTTCTTCTATTTTTGCCAACCAAGCGATTAGATTCTCCAAACTTTTAAAATCCAGCATTTCTAAGCCCAACTTATCCAATTGTATCAGAGTGAGTTGAGAAATTTTTTGCTCGATTTCGGGTTGAAGTTGGTCAAAACGTCGCTTAAGTTGTAGTAAAATCAACTGCACTCGGCCTTTTTTTTCTCCTTGTTCGAGACCTTGTTCGAGACCTCGTTCGAGTCCTCGTTCGAGACCAATTTCGATTCCTTCTTCCATCCAACTGGTGACAATCTGCATAACTTCCTCCTTTTCCTCTGGTTTGATTTTAGCAATTTGTTGGACAAAAAGGCGATTTTCTGCTTCGTTGAGTTTTAAGTAGCTGTCCACGAACCCGGAAATGAGCTGCATTCGCGCTGGATCGAGGCGCAAAGTTGCTAATAGTCTCAAACATTCTACCTTAACTCTGGGTCTATCTTTGGGTAGAATCTTCATTTTAGCCATTAATGCCGATGCAACCGGATTTCTTTGTTCTAAGAAGTCTCGCCAATTGAGGCGATTTAATTGAACAACCCGATAGTTAAATTTCAAAACTTCAAAATCGGGAAAGTTGACTTGATGATAGGCGATCGCTGCTTTTTTGGGCTTATCGTAAGAAAAAATAACGATGGGATAAACCGGTAAATTAAATTTTTCATACAAACGTGCAAAATAGCGAAACATTCGGCGATCGAATCCTGTTTCACTCGAAGATTGATTCTCAATATGAATTAAAAAATAAGCATCTTTATCAGCAAAACGAACTTGTACGATTAGATCGGTTTCGTATTGTTCTCCCATTGTGACATCGGTAAAAATCTCTTTGTCTAAGAATGTAATGGAGTCGGGATCGAGATACTCCCGCAGTTGAGGAAAAAATAACTCCACAAATTCGACAAAAAAGACGGTGAGTAGTTCTTTGAATAAGCGATCGTGGTCGATATTTTGGGGCTGATTCATTGCTGAATTTGGGATAGGGTCAAGTGGGAGGGTGCGATCGCGGGATTATATATAAATCAAGTTGGAGTTCGACGCTTTTTACTGAGATGAAATATTAGCATCCACGTAACTGACGAACAATGCCTAAAATTTCACCCCTTCCAAAGAATGCACCAAAATACGCTAAAACAATTGAGTTGTAGCTCAACTCGAAATTTTTTGATTTTGGGATAGAAGTAACATATAAGTGCTGTCCTCCCAATGAATGGCTTAGATGATATGAGTAGTAGTTATCTTGTAGATGTCCTAAATGGTAATCAATTCCTGTAGTCATTTGGTTAATTCGTTCAATTATTAGTTGCTGGCTTACTCCGGTACGTTCTTCTAGAGTAATGTTTTGCAATTCCCCATTATTATTTAGCCACTTGTACTCCGATCCAGCTTTAACAAGTGCTTTTCTCTCAATATGTCCCTTGCTGCCTGTCCACGACATTCCATCCCAAGGTCTCCATCCAATCGTTTCTCCATTGCCAATATAAACAAAGAAATGGCGAGTATGAGCAAATAGTGGAACTGACAAAATATCCCCGATTTGAAATGCCATAAAGTTAAGATACTCTTTTTCTCGCTCTGTCAACTTTAGTAATTTTGTGCAAAAAGACAGATGTTATAATTGCTGTTCTCGAGCAATCTTCTTAACAATTTCTAAGTTTAAATTTAGACATTCAGAAACTTGTTGTACGCTCAATCCTGTTTTTAGCAATTTGGGAACGGCTTCTACTTTAACTTGTTCTTCTTGTTCTTGGATTTGCTGCGACATTTCTTGACGAGTTTGTTCGACAATACTTTGATAGAGTGAAGTTTGTCTAAATTCGTCCGAGTCTAACATTTCTTGACGAGTTTGTTCGACAATACTTTGATAGAGTGAAGTTTGTCTAAATTCGTCTGAGTCTAACATTTCTTGACGAGTTTGTTCGACAATACTTTGATAGAGTCGAGTTTGTCTGAAGTTGCCTAAATCTAACATCGTTTCTAGCTCCGCCAATGTCAGTGAAGGAAATTTATAGAAAATTATACCCTGTATTAAAGCTAACACAGTTCGATTGAACTTGTCATCGGACTCTTCCGATCGCACTCTCTCAATTAAAACTCGTCCCCGTGAAAGTGCTTCTTGGGGACTTTTAATCAATAATCGCGCAATTTCGATCGCAAGGGAATCATTATCTTCGTCCTCGAGTTCGTCCAAATACACCCGCAAAAGATGATTTTCAGTTAAAACGCGATAGCGGGGATGGGGTAAAACTTCTCGACTGCGGCGATCGTAGACGACAACAGCATACCAATGGGTTTGGGGTGGACGATACTGACGAAAGTAAACGAAAATCTCTCCAAAGAAGCGATCGTAAAATTCTTCATCTTTATAGGTTTGAAGTTCGATAAAATATAAAGGACTATCGATCGCTTCATCTGGAGGAACGAGTAAACCATCTAAACGAAAAGATTGCTGTTTGACTTCTGGAGCGCTGAAACTATAAATATTGCCATCTATATCGGTTTGTCCGATAATTTCAAAAAAGAAGTTTGGTAACTGTTTAATTAACTCATAGAAAAGAATATCTGTCTTCATATTTTATCTTTTCCCTTTACTCGTTCCCAAATTTGTAAATCTTCGGGATAGTCAACATCGCTTAAAACGGGAAGTTTTGCGATCGCTAATCCTAACGACTCAGAAATAGCGATCGTTTGGTGCCAAACTTGTGAAGTTCCCCAATTAATGTCTTGAAAGAGTTGGGGAATATTGCGACTTAACCCCACCAAATAATAACCGCCATCGTCCGCTTCTCCTAACACGAGATCGTGGCTGTAAAGGCTCTCAAAGGCTTGAGAAAGGCGATCGCCATCCAAATCCGGACAATCGATCCCAATAATCACAATACGCCTCATTTCTTCAGAAAACCCCTTCTCAAAAGCAGTCCGAATTCGTTCTCCTAAATCTCCCACTGCTTGGGGAAAATAAACCCATTCCGATCCCAACCAAGATCGCATCAATTCTTCAGTTCCCCCCGAGAAATGAATTTCTACAGAAAGAGAACGGAATTCCAGCAATTTTTGTGCTTGTTTTAAGGTATATTCTGTCATTTGACGCTGCAAATTTGCCGCACCTTCAGCACCTAAAGCAGGAATGAGACGGGTTTTTGTTTTACCCGGTTCGGGATACCGAGTAAAAATAACTAAACGTTCCATATTTCAATTATCAATTATCAATTATCAATTATCGGAAGAATAACATGAAATGTTGTACCGACTCCGACTTCGCTAGTAAAGGTAATTACGCCATCATATAAATCAACTGCTTTTTTAACAATAGATAAACCCAAACCCGTCCCGGAAATATCTTTGACATTTTTGGCGCGATGAAAATGTTCGAATAAACGAGAGCGATCTTCGGGTGGAATACCCAAACCGCGATCGCGCACTGTAAATTTAATTCTTTCGATTTGCTCCTCTATTTCTTCGTCTTTCTTGATTGGTGAGACTCGAATTGCCGTAAAATCAATAATCCCTCCATCGGGAGAATATTTTATGGCATTGGAGAGTAGATTTGTAAAGATATGGCGGAGAAGTTTTTCATCCATATGAATTGAGTCGAGATCGTCGGAACATTGTAATTGAATTTGATACTTTTCTCCAGCTGTGAGTTGAAATTCTTCCACCAATTCTCGGCAAAATTCTGCTAAATTTAATTTAATCGGTTTAACTTCTAACTTACCCACATCTGCACGACCAATGGTTAAAACATCCTCTAGCAATCGGGTCATATTGTCGGTAGATTGTTTGATGCGCTTTAAGTGCTTTTGTTTCTTTTCTTCCGGCCAGCGATTGCTATAATTCTCGAGCAATTCAATGGACATTAAAATACTCGATAAAGGATTGCGAAACTCATGAGAGGTCATGGAAATGAAGCGGGATTTTAGATCGTTTAACTCCTTTTCTTGCTTCAGTGCTTTTTCGATTTCGGCTTCCGCTCGCTTGCGTTCGGTAATATCTCGCCCGATATAAATAAAAGCGGGAACTTTCTTTTCCGTTTGAATCACGCTGCAAGAAAATTCGACAATAAGATGGCAACCTTCTTTAGTCGTGCATTTTACCTCAATATCTTCTACGCTTTCACCATCTAGTAATTTTTGACGATCGCTTGCTAGTGCTTCTTCTCGATTTTTAATAATTTCTGAAATGGGTAAGCCGATTAATTCCTCTTCGCTATATTTAAATATTCCTTGTACGGCTTGATTGATAGTTTTGATTTTCCCTAAGCGCGTGGTTACAAAAAGAACATTCCCCATAGCAGAAAGAATCTTTTTATTGTAATCTTTGGCTGCCGTTAAAGCCGCAATCAAAAGCTCGGTTTCATTGACGCGCTGAAATAAAGATTGATTGAGATTCATCATCTCCGTCACATCTTCCAGTAAAACGATCGCGCGATCGCCGATCTTTTCAAAAATCAAGTCAAAATAAATCAGATTATCGCCATCGATAGGGCGAGCGATCCCTTGAAATTTAAATTGATTTCTATCTCCCTGAAGAATTTCCTCTAAAATTTTTTCTAGCCCGATCAATTCGGGAAAAGATAAACGGGCATCTTTGCCGATGCCAAACTCTTGAGGCGTTTCGGAAAATTTTTCGAGATTTTCCGAATAGTCTAAAATTTTAAACTCGCTATCGAGAATAAAATATTTTAAGTGACTGGGAATAAAAACCTCTGATAACACCTCTTGGCTCATAAAGGTCGTCCTCAATTTAACAAGTCGTCAACCAAAGTTTATAGGCCAATTCTTCAAAAATAACATCCACATTTTCGCCAGTTTTGGCGGATGTCTTATAAATTCCCAAAACTGCCTCGGGCAGCTCAAACTTATTTTGGATTTCTAACACTTCCTCTTCCTCGAGGAGATCGCTCTTATTGAGAGCGATCGCGATGAGTCCGCTCGGGTTGATTTCCCGGTATTCGCGAATGCGATCGCTCATATGCTCGATAGTTTCTTGGCGAGTAATATCGGCAACCACGAGAACCCCACTCGAGCCTTGTAAATAAGCGGGCGAAATCCCCTTAAATTTTGTATGTCCCTCGATATCCCAAATCAATAACTTTAACTCTTGTTTCTTATCGGCTTGTCCGTTAGTCAGATGGAGGGTTTTTCGAGAAATTTTCACGCCTACCGTAGAAAGATAGCGATCGCTAAATTGACGCTCGACAAAGCGACGAATCAGACTGGTTTTACCCACGCCAAAATCGCCCAGCATGCACATTTTTTTAGAAATTACGGTCATTGCGTTTATCAATTAAACTGAACTAATTGGCACTGCCTGTTTTGCTTTCTTCAAATCTGACGCACCGACTGACCCAAAGGGGATCGCTTGTTGTAACTCCCGGAGGAAATTGGTTTCTAATCCCTGTAGTTGTTTCCAACCGTTCGATCGCAACTCCGGCATCTCGCAATATGCTTCGGACGACAACAGCGCGCCTAGGGGCGAGATCTTCGGTTAAATCGGCTTCTCCTTGGTTGTCTGCATGGCCGATAATGCGAAGTTTAACCTCGGGATTGTTTTTAAGATATTCGGCAAGAGGTAAAAGTTTCTCGTTAATATCCCGACGGGAAATTTCGAGACCGCCGCGATCGAAACAAATTCGCTCTTGACTGGGAACGGGAGTGGCGCTCAAAGTCAGCAAAACCGAATTGACCCCAGGAATTTTCTCAAAGGTTTCGACAATTTTTTCCCCCTGTTCGTTTTCAGCGATCCCGCCTTCCACGATAGCGAGTCCCTTTGCCTTATCATAACGCGTTGTAATTTTTACTCCCGGCAATTGATTGAAAACCCAACTTTGACGTTCGAGTTCCAAGCGCAGGCGTTCGGGATCCCGAGGCAATCCTACTGTGGCGATCTCGTTCTTTAAACCCCAGTGTGGAGCGAGAGAAACGGCAATGTTTTCTGCTTGTTGGCGCAGGCGATCGCTCGGCACTTGCCCGGTTAACGTCACGGTTTTTTTGCGCGCCTCCGCCCGAACGCGATAGAATGCTAGTTCTTCATTGGCTTGCAAGGTCGCCATAATTTGGCGTTGCAAGCCCAGGGCGCTCTGCTGGCGATAAAATGAAAATCCCCAAGGAATGCCGATCGAACAGAACAGCAACAGAGCGATCGCCAAAACGCCAAAGGGTTTGGGTTTTCGAGCGGGTTCTACCTCAATGGGATTGTAAATAAGAGAGACGAGCAACTCATTCACGGCAGGGGGAATCGTACTCGGATCGCCGTTATATTTCTCAATTAATTCGCCATAACTGTAATTGAGAATGATAGCACTGAGGGTATTTCGCAACTTGCTATAAAAACCGGGAGGCGGATCTCCTTGGGTCACAGTTGCAATATAACAATATCCTGCCACTTCCATAACGATCTGAAAACTCTCATAATCTACCTCAGTTAATTCAGAGGTCTTGCCCGCTTGAGGGACGCACTCGCTGGCAAAGCTGCGAATGGCCGTCAGCATTCCTGCCATCATATCGGCTTCGAGGCTCTCGGCACCGGACTTTTGTGCTTCGGCAATCACCAAGCCCGACTCTTTGTGAATTAAAAACGCCGCTTGAACCTCAAAAGGAATTGACTGTCCGAGTAAGAGTTCCCCTTCCGAAACTCCTTTGAGTCGCGCCCGCAGTTTGCGATAAATCCCTTGGATGCTAAAAGCGCTTTCAATTTGCTTGTTAATATTTTCAATCGCCTCTCCCATATATTTGGAGACGCTATTGCCGATGACGGGATAGAGAGCGTCCACCATGGCCTCTTTATCGAGGCGAATCTGTTCTTTAATCGAGCGCCCGATCGCCGGCGCGATCGCTTGCACGACTTCATCGGGGGCATCGCCGATCTGTTTGGAAAGCGCCCCCGGAATGATTCCCGCTAGGGCGCGACTCATGGCGGCTTTATCTTCCAAGCTCCGCTCTCCGATAATCAGATCGATGAGGGGCGCAAATGCCTTAACAACTTCTTCGGGTTCGAGATCGATTTTATTCTGGAGCAGTTTTCCAAAAATGGGAAAAATCAACTTGCCCAAAATTTCCGGATCGTGGAGCTTGCGATCGAGCCTGGCAAGTTGTCGTTGCGTGGCTTCATTGAGGGAAAGATTTTCTGTTTCCTGCTCTCGATCGGCCGATTCTTCTTCATCGATGAGCAAGTCTAAGAGCAGCAACCGCAGGCGTTCCACTGTCTCTTCCGTATCTTCTCCGGTTTTCTCGTACAACCACGCAGACAAAGAACGGGATTTTTTGAGCGGAGAAGACTTATCGAGAGGCGTTGTGTCTAAAGTTTCGGCTCGAGTATCGATAAATTCCCCGGTTTTCTCGGTTTCGACTCGGGTGACGAGGGGCTTCTCTACGTCTCGCTCCGGTCTTGGCGGTGGGGAAATGTCTCGCAAGGCGGTTGGCAGGGGAGGAAGATTGTCGCCTTCTCCATTTTCCCGAGGGGGCAACCCCGTCTCTAATTCCTCCTTTTGACCGATATCGAGTTCCTCTTGACCCTCGGAAATCGAGGGGCGATCCCGATTGTTTCGTGGTCTGTGACTTGTTGCTTGCTGTCGCTTTCCCTTCATTAAAGAAGGGGGCGGCGGCGGTATTCTGCGTTTGCGCTGAGGGGGTAAATTTTGCGGTTGGGAAGGATTGGCAGAATTAGAGAGCGCAATTTGCAAATCGCTCATCAAACTAAATAAACCCTCAAGTTGTTCGGGATCTTGAGGGCTTGACGGGGACGATTCTGTCTGGGATGTCGCTTCATTGTCTGGGTTGGGAAGCGATGGATTTTCGGACATAGCTGTCAATCGATTGAGCCAACGCCGAGGGTCAAGCCGATACTCGGATTGCTATAATTCTTGTTTGCACCCTATCTCGATACTAAACGCGATCGCGATCGGTCTACAGCGACCCTTCACGAACGCCAACACTAAATCTTGCTGTTGTTTTCCCTTGATTAGAGCGCGATTTATTCCATTATGCCCGATCGCGCTTGGCTCTCTTTCTCTTCACCCTCTTCATCGGGAAGTAAAAATTCGGCTTGCAGGCGACTTTCCATGGCTTCTTTGAGATCGGGAACGAATTCCGTCCCTTTGACTTTGATACACAACTCAAACAGCACTTCGGCCAGATCCGTGCGGGACACTTTAGTGTCTTTGAGATTGGAAAAACATTTTTCCAGTTCTGCGAAAATTTTCGTTTTTAAGGTTTGACTGTCGGACTGAAAATGTTCTCGAGTTTGGGTTAATTCTTCTTTAAGGGCGGAGGTTTTGGTATTGAAATTTTTATTGAGCGCCTCGAGGGTAGAAGAATTTTTTTGGTTGGTTTGCTCGATCTTTTGCCAGAGCTTGGTGGTTTCCTCATGGGTGGTCAAACTGAGATATTTCAGTTTTTTCTCGAGGGAATCTGCCAGTGCCTTCATTTCTGAAGATAGGGATGATTGCATCTGCTCGAGGCGATCGCGGACTTCTCGCTGCAAGGAAACAAAGTCGGCTTCCATTTTCTCAAATTTCTGCTCGTACCCCCGCAACTGCGATCCAAAAAGGATTTCGCGTATCTGTTCCACGTTCCCGAGGCGATCGCGCATGTCTTTTTTGTTAAGTTCGGCCATATCTACTCCTCGTGCTGTTGTCTGTAGCCTTGTAAAATTGTTTGCCCTTGCTGAATATTAGCAGGGTATCGATAATTGATAACGGAGATTGAGGAGAGCGGGGAAATCCGACCCCCATCCGATCGACCCATTGGCAATTCAGAATTAAATTTATGATACGTTCTCATCTGCATGAATTTGGGGCAGCGCGAGGGAAAATTTGGCGCTATCGCAGTTTGTTCGCTGTCGCGATCGCCCTCATCTGTTTCTTTTTGGCCGTAACCCCCGCCCGGGCTGCCATCGATAATGACCGCTACGATGGTAATATTTTTGTTCTTTATGCGGGCAATGGTTCTCTAGTTCCAGCGCGATCGACTTTTCAAGAAGCCTTAATTTCGCCCAAACCCGTCATTCTGGATTTTTATATCGATGATAGTCGCGACTGCAAGCGCTTTGCCAGTACGGTTTCTCGCTTGCAGGATTTTTATGGGCGAGTTGCCGTTTTTACCCCCATTAATGTAGATTCAATTCCCGTTAAAGATTCTTATGGGGAAGACGAACCGGGTTACTACTACGAGGGCATTCTCCCGCAACTCCTCGTATTTGATGGCGACGATCGGGTGCGCTTTAACGGCAAGGGTGCAGTGAAGTACGAAGACATCGACGATGTTTTGCGAGAAATTTTCGACCTCGAACCCCGCAGCTCATCCGTCGAACTCAAACGGCGCTCCTATAACGAGTTTAGCGGGGAATTGGCGCAGTAATCAGGATGAGGGATGAAAGATGAAAGATAAAAGGGATGCGATTGGGGCGATCGCTTGGGAACAATTAGCGGCTGAATATGCGGCGATCGTTCGCTCTCGTCGCGTTGCAGAAGGAGGTCGAAGATATAGTTCTTTTCCCCAAGGCATTCCCGAATCTCCTCCCTCTCTTTGCTTGCGAGATTATCAATATCAAGCCGTAGAAAATTGGTTGCGCCATCAAGGACGGGGCATCCTGAAAATGGCAACGGGAAGCGGGAAAACCATCGTTGCTCTTGCCATTGCGACAGAACTCTATCGCAAAATCGGCTTGCAGGTTCTCTTGGTGGTTTGCCCCTTCCGCCATCTCGTCGCTCAATGGGGAAGAGAATGCGAACGGTTTAATCTCCAGCCTCTCCTTGCCTTTGAGAGCGTTCGCCAGTGGCAAAATGAACTCTCAACCCAACTTTACAATTTACGGGGTGGCGATCGCGTTTTCGTGACGATCGTCGCGACTAACTCCACTTTTACGAGCGAGGGATTCCAATCCCAACTTAAATTTTTCCCTCCCAAAACGCTGATTGTCGGCGATGAGGCCCATCATTTGGGAACCGAGCGCATGCAGGAGTGCTTGCCTCGTAACATCGGTTTGCGCCTTGCACTTTCTGCCACCCCGGAGCGCTATTTTGATGAGGATGGCACCGATCGCCTTGCGGATTACTTTGGCAAGGTTCTTCAGCCGGAATTTACCCTTAAAGATGCGATCGCTCTGGGCGCTTTAGTCCGTTACTTTTACTATCCCTTGCTCGTCGAACTCACACCGTCAGAAGCGGCAATCTATGCCAAGTTGACCCAGCAAATCGGCTGGGCGCTGTCAAAAAATGAGAACTTGCAAACCAACGAAACCCTTACTTCCTTGTTGGTCAAGCGATCTCGCCTCATCGGTTCTGCTGCCAACAAACTCGAGGCGTTGCGAGAGTTGATGAAAACGCGCCTCGAAACGACGCATACGCTCTTTTATTGCGGCGATGGAACCGTAGGAGATGCGGAGAATCCAATCCGGCAATTAGAGGCCGTCACGCGCATTTTAGGGACGGAGTTGGGCTATCGCGTCAATATTTATACTACAGATACGCCCTTAGCAGAACGAGAACAATTGCGCGAACAATTCGAACGCGGAGAGCTGCAAGGATTGGTGTCCATTCGCTGTCTGGATGAAGGGGTAGACATTCCCGCCATTGAAAATGCTGTCATTCTCGCCAGCACTAGTAATCCCCGCCAGTTCATTCAACGTCGCGGCAGAATTTTACGCCCCCATCCCCATAAAACTCGCGCGACTTTATTCGATACGATCGTTATTCCTCCCGATTGCGATCGCGATGTTTGGGAAGTCGAACGCAATTTGGTTCGTAAAGAACTCTTGCGGTTTCTTGAATTTGCCGACCTCGCAGAAAATTCTCAGGAGGCGAAGGCTACTCTATCAATTATACAGAAAAAATATCAACTATCGCGCAATGATTAGAAAAAACTGTTTTCTAATTGAGTTTCAATTTTTTTCGTTTAAAATAAAGATTATCCAGTCTCTATTATTACCATGAATTCACCAATAATCTCTCTTTCTTCTCAATTTTCAGAGGATTGGACGATGTAGCGATCGCTTCAATCTCTTCAAAATTGTGAAAGAGAGTAGCTTGTGCTAAAATTTTACTATTTTACGATCGATGGATGCACAATTGTGAATCACAATTTTTGTTTTAGTATTCTGGCTCTAAATCTCAAATATCAACTTTTAGCTAAAGAATTAGCCGAAGATATCAAGAAATACTCTCCCGAAACGTCAGTCGTTATTGGAACGGACAATCCCGATATTTTTAGCGATTGTCGTAATGTACTTGCATTTAAAATGGAGAAACGCGGCATTCTTCATTGCTATCACGATAAGCGATTTGTGATTCAAGAGGCATTAAAAAAATTCAAAATTGTCATACAAATAGATGCCGATACTCGCATCGATAACCCTCTACCAGAATCGTTCGAACCATCGACAGGATTGGCAGCAATACATGTCGAGAATTCGATCGAACACACAAAAAAATATAATCCCGAACGATTAAAATCTTTGCATAAATTAGCCAAGAAACTCTCTCTCGATCTTGAAACCATAAGCTATGTCGGAGAAGCGTTATTTGCCATCGTTGGAGAGGAAGAACAAACTTTAGAATTTATCCGCTACTGGGATGCAATCGCTCGTTATCTAGAATTACGCGGCATTCATGCTGGAGAAGGACATGCGATCGGCTTGGCAGCAGCCAAAGTCGGACTGGAAATTGGGAAGCCATCTTGGCTCAAAAATATCCATAAAGCCAAACGTCACCTCCGCGCTGCCAGTGCTTCCGACAGCAAACCCAAAAATATTTTATGGAATAATTCAATCAGAAGAATAAACTATCATTATCGTCTCAATAAAGCGAGAATTCTCGCGCTCAAAGATTTTGATTTTTACTATCGATAAAACAAAGCAATAAGCAATAATTCAATAGAAAGTGGAGATTGCACTCGATGAAAGTCAATATTGATATTCAAACAGTTCAAGAACCGATCGCCAGTGCTCCTCCCGAAGTGCGAGAAATCATCGAACGAGTATTAAAATTGGAAAAAGAAAAGTTATATCAGCGAAGTCCTCGCAATATCAATGATGATATCCTCAAAATTGTCAAAGAAACCATTACCTAGTGCTCTATCTATTCATTACCTCCCACACCCAATGGTTACGTATCGGGTTCGCACACTGGTGGCGATAAGATCGAACAACCCCCACCATATGATTAAGAATTGACACTAACAACCATAACTAACAACCCATGAAATTAATCTCCCTAAAACTTTGCAATTTTCGTCAATTTTATGGAAAAACTCCCCTGATTAAATTAGCGAATGGCGAACGGAATACTACAGTAATTCATGGAAATAACGGATCGGGAAAGACAACATTACTCAATGCCTTTACATGGGTTCTTTATGAGAAATTCACCGCCGCTTTTGCCTCTCCCGATAGTTTGATTAACAAGCGTGCGATTCAAGAAGCAAATATTGGAACATCGGTAGAATGTCACGTAGAAATTTATTTCGAACGCGACGAAAAACGCTATCAATTGAAACGACAATGTTATGCCTGTCGCGATAAAAACGATCGCATTCAATACAATCAAAGCAAACTCTTCATGCAGGTTGCTGGAGATGACGGACGCTGGAATTATCCCACCCAACAACCCGAAGATATTATCGGTCGCATTCTCCCGGAAAGTTTGCACCAATATTTCTTTTTTGATGGCGAACGAATCGACCATTTTTTTCGTTCCGATCGCGCAAACAATATTGCTGAAGATACCAAAGAATTATTAGGGGTTAAAGTATTAGACCGCTCTATCGAACATTTGAAAAATGCCAGAAAACGATTGCAAGACGAACTCAAATCGATCGGTGATTCCGAAATCAAAGCCTTGTTGAAAGACCAAAAGAAAATCGAACAAGAAGGCGATCGCCTCAACGAAAAGCAAGAAGAAGTGAGGCAAAAACTATCGCTGTATGGGGATTTCAAACAGCGACTCGGCAAACAACTCTTACAACTGAGCGGCGCAAAAGATTTACAAAAATTAAAAGATAAATTAGAAAAACAAGAAAAATCGATTCGCAAAAATCTCGGACAAACCAAAGAAGAATTAAAACGCCTAATTTCCAATAGCGGCTATGCAGTTCTAACGCCAAAAATCAATACACAATTCAAGGAAATTGTCAAGAACTTGCGAGATAAAGGCGAACTGCCTGCCGGAATCAAACAGCGTTTCGTACAAAACCTTTTGAACCAAAAACGCTGTATTTGCGGGACGGAATTGGGAGAAGATACAATAGCTCGTCAAGCTGTTTTTGCTTGGATGAATAAAGCGGGAATGGCAGATGTCGAAGAAACCGCCATTCGCTTAGAAGAAGGGGTGAGAGAATTAGAAAAACAGATTCCCGAATTTTGGCAAAATGTCGATCGCGCTCAATCCCAAACCGATCGCGATCGCCGAGAATTGGCACGAGTTGAAAACGAACTCGACGATCTCAAACAAAAACTGCGAACCTATCCCGATGAAGATATCCAAGACTTGCAAAAACGCTTGGATGAAACCGAAGAAACTATTCGCGAACTCACCTTAGAACAAGGAGGCATTCAACAAGAACGAGATCGCCTCGACAAAGAATTAACGAGTTTAGAAAAACAGATTAATAAGCAACAGTTAAAAGCAGAAAAACAAATCCTCGCACAACAACGCATTGCCGCAACGCAAGAGGCGATCGCGCGCTTAATCGAAGTGCGATCGCGCTTGGAAAAACAATTTCGCTTATCCTTAGAACAACGGGTGCAAGAAATCTTCTCGCAAATTTCTTTTACGCCCTATATTCCTCGCTTGAGTCCCGAATACGAACTGACATTAGTTGAAAATACCTCTGGCATTGCGCGATCGGTTGCAGCATCTACTGGAGAAAATCAGATTCTCAGCTTATCTTTTATTGGTGGCATTATCGATCGCGTCCGCGAGTGGAGTCAGAAAACAGCACTCATGGGACCTGATAGCAGTACCTTTCCCATCGTTATGGACTCTCCCTTTGGCAGTTTAGACGAAATCTATCGCCGCCAAGTTGCCCGCTCTATCCCCCAACTCGCCAACCAATTGGTTGTTTTGGTCACTAAAACTCAATGGCGAGGTGAAGTCGCGACAGAAATTCGCGATTCCATCGGCAAAGAATATGTTTTACTGTATCATTCCCCAAAACCCGATTGCCAAGAGGATGCGATCGCCATTAATGGGAGCGACTATCCTCTTGTCCAACAATCTTCAGAACCTTATGAATATACAGAAATCATAGAAGTTAGACCGAGAGAAGATCGGAATTGAGATGTAGAGTTATCGTGCAAATTTCATCTCTTATCCTTCATCCTGCCAAAATTCCTTCATTTTAGCTGAAGCGCTTTTTCCGTCGTCTGGCGATCGCTTTGCGTTTCTTCTTTTCTTGGGGCGTTTCAAAATGGCGCAGGCGCTTCATATCTGCGAAAATTCCGGCTTTAGATACTTCTCGTCGAAAACGGCGCAATGCTGATTCAATTCCTTCATTTTCACCAACGGTCACTTGAGTCATGCGGATTCCTCCTAAATTATTGAATAATACTCAATTTTATTACGGCCGACAAAAGTTTGCTACAAAAGTTTGCCAAGTTGCCTGCAAAGACAGCTTAACAAACTTTGATGGAAATTTTCTGGCAAGGTGTTTTAGATTATTCCTCAATCTTCAAGCAATTGGGGACAATCTATCAGGATTCTCTGGGTCTTGCTTTATTGACTTTCAATACTCGACCGAACCATTCAGCACCGTCAAGTTCTTCTATTGCCGTATCTTCGTCGCCCTCATTTTCCAGTTCGACAAATCCAAAACCCCGAGGGCGACCCGTTTCCTTTTCCGTGGGAAGGTAAACCCGCTTAACCGTACCGTATTCGGCAAAGACGGATTCGAGTTGGTCTCGGGTTACGCTGTAAGCGAGATTTCCCACATAAATTGACATCGATCGTGTATCTCCAGAATCAAACCAAACCAAAAAGAAAGAAATTCAGATTCAACGAAGAGATTCGCTCTTAAAAGCGCAATCTTTTTTGCCGATTCTAAAATTTCTATCCTCTAGAGTAGCATAGAAGTCCCCAGAGAGCCGATGAAATATGAGGAATGCACCAAAAAAGAAAACAGAGGGCGCGGCGATCGCAATTGAGGTCGGTTGACTATAATAGTCGGAGGTCTTGTTGCATCTCATCCATTTACTTTAAGTTATCTGTCACACCTGCCATCTCTATCAAAAATTATGAAACGTCAATCGCGATCGATTCTTACTGGTATTAGCTTCGTTTTGGGTTTGGGAGTCGCCTCCACTTTCCTTGGCGAAGCCAGTTTTGCCCAGCAATCTCCCGGCAACCACAATCCCATCCGTCACAATTCAACGACGGAAGGTTTTTCAGGCAATGAAAGCGATCCGTTATTTGGCGAGGGAGGCGACAATTTTAATCCCTTGGATTTGATTCATAATGCGAATTTTAGTAATGGGCGCACCATGGGGCAGTTTCAACAAGATACCCAACGTCAATTAAACCGAGCCAGCGAAGATTTTCGCCGCCGACAACTCGAGGCGATTCGACAACAGCAATTGAATGCCCAGCCCGCATCTCCTGCAACTGAAGCTGAAGCCGACACGGAAAGCTAATGACCAAATTAATGAGATTAAAGAACGCAACTCGAGTTGCGTTCTTTTTTATTGACAATTTCAATAAATAGATAATCTATGAAAGGCGACACCGCTCTCCCCCAAGGACATCGCGAAAAAGCTCAACCTTGATGAATCAATTGTCTCCGGATTTCTCAAAGGCGAGCGAGATATCCGAGCTTACCTACTTTTGGATTTAGCGATCGCAATGCCTTGGGATTTTCAAATCGAGTATTGGCAGAGGGTGGCACGGGAATCGCACTCCTCAGACAAGGAGCAAAATTTCCCACAGAGGAATCGAACAAACTCGCGATCGCTCTTAAAGCCTGTATCTTATCATGTAAGAGCGATCGCTACTGAAAATATTCTTTATGTTTTTTATTGAAAATTCCTTACATTTAATTTGCAAAAATATTAATCTTATTACAAATTCCCTGCAACTGTTTGGAAAGTTGCCCCGGCCAGATTTTCAGAGTAGCAAGCATGAGCCTGCGATCGCAGATGGTGTTTTGCCATCTGTAGAAGAGCTTGTCAAGTTTTTGTTTTTATCTTGTCAAGTTCTTGACATTGTTTTGTTTTATTGAAGTTGATGAACTTCTTAGAACCTGTTTGAAAGGAACATTTAGGGGAACGGAGGAATATCCTTTTTTTCCTCCATCCTCTTTTTTCTCTCTCTCCCAAGTTAAACGATCGAAACTTTTCAGACAGAATCAAAATCGCAAATTCTGGAGATTGATGAAAATGTACGACGAACAAATGGAAGTCAATTCCCCCGTGAGGGAAGAATTGCCTAAAACCATTCATGTTGCTACAGTTTGTATTTACGGACTGGCCATTCTTTCGGCAGGATTATTTATTTTTCTGCCCTTAGTTAACCTTCTCAGTCCCAGTCCTTGGCAGCGTTGGATGGGCAGCATTCACGGTATGGCAGCGATGTTAGCCGTCATTGTTATTGCCTATGCGGGACATTTGGCTTTTCCATTATTACGCGGTTCTCATAAAGTTTTGTCCCAAATGCGGACTCTGACTTTTTGGGCGACAGTGTTATCTTTCTTAGCGATCGCCTCGGGAAATTGGGCATATATGCGTTACCGCGCCCCAGTTGGCGGCGCTCGGGCATGGCTGCGCGAAAATACACCTTTGGTGCATTACCTCTTCATGGAATACCACGAATTTACCGTTCTTTTTACTTTTCCCTTGGGTGCTGCTTGTACGTGGATTCTTTGGAAATATGGCGACTCGATTTTAGAGCGATCGAATCGCACGGTTTTGATTGGAACTTGCATTGCTCTAATCGCCATGATGTTCTTTGCAATGGGCGGTTTTGTTAGCGGTTTGAATGTTGCGAGAATGCACGCACTTTAAATCAGTCAGCAGCGATGCGCTGAGCTTGTCGAAGCGTCACCAGTTACTAGTTATCAGTAAATAATCAACAATCATGATGAGACAATCGACAGATGGGATTCCGATTTATAGCCAAATCTGGAATACTCTCAAACAATTTCCTCGCTTTTTAGCAACAGGATCGCAAAATCCTCCCACCTTTTCCGGTACGGCAGCAGCAGCCCTTGTCAGTGCTTCTTTCAGTTGCTTTTTGTTGATGGTCAATCAGCATTTGACTTCGATTTTCAAGGAATGGAATACTATCATTTGGAATTTGGGGGATTGGATTCCGGGCAGTAAAAACCCCGATGAAGTCTATGGGGAAATTGGCAGTTATTCGGGCAAACAAACCGTCATGCTGATCGGTTGGCTTGTCAGTTGGGCAATTTTGAGCATTCTTTGGCAAAAGAAACAAATTAAATTTAGAACCATTTTCTTTGGCTTGTTTTTCTTCTTAGTTGCCGCAACAGTGATGAATTGGCATCCTCTATTTCCCTATCTCCCTTTGATGCCGAAGTAGCGATCGAGTAGAGCAGACAAACATAAATATTTTGTTTGCTCTCGTTTATTTCCTGTTGTTTTTCTTTCTGTAGGAGTTTAAAACTATGCAAAATGTCAACGATCCGAACAACATGAACCGCAATTCGCAAATGCAGTCCATGCACAAATACATTCTGATATTGTCTGGTATCTTTTTGGTGTTCGTTGCAACTTTTGTTACTGCTTTTTGGAGAGTTGCCGAAAGCGAAAAATTTGATGGTTTGCCCTTTAAAACGCTGCCCCCTGAAGCCGGCCAAAAAATCGTTCCTTAAACTGAAAGTAAGTTGGGTTGTACTTTCTTCGGCTCAACTTACTTGCGATCGCAAGTTGCGCGATCTCAATGATTTTCCGGTATAATCAAACTATTGGGGATCGAGGTTCTCTGGAGTTGGCAAAAATTGATTAGAAACGAGCCAGCATTTATGTTTTCTAAAATTCGCTTACAACTCATTACTTATTATTTAATCGTCTTAGCGATTATTTTAACTATCTTTACGATCGCCATTCGCTTAACCTTCTCGAGAAGTTTGCACGATCGCCTCGTACGAGAATTAACGGCACTGGCACAATTAGCGGCAGAAGAACTGCAAGAAGAAGATGGATTGGAGGAAATCGAAGCCAGTTATAATGGTGTTTTAAAAGGAGTAACCGTACCCAAGCAAACGACAATTCAATGGTTCGATGGCGATGGCAAACTATTAGCTCAAATTGGAGACGATCGCCTCAAACCGACTCTAGATCGCAAAGACCCCATACAAACGATATTATTTCCCGAATCTCTGAAAATTGTCGTCTTTCCCGTTGCTTTTTCCGATGGAGGAGAAGGCGAGGCTTACGTGCGAATTGCTCGCGATTTAGATGACTTAGAAGAAACGGTAGAAAATTTAGATTGGGGTTTGGGAATTGGTTTCATTATTGCCTTGGGTTTAAGCGGTGCGGGGGGCTTGTGGTTGACCCGAAAATCCATGAAACCCATCGAAGAAAGCTACCAACGCTTGCAGCAGTTTACCGCCGATGCGTCTCACGAATTGCGGAGTCCTTTAATGGCAATTAAAACCAATGCAGCTGTCGCTTTAAAGTATTCTCGAGGAATGCGAGAAGGCGATTTCGAAAAATTTAGCGCGATCGCGAGTGCCAGCAATCAACTTACTCGTCTCACGGAAAATTTATTAATGCTTGCTCGTTTGGATCGCAATATTCGATCGCAGCGAGAAGCAATTAATTTAACAGAGCTATTACAAAATTTATTGGATCTTTATCAATCGAGAATCACCGAGAAAAAACTCAATTTAAGAGAAAATTTTGCCAAAAATTTAGAAGTCATCGGCGATGAAACTCAACTCTTTCGCTTGTTTGTAAATTTATTAGAAAATGCCATTCGCTATACACCAGAAAATGGTAAAATTTTAATCAGCGCAAAACAGGAAACAGAAAAGATTTTGGTTTCTGTGAAGGATACCGGAATTGGTATTGCACCAGAAGATTGCGATCGCATTTTCGATCGTTTCTGGCAAGCCGATCTTGCCCGTTCTTACCGCAATAGCTCCTCTCAATTCAGTTCTGCTCGAATCGCGGGCGCAGGGTTGGGATTGGCGATCGCTCGAGAAATCGCACGCGCTCATGGAGGAGATATTTCTGTTTTCAGCGTCTTAGAACAAGGCAGTTGTTTTACCGTGAGTTTTCCCCTTGTAACGCTCTCGATTTGAATCTATCTCGCGATCGATAATACCTCATTATCTTATCAATATTATTGTTTTAAGAGATTGGCACGGGAGGCGCAATATTGTTAACACTTTTAATATTTTGGCTTAATGAGATCGCTAGAGAGATTAGCATTTTCGTTCCGCGATCGACCTCGGAAATTACTTGAATTTGACCTTGGTGTTTTTCTACAATTTTATAACAAATTGATAAACCCAATCCCGTACCCTTCCCAATGGGTTTGGTGGTAAAAAAGGGATCGAATATTTTCTGATGGAGTTCTGACGGAATTCCCTTACCGTTATCATTAATAATGATCTGAATCGAATTGTTGTCCATACGCTCGGTTAAAATTTGAATTTGTGGTTGGAAATCAGAATCTTCGGCTTGGATTTCTTCTAAGCTATCAATTGAATTGGTTAAAATATTGAGAAAGACTTGATTGAGTTGAGCGGGGTAGCATTCTATTTCTGGTAAGTCTCCATAGATTTTACAAACTTCGATACCTTGCTCGATGCGACTGCTCAAAATCAATAAAGTGCTTTCGATACCTTCGTGAATATCGATCGCTTTTTTCCCCGATTCGTCGAGACGAGAAAAATTGCGTAAAGATTTCACGATTGAGCGAACGCGATCTGTACCTTCCTGCATTGAATTGAGTATTTTTTCTGTATCTCCCACTAAGAAATCAAATTCTATTTCTTCCATATAACGAGTAATAATCGGATTGGATTCTGGATATTCTTGTTGATAGATTTCCACCAAACCCAATAAATCTTGCATATAACTTTTCACATAATATAAATTACCGTGAATAAACCCGACGGGATTATTGATTTCATGGGCAACTCCACCCACCATTTTACTTAAACCCGCCATCTTTTCATCTTGAATGAGTTGAATTTGCTCTTGCTGTTTTTGGGTGTATTCCCCGATCCAAGCAATGAGTTGATTGAGAGAATGAGCAAGAGACCCCACTTCATCATCGGCGATCGCGGGGGCGCGAAGTTGAAAATTTTCCTCGCAAGTGACCTGTCTGGCGATATCTCGCACGCGAATGAGAGGCAGCGCGATCGCTCGACCGATCGTGTAAGCCAAAATTGCAGCAACGATTCCGCTCCCGACAATACTGGTCAGAATAATCAACAAGCGTAGGGATTTCGCTCTTGCCAATTGCAATGTTGCTCGTTCTCTTTGTCTTTCAGCAATTTTGATGGTTCGACTCAAACGTTCGGATAAGCGAACGATCCGAATTTCCAGTTTGTGATTTTCTTCCCCCTGCATAAACGCTAAAATATCTTGTTGAACTCGAGCGATATCTTCCTCAACAAGTTGCATCGCATCCATTTTTTGCCATAAAGAAAAAATTGAGTTTTGGTAATCTTCAGTTGTTTGTTGATAAGTTTTTAAAATTTCCTCATAGCGATCGCGAGCAATCGATTGGCGATCGCGATTGGCTTCAACGAACGCGGATAAATCGGATAATTGCTCTTGAATCAGCCTGACCTGTAAGGTAAAGTTGGCCTGCTCGAATTCAGTTAAGATGGGTTTTCCCAAAGCGCGTAAGATTTTTTGCGGTTGTGTTTGCAAAACGCTCAAATTTTTGTCTAAATCTTCTAGGAAAAATTTTTGGGTATTGGCAATCTTTAAAGCCTCTAGAGCGCGTCCTTCATAGTAATCTCCCCATAAAACGCCACCTATCGTACCAATAGCCGCAACACTGAGAGCGATAACATAACTGACTCCCAATTTACGCGAAATCGTCCAACGCGGATGAAGAAGCTTATGGAATAAAAACGTAAATTTCTCCAAGCCATTTTGCGTTAGATTTTGGGAATCGTTCTGAGAATCGAGATCGTTGGCTTCTCGATGACGGTCTGTTTTTAAGCTAGAGGTCTGCGATCGTTCTCGAACCTTCATAGTTTTTATAATGTTGCGATCTGTTACACATCTATACTACTACGGAGAAGAGTAAAAGGAGACTATAAATTAGAGCAATTCTTCTTCTTCAATTGCTCGATAAACCTCGCAAATTATGTTATTATGGAGGGTTTATACAGTAAAAAGTTCGAAAACGCAACAATATTGCATTTTTTCTCCTTGCACTACAACTGTAAGTAGTTTGTCTTGAGTATCGAGCATTCGAGAGCGAATTTTCTCGACAATTTCAGACTTCATTTGACTGGTAGCAGTCAAAATATTACGCTCGTTGCTGAATTCTGAGTGGATGTTTTCGCACCCATATTTGCAAAAATAAATAGAATATTTTTAATATAGCAAGAAACGAGAACCCAGTCATAATAATCGTCTGATTTTATTTTTTGTTTTCTATAAAAATAATATGTTTTTAACTTTTTTAAAATATTTTTTGTAGGATTTTGTATTTGCGTTTAAGCACGATCGCGGTATCTTCAAGACAATTGATAGCGATCGCCATTATAATCGGACTAAAATAAACATACGCATTATCGATGATGAATATTCTTAACACCATTGCCGAAGCATCTCAACAAAGATTAACCTCTATTTATCTTCGTTTTCTTGCTTGTATTCTTTTATACGGCGGTTTCGTTCATCTTGGCAATCTTTTCGGCTGGGGAGGTACGCCTTGGCTGGAAACGCCGTTATTATGGCGCATTCTCGATATTTTTTTGCTTGTTTTTAATATTGGGGTTGCGATCGCGTTATTTTACAGACTGCCTATTTCGGTTCTCATTTTAGTGTCTGGATTAATCTTATTTCAATTTATTCCTTACACTTTCTTCCGCTCCTATTTCTTGACGCAACCAGAAGATGCCACCACTTTAAACGGACTCCTAGGAACGGAAGTATTACTCCTTCTCCTCCTTTTTCTCCTAATTTATTTTAAGAAATAGAGCGGAAATTTTGAATTGATAATTTTGAATTGATTCAATATGCTCCCTCTTTGCCCAAAACAACTTTAATTGTTTTTAAAAGAATCTGAAAATCCAGAGCGAGAGACCAATTTTCGATATAAGCCATATCTAACTTAAACGCATCTTCAAAATCAGTAATATCCGATCGCCCGGAAACTTGCCAAAGTCCCGTAATTCCGGGCATAACATTATGACGAAGGTGATGGTGTTCCTCAAAACGCTCTACATCTCTAAAAGGTAAAGGACGCGGTCCTACCAAACTCATATTCCCCATCAAAACATTAATCACTTGGGGAATTTCATCCAAACTGTAACGGCGCAGAAATTTACCGACTTTAGTAATGCGAGGATCGTCTTTGATTTTGAAGAGTACGCCATCTTTGGTCACATTTTGTTTCTCTAATTCTTTCTGTAATTGTGCTGCATTTTGCACCATTGTGCGAAACTTCCAAACTTTAATGGATTTCCCGCGCAACCCCACCCTTTGTTGTTTGAAAAAGATAGATCCTGGAGAGTCCAATTTGATTAAGATAGCGATCGCGATATAGAGAGGACTGGCAAAGAATAGAATTGAAGCTGAAGCTACAAGATCGAAACTGCGCTTGAGCCAAAAATCTCCTCCGACTAAAGCAGGAGGAGAAAAACGAATGGTTGGCATTTTTCCAAGGATTTCGATCCTCGGATATTGATTGGGAATTTCTAGATCGATAGGGACGATGCGTAAATTTAGACCCGCCGATTTAACGCTCCAATAACAGTCCAAAGGATTGGGAATAGATTTCCAAGAACAAACAAAAATTTCTCCGACTCCTCGATAATAAACGTGATCTAAAGTTTCGTACCAAAGATCGTAAGTTTCAGGATCGCTGAGATCGATACATTCAACAATTTCAAATTCTTTTTTGCTCGATAATTGTAACATCAACTGGGTTTGCTCCATATCTTCAGGATAACCCATAAGGGCAATGCGACGCGTTACCGCACCTTCTCGACGCAATGCCGTAATTAATGTTTCTGCCAAGCATCGTCCGCTTAAAACAAAAATGAGGGTAAAAAACCAAGCCAATAAAAAGGTCGAACGGGAAAAGACAATACCGGGTTGATAAAGAAATGTCAATACCACCAAAAGACATTGAGATAGCGTCAAACACGCAAATAAACTTAGATATTGACGGCGGCTGGTGCGTTCTCCATACAAACCCGCAGCAGCAATAATACCTAATGTAATCACCAAAATCGGCAGCAAAAATCCCGTTTGTTCTGGATTGCGCTGTAAGAGGGCGAAAGAATCAACAGTTTTGAGCCAATGCACGGCTTTTCCCACTCGCTTGGCAAGAAACCAAGCAAAAGAGACCAAGCCCGCATCAAGAAACATAAATGCACAAAGTCGCAGCCATCCCATGCTAATTCCGCGAGTTAAATTTCGTACGGGATGGCGCACGTCGACAGTACCGGATAGAGAAAGACTGCGAAAAGCCATTTCTCCATCTTCGCGCTCTAAATCATACATGAGTATTATTTTGTCCCAAGAATAAGGTGTGCAGAATAAGATCTGCTAATTAGCAATGGGAGATCTATCTCAAGTTTAATTATAAATTGAGTCCTCTACATTTCAAGTCCGAAATAAACGATCGAGGTCTTTCATTTCCATCGTTATATCACTTATAGTTGTATTTTTCAACTTATCCGATGGCGATATCCCATAATGGCGATCGCGCTGCAATTTTCTGGCGGATTGTTGCTTTTGTTGCGCTATGCCAACCCAAAAATTTTCCGTTGGGAATCTGGCGATCGCGATCGGTTAAAATGCGATCGCACTTTCGTTCTTCCCATCATGCTCGAATCCTTGCAAACCCAACTATATCAGATTTCGCAATTTGCCGAAGCGATTGTCGCCGCACAATTGGATCGCTTGGGCATTATCAGCATTGCCATTGTTTTAATCGCGGGCTTATTGACGAGTTTAACCCCCTGCATGCTGTCCATGCTACCCATCACCATTGCTTACATCGGCGGGTATGAGGGGGAGAAAGAGAGCGATCGCTGGCAGGGTGCGATCCAGTCCGCGTGGTTTGCTTTGGGTTTGGCGAGTACCTTGGCGGGTTTGGGCATCGTGGCGGCATCTTTAGGGAAAGTATACGGTCAAATTGGCATTGGCCTGCCTATTTTTGTCAGTTTGGTGGCGATTTTAATGGGGTTGAATCTTTTAGAGATTGTGCCTCTGCGTTTTCCGTCTTTGGGGGGTAGCGATTGGATTTCCTCGGATCTGCCAAAAGGCATTCGCTCTTATTTGTTGGGGTTAACCTTTGGGTTGGTGGCTTCTCCTTGTAGCACTCCCGTTTTAGCGGCTTTACTGGCATGGGTGGGTAAAACGCAAAATATTGTCATGGGAGGGGTTTTATTGTTGTGTTATGCGATCGGTTATGTTGCTCCTTTAATTTTGGCCGGGACGTTTACGGCTTCTCTCAAAAAACTTTTAGAATTGCGTCGTTGGTCGAGCTGGATTAATCCCGCGAGTGGAGTTTTATTGATTGGTTTTGGTACTTTTTCGCTGCTTTCTCGGATTTCTTTTTTGCTTCCTTAGTTTGTGCTTTCAGCCTTGGATTTGAATCCTAGGCTGATGATTTGGAGAATGCGATCGCCTGTTTAAGACAAACTAAAATATTGCTGAATATAATCTGCCATAGCAGCACAATAAGGTTCAAATTTTCCTTCAGAATTTCGCTTTAAACAAAATTGGAAAAGTTCGGATGCTTCAGCATCTGATAAACTAATTAGGGTGTCTAATAGTTCTTCTCGGCTTTTGGCAAGATCGTAATGATTGAGATTGAGAACGTCAATTGTTTTTTGTACTTCTTGTTGTTTGGGATGATCTGCGACAGCTCTAATATTTCCATTGGAGTTATATGTAAAGTACGATTCACAATCTGGATCGAGAGGAGAAATAGGAATTCTCTCATTCTTGCGATAATTTCCACAATGGTGCGGCCAGTGTTCTTGACTTCCACAAGAAGCATGAAGATTATGATAAGCTACAGATAAAGCATCATCAGTTTTACTTTGTGCTGCAAAATGTTCAATATGACTACCATCTTGCTTATGTTCAATATTGCTACTATTTCTGACAATACTTCGACAGCAATAACAGCATAAATATCCCTGTTCATTTAATAAAGATTCATGTACTTTTCGTTTGTGAGGGTTTTGAAGACTTTCATAATTACAATTCACTCCAATCGCCTGTTGTTGCTGTTTCCAAGAGATTAATTCGCTGGGTTCTGGATTTTTGTGTATGTGCTTCATCGTTTTAAAATTTCCTTGCGTCGAATTAACCAATCTGCACGAACAAGTTTAGGATCTTCTTCTTGTAAACAATCGCTAATAGTTTGTCGTAACTGACGGGCTTCCTGCAAATTTCCTGCATCAATAAGAGCGAACAATTGTGTCAATTCATGTTGTATATTTATTTGTCTTTCAGGAGTATCCATTAGAGTTTCAAGAATACGATTGATATCTTTTCCATAGGATCTCACTCGTTCGCATACCATTCCTAGCTCTGTATCTCTTAGTAAATATACCCATTCAATATTAGTAATAACTTGAGGAGAATGAGTTGTGATAATAAATTGACAGTTAGGAAATATTTCCTGAAATTTTTTTACAATAGAATGTTGCCATTTTGGATGTAAATGTAGTTCAATTTCATCAATTAGAATAATTCCTTGTCCAATCAGAGCATTATCTAAGTTGGGATTAGCAATTGCTAAACGCCGTGCTAAATCTCCTACCATTGCTAAGAGGCATTTTTCCCCATCTGAAAGCTGATTTATACTGAGTATTTTACCGTTTTTTTCGATAGTCATTCGTAGTGGTGGAGTGCGTCTAATACGTAAATTTACAAAGCCATCTAAAAAGTTTTCAATTGCAGCTCTAATTGTTTTTAATTGTCGATCTTGATAATCAGAATTTTGATTAAGACGCAGTTCATTTTCTTCATCTTCTCTGAGTCTGAACCATTGAAAAAAGTCTTCAAATGCAATTCTTCTATCTATAAGAGGATGATTATATATATCTTTTCTCCCAAATTTTTGCTGGGCTTTAGGAATATTGAGAGGAATATCAAAAACAGCTCTATTGGTAGGATAGTAAACAAATATTGGAACAGATTCAATGCTATTATATAATTTTGTTTGGATCGATCTAGCCAGTTCTTTTAACTGAGAATCATCAACGCTAGATTGTTTTTCTATTTCTTCACGAGTATGTGTAACAGACCATGTTGTAGTTTCATTATCTTTACTTGAAATTATTATTTGATTGATCGTTTTCTGATAATCATTAGTAATATCTTCATCCTTAAAAAAATCTCCCTTACGAGACTGATTTCTGATTTTGGAAGTTAACCAAGAAAGCATAATTGCTAAGCAATCTAGAATACTTGACTTGCCACTTCCATTAACTCCAATAAAAACTGTAGGCTGATTTTCCTCAAATTCAATAGTTTGAGGTGCAATTCCTCTAAATGAATTGAATTGAATTTGCTTAACTCTCATTGATTATCCTAGAACAGCATCTATATTATAATTTATATCTGGATATGCAAATTGCAAAGGATTTTTTCTTGGCGTAATTCTTGGGATAACATATAAACGCGCATCCGATAGGCTTGGATGGATTCGGGATCGACGGCATATTTCATAGGTCTAGGCGTTCCTTCAATTCTTAAGTACAAAATACCAGAAAAAAAGCGATCGCTTTGTAAACGCGATCGCCTCTATTTTCTCAACCTCATTCTAATTCTTCAGAGAGGCTTCCCGTGCCGCCGCCGCTTCATCGGGGTGAATGTTGAGACGGGTTAAATTAATGCGCCCTCGAGAATCGATTTCGCGCACTTTCACCACCACCTCATCGCCGACAGACACCTCATCTTCCACCTTACCCACGCGGTAATCTGCCAATTGGGAAATGTGAATCATGCCCTCTTTACCGGGGAGAATCTCCACAAATGCGCCAATTTGGATGATACGGGTGACGCGACCCACATAAACATCTCCCTCATTGAGTTTCTTGGTCATCCCCTCAATAATGCGTCGTGCTTCGAGGGCGCTTTCTTGACGGTTGCAGAAGATCATCACCGTGCCATTATCCTCGATATCGATTTTGGCTCCGGTTTGTTCGGTAATGCCCTTGATGGTTTTGCCCCCAGGTCCGATCACCAAACCGATTAAATCCGGATCGATCTTCATGGTCAACAAACGCGGTGCAAAGGGAGATAGGCGATCGCGAGGACGATCTAAAACCGCCAGCATTTTCTCTAAAATATGCAGCCGTCCTTCCTTCGCTTGAGCGATCGCTTTGGCAATAATATCCAAAGACAACCCCGTAATCTTCATATCCATTTGCAAGGCAGTGATGCCGTTATCGGTGCCCGCGACCTTGAAATCCATATCCCCCAAAAAGTCCTCAATGCCTTGAATATCCGTCAGCACTCGGACTTCCTCTCCTTCTTTAATCAAACCCATTGCCGTCCCGCTGACGGGTTTGCGAAGGGGAACTCCCGCATCCATTAAAGCCAGGGTAGAACCGCAAACCGAGCCCATGGAAGTCGAACCATTGGAGGAAAGCACCTCAGAAACCACCCGTACCACATAAGGGAAATCATCTTGGTGGGGTAGGACCGGGACGATCGCCCGTTCTGCTAACGCCCCGTGACCGATTTCCCGCCGTCCGGGCGATCGCATGGGCTTGGTTTCCCCCACGGAAAAGGGCGGAAAATTATAATGATGAAGATAGCGTTTCTCGGCTTCTGGGTGTAGATCGTCCAACTCCTGCGCGTCTCCCGGCGTTCCTAGGGTTACCAAAGACATAACTTGCGTGAGTCCCCGTTGAAAAGTTGCCGACCCGTGAACCCGACGGGGAAGCAAACCCGTGCGACAGCTAATAGGGCGCACCTCGTCTAACTTGCGACCGTCTACCCGCACGCCATCTTTAACAATTTGCTGGCGCATGAGTTTTTTGGTCAGTTTCTTAAACTGGTTATCGACAGCATTGCCTTCTTCTGCGGCGACCTTGAGAGCATCTTCTTCGGGAAGTTCCGCGATCGCGGCGACGACTTCCTCGGCTTTAATTTCATCGAGGGCTGTATCGCGAGCCTTTTTGTCCAAATCAAACTGACTCAAAACTTTTTTAATTTTGTCTTTGGCACATTTTTCAATAAACTTGCCAAGGGCGGGATCTTCCTCGGGAGGCTCTTCCACCACCAAGGCCAATCCCAATTCTTCCAAAAGTTCTCGCTGTGCCGAAATTAACTCTTGTACGGCTTCATAGCCAAATTCGATCGCTTCGATAATATCCTGTTCCGGGAGTTGATTGGCTCCGGCTTCTACCATAACAACTCCATCGGGAGATCCGGCAACCACCAAATCCAAATCTCCTTGTTCGATTTCCCGATAGGTGGGGTTAATGATAAAATCATCCCCAACCAGGCCAACTCGAACGGCAGCCATCGGACCTTGAAAGGGAATTTGTGCCAGCAGTACGGCAACAGAAGCTCCCGTGACGGCTAAAACATCCGGGGGGACTTCTTCGTCTAAAGCGAGAGTGGTCGCGACGATCTGAACGTCATCCCGAAGCCATTGAGGAAAGAGGGGGCGCAAGGGGCGATCGATCAATCGACTGGTCAGAGTCACCTTTTCTGGCGGACGGCCTTCTCGGCGTAAAAACCCTCCCGGAATGCGACCGGCTGCGTAGAGTCTTTCTTCGTAGTCTACTAATAAGGGGAGAAAATCAATGCCTTCTCGACCTGTAGCGCGAGTTGCCGTGACTAAAACCGCCGTTTCTCCCGATTGAATTAACACCGAACCGCCAGCTTGAGGAGCGAGGAAACCTGTCTGGAGTCGAATATCCCGTCCGTCAAAGGATATTGACTTTTCAAATTCTTGCATCTTGCGTGCTTTTCCTTTTATTTTTTCACTGTTTCTCTTTCGCAATCCTAACACTTCTTCAATGAACAATGAGCAATGAAACGCGAGCAATGAATTGCGATCGGATTTCCCCGTCCTAAGGGCAAATCCCCCCGTCCTACAGACACCCTTCTTATTAGAGGGGGCAAGGAGGGAGCGACGATAGCCAATAATAAACGATAAGTCATATGGCGAT
The DNA here is from genome assembly GCA_017746715.1 of Cyanobacteria bacterium SBLK. GTDB lineage: Bacteria > Cyanobacteriota > Cyanobacteriia > Cyanobacteriales > Spirulinaceae > CCY15215. The sequence continues at coordinate 96,517 of JAGHZQ010000024.1, forward strand.
TTTACACGGGAGTTGGATTTTAAATACTGCCGAGAGCGGTTACTTTTTCCTCTGGGGAGAAACGTGGCGGACAAAACCCGAAGACGAGTTGAGGGAAGGAGAGAAAATTCCTCACCATCCCTTTGCTATGACTCGCGACGAACTATTGTCCTGCCCGATCTCGCATCTATTATTCGAGCGCGATCGCGCTGAAGAATTGGTTTGGCGGCAACAAATTATCGCACTGCCCAGTCGCGGAGAGGTACGAGAGAAAAGTGAGGATGAGGAAAAAACAGGAAGGCGACGGAAGCGCCGAAGTTCCTCAACAACTCATTCTCCTCCCCCCGAAAAAGATTTTTTTCCCATTCTTTCGGGAGGTGAGGGAGAAATATCGGGACAAGATATTACTTTGCAATGGTGGACGGTTGAGGGGATTGCTTTGACTGCCGGGGAAACGGTGCAGTTATTGCAAAGGCTGCCTTTAGGAGATCGCTCTGCCCGTCGGGGGGACTGGGGCGATTCCCTGCGATTCTGGTCGCAAGTATATCGGTGGAGTTTGGACTTGTTGGCACGAGGTAAATTTCTCCCGGGTTTATGGGAGAAGGAGCGAGGGTGGCAGAGTTGTTGGCAGCCCCTCCTCGATAGTGCCGTCGATCGCGATCGCCTCAATCAATTTGCCCGTCTCATGCCCGGAATGTGCCGTGTAGGGACGTTGCCGACAACGTCCCTACACGTTCCTCAATGGGAAGATGATTGGGTACAGCCCCAAGCACTTCTGTTGAGTTTTTTAGGTGAGATTGTGGGGGCGCAGTTACGCCAGTGGTTGGATATCCCTCTACCGCCGAGGGGAGATGCGATCGCTAAACCGTGGCTGCATTCTTTGGGACGATCTTCCCCCGCGATGTCCCTGTCTTCCGAGGGATTGAAACGCTTGCAGGGGGCAATCAAAAATTGGGAATCTCCCGTTCGCGATTATCTCGTGACTCCCGATACGGAATGTTTGGAAAACGAACAATTTCGCGTTTATTTTCACCTGAGTCCGCCGACAGAAGGAGAGATTGCTTGGGGACAACTGGACTGGAAATTAGAGTATGGATTGCGATCGGCGATCGATCCCGATTGCACTGTCAGTGCGGAAACGATTTGGCAAAATCCTGTCGATGTTTTGGTTCACCAAGAGCAGGCGATCGCCAATCCCCAAGAAACATTACTGAAAGGGTTGGGCTTTGCAGCACGATTGTACGATCCGATCGAAGAGAGTTTAAATGAGGGCAAGCCAACTCGCTGTTTGTTAAATCCCATTGCCGTTTATGAATTCGTGCGAGCCAGTGCTTGGCAATTGCAAGATAGCGGTTTTAGTACGATTTTTCCCCCCGGATTGGGTTCGCGATCGCAAGAAAAGCGCTTGGGAATTAAAATTCAAGCCAAAGTCAAGCAAAAACGAGGGCAGCGTTTGGGTTTAAAAAGTCCTTTAGAGTATCAATTAGATTTAGCCGTTGGGGAACAAAGTTTATCGGCTGAAGATTTCGAGCAACTTCTCGCCCAACGTTCTCCCTTAGTGGAGGTAAACGGAGAGTGGTTAGCATTACAACCCGCCGACGTACGAGCGGCACAAGCCATTTTATCTCCGACTAAAAAAGACGAATTAGCGCTCGCGGTTGAGGATGCTTTGCGTTTGAGTACGGGGGATATGAAAACGCTGGCAAAATTGCCTGTCATTCGTTTTGAAGCCTCGGGAATTCTCAAAGACTTAATTGCTAATTTAACAGAAAATCGTTCGCTGAAACCGCTAAAAACCCCCAAAGATTTTCAAGGAGAATTGCGACCCTATCAGGCGCGGGGTGCGAGTTGGCTGGCATTATTAGAACAGTGGAGTTTGGGGGCTTGTTTGGCGGACGATATGGGATTGGGGAAATGTGTTTCTGGCGATACAGTTATCGAAGTTAATGGTAAAGCAAAAATAGCTGCAGAAATTTGGGAAATTTACGCGGGAATTACGGAGTTTGATGGGGACGGATTGTGGACAAAACCCATGCAGAAGTTAGAGATTATTACATTAGATGAGGGAACGGGAGAATTTGTCAAGGCAAGGATTACAAGGCTTTATCGTCAGAAAGTCCGGGAAAATCTGCGGCAAGTTATTCTCGATGAAGATACGAGTATTACCATTACTTACCGTCACAAACTTTTAACGCGTTTCGGTTGGAAAAATAACTTTGTCAAAGGAGAAGCGATCGCTATTCCTACACCAGATAGCAAAACCATTGAATATCGAGAAATCAAAGCGATCGAACCCGTTTTTTATGATGGTTGGGTGTACGATTTTGAGGTTGAAAACCATCATAATTTTATTGGTAATGGCATTGTTTGTCACAATACCATTCAAGCGATCGCGTTCTTTTTAAATCTGAAAGAACAAGGGGGATTAAATGCCCCGATTTTATTAGTTTGTCCCACTTCTGTTTTAAATAATTGGCAGCGAGAATTACAAAAATTTTCACCGACACTATTTCATTTTATTCATCACGGAGACAAGCGCAGAAAAGGAAAAGCCTTCGCCAAATTCGTGCAAAATAAACAGCTTGTTTTAACCAGTTATTCCCTCGTCTACCGGGATATCAAAACGTTAGAAGCAGTTGAATGGGAAGGGGTTGTTTTAGATGAAGCGCAAAACATTAAAAATCCTCAATCCAAGCAATCTCAAGCCGTGCGGAGTCTCGATGCGGGATTTCGCCTTGCTTTAACGGGGACTCCCGTAGAAAATCGCCTTTCAGAATTGTGGTCGATTTTAGACTTCCTCAACCCCGGATTTTTAGGGACGAAACAGTTCTTTCAGCGTCGCTTTGCCATCCCTATTGAAAAATACGGCGATCGCGATTCTCTCGGACAGTTGCGATCGCTGGTTCAACCCTTCATTTTGCGCCGTTTAAAAACCGATAAAGATATCGTGCAGGATTTACCGGAAAAACAAGAAATGAATGTTTTTTGTGGGCTGTCTGGCGAACAAGCACAGCTTTATCAAACTTTGGTGAATGAGTCTTTAATAAAGATTGAAGAAGCAGAGGGCATTCAACGCCACGGTTTAATTTTAACCCTGTTAATGCACCTCAAACAAGTTTGCAATCATCCCGCCCAATATTTGAAAGAGAAAACCTTGAAACGCGGCGATCGCTCTGGCAAATTGCTGCGCTTGCAAGAGATGTTAGAGGAGGTCGTTTCTGAGGGCGATCGGGCGCTTATTTTCACGCAATTTGCTGAATGGGGAAAACTCCTCAAACCCTATTTAGAGAAGAAATTAGAGACAGAAGTACCCTTTCTTTATGGGGCAACTCGTCGGGAAAAACGTCAGGAAATCATCGATCGCTTTCAAAACGATCCCGACGGACCGCAAATCTTTTTACTCTCTCTAAAAGCTGGGGGAACGGGATTAAATTTAACCCGTGCCAATCACGTTTTTCACATCGATCGCTGGTGGAATCCTGCCGTAGAAAATCAAGCCACCGATCGCGCTTTTCGCATCGGTCAAAAACGCAACGTACAGGTGCATAAATTCGTCTGTACGGGAACATTAGAGGAACGCATCGACGAGATGATTAATAGTAAAAAACAATTGGCAGAACAAACTGTAGATGCAGGAGAACAATGGTTAACTCGCTTGGATACGGAACAACTGAGAAATCTCTTGCGTTTGGAAGGAGGAGTCGCGATCGATGAAATGGAGAAGGACTAGAATAACCGCGATCGCCGTCGATCTGCTCTTCCAGAAAGAAACCGACGAAGCCAAGCAAAAACAATTCGATAATTTTGTAACAAACTCTTAGTTTAGTTAGAAGATTTTGCGCTAATATCTCAAACAGAGAGTTTTGGAAATATATCGATATGAGACGACAACCCAAGCGAATACATATGGCCGCCCTTGCCCCCTATGAAGATCGTTTGCTCGCCTGCCTTTCCTTTTTCCGGTTTAAGCGCAAGCATTCCGTACAAGCTCGACATTGCTTATCTATGTACCTACGCCAAGGCGAACAACGCATCAAAAACGAAGTGGGTTTTTATGCGAGAAAACTCGATTTAAGTACTGATGAATTAATGGAGCTAATTTATGAGAACCCTGAAAAAGCAGAAACCATGCTTAAAGAAGTATTTGAAAGTGAGGAAAATCCTTTATTGATGGATGAAGAAGACAACCTCGATAATACCATCCCAACAAAAGATGCAGAGTAATACGAGAAAACCCTCTCGAAAATTCTGACTTGTCTATTATTTCCAAACCCTTAAACCTGAGGTTAAATTGATAAGTAATTTATCTTTTTAGACTTCAAGCAAACGTTCTTTTTGTTCTGACTCTAATACCTCTGGAACGTAAACGCACTCGCAAAGATAGACGCTTAAATAACAAGGCTGAACGACCCGATCGCTAGGAACATAAGAATTAATTGTAGCAATTCCCCAAGGTTGAGAGGTAACGGTTTTTCTTGGAGATTGTATTGAGGGAAAAGATAAAGGTCTAATCCTTGCTGTTTAAACTGCTCCTCCATCCTAAAACAGTTTTCTTCATTAACAGCACAATGCCATTCTCCTTCCTCATGAGTGGGTTTCCAATCCATCCGATGTAGATAAAAATACAATATTGCCAATTTGAGCAGGAAATCAATCCGATCGTGGATTTATATTTGTTTCTACAAATAACCCAAAATCCGAGAAACGCGATCGCAATTTTCCGGTTGGCTGGGTTAGAGTCAATGAAAATAGAACTACGATCTCCATTCTCATTATCTCCATGTCTTCCCTCAACCGTCCGATCGCCAATCTTTTCGGGAAAGTCCCCCTACGCGTTCTCCTCGTGGTGCCTTTTGTAGTGCAAATTGCCGTCGCGGTGGGACTGACAGGCTATTTATCCTTTCGCAACGGACAGGAAGCCGTAGAGGACTTAGCAGGACAGTTGCAGGAAGAAATTACCGATCGCATTCGAGAACGTCTCAACACCTATCTCTACACCCCCCATCTCATCAACCGCATTAGCGCCGATGACGTAAAATTAGGCAAATTGGATTTAAACGACCCGATCGCCCTCGAACGTCATTTTTGGCGGCAAATTCAGACTTTTCCCGATACTTCCTATATTTATATGGGTACGTCTCGAGGACTGCTTAGCGGTGCGGAATTCGTTCCGGGAAAACTTCCTAATGTGGCTTATTCTTCGATCGAAACTCCCGATCGCAACTTTGAAACTTACGTCACCAATAACCGAGGCGATCGCGCCGAATTGCTGTCTGTTTTTCCAGATTACAATCTTTTAACTCGACCGTGGTATAAGGCAGGAAAACAAGCGGGAAAACCGACTTGGGGTGATATTTACGTTTGGGTCGCACCTTACGAAAATTTGGCTTTACCGGCGTTAACTCCAGTGTATGGCGATCGCGGCGATCTCGAAGCAGTTTTTGCCGTGGATTTGTCTTTGTTGGCGATCGGGGACTTTTTACAAACTTTAGAAATTGGCAAAACGGGAGAGACTTTTATTATCGAACGCGATGGTTTATTAGTGGCTTCCTCTACAAAAGATCTGCCATTTTTGCAAGAAAATGACGAACCCAAACGTATCAAAGCAACGGATAGCAGTAATCTTTTAATTAGTGCGACGGCTCGATATTTACGCAATCGCTTTGACGATTTCGATCGCATCGAAAAGACTCAACAACTGGCCTTTAAACTTGAAGGCAAAAGACAACTGTTACAAGTCACCCCTTATCAGGATGAATTTGGCTTAGATTGGTTGATTGTGGTTGCCGTCCCGGAAGTGGATTTTATGGCGCGAATTCATGCTAATACCCGCACGACTGCCCTTCTGTGTTTCATTGCTTTAATTATCGCGATTGCGGTGGGAATTCTCACCTCTCGCTGGATTTGCCAAGGGATTTTTAGCCTCAATGAAGCAGCCAAAAAATTATCGGCGGGAAATTGGGATCGAGCCGTTCCCGTGGAGCGATCGAATGAATTGGGAGAATTGGCCCAATCCTTCAATACAATGGCGATTCAACTACAAGAATCCTTCCAAAAATTAGAATCGCAAAATGCAGAACTCCAACGCCTCGATCGCCTCAAAAATGAATTCCTCGCCAATACTTCTCACGAATTGCGAACGCCTTTAAATGGGATGATCGGCATTACCGAATCCATGTTAGAAGGTGCAACGGGACGGCTCACCAATCTACAGCGAAAAAACTTAGTCATGGTGTCCCAAAGCGGGCATCGTTTAGCTAATTTAGTCAATGATATTCTCGATTTTTCGAAACTTCGCCATAATAATATCGAACTCAAATTAAAATCCATTGGCATGCGAGAAATTGTTGAAGTGGTGTTGAACTTGCATCAAGTTGCGATCGCGTCCAAAGATCTAAAATTAGTGAATGCAATTCCTCCCAATTTACCCAATGTCAACGCTGATGAAAATCGGTTGCAACAAATTCTTCATAATTTAGTCGGGAATGCAATTAAATTTACGAACTTTGGTAGAGTAGAAATCTCGGCAAAAATAAAGCAATTAAAAAAAGATTCTTCTCCACCTTCTTTTCTCGAAATTACCGTTGCCGATACGGGAATTGGCATTCCAGAAGATAAAGTCGATCGCATTTTTGAATCTTTTGAACAAGCTGATGGTTCTACCGCTAGAGAATATGGAGGAACGGGTTTAGGCTTGACCATTACCAAGCAGTTAATCGAACTACACGACGGTACAATTCGCGTAGAGTCAGTTATCAATCGCGGTTCAAAATTCATCTTTACTTTACCCGTCGCTAAAAAAACTCGTGAAGAAAATGATAGAGAATGGAAAGAGCGAGAAGCTCGAAGAACGACTTCTGTTTTACTCGAAGAAGATTTATCGTCAGCAGAACCCATCATTTCCACTGAAGCAATACAGGAGCGACAATTTACCGTTTTAATTGTTGATGACGAACCCGTAAATCTACAAGTTTTAGTGAATTATTTGGCTTTTGAAAACTATGCGATCGTGCAAGCAAATAATGGTTGGGAAGCCTTAGATGCCATCGAAAATGGCTTGCAACCCGATCTCATTTTATTGGATGTAATGATGCCGCGCATGACAGGATATGAAGTCTGTCAAAAATTGCGGGAAAAATACTTACCTAACGAACTACCAATTTTAATGTTAACGGCAAAAAATCAAGTTTCCGATCTGGTAGAAGGGTTAAATTCTGGAGCTAATGATTATTTAACCAAACCGATTTCTAAATCCGAACTTCTCGCCAGAATCAAAACTCATTTACAACTTTCTTATATCAATCAGGCCTATAGTCGCTTTGTTCCCCGCCAATTCTTAGAATTCTTGAAAAAAGAAACGATTCTCGATGTTAATCTCGGAGATCAAATTCAACAAGACATGTCAGTTCTATTTGCCGATATTCGCAATTTTACGACCCTAAGTGAAAAACTAAGCCCTGAAGAAAATTTTAAATTTATTAATTCCTATTTGGCTTATATGGAGCCTTCGATTACGGAAAATAATGGTTTTATCGATAAATATATTGGTGATGAAATCATGGCCTTATTTGGCGGAACGGCAGACGATGCGTTAAAGGCTGGAATCTCTATTCTCGATCGCCTCAATGATTATAATGCCGATCGCGATCGCAACGACCAAAATAAAATTAGAATTGGTATTGGTATCAATACGGGTTCGTTTATGTTGGGAATTGTTGGCGGATCGAATCGCATGGATGGCACTGCGATCGGCGATACGGTGAATCTCGCTTCTCGTTTGGAACAATTGACGAAAGAATATAGTATTAATTTAGTCATTTCCCATCATACTTTAGCCGCTTTGAAAAATCCCATCGAGTACAATTTTCGCTTTATCGATAAATTGAAAGTGAAAGGAAAAGATCGCGAAGTTGCTATTTTTGAAGTCTTGGATGGAGACGATCCCAAAAGTCGAGAACTCAAAATTTCCACCTCTTCTCGTTTTGAAGAAGGGATTTTGTTCTATTGGAAAAAATCTTATGCAGAAGCAGCACAACGCTTTGAAGAATGTTTAAAATTAAATGCAGGGGATTTAGTAGCTCGCTTGTATTTGCAACGCTGTTCTCGATATTTAAAATAGAGAAAAATTCGACTGAATGAATCTCTATTTGGCTTTTATTGGTTAATGCGATCGGGAATCTGTGAAAATATTTGAAGAGTATGTTATAATAAAAGAATATATTTATGTAGGAGTAAAATTTATGACCGAACAAGAAAATCCTAGAGGTTTATGGGAAACAACAGAATATGAGGATTTAAAAAATATATATTTTAATAGCTTCGGAGTTGGTCTAAGCGAAAGTGATATCGTGATAGTGCTCAAAAAAAATGGGATTAATGAAGCAGTTCTCAATGCTTCCTATATAACCATTAAAGCATTTGCCCTGACTTTGTTAGAGGCAGTTAAGGATTTTGAAGAAACAACAGGAAATAAAATAATTTTAGCTGGAGAAACTAAAGAAAATGATGAAGACAATTAGCAAGATAGAAACTTTTCAAACTTATCCTCAAGGATGGAGTTTTGGAGAAGGCAAAAAATTCAAAAATAAAATCATTAGAAAAGCAATTGACTTAGTAAGATTTTCTTATAAAGTTGGATTTAGGGAAATGGATGCTTTTCCCGGATTGAATGGAGAAGTAATGGTTACACTTTACCTCGATCGCGAGTATTGGGAATTTACCATTGAATCAGAGGAAAGCGTAACTTTTGTTTATGAATATGATGATGAGATGATTCTTTGTAAAGAGAATTTATCCTTTAATAATATTCTGAGAAAAATCAAAAATATTGCAATCGATAAGTTTGTCGTACCTTCTTATAAGACTCTGCGATCGTTCAATAATCAATTATGCGGTTCATTAGAATTCTCAACATCCAACATTATGACCCTAGAAAGCAAAGATTTACGAGTATGGCATTCAAACCTTCTACCAATGGAGGAATCTCTGTTTTTTATAAAGAATGTGTCTTGCAACAAGAACAAACAATCTGTTCGCATATTAGAAAATACTACCCACCTCCAACCAGTAGCGAACCAGCAATTTTCTGGGAATTTGAACAAGATATACTCCCCGAAGAATGTGAATTAGAACAACAAACAAGTACGAGTGGAGATTTTTGTCATTATAATATTAATGGTTTGTCTGCCAAGAAAGCACGCAAACTTTTCCTCGATCGCCAAAAAGAATATAAACTCTCTGAATTTAAAATTTGCGAAGGTGAAGAAGCGAGAGAATTAATTTCAGAAGATTTGCCTAATTCATGAATAGTAACAACAAAAAACGATCGCATCTCGCGATCGCTTCCCATACAAAATTTATTAATCAATACTAGCTTTCAATATTGATATAAGGTAAAAGTGCCATATATCTAGCACGTTTAATCGCTAAAGTCAAATCTCGTTGTTGTTTTGCGGTTAAATTGGTAATGCGACGGGGAAGAATTTTGCCGCGTTCGGTGATGAATTTACGCAGGAGTTCGATATCTTTATAATCGATGGGTTCGCCCGGTTTGATGGGGGAAAGACGCTTGCGGTAATAAGCCATGTTTTCTCGGTAGTCCTAAATTTTGAATGATGGGTAAGTCGAGTATTTCGGGGGTGAATTCTGCGATCGCTTATTTGATTTCCTTGTGGATGGTATGCTTGTTGCAGTGGGTGCAAAACTTCTTCAATTCTAACCGTCCGGTGGTATTGCGACGGTTTTTCATGGTCGTATAGCGAGAAACCCCTTTCGATCGCTTATTGGGGTTCGTGCGACATTCCGTACACTCTAAAGTGATGATGAGTCTAGCGCCCTTTTTGCTTGCCATAGTTCTTTCGTAATTCCATTCGGTGTCTAATTTTCAACGCAATTTCTCATTTTCGCATACGATAGCGCAAATCTGCAAGTAATCTCCGCAAGCGAATATCGAGAGAGTATCCCCGTTTGGTCTGAATCATCACCGTTCCGAAGAGGCGATCGTGAAAGGCTTGATTCCAGTCGTCGTCCGCATAGGCGATGGCGCAGTCGATAATCAGAGGCGCAACCAACAATAACGTTGCAAAGGGATTGAGAAATAGAATATTAAAGCCAACAGCAGCAAACATCGCCAGTCCGCCAACGACACCTTCCCGCTTAGCCAATTCAAAAACATCCGGAACTTTGCGAAACCGCAAATTAAGAACTTTGATATCCATACACCAAGATCCCAAACTCTGACCCTGATTTTTATCCACTACCACCACCCGCAAAACGATCCAAACTAAGAAAAAAACGATCGCTTGTACCGCTCCCGTCCCCGCAAAGGTACTCAGCAGCCAAGTCACCGTTAAATCGATAACAAAGGCATAAAAGCGCCGTTCGAAGGGGACGCGAGGAAATTTTTTCGGAGGAAGGCGATCGGGTTCCATAGTTTTCGAGATGCCAAGAGGAAGAGCCAGTTTGTCTTGGATATTCTTAGCTTATCAAGGGAGGGCGTTAACAGGGGAACAACGACAGATCTCGCAATAGCGTAACTCAAATTAATTCGCTCCCCCCAACCCTCCTTAATACAGCAGGAGAATTCAGAAGTTCGAGATCGCCAGCGATCGCCCCTTAAACCCTACGAGACCGGAAACCCACCCTCCCAAAGGCGTATTTTCCCGTAAAGAAAACCCCCAACGGGATTTTACAATAGCCATAGACCGAGGCGATACGGCTAGAGCCAAACGTCGCGATCGCTCGTTTTTGGAGGAGAAAAATGCAGCCCACCAACCCCCAACAATTTACCGAAAAAGCATGGCAAGCCATCGTTAAAACCCCAGAAATTGCCAAACAAAATAAAAATCAACAACTCGAAAGCGAACATTTAATGAAGGCACTCCTCGAACAAGAGGGACTCGCCAGCAGTATTTTTAATAAAGCCAACGTCAGCGTGCAAAAATTGCGCGATCGCACCGATGAATTTATCGCCCGCCAGCCGAAAGTCTCCCAAACCAGCGACTCGATCTATTTAGGACGCAGTTTGGATGTTCTGTGCGATCGCGCCGAGGCCTTTCGCAAAGAGTTTGGCGATGACTATATCTCCATCGAACACCTCATCCTCGCCTATCCCAAAGACGATCGCTTCGGTCGCAACCTCTTTCGGGAATTCGATTTGGGCGAAAATAAGTTAAAAGAAATTATTAAGGGAATTCGAGGCAATCAAAAAGTGACGGATCAAAATCCAGAAGGCAAATACGACGCATTGGAAAAATACGGGCGAGAATTGACGGATCTAGCGCGGGATGGGAAACTCGACCCGGTGATCGGTCGAGACGAGGAAATTCGCCGCACGATTCAGATTCTCTCCCGTCGCACGAAAAATAACCCCGTTTTGATTGGGGAACCGGGGGTGGGTAAAACCGCGATCGTAGAGGGTTTGGCACAGCGTATCATCAGCAAAGATGTCCCCGACTCCCTCAAAGATCGGCGCGTGTTTGCCCTCGATATGGGGGCGTTAATTGCCGGCGCTAAATATCGCGGCGAATTTGAAGAACGCTTAAAAGCGGTTTTAAAAGAGGTCACGGATTCGAAAGGACAAATTATCCTCTTTATCGATGAAATTCATACCGTCGTCGGTGCCGGTGCTACCCAAGGGGCAATGGATGCGGGAAATCTCCTCAAACCCATGCTGGCACGGGGAGAACTGCGGTGTATCGGTGCGACGACTCTCGATGAGTATCGCAAATATATCGAAAAAGATGCGGCGTTAGAGCGGCGTTTCCAAGAAGTCTTGGTGGACGAACCCACCGAAGCCGATACCATCTCCATTTTACGAGGGCTGAAAGAGCGCTATGAGGTTCACCACGGGGTGAAAATTGCCGATAGTGCCTTAGTTGCCGCCGCCATGCTTTCCAACCGTTATATTAGCGATCGCTTCCTTCCAGACAAAGCGATCGACCTCGTAGACGAAGCCGCAGCCAAGTTAAAAATGGAAATTACTTCCAAACCCGAGGAACTCGATGAAGTCGATCGCAAGATTTTGCAATTGGAAATGGAGAGACTTTCCTTACAAAAAGATAATGACGAAGCGGCACGCGATCGCCTTGCGATTTTAGAAAAAGAACTCGCCGATCTCAAAGAAGAACAATCCCATCTCAACGCCCAATGGCAATCGGAAAAAGAGGTCATCGATAAAATTAATACGATTAAAGAAGAAATCGATCGCGTCCATTTAGAAATGCAGCAAGCCGAACGGGTCGCCGAACTCGAACGCGCTGCCAAATTGCGCTATGATAAACTACCCAGTTTACAGCGCCAAATCAAAGAAACGGAAAGTCAATTGGCCGACATTCAAACCAGTGGCAAATCTTTATTGCGAGAGGAAGTTTTAGAAGCGGATATTGCCGAAATTATCTCCAAATGGACGGGGATTCCCCTCAGTAAGTTGGTGGAATCAGAGAAGGCAAAATTACTGCATTTAGAGGATGAGTTGCACCAGCGAGTCGTCGGACAAGATGAAGCCGTCACTGCCGTTGCCGATGCTATTCAACGCTCTCGGGCGGGGTTGGCAGATCCCAATCGTCCCATTGCCAGCTTTATTTTCCTCGGACCTACGGGAGTCGGAAAAACCGAATTGGGTAAAGCATTAGCCGCTAATCTTTTCGATACCGAAGAAGCGATCGTTCGCATCGATATGTCGGAATATATGGAGAAACACAGTGTTTCTCGTTTGATGGGAGCCCCTCCGGGTTATGTGGGTTACGAACAAGGGGGACAATTAACCGAAGCCATTCGCCGCCGTCCTTATTCGGTCATCCTTTTTGATGAGATTGAAAAGGCACATAACGACGTATTTAATGTCTTGTTGCAAATCTTAGATGATGGGCGTTTGACAGATTCTCAAGGTCATACCGTAGACTTTAAAAATTCTATCATTATTATGACTAGCAATATCGGCTCGCAATCGATTTTAGAGTTAGCGGGAGATGATGCCAATTATGAAATGATGCGATCGCAAGTCATGGGAGCCATGCGAGAAAACTTCCGTCCCGAATTTCTCAACCGAGTGGATGAAGTCATCATCTTCCGCAGTTTGATCAAAGAACAATTAAAGCGTATTGTCAAACTCCAAGTTCAACGTTTGGAGAAGCGTTTGAGCGAGCAAAAAATCGCCCTCAAACTATCGGAAACTGCCTTGGATTATCTAGCAGAATTGGGTTACGATCCCGTTTATGGGGCGCGACCTTTAAAACGAGCCGTGCAGCGATATTTAGAAACCGATATTGCCAAAGCTATTTTGCAAGGTAATTTTACGGCTGGTGATACGATCTTTGGGGATGTCGAAGGGGAACGATTATTGTTTAAACGCTTGTCTGTGGATTTGTTAAAAGCGTAACATTAAGGGCGCAGTGTTTGCGCCCTCACTTCTCAGTCGAGATTTTACTATCTTTCGGGCTTTTTTTCTGTATCTACTCTACTTTTCACGAATTATTGAGGTAGGTCATACCAAGCATTCATGCCTTCGATCGCCAGATCGATATCCGCCTTGGTATTGTAGATATGAGGACAGAGACGGAAAGTCGCGTCATCACCCGAGCCGGCAATACGATACTCAGATGCTTCGTAAATCCAATCGTACAGGTTGATTCCCCGATTTCCGATGGGTGCCTCAATGCGAACAACTCCCCATCTTCGAGCTGGATTCAGGGGAGTCACAAACGTCCATCGGCCCGGATTTCTTGCCTCGAGACCGTCAATTAAGTAGGTAGCAAGCTCTGCAACTCGATCGTAAGGATTGTTAATTTGAAGCGATGTCCACATCATTTGAGTAGTGGCCAAGGTAATCAGGTTCACATCGTCGCGTTGACCGAGGAGTTCAAAACGAAGTGCGGTATCGGGCATATCCTGCCAATCACCAATCGTGATTTTGTAATCATAAGCGAAGATGCTCGGCATAAAGTTTTGCACCTTGTCTTTCGACATCCAAAACAATCCAGTTTCCTTAGGACCGAGAAACCACTTGTGTGCGCTAGATATAAAGCTATGACAGTAGGGCGTACTTAAATTGACTGACTCCGCTCCCCAGACCATCGTTCCGTCAATATGGATGTGACAGTCATAACTATTCGTCTGGACATGATTCCAAATTCCTTGAGTGACCGTATCGGGAATGCGAAAACCGCTACCATTTGAGGTTTTAGAGTAGGCGCAAAAGCGAGTTTGTTCGTTAATGTTATCAGTAAAAGCTTGTTGGATCTCAGCATCTGAAGCGTTAGGATCGAAGTCTACGATAATAATATCAAACAGACCCTCGGGATTATTCCATTCAGCTCGGAGTCGCCATGCTTCTAAATTGGTTGGATGATTCTCAGACCACAGTACAACATTTTCACGCTCGCTCGAAGACCAGTTACGAAAACCACAACCGATCGCGTTATTCGCTTCGCTGGCATTCCGCACCATAGCAACACTTTGCACATCATCGGGATTCGTTGAATCCAAACCAACTCCCTCAACCAGAAGTTCGCGGGCCTGTTCGAGCTGTTGTACCCGTTCTCCTTCTGCCATGCGAACTTGTTGGGCCACATTGTTGTTGTAAGCAAGACGAAGCGTATTGGCCGAATCCAGTAATTCAGTAGGTTCTGGACATAAATTAGCTGCATTGATGGGGATTATTTTATCCACTTCGCTTGCAAAGCCAAATCTCTGCTGGAACTCAGTCCAAAAGTCCTCATCAGATAGCTCGGTATTGCGGGTGAGTTTCAACAATGCGTAGATATTCGTGCAAATCTTGTCGCATTCTGCTGGGGAGAGAATTTTGGCATTGGCAATGGGATCGAAGAGCCGATGTACAGCTGCTTCATCTATTGCCATGGCAGCTTTTTCGCGAATTTTAGGGTCAATGGGTTCAAACATACTTTTTTGAGCGATAATTCAACAATAGTTCTTTGAAGTTGCAAAATTACAGACTCCAAAATGCAATCGCTGAATGACACGATTTTTACATTACCACTCTACAGAGTAGGTATTGATTTTTCAACAAGTAGATCTACTTAAGCAACGAAGAAAAATTTTTTTCGTGAAGCTCCCGATTGTTGGTTCATAAAAACTATCTTGTCTTCGCTTTGAGTTCGGGCGAGAGCTTTAAGTGATATTTATATTGAAACTCCTGTTAGCTGAATTCCGAGAAGCCTCACGCTAAAATCTTTAGAGGTCGATTGGATCTGCTGAATCGACCTCGATCGCCTTGAGTTCGAAAATAGGGATGTACCATGCGTCGCGTCCCATTTTCAAATTTTCAAGATTGAACTAATTTTGCCAACCAAGCATCGTAATGCCCGGCATTTTCTCCCTCCATGGCATCATCGGTATAGCCCGTAATATAAATATTGCCGCGATCGTCCAAAGCCACCGCATTGCAACCGTCCTCCCCAGACGTACCGATTTGCTTAATCCAATGTTGCGTCCCATCAGTATCGTATTTAGCCACCCAAGCATCGGACTCTCCCGCATTTTCTTCCCCCATCGTCCCAAAAGTAAAGCCCGCAAGATAAACATTACCCCCTTCATCGATCGCCACCCCCGTCGATTCCTCATCATGTCGAGAGCCAAGCTGTTTGACCCATTCTCGCGCCCCCGCATCGCTATATTTAGCCACCCAAGCATCATAGCCCCCGGCATTTTCTTCTCCCATTGTCCCTTGGGTATAGCCAGAAACATAAACATAACCTTGGCGATCGATTGCAATATCATTGCATCCCGTTTCCGCCGCATCTCCTAAAGGCACGATCCATTTTTGAATGCCCTCGCCGCTATAGCGAGCGATCCAAGCATGGGACATGGCTTCCCGCCCTGCAATGGGCATCGAAGTATTGCCTGCCACGTAGACATTAATATAAGTCCGTCCCGTGTGAGGACTGACCTCCGAACCAATGGCTAACGTAGTCGAGGCGTTTTCGTGATATTTTCCTAAAGGAGTCCACCACAATCTCACCCCCATCGAGTCATATTTTGCCAGCCAAGCCTCCCAATCTCCTTCTGTGGGGACGGCATAACCGGTAACATAAATATTACCCTTGCCATCCACTCCGATACTGTTGGGAATTTGGGGATGAATTTCCGCGAGGGGTTTAAGCCATTCCTGCTTGCCTTCAGCATTGTATTTTGCCAGCCACGTCCTTGCAATTTGGCTCTCGCTGCTGTCAAAACTGTAGGTGTAACCCAAAATATAGATGCTGTTATCTGGCGCGATCGCAATGCCATTGGATTCATCTTCCCCAGCGGTGCCCAACTGCTGCACCCAAAGTTGTTCGCCTTCGGAATTATACTTGGCAATCCAAGCATCGTTCCCCCCTTGATTTTCGCCAGCCAAAGCACCAGATGTATAGCCAGTCACATAAATATTGCCTTCCGAATCCACGGCAAGATCGTAAGCATCATCTTCTCCTGCCGTACCTAATTGCTGAATCCATGCCACCGTTGCGTTACTCATAATCAGTTCTCTTTAGAATTTTGCTTAGAATGAATTCTATTATTTCATATCGATCGCCGTTCATCGATCGCCGTTCATCGATAATCGTTCATGAGTTTTCCAGAAACCACCGCTTACGTCCGCATTACCCAACAATCGTGGCAGCAGGGACGCATCGCAGGAGAAGTCAAAGCTGCTTCTTACGAATGGCAATTTCAATGGCACTTTCGTCAGGGTCAATTAATCGTGCGTCCGTCCCTCGGACGCGCCTTAATTCTCGAACCCCTCAACCGTTTTTTGGAACGATGCGACTACCAACTCGAAGCAGGAGGCGACTATCAATTCACCGTCAGAGCAAAATTATAATTTGTTTATTGGGTGCTTGCACTGTACTTTGACAAGCCCAGCAGCCGCAAAGCCGAAGTGTTGGGTTTTGATTCGCAAGTGGTAACTGGTGACTGAATTCTCGCCGTTCGTCAAAAAATCCACCACAATAGGAAAAGGTCATACTTAGGAGGGACGATGGACGGGGACAAACTACACATTCTTCTCATTTCCGATAGTGCGACAGATTACCAACAGTTGACCAGCCTCCTCGATCGCCGCTCTCGAGTCGAGTTGCACTGGGAACAAACCCTACCCTCTCCAGACGATCGCCGCCATTGGGATGTCTGGATTCTTGCCGATCGCTTATCCTCTCTTCTTCCCCTTTCTCTTTCCATTCCGATCGTTCTCCTCGCGGATGTGCCAGAAACGGAAATCCCAGGGCAACAAGCCGGAATTGCCGATTATTGGCTGCGGGAAGAATTGACCCTCGCTTTTGTCAATCGATCTTTGCGATCGCTTTTAGAGATTCATCAATTAAAATCCCAGAATCGCTCCCTCACCGAAGAACTCGCTAAATACAAGCATATCGAACAAACTTTTCGCGAAAGCGAGGCGCGACTCCTCGAACTCCTCTCCAATACTTCCGATGGCATTCTCATCATCGATCTCCAAGGGAGCGTGCGCTTTGCCAACCCCGTTGCGGCCAAACTCTTCAATTGTTCCCTCAATGAATTGGTGGGCAGTGAATTTGGATTGCCCGTTATGGAGGGAGAAAGTGCCGAACTGAACCTGTTGCGGGCTGAAGGAGAATGGGGGATTGGAGAAATGCGGGTCGCAGAAACGGAATGGCAATCAGAACCCGTCTATGCGATTGCCCTGCGAGATATTACAGAACGCAGAGAAGCCGAAACTGCCCTGCGAGAAAGCAAAGAACGCTTTCAACAAATGGCCGACAACATCCAAGACGTGTTTTGGCTGGCATCCCCCGGACTCGATCGCTGGTTTTACGTGAGTCCCGCCTACGAGCGCATTTGGGGACAGTCGCGGGATCTCCTCTATACCGATCCCGCCTCTTGGTTGGCCGCGGTCCATCCCGAGGATCGAGAGGTTGCTTGCACTCTGTTAAACCCCGATCGATTCGAGAGTCCAAATTCCTGCGAATATCGCGTGCAAACGAGCAACAGTCAAATCCGTTGGATTTGTGCGAGAATCTTTCCCATTCATGACGAACGTAGAAAAATCGTTCGCCTTGCCGGAATTTGGGAAGATATTACCCAAAGAAAGCAAGCAGAACTCGCTCTTGAAGCCTCGCGATCGCGACTGGCAGGAATTTTAGAGATTGCTGACGATGCCATTATCTCCATCAATATTCACCAACAGATCGCGCTCTTCAATCGCGGAGCGGAGAAAATTTTCGGCTATAACAGCGAGGAAGTGATGGGGAAATCTCTCAATCTTCTTTTGCCAGAGTTTGCCACAGACATCGACCAACAGGACGCGGATCGCTTCGCCCGAGCTGCGGACGGCATCGGAACAATGGGCGATCTCGGTACGATTGTCGGTCGCCGTAAAAAGGGGGAAGAGTTTCCAGTCGAAGCCTCGATTTCTTTGTTGGAGATCGATGGCGAGAAGATTTTTACAATAATTTTGCGAGATATCAGCGATCGCCAACAGGCAGCCGAACGATTGCAAAGAAGCCAGCATTTTATCGAGCGGGTCGCCGATGCCAGTCCCAGCCTGCTGTATATTTACGATCTCATCGAAAACAAAAACGTCTATCTTAATGGCGATCTCGGAGTCTTGGGTTACTCCAGCGAAGAAATTCACGCCATGGGCGATCGCCTCTTGCAAGAGATTCTCCACCCCGAGGATCTGGAGTTGTGGCCTCAACGCCGGCAACGCTTCCAAAAGGCCAACGATGGCGATGTGATTAAAACCGAATACCGCATCCGTCACAAGCAAGGTCAATGGCGATGGCTGTACAGCCGCGATATTATTTTTTCTCGCACCTCCCATGGCTCTCCCAAAGAAATTCTCGGAGTTGCCGTCGATATCAGCGATCGCAAGGAAGTCGAAGCACAACTGCAAGAATATCGCGAACGTCTCGAAGAATTGGTCGAACGAAGAACAAACGAACTGCTCGAGATCAATCAACAACTCCAACAAGAAATTCAGGAACGAAAACAGGCCAGAAGCGCGCTTTATTTTCAAGCACGGCTGCTCGATATGGTGGATCACGCCGTCATTGCCACGGACCTGATGGGAACGATTACTTATTGGAATCGAGGAGCCCAAATCCTTTACGGCCGGTTAGCCGCAGAGACAATCGGACGAAATATCCTTGATGCGATCCCATCCAATACCCCCCGAAAGAATGCCGCAGAAATGATGCAATCTCTGTATCGGGGAGAAAGTTGGTACGGCGAGTTTCAGGTGAAGCAACGAGATGGGAGAGAATTTCCCGCAATGGTCATCGATTCTCCAGTTTATAACGAAGCCGGAGAGTTAGTCGGCATCGTGGAGATTTCTTTTGATAACAGCGAACGCAAGCAAGCCGAAGAGGCCCTGCGAAAGGCCAATGCCGAATTGGGAATTACTGTCGAGCAGACTACCCGAGATTTAGGCGGGGCGATCGAGAAACTCCAACAAGAAATCGTCAAGCGCAAACTCGCCGAAACCGAATTGCAAGAAAGCGAAGAACGCTTTCGCGTGGTTTTGCAAACCTCTCCAGTGGTTGTCTTCCATCAAGATATCAATCTTTACTACACTTGGATTTACAATACCTTCAAGCCTTTCACCCCCAAAGACTTTATCGGCAGGCGAGACGAAGACCTCTTCGATCCCGAAACCGCCGAACGCCTCAATCGTATCAAACAAGGCGTGCTCGAAAGCGGCAAGGGAACTCGGGTGGAAACATCAATTTTCTACAACGGTCGGGTTCTCTATTACGATATGACTTTTGAACCCTTGCGTTTTCGTTCCGGACGCATTATCGGTTTAACCGGCGCCGCGATCGAGATTACCCATCGCAAGGAAGCCGAAGAAACCCTCAGACAGCAAATGGAACGAGAGCGCTTGTTGGGACAAATTGCTCGCCACGTCCGACAATCTTTGCAATTGGACGATATTCTTAATACCACCGCTCGAGAAGTCCGTCAGCTTTTGAGTGCCGATCGCGTTCTCATTTTCCGCTACTATCCCGAGAATAAAGGGATTATTACCCACGAATCCATTGTGGAGGGGCAAGAGTGCCTCTTGGGTTTGGAAATTCAAGAAGAAGTCCTGCATCGCGATTGCTATCAAAATTACTACCAAGGCAGGGCGAGGATTCTCTCTCTCCTCAACGAAAACGAGGAGATGCCAGATTGCCTGCGAGACTATTTACAAGTATTGGGCATCAAATCCTCTCTTGTCGTTCCCCTCCTGCAACAAAGCGATCTCTGGGGTTTGCTGATCGTTCACCAATGCCAAACAACGCGCCAGTGGCAGCCTTGGGAAACAACCTTGCTCGAGCAACTTGCCGTGCAAGTGGCGATCGCCATCCAGCAAGCGGAATTATATCGCCAACTCTCCGAGAAACTCGACCAAGAAAAACAAGTTCAATTGCAATTACAACAAGCTAAAGAAGCTGCCGATACGGCTAACCGTGCAAAGAGCGAATTTTTGGCCAACATGAGTCACGAACTTCGCACTCCTCTCAATGCCATTCTCGGTTTTACGCAAATCATGGCACGATCGTCTTTGTTACCCTCTGAAGAGCAGGAATATGTCGAGATTATCAGTCGCTCGGGAGAGCATTTGCTATCGTTGATCAACGACATTTTAGATTTATCGAAAATCGAAGCCGGGCGCATTTCCCTCGATCTTGAAGGATTCGATCTCTTTGAACTTCTTGACAATCTTCAATCGATGCTGCAACTCAAAGCAGAATCGAAAGGATTATCTTTGACGTTCCATCGTTCTGCCGAGCTCCCCCAATTTATCCAAAGCGATCGTAAAAAATTGCGATCGACTTTGATCAATTTGATCGGGAATGCCATTAAATTTACCGAGCGAGGCAGCATCAGCGTATCAGTCACCAGTCACCAGTCACCAGTCACCAATCCAATAACTATAAGATTCGTCATTGAAGATACAGGGGTGGGCATTGCCCCAGAAGAACTCGAGACGTTATTTGATGCGTTCGTGCAAACCAATTCCCGCCAAAAAACCACAGAAGGGACGGGATTGGGTCTGACCATTAGCCGCCATTTTGCGCGCTTGCTCGGAGGAGATATCGAGGTGGAAAGCACCCTCGGACGAGGTTCGATGTTTGCGTTTTCCATTGCTTGTTTCGTTGTTGAAAAGCAGGATGCGTCTGCAACTTCGAGCGATCGCCGCATTATCGGTCTCGAGTCGGGAGAAATCCCCTATCGCATTCTCATCGTCGAGGATCGCTGGACGAATCGCAGATTGTTGCGGGAATTGCTGGTTGCGATCGGCTTTACCTGCCGCGAAGCGACGAACGGACGCGAAGCGATCGCCTTTTGGCAAGAATGGCAGCCTCATTTAATTTTCATGGATATGCAAATGCCCGTTCTAGACGGTTACGAAGCAACGCGAGCAATTCGCTTGCAGGAGGAAGCAACGGGACAAGGCAGCGAGGGGATTCCCATTATCGCCTTAACAGCAAGTGCCTTCGAGTCGCAACGTCCTTCTATTTTGGCGGCAGGGTGCGACGATCTCATTGTCAAACCATTCTCGGAAAACGACCTGCTCGAGAAAATTGCCCTTCATTTAGGGGTGCGCTATCGCTATGAAAATATTGCCGATGCCTCCTTCTCCTTGCTGTCGGCTTCTCCTTCGGTGCAGTTAACGCCAGCCGATCTCCAACAACTCTCTCTAGAAGAGCGATCGCAACTCCATCAATTAGCCCTGTGCGCCCGAGGGCGACAATTGCGCGAACGGATTGAGGAATTTCTGGCAAACCGCACCGAATTGCAGCAAGCCCTGCTTTCTCTGGTTGATAATCTTCATTTTGAGCGCATTATCGAATTAATCGAACTTGCTGGAGTAGAAGAGAAAACTGGGGATGATGCGATGAGCGAGACAATCTTATAATCGCAATTCTGTTTGACAGGAAGAGGCTTTAACATTAATATTAAGCGTTTAAATAAATGAGGAAATTGTTAAAAATTTGTAGAAATCCAAAAGATTAAGATTTTCCGATAGACTCGCGTTTATATCGATTCGATATTTTACTTTACGATCCCCCAACTGAAAGTGGATAATTGAGAAGAAATCGATCGCTCGAGAAGAAGAGAAAGTGGCTGTTTTTCACTTTTATCTTATTCTTCTCTCGTTAAAATGGAAAGTCATGTAGGATTCACAATTAAAGGGGATATTCTGGTCGTCGATGATATTCCGGAAAATGTACGCTTGTTGTTTGAAATGTTAGTTAAACAAGGGTACGAAGTTCGGCAAACTATTACGGCAAATCAGGCATTGCAAGCCATTGACCGCGATCCGCCGGATTTAATTCTCCTCGATATTATGATGCCGGAAATGAATGGCTATGAAGTATGTCGGTACTTGAAGGATGACCCGAAAACCCAAAGCATTCCCATTATTTTTCTCAGCGCCAAACACGATCCCGCAACTCGCGTTCGTGCCTTTCAAGTCGGGGGGGCAGATTATATTAGCAAGCCCTTCCAAATTGAAGAAGTTTTAGCGCGAGTCGAACATCAACTCACTATAGTTCAACAACAAGAACGGCTGCGGGTACAAAATATCCGCCTGCAACGAGAAATTGAAGAACGAAAAAAAATAGAAACTGTTTTAAAAGAGCGACAAAAATTTTTGCGATTAACGATTGATGCCAATCCCAATTTGATTTATGTTACTGATGAAGGCGGTAAGTTTACACTTGCCAATCATGCTTTGGCGAAACTGTACGATACGACAGTGGAGAATTTACTCGGAAAAACCAAAGCTGATTTTGGAGGCAATTTCCCACCAAATCAGAGGAATTTTTCTGGAGCGGGAAAAAAAGTTGAAACTCTGAAGATCGCAACTATTGCCACCGAACCGCTCTTCGATCGCCAAACCCGAGAAATTCGCTGGTTTCAAACCACAAAAACGCCCTTTGTTTCTCCCGAGGGGAAAACTTTAATATTGGGAGTATCCGTCGATATTACCGAACGCCAACGGGCCGAACTTTCCCTTTGGCGACAAGCCGAGCGAGAACGCCTCCTAAGAACAATCTCCGAACGCATCCGCCAATCTTTAGCCGTTGAAGATATTCTCCAGCAAACCGTTAAAGAAATTCAACAATTTTTACAAGCCGATCGCGTTTCCATTTGTCGTCGAGAAAGCGATCGCACCTATCGAGTGGCAGTTGAATCGATCTCGGCAACATGGCCTTCCCTACAAGGTGAGATCGTCGAAGAAGAATGGCTTTCGCAAATCGCGCGCGAGTGGGAAGAGAACAGTCAGCCTACCTGCGCGATCGCGAGTGCCACCACGCCAGCCCTTTCTCCCGCATTACAGGATTTTTTGCAGCAATGGCAAGTTTGCTCCCAATGTATCGTCCCGATTTTTAAGAGCCACCTTCCCAAACCCCCTCTCGAGAGGGGACTTTGGGGGGCGATCGTCGTGCACCAATGCCGCAACCCGCGAGAATGGCACGAAGAAGAACTCGAAATTTTGGGTTCTCTTGCCATGCAAGTGGCGATCGCCGTGCAACAAGGAGAGTTGCTGGCCCAACTCGAAGCTGCCAACCGCGAGTTAAAAAATCTGGCTAATTTAGACGGTTTGACGGGATTGGCCAACCGACGGCGATTTGATGAAATCTTACAGAAAGAATGGCAGCAAATGCAGCGAGAACGCAATCCTCTCTCTTTGGTTTTAGTCGATATCGACTTTTTCAAGCGTTACAATGACACCTACGGTCATCAACAGGGAGATGAGTGTTTAAAGGCCGTTGCCCGAGCCATCCGTGCCTGTAGCAAGCGATCGTCAGACATTGCCGCTCGCTATGGTGGGGAAGAATTTGCCGCAATTTTGCCGAATACCCTCCTCGAGGAGGCTGTAGTAATTGCCCGTCAGATTCAAGAACGAGTGCGAGAGTTGCAAATCGAGCATTCTCAATCGTCAATTCATTCTTATCTTACGATTTCTTTAGGAGCGGCCAGCCAATTTCCCCATCGAAATGCAACCATAGACGATCTCATCGGTGCGGCAGATGCAGCCTTATATCGCGCCAAGGCTTCCGGACGCGATCGGGTGGAGTTTTAACACTCACCAGTTACCCGTCACCCGTATCGGTTTGTCGAGCCTTTTTTGACAAGGTGCGATCGCTCGGAAAGAGAAAAGAGACCCAATGCGATCGCGTTTTTCAACGTTCTCAATCTTCAGAACGGCGATCGCTAGTCTCTTCTTGTTTTTGAAAGCGATCGATTAAGTCTTCGCGAGACAATTGTAAAAGGAGGGGGGTAAATTCTTCAGAGGACAATTTCATAATGGGTTCGATAATTTCCGCGAGTGCTTCGTCAATCTCTCCAAAGCGCACGCGGAAAAGATTTTCAATCAAACGCACGGTCGCCTGTTTTTCTCCCTCTTCTCGGCCTTCTTCTTTGCCTCGTTGAAGCCCTTCTTCTCGGCCTTCTTCTCGGCCTTCTTCTCGGCCTTCTTCTCGGCCTTCTTCTTTGGCTTGTTGGCGAATTTCTGCCATTGCCTCTTCATACAGTTGTGTCAAGGTCATAATTAACTCCTTGTCATCGCGATCGAGATCTTGTTCTTTGTTCTGTCGTTTGGCTAACAGAGAAATCAGTTCTTTCACCAATTTTATAACATTCCCTCGCAAACGGTTCTCGCGGGGCAAGGCTTCAAGTTCTCTGACGGCTCTTTGCTGTACTCGTCCTCGTCCTAACAGCCTCAACCACAGGGTTTTTGGGGTTTGGGGTAGTTGATGAATTGCGATAATTGCCGTTCTCCAACCCGGCTTCAAACGATAAATCCCTTGTTCTTCTTCTTTGGGAGAGGGATGAAATCCAAATTGTTGAAGTAAATTCGAGGATGCGGTCGGGGTCAGTATCCACAGTTGAGGGAATTCCCGTTCATTCACCGGAATTTTCTTGCGCTTGGCCTCTCGTTCAAATTCTGAGATAACGACGAACAATTTAATGATGCAAGTGCGAATATCGCTAGAAGTCACTGGATTGCGGAAGGGTTCAAGCAGTGCTGGAGTGACGGTCAGTTGTCCCAACAATCCCAAGTCTTTTCGTTGTTCTCCTCCAGCAGGGGAAGGTGTAAATAAAAGGTCAATCTGACGACCTTCGGGGTGAATTTCTTTACTGGTTTCAACCTGACCGAGGGGAGACAGGAGTTCGCTGAGATATTGCTTGGCAAATTGGTCGTGAAGAAAGCGAGTCACGGATTAATGAAGATTTATTCAATGGAGATAGGATAACAGAAATTGAGACTGATGTTCTACCGAGATGCAAAGACCGCTCTGATTCGGGGGTTACGATCGCTTTCCCCAACAAATTTAAGATGGATGCGCTTTGTCACCCCTGTGCGATCGCTAATGTGCGTGCGGTAAAATCCCTGAAACACTTCAAACTCAGGGTTTTTCGGAGATTATGGCGGAGGAGCGATCGCTTTTTTGATAGGTGAGATTTACGCTGAAAAGTCAGCAGGGGAAAGAGTGAGGGTTTTGGCGATATTTTCGAGGTCGGCGATTGTTTCTTGTCTCGATTCGGAAGAAACGCGAGCGGAAATGACGGCGATAATCTCCCGCCATGTTAAACCTTCGGATAGCATCAGGCGAAAGCATTGACAAACAAGATTGATTTTCGCATCATCTAGCATTTCGATCGCTTCTTCTAATTCGATTGGTGATTCTACGGGTGTGGAGGTGTTTGCAGGCGTTCGATCGGGTTGGATGAAAGATTCTGAAGCGGTTTGCATTTATCTCTCCTTTAAAGGAAGAACAAAGGGTTTGGGGTGGTCGCGACAGCGAATTAAAACCGAATCGCATTGGAAATTTGCAGCCAATCTTTTTAGGGGTTGAATCCATTGTCTCAAAAATATTCGGGCATTTTTCCGCTGGGGAATCAGAACAATCAGAACCCGAGCGCAAGGATACCAATCCCAATTTTTTTGATTGAGAACTCTGAGAATTGTTTCAAGTTCCGTTATTTCCATCGTCGGTGATATCTCCGTTTTTGTAGCCGATGACGATATTGACTATCTTTAAGAGGTCGGCGGTTTCTAGTCCGAGATCGTGCGCTAATTCCACGACTTGAGAATCGTCGGGACGCTCTCTGGCAACCAATTTTCTCAGAAAATTATCGGCGTTAAGCCACGCTTCAAAGGCGGATTCCATTCCGTCGGAAAAGGTGATTCTTTCGTCGTTACAGCGTTGTTTGAACTGCTCGATTAATTCTTTAGGGAGAAAGCCGGAAATCTGTCCGTATTCGGGATCGTCTTTTTTTGATACCATGTGTCCTCACTCTGCGTACTGCTCTTAGTCTAAGATAATTCTAGAATAAAATCAATAAATCTCTAGAATAAGATTAGATTTTTTCTAAAATCATGGGAATTCCTTTCAATAGGAGCAGTTGAGTGGATTGGGTTACGCTCCATTTACGGCGCTAGGCGCGATCGCAAGGAAGGCGTTTTTATCGATGGTTTCAGGTGAGGTGAGGCGATCGCTTTTCCCGTGCTATTTTTCGTCGGTGCGGGTGATGAGAGATCGGACGGCTTCCTCGGCTGACTCGTGTACGGTTGTGGTGCTTTCTGCGATCGCCGTCCAGAGGTGGCAGTCTTTGCGAACGGTGCCAACAAAGCGGGACTCGTCGAGGTAGAAGGAAGCGATCGCATTTTGGAAGTCGATTTCGGACTGGAAGGGGGAAGCGATCGCGACTTCGAGAATTTCTTGTTGTTCTTCGGAGAGTTGGGATTGTGCTTTATACTCGGCGATCCAGGCTTTAAATTGGGCGATGGGAACGATGGTTTTGCCGCCTTCGGTGAAGTAAATATCAACCATCCCCTCTCGCAGGGTGACGGCGCGAATGTCCGAGGCTGCGATCGCCGTGTTGTGGCAGAGGTCGCGGGTGGCGACTTTGGCGACGAGTTCGAGGTCTGTGGGGTTGAGCTTCAGAGCGGTTGCGGTGGTCATGTTAAAATTCCTTTAGATATTGTTTGGCGCGGTTGTTTTTGAGCGATCGCGTTTTTTCTTTGTTTGCCCTTTAGTCGGCTTGCGGTGGGCTTTCCGTTCACCCTATATCCTTAATAGTAATATCCTTTAAAGTAATAGTCAATGAGGGTGATATTATTATTAGTGATATGCTTAGTGCTGTACTATAAGTTGCACTAATATCAATAAGGATACCCGTTTAAAGAGTACCCCTTATAATATGAGTAGAGAGTTTGGAAAATGACCTTGAAAATTCTGTTAAAAGAACTTAGAGAGGGCAGAGGGCTTTCGCAAAATCAACTGGCCAACAAAATTGAGATGAGTCCACAAACTATCCAAAAAATCGAGCAAGGGATCGCAAAATCTCTGACATTTGAGACTCTTGATAGACTTTGCATTGCATTGGATTGCGATCCCGGTGACATAATTGTTCGTGAAAGAAGTGAAGAAAATGCAACATCTAATTGATCCCAAGTCAATCAATCTCGCCAATCTTCCAGCCGTCCCGTTGTGCGATCGCAAAAAACTTCCTGCCATTCCCGGTATTTACTTTGCAATCGATAGTTTAGGAAACATTCAGTACATTGGGCGATCGCAAGATATAAACCAAAGGTGGAGAAATCATCATCGAGAAAAGACTTTAGAGGAAATAGGAAAGATAAAAATTGCCTACCTGAAAATTAGCGATGTTGACTTGTTACCAGCCATTGAGGATGCACTGATTGTATGGTTTAATCCTCTACTCAATAATGTTCGTTTGCCATCGATAAAACCTCAAAAAGAGCCAATTGAGAGAGTAATCGAGATGCCTGTCACGACGATTCGCTGGAAACTTAACGAGGTGATGGCACATCATCGCGTTAAAGGTAGCGATCTAGCTGGATTGCTGCAACTCAGCGATAATGCTGTCTCTAATCTCAGAAACGCGGAAACTATGCCTCGGATTGACGGTAAGCGCTTGGGGGAATTGCTAAACGGGCTCAATGATCTGGCACAAAATCTAGAGGACGGCCAGATTATCAATGAAAGAGACTTGATTGAGTACGTACCTCCTAAAAAAAAGACTGACCCCACACCCACCCCACCATTGAACAAAACAATAACCCCTCGTACTGCCATGAGTCGGGGGGTTTGAGATGGGGGAGGATGCTGATTGACCTAGAGGAATATCACCAATCTCGTTTCGTCCGACGAGGTGATTGGCTTCCGTCAAATTGCGTAAAATCGTTTTCCTTAAAGATTCCAAATGGGATAATTCCGATAATTTTCAGGAAATCCCATCTTAGCAACATCGATCTTATGCAGATCGATTAAATCTAAAACTTGCTTTGACCAAAAATTGTTAGGATTGATAATATTCAACATCCAAATCGATACTACTAGCGTATTATAGAGACGATGCTTTTGAGATAGATTAAAATTGCTAGAAAGTTCTTCCAAATTTCGAGGAGACGTGATTGTCACTGTCAATTTACGATTCCAGAGTCGGCCATGATGAGCACAAATATTTCGTACTATTGTCAAATGATAAATAAAATTCTCTAAAAATTTGTGGTTTAATCTGTATATTTTGGCAATTGCTTTGCGAGTTTTATTATTTTTTAGATTCCTAAACCATCGAGAAAGTAAGCCTAATGACATTACTTCACAAACTGACCATATTGGAGGGAGTTCGGGACTGCTATACTTATCACGATAATGCTTAATAAAAATTTCTTTAGAGCGTTTGGTTTCTTGTTTAAGTCGGTCAAGATTCTCTTTAAAATGTTCTAGATTTTTAGCTAAATATTCATTTAGATAGCTATGAGAACCATGATGATCAGCCATAAAATAAGCCCATTGTCTTCGCAAAGACCCCTCAATATATTCAACTGCTTTTAAAACTTGTAACCTTAACTTTCGGTCAAAATTGTATAAGTTCAAAACCTCTTCAAATTTAGTTCCAGCTTTAAATTTGTGAATTATACTTGTACGATCCTCCTCAAAGGGCAGCCAATATCCAGATAACCGATAATAATTAATATGGCTTAATGAATGGCGGGCAATATCAAGATTCTCAATTAACATTCCTCGATCTTGCAACAACTTAATATGCTCATCAATACTCAAGGGTTTTTTATCGAAGTGCATCTTACATAGCAATAAAAAAGAGTGACCCGCCGATTTGAGCTTATAACAGAGGCTTGGCGGGTTTTGTTATTCTTAAGATACTCTATAAACCACTACATCGTCAATCCGTAAATATACTTATATTGCCGTAGAGTGCTGTATAGCCTCCGGTATAGCGAGTAGCTAGTCAGATCGCTAACGTACCTTACTGACTAATTGAGAACCTTTAAAAATGCCTCAAGATTGGGTCTAACTGTCCTCCGTTGAGAGGTTGTCAGGATCGATGCCTCGAGCGAGGAGGCGATCTCGTAATTGCTGCAACGCCGCTTGTGCTTGCTCTTTCTCTAGCCGTTCTCGTTCTTTCTCCCGTCGTTCTTGCCGTTCTCCTAACTCGGCACGTTCGGCACGTTCTCGCTCTCGCTCTTTCTCTAGCCGTTCTCGTTCCTTCTCTCGTCGTTCCCGTTCTGCACGTTCGGCACCAGCAAGCAACAAATTACCCTCACTATCCCACCAGCGCATCCAAGGTAAATCTCGGTTTTGGTAGACCCCTTGCCAAATCCCCAACTCGACTCCCATCGACTCAATCGGGAAATGTCCGCGTCCGTTGGGAGTCATCCGTTGATAGCGACCGTTGACCAAGCGGTACACCTCCACACTTTGGCGTTGCACCTCATAGATGCCGTAATATTCCGGTTGGATTTGGGTCTCGTATACCCAAAACTTCCCCGTTTCTGGAGTTCTGTCTCGTTCTTCCGCACCATTCCCCGATACGAACTCCAAGACGATCGCAGGAGAAATCCGCTCTTGCCAAAGGACGTAAGAGCGTCGCATCTGTCCGTCCAACAAAGGAGGGATATTGGGGACGTAGAACCAATCGGGAGAGACGCAGCCTTTGAGGGGAGGGTTAGTCACGCGCCAATAGATGCCGCTATCTTGCCCGATGTCATAGCGTCCGTCTGGATGCAGGCGATTGAGAATGGGGGCGATGGAGTCAGTGAGTAAGATGCTTTGGGGATGTTCTTGGAAGTTCTTCACGATTTCTCCATCCTCCCACGGTAACTGAGTATGGTCGGGTAATTGGGTTTGGGCTTGAGTTGGAGTAATCGTCATGGTTCTCAAGGATTGGGGATTCTTTTATACTAATCTTTAAAGAATGTTCTGCGATGCCCGCCGACAATACTATCGCACCAATTGCGGATGAAAACACGGGCTATCCCTTCCCTCGGGCAATCGATAGATAACTCGCGATCGGGAATTACCGTCTAGTTCCACGAAGGTTGATTGATAACCTTTAAAAATGTCTCAAGATTGGGTTGATTATTCATCGGCTTTTCCTCCCGCAAGCAAAAAGTAGGCAAAATTTTTGCATTGTGGCCCGCAGCGAAACCGAAAGCAACTCCCGAACCAAGATAGGATAAGTGCGATCGCCAACGCGTCAGATGCGCTAATAACGAACCTGACTGGCTAATTTATCTGCAAATGCGCCTGTTTCTTGTTTCTGTCTTGAACTCCTCTCGCGTTATGCCCAAGGCGTTTGCTGCAAATTGAGCAGTTCTCACCGAATCATATTCAGCAAACGTATTGACTCTAACCCAATCACCGTTGTTGAAAGAAACCAATATTTTATTTTTGTTATCGCTATCTATAAAAGCAAAGTATCTAACCTTGAGATCGCTGACATTGTAGGTGGACAAAATCCCATCTCTTCCTCCCAATCTGAAATTGGTGCGAGATGCCTCAACATCTGAAGTC
Source organism: Cyanobacteria bacterium SBLK (assembly GCA_017746715.1). Taxonomy (GTDB): domain Bacteria; phylum Cyanobacteriota; class Cyanobacteriia; order Cyanobacteriales; family Spirulinaceae; genus CCY15215. The sequence continues at coordinate 127,317 of JAGHZQ010000024.1, forward strand.
CTGAAAACGCGACTCCCTTGGTAGACAGTCGAACGATATGCCGTAAAAGTCTCCGTCCGGCAATGGGTTCTCGGTGTCGAAGTGCCAGAGCCACCACCGTGACAATGGTAGTCCCCCGTCCTGTGATTGTGATGGCATCCACTCGAATTTGTCCTTCCCGAATGACTCCAAGCGGGGGAATTTAGCGATAAAACCATCGCTATGGCTAGAACTGGTGCAATTGTTCTCACTATTTTAAACCTCACCGAGAATGCTTTTCGTATTTTAGCGAATACACTCTCAGATCTCACCTCAATCCTCATGATCCTTCAGTAAGGTCAATCGTTTTTTGAAAGTGAGGGAAAGAAATATTAAGGCGATAAATATCTGCTTCAAATGATGGTGGAATTTTTTCCGTTTCGAAAAGAGACTTTCTGGACTGATATTGCACTAGCCAGCTAAGTGTCGCGCTCTCAATCCCGTTACAGGAACGACTAAGCGACCGGGTTTCCCTTGGCACGCAACGAAACAGAAAGCAACCCTCGAACCATAACGGGATAAAATAAACAAGGGTGCGATTCCTGAAAGTGTTGCGTGTTTGATGAGAAAAGAAATAAAGTTAACATCTATCCATTACTAACGAATGCCCGCCCTCAACGCCGACGATCGCCTGCAAGCCTTTTTTGATTTATGCCCGGACTTAGCGTGCATTCGCGATCGCGACGGCTATTTTCAGGAATTGAACGGAGTGTGGGAGCAAGTCTCGGGCTGGAGTTTGCCAGAATTGCGATCGCGATCGTGGTGGGATTTCATTCATCCCGACGATGTAGAAATGACTTGGGAACTCGAGCAACAAAGCGCAGAACATCCCCCTCGATGCCCCTTGCAATACAAACATCGCTTTCTCTGTAAAAATGGCAGCTATCGCTGGCTGACTTGGCGATGGTCGCCCCCTCGAGAGGGAATCTGCTTGGGCATCGCCCGAGATGTCACCGAAAGGCAATGGCGAGGCTCCAGCGACTATCGCAACACCGTCCGAGAAGCCGTAAAATTGCGAGATCGCGCCATCGAAGCCAGTACCGTCGGAATTGTGATTGCCGATGCCACCCTACCGGATATGCCCTTAATTTACGTGAATCCCGCCTTCGAGCGCATCACCGGCTACAGTGCAGCAGAAGTCTTGGGGACGAATTGTCGCTTTCTGCAAGGAGAAGAAAATCAACAACCCGTCCTCGACGACCTCCGAGCCGCCATCAAAGCCGGAGAATCTTGCACCGTCATCCTTCGCAACTATCGCAAAGACGGCAAGTTTTTTTGGAACGAACTGGCAATCTCTCCCATTTACGACGATCGCGGCATCCTCACTCATTTTGTTGGCGTGCAAAGTGATGTTAGCGATCGCATTCAAGCAGAACAAGCCCTGCGTCGAGAAAAGCATAAATCCGATCGCCTCCTCCTCAATATTCTTCCGGAAACCATCGCCGAACAATTGAAAGAAGCCCGAGGAACTCTTGCCGAACAATACTCCAATACCGCCATACTCTTTGCCGATCTCGTCGGATTTACCCCGTTCTCCGCCCAAATGCAGCCCTTAGAATTAGTCAGCATCCTCAATGATATTTTTTCGCGTTTCGATCGCCTCGCCGAAAAACACGGTGTGGAAAAAATTAAAACCATCGGCGATGCCTATTTAGCAGCAGGGGGGCTGCCCATTCCCCGAGAAGACAGTCTCGAAGCCATTGCAAACATGGCCTTGGAGATGCCGGACGAAATTCAAAAATTTAACGATTCTACCGGCCAAAACCTTCAACTTCGCATTGGCATCGAGACTGGAGTAGTTGTTGCGGGAGTGATCGGGATCAAAAAATTTATTTACGATCTTTGGGGAGATACCGTCAATACCGCCTCGCGTATGGAATCCCAAGGGCAACCGGGAAAGATACAAGTCACGGAGAGAGTCGCTCGCTTATTGCCAAAAAAGTATATCCTAGAAAGACGGGGAATAATATCTATCAAAGGCAAGGGAAGAATGACAACCTATTGGTTGATCGGTAGTCAATAATACGTCAATTTGTGATAAATATTGCTAGACGATTATTGTCAGACTAAACCGTTCGTCGATACTTGAAACAATGCACCGATTGTTAAAACGTCAGCTTAAGCGGTATCTCGGTATAGTCAATCCCGAAGATATTCCCCCCGATTTAGAAAAATTTATTCAAGCGATCGGCAATGCTTACGAACAATCCGATGCAGATCGCCTCATGCTCGAACGCAGCATGGAATTGAGTTCTCGAGAACTCCTCGAAGTCAATACGCAAATGCGAGCAGCCATTCCCGATCTCTTTTTACGCCTCGATTGCGATGGCAGGATTTTAGATTATAAACCCGGCCACACCAATGAAGATGTTTACGTTCCCCTCATCGAACCCATTGGCAAATACTTACAAGACTTTCTCCCGGAAAAAGTCGCGCGGAAATTCGAGGAAGCTCTCAATTGGGTTCGCAAAGACCAACCCATTTTCAGCCTCGAACATTCTTTAACCATTGAAGAGAAAAAATATTACTATGAAGTGCGATTATTACGCCTGACCAACAACCAAGCGATCGCGATTATTCGTAATATTACCCGACGCAAACAAGCCGAACAAGTCCTCAAGGAAGCTAAAGAGCAAGCCGATGCCGCTAATATGGCCAAAAGTCAATTTTTGGCCAAAATGAGTCACGAACTCCGTACTCCCTTGAACGCTATTCTCGGCTTTAGTCAACTCATGACCCGCGATGCGTCTTTAAGTGCCGAACAAACAGAACATCTCAATATTATCAACCGCAGTGGCGAACATTTACTCGCTTTAATTAATGATATTTTAGACTTATCGAAAATTGAAGCCGGGCGCACGGTATTGGTCGAAAATGTCTTCGATTTGGTCGAACTGCTCAATAGTATTTCCGCCATGTTGCAAATGAAAGCAGCAACCAAAGGATTGCAATTGGTTTTTAATCTCGATCCCGAACTGCCGCGATCGGTGAAAACCGACGAAGGAAAATTGCGTCAAGTTCTGATTAATTTACTCGGGAATGCCATTAAATTTACCGAGCAAGGCGGCGTTACCCTGCGAGTTAGACCTTCTCCTTATTCAACCCTAGGCGACGAACTCTTTGTAACCGACGAACCAACAACCAACACTTCGGCTTTGCTCCCTTCGACTTCGCTCGAGGCAAGCAGTGCAAGCAACCAACAACCAAGAACAAATTTAACCTTTGAAATTGGCGATAGCGGCAGAGGCATTCCTCCAGAAGAAATCAATGAACTTTTTAAACCTTTCGTACAAAGTAAAATGAATCGTAGTTTCCAAGAAGGAACGGGCTTGGGATTGCCCATTAGCAAACAATTTATAGAATTAATGGGAGGTGATATTTCCGTTCGCAGCGTTATCGAGGAAGGAACGACTTTTATTATTAACCTTACCGTTCAACTCGCTTCTGAAGAACACCTACCTAAAACCATCGAAACCAAACGGGTCATCTCTCTTGCTGACAATCGAATAATTTATCGTTTGTTAATTGTTGAAGATCGACTTGAAAATAGTACGCTTCTTTCCAAATTACTGATATCTGTCGGTTTTGACGTTCGCATTGCTGAAAATGGTAAAGAAGGCGTGCAAATTTGGGAAGAATGGCAACCTCATTTTATTTGGATGGATATGGAAATGCCTGTTATGAATGGTTATGATGCAACCCGATTGATTCGGCAAAAGGAAAAGGAAATATATGGAGATTTAGTCGCCGAAAAAACAATTCCTATTGTTGCCATTACCGCCAGTGCTTTTGAAGAAGATCGAAATATTGTGATTGCAGCAGGGTGTAATGATTTCGTTCGAAAACCGTTCAAAGAGGCGATTATTTTTGATAAAATGGCGCAATATATGGGAGTTCGTTATATTTATGAAAACTCTAATAGCGAAGCAGACTCCCAAGAATATTTTGATGGTGCTTCCCTCGAACAACACCAACAAAATATCCAACAAGAATTGGAAAATTTACCAATAGAATGGGTAAATAATGTCTACCAAGCTGCCCTAGAAGCCGATGCCGAAATTGTCGAAAACTTGCTCGAAGAAATTGAAGATGCTCAATTACAGGCCGTGCAAACTTTTAGGGATTGGGCTGAAAATTTTCAGTTTGAGAATATCATTGCGCTTGTAGAATCCGTTAATCGCGATCGCTCGCCCACAGTGCAATAATCATAGTTCAAAAATTATAATCTGCGAATGATAGTTTACAAATCATAAAGAGGTCACGTCATGAAAATCGAACAAACGCGCTGGGATGAAGAAATGGGATGGAAACCCAATCCTCTCGAACCTTCCCAATGGGGAGAAAACGTTCAATTGGTTCTTATTTTTGGCAATCGCCTTCTCCTTACCAAACAAGAACTTCTCGACACGATAAAAACCGCTTATCCCCATGCTTATTTACTCGGCTGTTCCACCGCCGGAGAAATTTACGATACGGAAGTTTCCGACGAAGCAATTGCGATTACGGCGATCGAATTCGAGCGCAGTCAGATTAAAAGCACTTGCGCGATCGTGCGCGAAGCGGGCAACAGTTTTGAAGTGGGTCAAAAACTGGCGCGATCGCTCGCTCCCGAGGGGTTGGTTCACGTCTTTTTACTTTCAGAGGGCATTAAAATTAACGGTAGCGATCTTGTTCGAGGAATTACCCAAAATCTTCCCGAAGGGGTTACCGTAACCGGAGGATTATCGGGAGATGGAGCGAACTTTCAAGAAACATCAGTACTTTGGAACGATCGCCCTCAATCTGATGCCGTCGTTGCTTTAGGATTATACGGAGGGCATTTAAAAGTCGGATACGGTTCTTGGGGAGGCTGGGATCCCTTTGGTCCCGAACGCATCGTGACCCATTCCGAGGGCAATGTTCTCTACAAATTGGACGGAAAATTGGCATTGGGACTCTACAAGCAATATTTAGGCGAATTTGCCGACGAACTCCCGGCAAGCGGTCTCTTGTTTCCCTTAAGTTTGCGAATTGAATCGAAAGATACCCCCGTCGTGCGAACGATTCTCAGCGTAGATGAAGCCCAACAAACCATGACCTTTGCTGGAGACGTGCCCGAGGGGGGAACGGTACGTTTGATGAAAGCCAACTTCGATCGCTTGGTAGACGGAGCGATCGAAGCCGCAGAGAAAAGCTATGCCGCCAATGGTTCCGTCGAACCGGAACTGGCAATTTTAATCAGTTGCGTAGGGCGTAAATTAGTTCTCAAGCAACGCATTGAAGAGGAAGTAGAAGGCGTTCGAGAGGTGCTGGGAGAGAACGCAGTTTTGACAGGCTTTTATTCCTACGGGGAAATCTGTCCCTTTGAAGAAGGCGTGCGCTGCGAACTCCACAATCAAACTATGACAATTACAACGTTACGAGAAGAATAGGGAATGAGGAAGCAGGGGAAGATGGGGAAGGTGGGGAAGTTCATAAACGACTTTCCTGATGCTCCCGACGCTCCCGACACTCCCAAACCCTAATTTCAGAATAAGTGTGACAAAAATCATATTGGAATCCGTGTCAAGTCATCTTTACAAAATGCAATAAACATTAGAGTAGAACTATAGAACACGTAGAGGGAGAAAAACCATGAAAACTCTGCAAGGATACACCCTCAAACCGTCTTTATTGGCAGGCAAAACCGCATTAATTACCGGAGCCTCCAGGGGAATTGGTAAAGCGATCGCCCTTGAATTTGCCCGCCAAGGAGTCAGACGCTTGCTCCTCGTCGCCCGCAACCGCGATCGCCTCAATACCGTTGCTACAGAAATCCAAGAAATCGCCCCAGAAGTCGAAGCCATTGCCATTCCCGTTGATTTGACCGATACCTCTGAAGTCAGCATTGCCATGGCCAAAGCATGGCGAGATTTCGGACCCATTCAGTTCCTCGTGAACAATGCGGGAGTTGCCCACCAAACCTCCTTTTTGAGTTCTCAGCCCCATCAAGCCGAAAAAGAGCTGCACGTCAACTTGTTGGGAATGTATACAGTAACGCGATTAATTGCCCGACGCATGGCTGCCAAACAAGAAGGCACGATCGTCAACGTTTCCAGCTTGATGGGAAAAATCGCAGCCCCCAGCTTTGCCACCTATTCCGCCACTAAATTTGCCATCGTCGGCTTTACCCAAGCATTGCGATCGGAACTGTCCCCAAAAAACGTGCGGGTGGTGTCCCTTTTACCCTCTCTCACGGATACGGATATGGTGCGCAATACCGAGTTTTTCAAATGGGTTGCCCCCACAACCCCCGAACGAGTTGCCAAGGCTTTAGTGACCGGGTTAAACCGAGGCGAAAACGAGATTTTTGTAGATTGGCAAAGCAAGATCTCGGCGATCGCGAGCGGTACCGTACCCTGGTTGATGGAAAAAGTGGTTTCTCTCGCCGCACCGCGATCGGAGTCGCAACCCAATGCGAAACCCGGTTACAGCTTGGGTTCTGCTTGACTGACCAAAGACCCCTACCTCTCTCGTTAACAAAACCGAGATAGGGCGAATTTAGGGGCGGGTGTAATTTTTGCCAATGGCTCGGCAAATTTCCTTACCTGCCTCTCTATCCTTGCAAAACAAGGATAATTGATAATTGAGAATTGTAATGATATTCTGAAGAAGATTCACGACGATCGCGCATGGGAGCGTAGGTTAAATGCAAGTTAATGACTTAGGATTTGTGGCAACGATTCTATTTGTATTGGTTCCTTCTGTCTTTCTTTTGATTCTGTATATTCAAACCGCCAGTCAGAAAAGTAACTAATCAATTTTTTGCCCGAGATTTTGTTTGACTCAGTTTTGAAAAATCTATTTAACAAGAAAGGATGAAACGAGGAATTTTTCTCGTTTCATCCTTTATTTAATAGGTAATGGGTCATTGCGTTAGCTTTCTGTGCCTCGCGCCAAGAGTACGGGGCAATTGGCATTGACCCGCACGTAATCCGAGAGAGACGTTCCGAGGAGGCGATCTAAATCGGGGAGAGCTTTGGCAACAGAAGGGCGGCGATCGGGAGAACCCAAAACCAATAAATCGGCATTGTATTCATCGACAAGCTGACAAATGGTGCGCCCCGGTTTTCCTCCCGTGACGATGCAGCGATAGGGAATGCCCATGCGCTTGACTAGGGGAAGTGCATCAGAAATCACGGGATTCTGTTCGGTTTCTGCCTTGGAAAGCGGGAGCAATTTGGGGTCTAAATCCGGATTAACTCGTGCGAGGATTAATTCTACATTTTGAGCGCTGCGGAGCAAAAATAGAGCAAGCTCTAAACTTAACTTAGAGGCTGAAGACTTATCGAGGGCAACCATGACCCGCTTGATTTTTTTCACGTAAATATCATCCCGCACCAAGAGCATGGGACGATTGGCCAATTGAAAAACATACTGACTGACAGAGTTTTCCAAAATCGATTCGAGGCGCTTGAGACCCCGAGAACCCATAATAATCAGGTCGGCCTCGACTTCATCGGCGACTTTACACACCGTATCTTTGGGTTCTCCCTGACGTTTCAAGGTCGCGACGGGATTGCGATCGTTTTCTAGGGTTTCCACGGCTTTAGCGAGAATTTTGTCGCCTTCTGCCAATTTGCTTTCCATTGCTTCTTTAGCAATTTGAGGGGGAACGACGTGTAGAACCGTCGTCGAAGTCCCTTGAATCGATGGCAAGTCCCGCAAAGACAGTAACATTTCTTTCGGATTTCCCGTGCCGGATTCTGCCAATAATATTTTTTTAATCATGTTGAGTAACCTCCCAATTGTATCGCTAAAAATGGGTTTTTAATTTTGATATGCGGTGCAAGCTCCTCTTTTCAGAATACGCTGATTCTTGCACGAGAAATTTAACAAAATGTTTATTTCAGTGGTCGGCGATCGGCGATCGGTGATTTTTCGGAGGGGAGCGATCGCGTTTGCCTTGTCGCTGTATGCTGAGCGATCGATGGGAGAGTTTGATAAAATAATCAATAAATCTACGCTGCTTTAGCGATCGCCGATAAAGGACGAGCAGGATAAACCCACGACTTACACCCAAATCGGTGTCTTAGAATACTTTCAGTATGACCCGACGGGAGATTATAGGGAGATTTGCCACTTTTTTTCAATATCGAGAGCCTCAATAACTTTATCTCTCGCCGTATCAATTTCTGCGATCCACTCTTCACTACTCTCAGACTTAGCGATACGACAGGGGCGACAGTATGCAGGGGGTTTGGGGAAGGCATCTCGTCCCCCAATGGCAACCCCGCGTCGGCGAAAGCGGTCAGACCCCGCGTCGGCGAAAGACGCAAGGGAATGCTGACCAAGACAGACGCAAGGGAATGCTGACCAAGACAGACGCAAGCGGTGCGACCCCGGCGAAGGTTGCTGAGCGACTTGTACTGAGCAATGCCGAAGTATGCCGAAGCATCGAATTCGCCAAGGGAACGCGCACCAAGAGAGGGAATGCTGACCAAGAGAGGGAACGCGCACTGTTGGAGTCTGGGCGGTCATTGAGCAGCGCCGAAGTGGGGCTAGTCCCCCAGTAAACTTCGGGTTTCCACCAAAAATTTACAAAGAAAACAATCTTATTGAACCTACCAGAGCTCACCAAACGCGATCGCTCTACAATTAAAGCGATCGCGATCGCAAATTTTGAGAGTATTAACTTCAAAAAATCGGTGCGTTACGCTCCATTTCATTGCGCTAACACACCCTACCGGATAGCTACCAGATCGTGATTCACCGATGGACAAAACGAGCGATCGCAGATATTTAGGATATGAACGGTAAGGAATAAACTTCATATAGAGATGAAGGAAAATACATGAAAAATATATGATTTTTTATGAACTTCTCTGTATTTACGGACATAGAAAATCGAGCTATTTTGAAGATAACACAGAAAAAGAAAGCAAATAAATTCTCAAGAATAATGTTAAACCTTCAATTCACTCCCGGCACGATGGTAGAAATTGCTCAATCGGCCATCGATATCGAAACCCACAAAGAGAATGCGTTAATTGCCGCAAATCTCAATCTTCTCGAACTCAACGCCCTCAACAACGTTTTTCAAACCGTCCGCCACAACAAAATCAAATCCGATCGCGTTGTCATCGTTCTCAAATCCGAATTTCCGCACGATCCCGCCAAAACCGCGATCGTGAAAATGGGGTAGCGAAAACCCCCCACATCAGTATTTTTTGAATCGATTTTATCGCTGCAATCCAATTACTCGATAAACATCTACCAATTGTTGTTTTCCCTTCAAAGCGATTGGACCCCAAGACTCTACCTCATAAACATCTTGTAGGTGAACGAGAGTTTCTTTGGCAATGAGAATGCGGCAATCCGTCGGTTGACGTTGCTTTTCGCAGGCTTCGAGACGAGCCGCCGTATTCACCGTATCCCCTAACACCCCATATTCCAAACGATCCTTGCCTCCCAACGATCCCACTACTACGGGTCCCGTAAAAATGCCAATTCGCATTTGAATCGTCGGTAACTGGCGATCGCGACACATTTGATTGATTCGATCGAGGCGATGGGAGATCGCTAACGCGCATTCCACCGAATGTTGGGCATCGAGTTCCACCTCCGCCTTCAACAACCGGGACATGGGCACCCCAAAAACCGCCATCACCCCATCCCCCGTAAACTTATTAACAATTCCCTCTCGCGCCAGAACCTCTTGCGTAATCGCCCCCAAAATTTCATTTAACCAATCCAATAAGTCCTCGGGGGGCATCTTCTCCGAAACCGTACTAAATCCTTTAATATCCAAAAAAAGTAGCGTTGCCGTTAACTTCACCCCCGGTAACTTTCCCGCCTTGAGGAGATTCTCTCGACCCCGCCACAGTGCCTCGGCGATTTCAGGAGAAGTATTTTGTCCCAATAACCTCATCACGATTTGCTGCCGTCGGTGATCCTCATAGGATTGATAGGTCACGACCACCGCCACGGCGATCGCGAACCCCAAAGCCGGAGCCGCCAAAGGAATCCAGCCCGAAGCATTAAAGAGGGCAAAACAACCACCACCCAAAGTTCCCACCCCCAAACCTACAGCAATACTCAACGAAAGGGGATGGCGAAATTGCCAACCAATCAGCCCACCGCACAAACTCCAACCGCAGAGCCAGAGAATTTCCGCCCATTCCGGCCAAAACCAGACCAACGGGCGCTCTCCCATTGCCGCATCGAGAATCTGACTGACCATCTGGCCGTGAACGACAACCCCAGGCATTTTGCCATCTCCCGATAAAATCGGACTGTAAGGGGTTAACAGTCGATCCTGCAAACTCGGAGCACTGCTGCCAATTAAAACAATTTTGTCTTTAATCCAGTCCGCCTCGATTTCTCCCGAGAGAACATCGGTTAACGTCATTTCTCGAGCCAGCCCTCGGGGAGTGCGATATCTTAAGAACACTTGATATCCCGCCGCATCCAGATGCCGATAAGCCCCTGACATTTCCCCGAGACGATAGAAAACCTCATCGCCAAGCTGCATGTAGTCGGGATTGGCTTCACTGGCTTGGGGAAAAATCCCCTCCTCGGCAAGATAAAGAAGAGCCAAGCGCAAAGAAAAGGAAAATAAAGTGCCGCTATCCTTCGATTGGGCAAACATGAGGTTTCGACGGGCAACGCTATCGGGATCGATCGCGATATCGTTAAAACCGTGGCGATCGGGGGGGGAAGCAGGGGGGGGCGGCGTACCAGCGAGGGCATCAATACTGCGAATGGTAATGAGATTGGGTTTTTTGAGTTGCGCCACCAATTCCTCGTGACCGGGTTCGACGGGAAATTCGCGGTAGATATCCAAACCGATCGCCCGAGGTTGAAACGATTGCAGGCGCTCGAGAACCTGCGCGAGTTGGCGATCGGGAATCGGCCACTTTCGCAGGTTTCGCAAATCTTCCTCGGTAATCATAACGAAGGCCAAACGGGGATCGCGATCGTTGCCATCGCTCCAACGGACCATGCGATCGTGCAGGGAAAGATCCATCCCCTCAAATATCCCGAGGTGTCGCAGTCCCAACATCCCGAGAGCGACCATTGACACTGAAATCGTAATCACTTTAACGCCAGTCAGATCGGGAAAGGAGGTCTGTACCTGTTTTGCCAATCGAGATAGCATTGATAACTTGGTTTCCATATTGGCTTGGAAAAATAATGAAATCCGATGCAAGATTTCGCGGCAATCTTGAATACACCCATCTTGAATTCCTAATGCAATGAATTCGGAGAATTTATTGCCTCTTCCGGAATTTCTAACACAAACATTAACAAATTGACATCGATCGCAATTTTTAGGATTCACTGGATCGTTGTATCCTACCCATCATGGAATAATGAGGCTTTGCGCTCCATTTTTGGGTAAGACTTTTTGATTTTGAACGATAGACTGTTATACAGTACCACATTACCAATCCGCCCGTTCTGCTCAATCGTATCCTCCAAGAGCAATGAAATTCAGTATTGTCATTACGACTTACAACCGCATCGACCTTCTCCAACGAGCAATCCACAGCGCCCTCTCTCAAACGATTCCTTGCGAAATTGTCGTAGTTGACGATTGTTCCGACGATGGAACGCAAAATTATCTCGCAACCCTTTGCTCTACTCTTCCCCAAGGCCAGATTATCTATCATCGCAACAACGTCAATCAAGGACATTCTCAAAGTATTAACATTGGTGTCGCTCGTGCTACGGGAGATTGGATCAAAACTTTGGATGATGACGATTATCTCGACAGTCGATGTCTGGAGATCGTGCAAGAGGCGATCGCTTTGCGTCCCCAAGCCGCAATTTGTTCCTGTCGGACGATTCAAGTTAATGCCGAGGAAGAAGAACTCGGGCGTACTCTTCCTGTTGGTGAAGGGACTTTTTGTTATTTACCCCAAGAAGATATCCATTGCGGAATGCTGGTCGAGGAGGTTCCCTTCGGTACTCCCGTACAAGTTGCCTTTCGTCGAGATGCGTTCGAGCGATCGGGGGGTTGGGATTCCGATTTTGATGCCAATTTTGATGATATTGATTCGTGGATTAAAATTGCTCGTTTTGGGGATGCCGTGTTTGTGAATCTCTGTTTGGCTTATCGTACCCTCTGGGAAGGCGGCTATAACCAAAAATTCTCGATTTCCAAACGTCTAAATACTCATATTTTAATCAAGCAAAAAATATATTCTCTCGTTCATCCCAAATACCACAATAAGATTCCTCCATTCAAGCATATTGAATCGTATTTAAAACTCCATTGGGGCTTGGTCGCTCTCAAACAACGAGATTTTTTGAATGCTTCGCGAATTTTTTGGCAAGGTGCTTTTTCCCCTATAGCTTGGCGGCTTCTCTACAAAAAATATTCTTTAAAAAATCATTCTGTCTATTTATTTTCTCAATATTTAACCCTTAAATAGCTTAAAACCTCCCCCAACTCCTCTTGGTAAGGAGAGGAAAGAAGAGAGGAGAACCAATAACCAACACTGCGACAAAGCGGCTGCTGAGCTTGTCGCAGTACGGGGCAAGCAACCCACAACTAACTTGCGTTTCTCTACAAGATGGGATAGCTTTTGGAGATGAGTTTAAAATTCATATTGACGAAATAATGTCAGTTCAACGATTTGAGGATGGGATGGAGAACCCCAAACAATTCTCTGTATTTCAATTGCCCGTCCATTTGTGTGAGGATTATACCCGTTGGCTGCGATCGCGATTATTGCAAAATTGCGGCACTCATGTAGTCACGCTGAATGCAGAAATGGCCATGCAGGCCGAGGGCAACCCGCAACTAGCGGAGGCTATCGCCAAAGCCGACTTGGTGATTCCCGATGGGGCGGGAGTGGTCTTTTACCTGCGCCTGCGCCGACAATTACAGCGTCGCTGTCCGGGGATCGAATTGGCGGCTTCTTTGTTGGAAATTGCTGGCAGAGAAGGGGAAAATTATCCGATTGCTTTCTATGGCGGCACGCCTGGCGTTGCCGATCGCGCGGCTCTGGCTTGGCGCGATCGCTTTCCCTCCCTCTCGATCGCGACGGCTCACGGCTATCTCTCGGAAGCCGAACGAGAAGATTTTCAAACCCAATTGCAAAAAAAACAGCCCAAACTCATTTTTGTCGGTTTGGGCGTTCCGAGGCAAGAGTATTGGATTGCCGAAAATCGCCATCTTTGTCCCCAAGCCATCTGGATCGGCGTGGGGGGCAGTTTGGATATTTGGGCGGGAGTCAAATCGAGAGCCCCCTTATGGTTGCGGGAAAATAACTTGGAATGGTTTTATCGCCTTTATAAAGAACCTTGGCGCTGGCGGCGGATGTTGGTCTTACCGCATTTTGCTTGGCGGGCAATCGTTGGTTGAACGAATCTCAATTCGCAATGTTAAAAGTATCTACCCGAGAAACCCTCGATCGCCCGACAACCTCTCATCGCAAGACTTTACCCTCGGAAGTCATCGTTCGCCTGCAAGATGTTTCCAAAGTTTATGACGATGGGACGGCTTGCTTGCAAGATGTGAACTTGAATTTGAAGCGCGGGGATTTTATTTTTATCACGGGAACTTCGGGTGCGGGAAAATCTACTCTTTTGAAGTTGTTATACGGTGAAGAATTACCCAGTGCCGGACGGGTTTATGTGAATGGCTTTGATGTCGATTGTCTCAAAGGCGATCGCCTCGCCAAATTTCGGCGGCGCGTTGGCGTGGTTTTTCAAGATTACAAACTCATTCCCAATCGTACTGTAGCCGAAAATGTGGCCTTCGTTCTTCAAGCTCAAGGAAAGCGACAGCGAGAAATCGAACGGCGGTTGCTGCCGACTTTAAAAATGGTAGGACTTTCCCACAAAGCCGACTGTTTCCCCGCTCGCCTTTCCGGAGGCGAACAGCAACGGGTCAGCATCGCCCGGGCGATCGTAGGAACGCCACCTCTTTTACTGGCAGACGAACCGACAGGAAATTTAGATGCAGAAAATGCCGGACGAATTTTGCGAACTTTGCAAAATCTCAATACATACGGGGCGACAATTATTGTCACCACTCACGATCGCCAGTGGGCAGCCCTCTCCGAATGCCCGATTTTACAGTTGCATCAGGGACAATTGTATTGGGTGAAAAAACCCTGAAGAGCGTCGGGAGCATCGGAGCATCGGAGCATCGGGAGCTGGGAAAGATGAGGGAGCGAGGCTTTCTCTATTTCTCGATCTTCAAGAAAAGTCAAGCAGGGTGTAAAATTTTCCCGAAATTTTCGCGTTTATTTGGGAGAAAAATTGTGTCATCATGAGGCAAAACATTTTTGCCTGCCAAACCCAGTTAAACTCAGCCGTAATTTTAGATTAGATGCAATCGCCCTTACGAATCTCTCGCATTCAACTCCCCCAAGGACAAATTTTCTGGCGGGAAGTCGGTCGGGATACTCCGATTATTTTCTTGCACGGTGCTTATACCGATAGCAGTCAGTGGTTGGAGGTTATCGATCGCCTTGCAGGACGCTATCACTGTTTTGCGCCGGATTTATTGGGATTTGGGGAATCCCAACCCGCTAGCACCCCGCAATCCATCACTTTACAAGTTGAATGCCTCGCCGAGTATATTGAAGCCTTGCGCTTGGAGCGCCTCTATTTAGTCGGTCATTCTTTGGGGGGTTGGGTGGCAGCCAGTTACGCGGCAAAATATGGGGAACGCTTGCAAGGGTTGGTTTTAATTGCCCCCGAAGGCATGGAGGTGGAAGGGCAAGAACGGCGTTGGGATTGGGAAAAATTACTCATCGATCGCAACCCCCTCTTTTTCTGGCTGCTCGAGGCGATCGCGCCCCTCGCGGGATTATTGAGAATGCGACAAAAAATTGACGAACTTTCCCTTTATCGAACCCGATGGGAAGAACATCGGGCCACCTGTCAGTTACTCTTCGATCGGCCCTACGCCGAAATTCAGCCGGAATTCCTCAATCAAAAACTGGCCGCATTCCGCAAGCCTACCCTGATTTTACAAGGAGGAAGCGATCGCGCTATCAATCTCGCCCAAAGCAAAGTTTATGCCAAGGCGATCGCCAAAGCTAAATTGCGAGTGATGAAAAATGGCGATAGCAATTTAATTGCCGGCTGGCCCGAGAGCATTGCCCGCGAGATTCAAGGATTTGTAGGGATTCGAATTCCCATTTCATAAAATTTTTTCAAGGCCGCGTGCATTTGAGAAAACCAAACAACGATCGAAATCTTGCGGAAACGGGACTTCTCTTCTAGAAAAGAGAAAACATCTTGCCCGTAGAGCGAGGAGTCAAGTATTCCCTCTAAGAATAACATTCTGGGAAATTTCGAGAGAAACATTTGTCCCGAGGGAAGAATTTCTTCGAGTTTGGGTAGCTCCCAAGGAAATTGCAAAGTACAATTGTTGGTAAACTTTCCTCGAGGGAATCCCGAAACCCAAAGAGAATAGAGTGTAGCAGTTGCTAACGCCACCCTCCCTCTGGCGGGATATTATTTAGCGAATCGATTTAACAGCGATAACCCATGATGCGAGTCGGCCATCCCACAACGACCCTAAAGACATCTTCCACAGTCGGGCGAAAACAAACTCCGAGAACGGTTGGAGGACAATACCAATCCGTTGTCGTCATGTTAATTATCAGCCTATTTCTCCTCGGCGGTATTGGATCTCGTCTTGCCTTTCTGCAATTGGTAGAAGGTCAGCGCAATAAAGAATTAGCAGAAAACAATCGCATTCGCATCGTTCCCAGACAACCCGTGCGCGGGACGATCTTCGATCGCAAAGGGCGAATTCTGGCCAGCAGTCGCCTCTCTCATACGGCTTATGTCTGGCCTTTAGCACAAAAGTACGATACTTGGGAAACCAGCGTGCGGCGATTGTCACAGATTCTCGAGATTCCTCCCGAGGAAATTCGCAAACCCGTAGAAGCGGCGGGTTACAATTCCCCCACTCGCGTGCGGATCGGGCGGGATCTCACCCCCAAGCAGATTACGGCTATTCAAGAATATAGTTTTGAACTGAAAGGGGTGGATGTGGATATCGAACACGTCCGCAATTATCCCAATAATGACAGTGCTTCTCACGTTTTGGGATATACGGGGGAACTCAATGCTGAAGAACTGGAAAAACGCCGCAAAGATGGCTATCGCCTCGGGGATATCGTGGGCAAGATGGGGGTTGAAGAAGGATTTGAGGTGATGTTACGGGGAGAATGGGGCGGCCAGCAAGTGGAAGTGGATGGCGAGGGGAAAGTGGTACGGATTTTAGGGGAGAAACAAGCCAAAGCCGGGAAAGATGTTACTCTCACCCTCGATCTCAATTTACAGAAAGCTGCAGAAAGTGCTTTGGGTCGTCGCAAGGGGGCGGTCGTGGCGATCGATCCCAATAATGGCGCGGTGTTGGCGATGGTGAGCTATCCCAAGTTCGATCCCAATATTTTCTCCAAACGCATTACCCCAGAACAGTGGAAAAAGTTGCAAGGTCAGGGCAATCCCTTCGTTAACCGCGCTTTACGGGGCTTTCCTCCTGCTTCCACGTTTAAGGTGGTGACGGCGGCGGCTGGCATGGAATCGGAAAAATATCCCCCCAATACCGTTCTGCCGACGTTTGCTTATTTACGGGTCGGCGGGACGGCGTTTGGGGAATGGAATCGCGCCGGGTTCGGTCCAATGGGTTACGTGCGGGCGATGGCTTGGAGTAGCAATACCTTTCACGGGCAAATCGGGCGCGGCGTGGGAGGCGAGGTATTAATTGATTGGGCGCGTCGTTTCGGTTTTGGGGAGAAAACGGGGATTGAAATTGCGTCGGAAGCCCCCGGATTGATTGCCGATGACAAATGGAAGCGAGAGCGTTTTAACTGGGAATGGACGGCGGGGGATACGGTGAATATGTCCATCGGTCAGGGTTTTACCCTAGCAACACCTTTACAAGTGGCGGTGATGTTCGCCGTGCCGGCCAATGGCGGCGATCGCGTTAAGCCCCATTTATTGAAAAACAAGGAAAACCAGCAAGAGTGGCGCGAATCCCTCAATCTTAAAGAATCTACCATTTCCACTCTCCGCAGGGGCTTGCGATCGGTGGTGACGGCAGGTACGGGGACGGCAGTCAATCGCGGGGGCGTTCCCACACCTGCCGGAAAGAGCGGCACGGCGGAAGCGCCTCCGGGTAAGGCTCACGCTTGGTTTGGCGGTTACGCGCCTTTTGACAAGCCGGAAATTGTCGTGGTGGCGTTTGCGGAACACTCCGGTGGCGGTGGCGGTAAGGTTGCGGCTCCGATGGTGGGACAGGTGTTAGATGCTTATTTCTCTTTGAAAAGACAGGGGAAATGGTAAGAATCCCCCCCAACCCCCCTTTGAAAGGGGGGAGAAGAACATATCGATCGCTTTTTGGCATCGTTTAAAGTTTGGCAATTGCGATCGCTGGTATTTCCACCAAAGAAATATTGCTCCCTCTTGTCCCCCCCTTACAAAGGGGGGCTAGGGGGGATTTATAAATTGGATACAAAGGGGAGCTAGGAGAGATTTATAAATTGGAAAAGGGGAGAAAGAGCATTAGCCGCCGATTTGGGACATGGTTTTGGCATACTTTTCTCCTGCGGTTCCGGAGTTGCGCTCTTTGAAGTTGATTTCGGATTTTAGTGCTAGTAAATCCCGGACTCGCTCTCTGAGTTGATGGGTGGGGATGCCTTGTCGCAAGCTGGTTTTGAGGTCGATTTGTCCGGTTTCGTTGAGCAAGCAGGGACGCAAACAACCATCGGCAGAGAGGCGCACCCGATTGCAGCGATCGCAGAAACACTCAGACATTTGTGATATAAATCCTAGAGTTCCTTTTGCTCCGGGTATTTTAAATATGTCGGCGGGTCCGTTCCCTTTCACGGCTGCGGATTCTAAGCCCCATTTTTCTCGGATCGTTTGTCGTAGTTCTTCTGAGGGAATCCAGGCACGATCGCCGAATAAATTCGCGTTACCAATGGGCATAAATTCGATAAAGCGGACGTGCCAATGGCGATCGCGGGTTAAAGCGGCCAGATCGGGGACTTCGCGATCGTTCAATCCCGGAATGACGACGACGTTTATTTTTAAGGGGTCGAACCCGACTTTATAAGCGGTCTGTATGCCGTCCCACGTTTGCTGCCAGCGACTTTTTCCCCGGTTGCCGATGATTTTGTCAAAAGTTTCGCGATCGAGGGAGTCCAAGCTAATATTGATGCGTCGCAATCCGGCATCGTATAAATCTTGCGCCATTTTCCCCAAATAGAAGGCATTGGTGGTGAGGGCGAGATCTTCGGTTTCCGGGAGTGCGGCGATATCTCCCACTAAATCGACGATTTCCAGACGCAGGAGGGGTTCTCCTCCCGTCAGGCGAAATTTGGTAAACCCGAGGGGAATAAACACTTCTCGCAGCAACAGGAGGATTTCGCTACGAGTCAACCATTCTTGACGCAAGAGGTATTTGAGTTCCGTTCCTTCTGGCATGCAGTACTGGCAGCGAAAGTTACAGCGATCGATGAGACTGATGCGAAGATAGTCGATGGGGTTCATGCGGGTTTTGTTACTCTGCTCGCTTCTTGAGTTTAACAACTTTTGTGTTGTTAATTCAGGAGATCGGGGGAGCTTGCGACTCGGGTTCTTCCTCTGGCTCGGGGATTGCTGGATGATGGGTTTGCTTTTATAATATTGAGTTCGGGAGAAAAGAAAAAGACCCCTCAACCCGATCGCCTTGGGTGAAAACAAGCTATGGCTCTGAAAAAATCCGAACTTTATTCTTCTCTGTGGTCGAGTTGCGACGAACTTTTAGCGATAAGCGTTGGAGTACGGGATTCGATCCGACAAAGGACGGGTTTGGACGGTTTGAGTTTGGGGTGCCGCCGGGAAAACAGGGGGATTATGCTTATTTATTGCATATTTTGCGATCGCTGAAACCGACGGGACGAGGGGCGTGCATTTTGCCTCACGGGGTGTTATTTCGGGGCAATGCGGAGGCAGAAATTAGGCGAAATCTCGTGCAACGGGGTTACATTCAGGGGATTATTGGGTTGCCTGCGAATTTGTTCTATGGGACGGGGATTCCGGCTTGTATTGTGGTGTTGGATAAGGGAGAAGCGGGGACGCGAGAGGGGATTTTTATGGTGGATGCCAGTGGGGGGTTTATGAAGGATGGGAATAAGAATCGGTTGCGCGATCGCGATATTCATCGGATTGTGGATGTATTTGAGAAGGGGTTGGAGGTGCCGAAATATTCTCGGTTTGTGGGGTTGGGGGAGATTGAGAAAAATGAGTTTAATTTGAATATTCCTCGGTATATTGACTCCCAGCAGGAGGAGGATATTCAGGATATCGAGGGGCATTTACGGGGTGGGATTCCGGATCGCGATTTACAATCTTTGGGGAAGTATTGGCAGATTTATCCAGGGTTGCAGGGGGCATTATTTCAGCCGTTGCGATCGGGGTATTCTCAGTTATCGATGCCGTCTGCACGGGTGAAGGAGGCGATTTTTTCCCATGAGGAGTTTGAGGGGTTTACGGGGTCTTTGTTTGGGGTGTTTGCGGATTGGACGGGGGAATGGGGCGATCGCTTGCGAGGGTTGACGGTGGGGTTTAAACCGAAGGAGTTGGTTTGGGCGTTGGGGGAGAGTTTGTTAGATCGTTACAAGGGGATGCCGTTGGTGGATGCTTATGGGGTTTATCAGCATCTTCTCGATATCGGATGTAGACAGTGCGATCGCATCTCTGGAGGAAATCATCGCTAAAAAGCGCGACATCAAACAAGGCACGATGCAGCAATTACTTACTGGTAAATTAAGAATTAAGAATGAAGAATTAAGAATTGAGAATAGGGAGAGTTTTGAAGTTTCAGAGGGTTATCAACAAACTGAAGTCGGTTTAATTCCTGAAGATTGGCAACTCAAAAACTTAGAAGATATTTCTGTTATAACGAGATTGACTGGAGCAGAATATACTTCTTTTTGGAAAGAAACATTAAACGGAGAAATTATCGCATTGCGAGGGTTTAATATTGGCAAAGGAAGGATTATAGAAAAAGATTTAGTTCGCATTTCAAACACTCTTTCATTAAAACTAAAGCGTTCTCGCTTATACAAAAATGATATTGCTTATCCATGTGTAGGCTCTATTGGTAATGCTGTTGTAATTGAGGAAAATGATACATATCATATTCAGCAAAATATTGCCCGAATTACTCCATCACGAGAGTTTGTAAATTCTTATTATTTAGCAAACTATTTAATGAGTTCGTTGGCTCAATCTGAAATAGAGAGATTTAATGCAACTTCAAGCCAACCTAATGTTTTAGTTGGAAGTTTGCGCCAATATCGTATTATTTTACCACCGACAAAAGCTGAACAAAAAGCGATCGCCACGATCCTGACCGACATGGACAAAGAAATAGCAACCCTAGAGGAAAAACTCGCCAAAATGCGGCAAATCAAACAAGGCATGATGCAAGAATTACTCACGGGTCGGATCAGATTAATCGATAGTTCTTAATTCTTAATTCTTAATTCTACATTCTTAATTCAAAAAAGCGATCGTTAAATCTATCCTCTCATTTAATATCCGCCTTGGATTCAAATCCAAGGCTCATAGCGAAAGCCAGCTAAAGCAGGCTAAGAGTAACACAAACCTTATTCTTTATTATTATAAATTAATTGAATTTTTCCAACCCGTTTTAACGGGTTTTGGCTATGAGACGGGGGTTTTAACCCTCGGCGGATCGAGAATGAGAGAAGAGATTGAATAAATGCGATCGCTTAATCATCGAACCCGTTAAAATTAAGAGGAACTCGCGATCGCGCTGTCCCCCAATTCTTAATTCTACATTGTTAATTCTTCATTCAAAAAATGGCTAACACACAACTCAACATCTCGTTAAGCACGGACTTGAAACAACAGTTACAAAAAGCGGTAGAAATCACCCAAAAAAATGAGCAGCAACTGATCGTCGAAGCCCTCGAAAAGCATTTGGCAGAACTCACAAAACCCCAAAATTGTTACGATCTCGCCCTGAAACTCGGTGTAATTGGAGTTGCGGAAAATTTCCCCTCAGACCTTAGCACAAACCCCGATTATTTTACAAGATTTGGTAATTTTTTATAGAATCTTAACTCTCCCACTTAGCATGGATGTAATTTGCCAAAATATTTGTATCTCTGGTCAGCAAAATATTGTTATCTACCCAAGCATTTGCAACAATTAAACGGTCAAAAGGATCGCGAGTCCAACTAATTTCCAAAGCTCGATCGACAATCGAATTAAAATCCTTTTCACATATCTTTAGATTGATTCGATCCGACAGATCCGAAATAATTACATCGGGTTTTTCTGAAATTCGTCCAATTTCATATAAATATTGTAACTCCAGTCGCACCATTGGAGAAATCAAAAGCTCGTGTTTGTGAATTAAAGACTTTGCTAGATCGCTTAATCTGTCCATCAATCCTCCATAAAGCCACATCACCACATGAGTATCAAGGTAAATCAAGATTAACCTCCTGTTCCCAACTGATATCGACAAGTTCATCGGGATCGCCGATAATTGCATTGGGTCGATAGACTAAATTCTCTAACTTATTTGTTGTTTCCACCGGGACAATCCTCAAACGCTTACCCCCGCGATCGATCTCCAGAGGCATCCCCGTCTTAAGAACCTCATCGAGGAGATTTTCGAGATTGCTTCTCAATTCCGTCGGTGTTACGCTTTTCATGGGTAAAATCGATACAGCAACTTATTTATTGTAACCTTCTCCCACTTCTTAATTCTTAATTCTCAATTTTTAATTAAAAAAATGAAAACCTTAACGATCGCAATCTCCGATGAAAAACTCCAGCAACTCCAAAAACTTGCCCAAAAAGCAGATATGACCCCCGAACAATTATTAACAAGCCAACTCGACAAATGGTTAAACGAACCCGAAGATGATTTTCAACAAGTCACGCGCTATGTTTTAGAGAAAAATCGAGAACTTTATCAACGATTGTCATGATTCGCTATCTGACAGTCTCAGAAATTTTAGGGATTGCATCGGGTGCGATTGCGCGAGAAAACCTAACTCAATGGCTTCAAAACAACATCCAAGAAACAAATAATTCTTAATTCTACATTCTTAATTCTTAATTCATGAAAGTTGTCAAACCGGAAATCGTCACCCAAAACCGAGTTATCAAACTCTTCACCGACGAACTCGAATATCAATATTTAGGAAACTGGCAAAATCGAGAGAACAACAGCAACATCGAACCTGAATACCTCAACGCCTACCTCACAAAAAACGACTATACCCCCGCCCAAATCGCCAAAAGCCTCGATATATTGCAACGAGAAGCCAACAACCCCAACCGCAGCCTCTACGAGAATAATAAAGCCATTTACGGACTCCTGCGCTACGGCATCCAAATCAAAACCGAAGTCGGAGAAAATACCCAAACCATCAAACTTATCGACTGGGAGAACCCCGATCGCAACGACTTTTATATCGCTGAAGAAGTCACCCTCAAAGGCAAGCGAGAAAGACGACCGGATTTAGTGTTATATCTAAATGGCATCGCGATCGCCGCGATCGAACTGAAAAAAAGCAACAAATCCCTCAGCGACGGCATCCGCCAAAACATCTCCAACCAAAGCAAAGAATTCAATGAATGGTTTTACAGTACCGTACAAATTCTCTTTGCCGGTAGTAATACCGGACTTAAATACGGCACCATCAAAACCGCCGAAAAATATTATCTCACATGGAAAGAAGACCCCGAAGACGACAGCCGTAACATCCTCGATAAATATCTCCTCAAACTCTGCAACAAACAACGCCTCCTCGAAATTATCTACGATTTTGTCCTCTTCGACGGCGGCATCAAAAAACTCCCCCGCTTTCACCAATATTTCGGTATTAAAGCCGCCCAAACTCACGTTAACCGAGGCGAAGGCGGCATCATTTGGCATACCCAAGGAAGCGGTAAAAGTATCGTTATGGTTCTCCTCGCTAAATGGATCCTCGAAAATAAAGCCAATGCTAGAGTTGCCATTATCACCGATCGCGACGAACTCGACGATCAGATCGAAGGCATCTTTACCGATGTTGGCGAAACCATCCATCGCAGTAGTAGCGGTAGAGATTTAATCCACCAACTGGGACAAGCCAAACCTCGCCTCCTCTGTTCCCTGATCCATAAATTCGGCCGGAAAAAAATCAACGACTTCGATCTCTTCATCCAAGATCTCGAAGCGCAACCCAGTCCCGCGATCGGCGATATTTTCGTCTTCATCGATGAATGCCACAGAACCCAAAGCGGCAAACTCCACCGCATCATGAAAGCTATCCTCCCCGATGCCGTCTTTATCGGTTTTACCGGGACTCCCCTCCTGAAAAAAGACAAGAAAAACAGCCGGGAAGTCTTCGGAAACTACATCCACACCTACAAATTCAGCGAAGCCGTTGACGATGCGATCGTTCTCGATCTCCTTTACGAAGCCAGAGACGTAGATCAACGCTTAAGTCGATTATAAAAACCTATTCAAAAAAGTCGAAAAAGCCATTTCCGTCTACACCCCCGGCAAACTCGCCCTCTATAACAACCTGCAAAACAATTTCGATCTAGCGATCGAAATTGATGCTATAGTCAAACAAGTTCGCCCTGCCGATTGGCGAGGGGAAACCGCAGACTGCAGCGAAGTATCTCAATAGTTTGGTCGATTTAGAAGTGCTGAAAAAGCTCAAATTGGGAAAAGAAAATTATTATCTGAATGAGGATTTATTCAATCTTTTGATGGGGGTAGGATTAGAGTCAAATACGAACAGATGAACCTTGTCGTGACCCTCATGTTAAAGAAATCACTTTTTTTTAACATGAAAGCTGGTCGCGTTAAAAAAATGGATTTTTTTTAACTAATGAAACATTAATTCTGAATTTTATCATGGAAGTCCTGAATTTAAGCGAGATCGAAATCTATAACTCGCGGCAAATTGAAAAATAGAGCGCGAACAGATGGCGATCGCTAGATATTTCCTCACATTAACGATTGCGATCGCCCATTTACACGCTACGATCGATGAACTTAGCGATCGTGTTAAACTCAAAGAGCGAGAAGTTTTCTCTCGGCTTCCTTGGGATTATGGTAAAATTGCACTCTCTCAAAATATTAACACTTTTTGTTTCTCCTTTTTTACTTGCTTGTGCGGGGCCCGGCTGGCGAACGGTAGAAGCTCAATTTGGAACGCAAAATGTTGAGATTGCAACTTGTTCTTTCGAGCAAATCGAACGGTGCGAAGAGCTAAAAATGCGCTTAGAAGCCGGAGAAACCATAACAATACTCGACCCCGAATACGTTCGGTATCTAGCAATGGGGAAAGATCGCGATGAATGGGGCAATCATTGGTTCGACCGATCTTCATTTGCTCTTTTCAATACAATTCGTTCTAGTGGCAATAGAGATGAATGGATTGCTGAAGTTTGGATTCAAGAACAGGGAAGATTAAAAACCTTTGAATCTCTTTTTTCTCTTTCTCCCGATCTCGCAATCGAACTGGCTTTCTCTTCAATTTATTTATACGAATCAAGTTTTGGCAATGAATATAACCCCGATTACAACAATTTCGCTCTGGATGATGATGAATCTTATATTAATCTAGCTTTAGCAATTCATCGAAAGAAAATAAGATATACCGGACCGCTCACTATAGGAAAAGGTAATACAGGAACGCGAGGGTGTTCCTTTCCTCCTAATGAATTACTTGAAAGACAGTTTCTCGATCGCTCAATACCTTAATCAATATTCTTTTTGGAGAAGAAAAAATATTAATACAAAATACGGACTGATTTACGCGATCGCCCCATGAATTCCCATTCCTTTTTATGATAAATTAAGAGAAATAGAAAAAGCGATCTCCTCTTAATGACTATGGCGATAGGCACCAATTTCAGGTTGAAACGGTGCAATTTCTTCCTCAATTTTCAAATCCGAATCGAGTTGCTCTAACAGCGATCGCAGAACGGAATCGGGAGAAAGACGCAAATAAGTTGCGCGAACTTCCAAAGCCACATGACGATTGCCCAAGTGATAAGCCGCTTTGAGTAAGGTTGTAGGAGTATTTGCCCTTACCGTCAAAACCGGTTCGGGTTTGGCAATAATCCGCACGATTTCCCCCGTTTCCGCTTGCAAAAAATCCCCATCTTGCAAGATAGTTCCCCTTGGCAAACGCACGATAAAAACTTCACCATCAACCGTTTCAAAACGATGGCGACTGCGCGTTCTTTCTTCAGCATTTAAAGAAAGACTGAAGGAATTTTTAGGAACGATCGCATGGCGATCGAGGCGTTGCGTTAAAGTTAACATCTAGAATTGCCAATAGCGTTACTCATTGTAACGGACTATTGCAAATCTCTATTGCAAATCTCTCATTGCACTTTGAATGCGTCGTTCGAGATCGACATCGCCCCCTTGAATTTGGGAAGTAATTTGATTGAAACGCTCGATCGACAAGCCGCTATCTTGCACGATTTCGCGAGATCGATTGCAATAACTCACGGCAATTTGTCTGGCATTTCCCGGTAGTCCGCTAAAAGTGCTGTTAGTGCTGCAAACGATATTGGGTGGGGATCCCGGGGTCACGATTTTTTTAATGTCATTGTATGCCGATTGACGAATGGGTTCCATATCCAAAATAGCTCGGGCATAGTTTTGCACTTCGTCATCGCTCACATTTTGAGCGAGGGCCGCGACATCGAATAAACGAGACGCGGGGCGAGTCAAATCCGGTACGACCCCCCAACCGATCGCCGCGATCGCCAAACCCGCGATCGCGAGGGAACGAACAATTGGTCTGCCAGCATTTTGAGAAACTTTTGCGATCGTTAACATAAGCACGGAAAAATCAAACAGGTCATGAATGAATGGAAACTTTCTTTAGTCTAAGAATTATTTTATGCAGAATAAGTTCCTTGATAGCAAAATGACTGGCGATCGCCCATCTTCCTTCAGAGCCCCTGCAATTGTTCGTAACGGTTGAAAAATTGCCGAGAAACGCCGCGAGTAACGAGTAAAACGGCAACCAATTCCGCAAAAGCCACCATAAACATGATAAGGATTTGGTACGAGGCAGCATCGATCGGGTCAATTCCGCTTAAAACCTGCCCGGTGAGAACCCCCGGTAACGTAACCAAGCCCACGACTGTCATGCGGTTGATGAGGGGAATCAGACCCGCTCGAATCGCATCTTTTCGATAGGATACTACTGCTTGTTGGGAAGTTGCACCCAAACTCAGATGGGTTTCAATCTCGATCGCATTGCGATCGATTGCACTGGCCAAGCGTTCTCCAGAAATCGCAGCAGCATTCATGGCATTCCCGAGAATCATCCCTCCTAAAGGAATGAGATATTGGGGACTATACCAAATCGGCGGTTGCACGATCGCGAAAATAATATAACTCAAAGTCAGAAAAAGACTGGCCAGCAAAGACCCCCAGACGATGGGCAACAAAGGCTTATGTTGGGGAGCGATGCGCTTGTGAGTTACCATCGCGGCAACAGAGAGCATAAAAACGAGAGCGATCGCCACGGCCCAAGGGCTATCGACGGCAAAAATAAAGGCGAGGAGATAACCTGCGACGAGGAGTTGCACGACAGTACGGACCGTGGCTACAAACATTTGTCCGGTCAGTCCTAACTTTTGCCACGTTGCCAAAGCGATCGCTGTTGCCATCAAGGCCAAGCCTAAAGCTAAATCAAAGGGATCGAGGGAAACTAGATCGTTCATGCTATTAATATTGAAGTCATCGAGCGAAGGAAACTCATCTATGGATTTTGTCACATTTATCGGCTTAGTTGCCGGATCCCTAACAACCGTCTCGTTTGTGCCTCAAGTGGTGAAAACTTGGAAGTCAAAGTCTACCAAAGATATTTCTCTAGGAATGTTTATCACCTTTTGTACGGGAGTATTTTTATGGATTGCCTATGGATTTTTAGAAGAAGACATTCCCGTTATTCTCACTAATATTGTAACAGGAGCGCTGGCTTCAACAATTTTATGGTTTAAACTAAGATATCGCTAATTAATATCTAAGGCAAAGATCGATGAAAGTCGAATCAATCTATATTGAAAACTTCAAGCGGTTTAAGAATCTAGAGATTTCTTTTAAAAATGATATTCTCGATGAAGTCAGCGATCGCTATCTCATTTTAGGAGATAATGGCATGGGGAAAACAACCCTTTTACAAGCGATCGCACTTCCTCTAGCCTTTGCTACAGGGCGAATTCGCGATATCTCCGATTTTGACTGGGTTGGTTTCTTACCCGGTCGTTATTGGCGGGGTGGATCGCCCAGAATTGAAATGCAGGTTTTATTTGAAGAAGAGGAACTCAATGCAACTCGAGAACTGGCTCGGATGTGGTACAAGGCTAAACCACCAGAGTTCAAAGAAATGAAAGAGTTTGTTGAACCCGGAGATAGCGAAAGAGTTCGTCTCATATTAAGCGGTGATTTTTGGAAAGCAGGAGATACTCCAGAAGAACGCGCTCAATTTCGAGGAAGGTATTATGCTCAATGGTTTATTAACAAAGGAGAGCAATCTATCCGTCAATATTTTTCTAAATTACCGGGAATTTTTTGGTTCGATCAGTGGCGCAACTTGGGACATTCTTCTGGTAAAAATAGTGGCGAAGATAATGGAAAAGAACGAAGCAGTGAAATTTCATTCGATCTTGGAGTTACTCATTTGCGCCAATATTTAATCAATTGGCGTAGCAACCAAGAATCAGGACGTGCAGATTATGCAAATAGCTATCTTCAACAGATAGAAAAACTTTATAAAATAGTGTTCCCCGATCGCTCATTTCATGGACTAGAAACACTTCCAAAAAAAGATACACCTGCCGAAGAAGATATTTTCTTTCTTCTTAAGGATGGCTCTAGCACATATGAGATTGCAGAAATGTCGGGAGGAGAGCAATCTGTTTTTCCGATATTGTATGAATTGGTTCGACAACAGATTGCTTATTCAGTTGTTTTAATTGATGAGGTCGATCTCAATCTACATCCTCCTGCGGCTCAATATTTTGTGTCTCAATTGATGAAAATTGAGCCGACTTGCCAGTTTATTATTACCACTCACTCTGACTCAGTAAACAATGTCATTGGAGAAAGTGAAACCCATCGTTTGGAAGGAGGTTTGCTGTGTCTGTAACAGTGCTTTATTGTGAAGGGAATGCTAAGAGCATTGATATTCGAGTTATTCGTCAGTTATTACCTCAATGCGATATTCGTCCTCGAGGAGGTAAAAACGCAAATTTTTTAAGGAGTATTATTGTCGATCGCCGCAGAAACCCAAATTTAGCTTGTCTGGTCGATCGAGATAAGAAGAACAATCGCCTCATTACAGAAGAAGATGTGAAAAGTAAATTCAGAGAATTGCTTCCTAAATTTTGTTCCGATGGTTCGCGTTTTATGGACTATCTTTGCTATTTTGCAGGAAAAGATTTACTCTACATGATGAGAAAATCACTTCACGAGTGGGGTTTTGAAGATACCTCAAACAAGAATAAAATGCACCCAGAGGAAATTTTTCTTGAAAGAATTGTGAGTCGAATTGAGCGCATTGAAAAAGTATGGGAATGGTTGCCGGAATGGACTGCTTTACGTCAGTTTATTTCTGAGACTAACTTTTCCTAGCGATTAATTACTTTGTTTGGTTATAAATTGACGCTTTTGATAATAATATTGGCGATTTTTGTCAATCACTTCTGTTTCGTTCCATTGTTGGGTTTTCTCGTGAAAAAGATGTAAATAAATGAGTTCTGGACTGCGACAAAAATACCGCCCGTCTGCTAAATATCGTTCGATAATATCTTGATCTTCCCCTCCCCAACCGAGAAAATTTTCATCCCAACCGCCAATTTCTAACAAGCGATCGCGCTGAAAAAAAGGTAAAACCCCAAACCTTTCTCGATGGAGGAGTTGTTTCCAGAGGGCAGTCGGCGCATCTTCCGGAGCGATCGCGGCTTGTTTGACCTCAGTTTCCAAATCGGCAAAATTCACGCTTTCTCGGTCTAACATCACGCGATATCCCGATATTAAAAGTTTGGGATTTAATTGCGCCATCTCCAGATGACGAAAAAGGGTATCTTCCCAAGGAATCAGATCGACATCAAAAGGCGTAACCAATTTTCCTATAGCATATTTCAGGGCAAAATTCAAGGCTTTTGTTTTAGGAAATATGCCATCGCAAGGATAATAAAAATAGTGAAAATGAGGATTTTGCAGTTCATCCTGAATCCATTGGGAAGAAACGCGATCGCACTCAACAATCAAAACCTCAATATTCTCAAGCAAACCCAGTTGAATTTGTTTCTCAAACCATCTCAACTGAGTTCGCAAATGTTCCTCTCGCTGTCGGTAAGTTATCAATAATGATAACGTTATGACTTTTTGGCTCATCGATCGTTCTTAATTCTTAATTCTTAATTAAAATCAAGGTATCCATTGAGGATCTAATCCCGAAGTGAGTTTTTGCGGTGGTGTTAACCGTTCGTCGCGATCGCCGGAAATAAAATCGGGGAGTTCGAGAGACCAAATATTGCCCGTCGTGCGGAAATTTTCATTTGCTTGCGGAAGGGTAGAGAAATTGCGACCGTCGAGGGTAATTTGATCGAAAAGCAAGCGCCTGCCGTCGGGGGACATGCTCATTCTCACCTCGGGATCGTTGGTTAAAGCGAGGAGCGGCACATCTGTCCCCGTCGCGATATTAATAATCGAAAGAATGGGTTTTTCGATGGTTGAATTGGGATTGAGAGGTTCCGTTCGCAGACAGTATAGAAGTTGTTCTTCCCTCGGTTCGAACTGACAATCTAAAATTGCCCCCGTGGTTTTTAAAATTTCTCGTTCGCGTCCGCGATCGCCAAGGACAAATAGCGATCGCGTTAGATCCCGATTGCTTTTCAGCGCGATAATTTGTTGGCGCTTTCCCGTCGTAAAAGCAACTACGCGATCGTATCCCGGAAAAAATTCTCGATCCTCGGCATCGGTTGTGAGAGGCGTGAGAGAAATACCCAAATTTCCGGCAACGGCAAGATAACGACCGTCTGGAGACATTTTAAATGTTTTTCCTTGAATGCCTAGAGGTCGAGGATCGCCATTTTCAGGGACGAGCCACAAGCCTGATTCAGAAGGATTTTGGCGGTTGATGCGCTGAACGACAATATTCTCTCTTTGTTGCGAGAGATCGAACTGGAGATTTTGATAATTCTCTCCGTCCAGAATGCGTTGAATGCGACCGTAGGGGAGGGTTTCTCTCGCTGGCCGATAGTGCAATCCCGTCGTCACCGAGTACAACTGTTGTTGGGCGGTTGCTGCCGTGCTTTGACGATCGTAAGCAGAAAAGAGAATGCGATCGCCGTCAGGATAGGGTTGAAAATTTGTCACCACCAGATCCGGCGGGGTGAGGGGAATTTTTCGCCCGCGTTGGGTTTCGTTATAAAGCAACAAACGTCCTTTTTCATCCCCATCGACTCCCAAATAAGCAAAAGCGCGATCGCGGGTCTTGAGTTCTATTGTCCAAGGTTGTAGGGTTTTTGCTTCGCGATTGGTTGCGAGGGGTTGTTCTTTTGCGCCTTCGAGGGCAATCTGATAGGTTGTTCCGTAAACCGGCAGATCTGTGAGGGTATAGGCAAGAGTCCGGCTGTTCCAACTGAGTTTTCCCGGGAGCGGGGGATCGATGCTCAGGGCATTTTTCACGGTTTCCCAGTTCATGGGACGGTTAAAGGTGAGGGTAAAGGTTTCGTTTTGTACGCCGATTTGTCGATCTTGCCAGCTAAAGTCCATTGTTCGCGGCATCGAGCGATCGCCAATGACTAAAACCGCACCAATTAAAATCGAAAATCCTCCAATGGCAGTAATGACGGCAACATCAATAGGAAGCAACCCTGTTTTAGCGAGAATGTTTAACTTGAGCTTCATAAGAAGGGCATTGACAAACGGGAAACCGCGTTCGATAGCAGTGCAACTCGCGATCGTGCTTATTATATCTTCTGTCTGAAACTGAAGGGATGCAAGTCAAATTCTCCTGAAATTGGTGAAAATAGAAAAAAGCGTATTTTTGAATATTTCTGGCAAGCGACAATGGATGAGCGATCGGATTCTCCCAATGTTATTAAACTCGACGGTTTCCTCAAAATTGTCGGGGCAACCTCAACGGGAGGACAAGCTAAAATTTTGATTCAAAGCGGTCAAGTTAAGGTTAACGGCGAAATTGAGACCCGACGGCGACGCAAATTAGTCGATGGCGATCGCGTTTCGGTAAATGGTACGGTGTTTCGCGTCCATTTAGATTAAAGTTTAGTGATTCTCTTTTTTTTGTTTTCAAGACAGATTTACCCGCCAGCATAACGGGGAAAGTGAGAAGAAGCAGGTAAAATCAAGAAGATGAATCGAGCAAGAGCCAATTACTTGGCTATCGAGAAGCGCCAGAGCCTGTTGAATCGGGTTGTCCTCGCGAAGGAAGGGGGACGCGATCGCTTGCCAATATATTGGCAAGTAATATATTGTGTGAATTTTGCCCTTGAGGGTGAGATAAAATCTTACAACAATGCTGTTCGGCAAAGGCTCTAGAATTGCCTGCGTCGATCGCGATTAAGGAAAACGCGGCAATTAATAGAACATACGTTTTGTTGGCAGTTTTCATGGTCTTTAAAGATTTCTTGCAACAAAAAAACAAAATTACTAGATCTAGCGTAAAAGTTGAGAATCAATCCTTTGCTTGGGTTAGCTAGTTATCTTAATTCTCGAGATGCGCTCTTTTTACCTAAGAAGATCTCATAAATTACTCTGACGATCGTTATCGTAATTGTAGCAGCTAAAGCCATTGGGAGAAAGGGCAACCAGAGTGCATCAACGCAAATTGAGAGATAACAAACTATTAACAAAGTCGAAATAACTGCGAGAGTTGTTCCCACGCGTTGAATCCGATTGCGAACCACTCCAATTCCTAAGAAACTTCCGCCTATGGAAGCCAAAAACACGAACATCCAATCTCCCCATTGAGGTAACGTCTCGAGCAGCGGTCGTCCATCTTGAACCGTGCTAATAATCTGACTGACTGCGTGTGCGTGTAAAAATACACTAGATATTTTTTCCCGACCAAAAAACATTTTTGGAACGATCTGCCAATTATCTTTATCCTCAGCTTTATATCCAATCAAAATAATATCGTCTTTCAGGTCTTCGACCAGTTTTTGGCGATCGCTAGAATCATTTGATTTCAAGATCTCCGAGAGGGTGATTTCTTGGAAGGGTTGAGAATTAGCACGATAATTTAGAAATACCAGAAAACCCTCCCAATCTAAATACTGATATCCGCCCATTCTCGGTCGAAGTCGCTCAAATTTACTTGTTTTTCCTTCTCGATTTGGTATTGTTAAAATATTTCCACCAGAAATTGAATCTAAATCTGATGGTTCGATATTTAAAAAATTTACTGCTAACTGTAGCCCCAAAGAATACTCTGTCTGACATGGATTGAGCTTTGAGCTATAGACTACATCAAACAAATACATTGTCCGAATATAATCAGTGTCAGGCAGATCGGAAAAACCCAATTGATTTCTATCTACTCCTTTGGGAGGTCTATGAGGTGGTTCGTCCTCTTTAGAAGGATATTCTTGTTCGCCTCGTATAACATGACAAGTTGCTATTATGTCTTCATTATTTTTCAAATAATTTGTTAACTCGTTATAATCTTCTTCTTTGCCAACGGGAATATCGCGATAGATTGCCAATCCGATCGCTTTCGGTTGATACTCTTCTAATGTATTCAACAACTGGAGGATAACGCGATCGCTGATGGTATTGGGATACTTTGCCTCGACTACCGGATCGGCAAATGTTTTCAGATCCTCATCGGTTATCGTAACAATGGAAATTCGAGAATCTGGAGGTTCTGCGGGACGCATTTGCATCATGCGATCGAAGAAAAAGAATTCAAAGGGTTGCAGGATGCCTAGCGATCGGCTAAGCATCGTTAAAAGAGTGATACTCAAACTAGCAATGAGTATCGGCCACTGTTGGACTTGAAATTGTTTAATTCTCTTAACGTTTTTAAGTTTTTGGATTCTATTAGATTCCTTCTCAAGCCAGTCGAGATTAAAAATCTCTTGATAAATTAGATTGGAAACAGTGAGATGTTCGATCTTATCTCTCAAAACCAAACCAGATTGTAGTAATTGTTGGTGTTCTAAATTATTCTCAAATTTTATCGCACCTTCTTTTAAGATTTTTCTGTATAATTCTAAACGTTTTTGTTGTCCTCGATCCCAAGATAAAAGACGATTGCGAATCATTCTCAAATGTTGAGGCTCATCCCTTAACGTCCATTTTTCTATTATTTGAGTTTTAACCACATCTTCGATTACCTGTAATTCTGCTCCTTGAGAAATAAAAAATTGAGATTGAGCCACTAAAAAACAAAGTTTCTGAGTGAGAAATGGATGTCCTCCCGTCCAATATAGAACTTCTCTTACAACAGCTTCGGGATTATCTGCCGTACCTTGTAGCCCTCGAGCTAAAGGTAAAGACTCCTCAAGCGTAAAACCGTGTAATTCAATTGCTTGACCGATATTAAAAGGAATGTGTTGTTTGTTTGCGATCGATTCTAAAGGAGTCGTCACCCCGAGCAATGCAAAACTTAAACGCTTGTAATCGGGTCGAGCATCGCGATTATTATAACAAGAGCGAATCCAAGCAAAAAACGCATCTGTTTTAAAATTAAGATTTAAAACACTATCAACTTCATCAATAAAAATAATTATTTTTCGATCGATATTTTTCAGTAATGTATCTTCTACAAATACAATAAATCTTTGTAAAGGAGAAAGTTCTTCACGAGAATCGCGCCACCACGCTCGCCAATTAAAAATATTGTCAAGCTCAAAATCCTTGACAAGATAACGAATCATCCCTGCATACCACTTTTCTACATCAATTCCTTCAATTCCACTACCCGATAAATCGATAACACTACAGGCAAAACCTTCTGCTGTCAATTGTTCCATTATCCGAACTCGCAGACTGGATTTTCCCGTTTGTCGAGGAGTTAAAACAGAGCAGAATTCTCCAGCTTTTAGAGCCTGATAAAATTCATCGTCAGCTTTACGAACGACATAACTCGGTGAATCTTTTGGTAAACTGCCACCAATGTGATAGCGATATGTTTCTGTCAGTTCTTGAGAAGGACTAAAATCTACAATATCTAAATGTCTTTCGACCCATCTTTCATCAAAAACGATCGCATAAATTCGATTGTAAATTTTTAACTTTCCTTCTTCTCTAACCACTAATCCAGATTTTTCTAACTCGAGGTATTCTATATCATCTTTTGCTTCAACTACTCCATCAATTAGAATTTTTTGGTAGAGCGTAAGTAACTGATAAGCTAATTTTTCTTGTAATAAATAATTTCTAATCGTGCCTAAAGTCTTAAAAGTATCTTGAACTTCCCAATTTTTGAGTATTTTTTCTCGAACGAGATTTTCAATGGCTTCAATTTCACGACCTGCGGGAATAAATACGCTATCAGTGCGAATCAAATCGCAGAATTTTTGAGTGAGAAGAGGTTGACCTGCCGTCCACTCTAAAATTTGTTTCATAACCTTCCCTGGATTGCTCGCTTTTCCCTCTAATCCCATCAATAAAGGTTGAGTTTCTGACAGCTCAAACCCCTTCAGTTCAATCGCTCTGCCAATATTAAAAGAAGTACGCCTTGTATCTTGGATTAAATTCGTGGCGATCGCAATACCAAACAGAGCAAACGTTAAACGGTTATAATCGGGTTTATCAACGCGTTCGTTATAACAGGTTCGCAAAAAAGCAAAAAAATCATCAGTCGGAAACTTCAAGTCAAAAACTTTATCGATTCCATCCATAAAAATAACAATTTGTCCGTCTACAGACTTGAGAAGTACATCTTCTATCATCTCTGTTAAGCGTTGCAAAGGAGAAAGAGACGATCGCGATCGCCACCAATTTCGCCAGTTAAAAGGAAGCTCAAAACTTCTAGCAATTCGATAGGCGATTCTTGCATACCATTGTTCTGAGGTAATGCGATGGACATTCACTGGCGCTAAGTTCATAAAACCGCAGACGATTCCATCCGATTCCAATTTCTTCATTGTCCGAATTGCCAAACTTGTTTTTCCCATTTGATAAGCATTGAAAACATAGCAAAATTCTCCTGCTTTAAGCCTTTTGTAGAGTTCGCGATCGGCAGGTCTTTCAACATAACTTGCAGCATTTGCATCTAAACTTCCTCCAACTTGGTAGGAATATTTTTCTTCTGCTTTAGAAGCAGCTTGTGTTTGCTCCTGTTGTGATTGTTCTAGGAATCGCCGTCTTTCTTTTTCTTTACTGGCAGAGAGAAATTGGTGTTCCGGTTCGGTTAAACTTCTTTTCCTCGACCAAGCGATCGCAATTTTTAATTCTTCTCCTTTCAAGAGATAAAACTCGCTACGATTGTTAGCCAACCATTGAGCCATTTTTTCGGCATAGGGACGTAGATTAGCTAGTTTTTCTCGAACCCAGTCTAAATTAAAAACTTCTCGATAAATACGATTGCTAATCGATAATTGTGCTTGATACTTGATAACGACTCCAGATAAGCGTAAATCCATCTGTTCTAGACTATTATCCACAAAAACTCTCTCTTCTTGTAAAATACGCTGATAGAGTTTAAGTATTTTGGCTTTGTGACGATCTCCTTGTTCTCTATCTCTCAGCAAGCGATCGCGAATCGTGATAAAATGTCTGTTTGGATCGTTATATTTCCAATTTTCTACAACTTGAGATCGCACTAAATCTTCTACCCATTCTACTTCTTGTCCTACAATTAAAGGGCGATCGAACTTACGCGCAAGATCGCAGATTCTTTGGGTCAAAAAAGGTTGACCTTCCGTCCATTCTAAAATGTGGTTGAGGAGAGCGTTAGGATTTTTCGTTTGCCGAATTAGTCCTTTTTCTAAGGGATCGATATCGGGTAGTTTAAAACCACCCAAATCGATAGATATCCCAATGTTAAATGGCGTACGATCTTCATCTTGATGTCGAACGAGTTCGTTGGGGTCTGCTACACCCAAAAGGGCAAAAGTCAAGCGTTTATATTCTGGATTATCAACTCGTTCATTGGAACAAGCACGGATAAAAGCAAAAAAATCTGTGCTGGGAAAATTCAAGCTCAGAATACTGTCGATTTCATCAATGAATATAACAATATTTTTTTCCGGAGGAATGGACTTAAATAATATATCTTCAATAAATGCTTCGAGTCGGCTCGAAGATGATAAGTCTTTACGCTTGCTCCACCAAGCCAAAATATCACATGGGAGATTCAGGCTTATTTTGAGTTTGCGAATAATTCCTAAATACCACTGTTCTGGCGTAATATTATCACTGCCAATTTTATTCATATCAATGGAAACGCAAAGAACATTCTCATCTTTCAATCTCTGCATGACTCGCACTCGCAGGCTGGATTTTCCCATCTGGCGAGAATTGAGAACATAGCAACATTCTCCAGATTTTAGCGTTTGATAAAGCGCTTCATCTGCCGCTCGTTGGACATAGGTCGGATCGTCGGCAGCGAGGGTTCCACCAACTTTATAGTGATAATAGCGATCGCCTTGATAATTCATCGGGTTCTAAATTGAGATCTAGCGCAAACAATCTTGGAAATACTCCCGATACAAACGGCATCGAGGCAATACGCGATTCCTTTCCATTTTAATCACTCCCATGCTGTCCAAACGATAAGCCAAAGTTTGCTCTAATTCGATTGCTTCATCTGCCATAATGACCTCATGCAATGCTCCCTTTAATTCTGGATAATTCTGAAGGATTCTCCAAAATCGCTGTAAATGATTGCAATAAATGTTTTGGTTCGCCAGCGATCGTGTCAACTCTGCCAGTGTAAGGTCTTTTCGTCGTAAATGGTAAAGTGCTCGTCGCACTAAATAAGGATGCCCTCCCACAAGCTCCATTAATTGCACGACCTCATCTTCTTGCCATAACAATTGATAGCGTTGCGCGAGATCTAGTACTTGTTTGCGATTAAACTCCGGTAATCCAATCTCTAATCCGGCATTGAATAATGGTGATTGATGGATATCATTGATGTAAACTTCAGTAGAATAGACAATAACCAAACGGAACTTTTTCCAGAGGTCGCTCGTATCGTTTACCGATTTTGCCTCATCATGCCAAGCTCGCAACAAACCAAAAAAATCGTTGGCCACAGACTCATGGGGAAAAACCCGATCCACCTCATCCAATCCTACAACCAAAGGACAGTCCAACTCTCCTAACAAATAATTCTCAAAATAGTGGCTGCACTTATCCTTACTGCCAAAATCGCTGTCCCAACTCAACGGGTGCGATTGTCCTAAGCGATGTCCGACTTGCTGGCAAAACCATTTCAACAGGCGATCGAGATCCATCAATATTGCGCTTTCTGTTTGTTGCAGCGAAAGAGAAACAACTTGACTCCCCTGTGCCTTGGCATGAGCGAGAATTCTCGACATGAGGGAGGTTTTGCCCATTTGTCGTGCTGCTTTGATGCGAATTAGTGCGCCGGGTTGTAAAACTGAGCGATCGCAATCCTCTTCAATCGGCGATCGCTTGACATACAAAGCAGAATGAGGTGACATGCCGCTAGAAGGCATTCTTTGTAATTCCAATTCAGCTACGGGGGATGGTAATCGCTCCACGCTCTCTTCAACAACAAACTCCTCCTGTATTTCGGAAACCGACTCGGGTAAAGTTTCTGTCGCTAACATATCGAGAATATTGCTGACAATTTCTCGAGGTTGAGTCCCTTCTAATGGCAAGAGTTGGTTTAATAGAATTCGCTGCTCGGGATTCAAGGAAAAATTCCCCACGCTCACCGGGACGATCGCGGGTTTTCCGTCTTGTCGAGATGCTTGCAATTCTCGGACTTTCTCAATGTCTAGGGCAATAGTATCGTCCGCATAAGATTCTTCCGACAAAAGCAAAACAAAGCAATCGCATCTTTGTAATTTGTCTTGCCAATCTTCTCGAAAACGAGTCAGATCGCTAACTAAAAACCCCTGATGTCCTGCTTCTCGAAAACAACGATACAGATTGCGTGCATTTGCTTCCTCAGATTGGCTATAGCGAATTAAGACTCGCTTTCCCGTCGTAATAGGAACCGGAAAAGAAAAGCGATCGGGCTGTATTTGTTGCCAATCATTTGAGGGTTCTGCTTCTGGCGATCGGTCTGAAATAATAACATAGAGATGGGGCGGAAATTTAAACTGAAATAGAGAAATAATTTCCCCTTCCGCTTCATGCAAACCATCCAGAACAATAATCAATGGTTCGGTTTCTTCGATCGCTTTTTGGGTTAAGAAACCATACAGCATCTCTCGCAAGCCTTCTTCTGTCTCTGGAAATTTTACGTTTCTCAGTTCGTGATAGACGCAAAGTTGACGGAGTAGATGAGTATAAGCAGAAGATATCTTCCGAAGACTGGGATGATGGCGGCTAAAAAAGTGATAGGCGATAAATTTTTGCCGTCCTTGACGCGATTTTATCCATCTCGCTAACAGGGTTGTTTTTCCTGCTTCTGCGGGGGCGCTAACGATCGATAGACCTCCCCGATTTTCGGCAATAAAGCGATCGAATCGTTCGAGAATGTCCTCTTGTCCTCCCGCATCTGCGATCGCATACTCCGCCAACAATTCTTCCGTGCGATCGACCACCTCCAATCCCAAATATTGCTGATAGAGAGGCAAGCGCTGCATTTCCCGCAAAATATCCTCGAACATCGAGCGATCTTCTACCAATTGA
Organism: Cyanobacteria bacterium SBLK; assembly: GCA_017746715.1. Classification (GTDB taxonomy): domain Bacteria; phylum Cyanobacteriota; class Cyanobacteriia; order Cyanobacteriales; family Spirulinaceae; genus CCY15215. The sequence continues at coordinate 166,141 of JAGHZQ010000024.1, forward strand.
TTGAGAATTTCCTGAAAACTATTCTCGAAAACCAATTGATTCTCTATCCGTTCCTCGACCAATTGACTCAAAAGATATTGCTTAAACAAATTGCTGACTTGTGGATCTATTTTTATTTCTCTTATAAAATAATCTCGTAATAATTCAAACCAATCTAAACGATTATTTTGGCGATCGTACCAACCTTTCTCGATCATTTCTTGAAAGCGAAAAGGAACATATTTATGCTCTTTTTTTAGATTTTCAATAAGATATTTCTTTAAAGAATCACGAATCTCTTGCAAGCAATGATTGCTATTAATATCTGGCGTTGTTAGTAATAAGTGCAAACAGGATTCTAAGTCGGCTTGTCCGTCTGGATTATCGACAGGACTATAATCAGGCTGTTTTAGAAGATCGCGTTCTCGATCGATCTTTTGTGCTAGACTATCCAACCAAACAATTTCACCCGCTTCAGCATTGGGAACGGATAAATGCCGACCTCGTCCCAGTGGAGGGGTGGGAAATTTGATGCCTAATTCCTGACAGCGAACCTTACAAACAATTAGAGTCGCTAACAAGTAAGCCTTTTGGACGGCCTTTTGTAAATCGCGGTTGACGGCAGGAAGCGTCTCTTTCCTTTTTTCAATGACTTGACTGATGCCCAATTTAGCGCGATCGTAAAATACGCTACTCACAATACTGAGCAAAATCGATGTAAGATTTCCCATTGAATCCCTCCCGCATTAACAATTTATCTTATCTCATTCATCTTACTTACTCATAATAGGATTTGGGGATTTCGACCCCTGCCACCTAACTTAATCTTGAAATCGACAAGGGAATGACCGATTTGAAGAAAGGGATTGCCCGTTTGCGGTAGGATGGCGATCGAGTCATGCCCAGTTCCCCCTCTCCTGCCATGAGTGACGATGCCGATCGCCCCATTTCCGCTCAAGATAACGACCTTGACGAACTTTCCCTCGAAAGCGAGGCCGAACCGCCCCCTGCGGGCAAAAACGCGCAAGCTCCTGAAGACGAAACGCCATCCCCGCCTCAAACCGAACAAGATATCGCCTTAATTAACCCGCGATCGCAAGTTCGTTTGGTCAAACAAAAAGGCAAACTGCACCTTATATTCCCGACAACCCGAGAATTTGCCGTCAAGGCCCATTGGACGGAAATTTGGGAGCAACTCAAACATCGCCTCAATGCGGGAGAGCAGTTTTGGCAGCCCGGTACCCCCATTGAAATTATCGCTGCCGATCAACTCATCGACACCAGGCAACTGCAAGCGATTGCCGAGGCTCTTGCCAAAGCCAATCTCGACTTGCGGCGGGTGAGGACCAGCCGCCGTCAAACCGCCGTTGCGGCTGCTACTGCGGGTTATTCCGTAGACCAGCAAATCCATGCCATGGCAACGGACCTGCAACAAAACGCCGACTCCTCCGCCGAAAATTGGTCGCCTCCCCTATACATAAAATCTACCGCGCGATCGGGTTCGGAAATTCAGCATCCCGGCACAATTGTCGTTTTGGGCGATGCCAACCCCGGCAGCATCTTGATCGCGGCGGGGGATATTCTGGTTTTGGGACGGTTGCGAGGCATTGCCCATGCCGGCTCCCAAGGCAACCGTGCCTGTCAAATTCTCGCCCTGCAAATGGAAGCCACCCAACTCAGAATTGCCGATGCGATCGCCCGTCCCCCCGGAACCCCACCCGAAGGCTACTATCCCGAAATTGCCTACATGACTGCCTCTGGTATTCGGCTCGCTCGGGCGGTAAATTTCTTTAAGACCCATTCTTTCTCCCTCGATTTGGAAAGCTGGATTGAGAGTTAACAGCGATGCGACCCCGCGACGACGAAAGTCGCAAGGGAACGCGCATCGAACCAGTCACCAGTCACCAGTCACCAGTCACCAGTTAAAAAACACACAACCAATAAAATGAGTCGGATCATTGTCATCACCTCCGGGAAAGGGGGCGTTGGGAAAACTACCATTACAGCCAATCTCGGTACGGCGCTCGCCCAACGGGGTCATAAAGTTGCCTTAGTCGATGCGGACTTTGGCTTAAGAAATTTAGATTTACTCCTCGGTTTGGAAAACCGCGTCGTTTATACCGCTATTGACGCGATCGCCGGTCACTGTCGCTTGAGCCAAGCCCTCGTCAAAGATAAGCGCCAGCCTCGCCTTGCCTTGCTTCCCGCCGCCCAAAGCCGCAATAAAGAATCCGTCACCCCGGAGCAAATGGAGAAATTGGTCAATGCGATCGCCCAATCCTTCGATTATGTCATTATCGACTGTCCTGCCGGGATCGAACTGGGGTTTCGCAATGCCATTTCTGCGGCCAAAGAAGCCCTCGTGGTGACAACGCCGGAAGTGACTGCCGTGCGAGATGCCGATCGCGCCATCGGATTGCTCGAAGCGAACGATATTAAAGATATTAAGTTAATCGTTAACCGCATCCGTCCGGAAATGGTGCAACTGCACGATATGATGAGCGTCGAAGATGTCTTGGAAATTTTAGCCGTTCCCCCCATCGGTATCGTTCCCGACGACGAACGAATTATTATTTGCAGCAATAAAGGGGAACCCATCGTCAGTGACGAAAATCCTACCCTCCCCGCGATCGCGTTTCAGAATATCGCCAGGCGTTTGGACGGCGAAGAAGTTCCCTTTATCGATCTCATGGCAGCCCACAATAACCTTTTTAACCGCTTGCGCCGCCTTTTCCGCAATTGAAGGATGGGGGGAGTTAGGAGTAAGGATTAACAAACAACCAACACTTCGGCTTCGCGGCTGCTGAGCTTGTCGAAGTACAGTGCAAGCAACAAACAACAAACAACCATCATATGAATGTTTAAACAACTCCAGGCGATGTTAAACGAACTTATCGAGAAACTTTTCGGGGGTAAAGTGGTAAGTTCTAGCCTGACCGCCAAACAACGTTTAAAACTGGTCATCGCTCACGATCGCTCTGGGTTGAGTGCAGAACGCATCGAGGCAATGCGAAAAGAAATCCTTGAAGTCGTGGCTCGTTATGTCGATATTGACACGGACTCTTCCGAATTTTCCCTCGAAAGCGACGACGGAATGACCGCTTTGGTTGCCAATCTTCCCATTCGTCGCATCGTTCCCACGCCGATACCAGAAAAAGAACCCGCAGAAGCGATCGCCGAACCCGAGTCGATCGCCGCAGAAACACCGACTCTTACGACCGACTCAACCGTTGAAACCGAGGAATCTACTAAAGAATCCGAAACGAAGTCCAAAGAAACGGAGGAAAGTCTTTGCGAACTCGTCACGAATGCGATCGAAGAAGAAAATGAAACCCTTGAAAAATCGGCAGAACCCGAACAAACTCCTGAAATATAACCCCCGATCGCCCGCATTATTTGTTAAATTAAGGGTACTATTTATTGTTCGTTGAACGACTTATTGCGACGGGGACAATACCAAAATTGTGCTACTTAATTTTTGGTAAGGGGGAGAACGCGTGTTTAACGCAACAGAAATTCTTATTGATGAATTCGTTCGGAGATTGCGAGAAGGCTATCGCCGGACTTATGGCGGACTGAAGCCGGATTATGCGGATATTATTGCTTGGGCGGGCAGCATGGCAATGGAAAATATTGCTAATAGCGATGCTTTATATCACAATGTCGAACATTCGATTCTCGTGACCCTCGTCGGTCAAGAAGTCTTGCGGGGAAAGCACATTCGCGACGGCGGCGTTTCTTGTGAAGATTGGCTGCACGTCGCGATCGCTCTCGTTTCTCACGATATCGGTTATGTGAAAGGCGTATGCCGTCAAGATAACGAAAAAGAGCGGCTCTATGCGACCGGAAAAAATGGAGAAATGGTTCACATCCCTTCTGGGTGTTCCGATGCCTCCTTAACTCCCTATCACGTCGATCGCGGCAAGCTCTTTATTGACGAACGTTTTGGCGGCCATCGCTTAATCGATGCAGAATTGATCAAGCGCAGTATCGAATTGACCCGCTTTCCCGTCCCCAGTAAAAATGACGGGAGAAATACGACAAATTATCCCGGTTTAATTCGCTCTTCCGATCTGATCGGCCAGCTGAGCGATCCTCGCTATCTCAAAAAAATCAGCGCCCTATTCTACGAATTTGAAGAAACTGGAGCCAATCAAATGATGGGTTTCAACAATCCGGGAGATTTGCGGCGCAATTATGCTAAATTCTATTGGGATGCAGTGTTCCCTTACATCCAAGATGCACTTCAGTATCTTTCTCTCACCCAAGAAGGCCAGCAAATTCTCGCGAATCTTTATTCCAATGTTTTTGTTGTAGAACACGAACAAACCGTCGGAAAATTCCAAAAACAAATTGCTTCTTAAACAAATTGATAATTAATAAATAATCCCCCCGACCCCCCCAACCGCCATCCTTGAAAAGTGAAGCATCCTCTCGCTTCCCGTCCTTGAAAAGCAAAGCATCCGCTATCTTCCCCCTTGGGAAGGGGGATAAGAGGAGGATTACCAAGGGGGACGGGAGGGGGATTAGAAGGAGAGAGCAAGAGGGGAGAAACAAACAACTAACAACTAACAACTAACAACTAAAAACAAATGGATTGGTGGCGAAAACTCAGAAAAAATCCTCTCGCTCGCGCGGGGGCAATTATACTGCTTATTTTTTATCTTACGGCAATTTTTGCAGATTTTATTGCTCCCTATAATCCTTATGATTTTCAACGGGATGGCTCTCTTTTACCCCCTACGCAAATTCACTGGCAAAATTCTGAGGGACAATTTATCGGACCCCACGTTTATCCGATCGCTCAAGGACCGACAGATATCGAAACCGGCGATCGCGAACTCTTCGTCGATCGCTCCCAACCCTCTCCCGTACGCCTTTTCGTCCGAGGAGACGAATACAATCTTTTTCAAGTCAAACTTCCTCTACCGCCGAGATTTGAGGATACGACCATTATTCCAGGCATCCCCCTAAATATTCACTTATTCGGTGCGGTGGGACCCGGCAAAATCAATATTTTAGGAACTGACGAAAAAGGACGGGATCAATTCAGCCGCCTCCTATTTGGGGGAAGAATTAGTCTCAGTATCGGTTTGGTGGGCATTGCCATTTCTTTTCCCTTGGGAATGTTGGTCGGCGGCATCTCTGGCTATTTTGGGGGTTGGTGGGATGCGTTGTTAATGCGTTTTGTGGAAGTTTTAATGACGATTCCCACCCTTTATTTATTGGTCGCTCTAGCTGCTATTTTGCCTCCCGGATTAACCAGTACCCAACGTTTTTTACTCATTGTTACGATTACTTCTTTTGTCAGTTGGGCCGGACTGGCTCGCGTCATTCGCGGACAAGTGCTATCCCTCAAGGAACGAGAATTTATCGATGCGGCACGGGCGATCGGGGCCAATCCGTTTTATATTATCGTTCGCCACGTTCTCCCTCAAACGGCTACTTATATTGTTATTTCAGCGACGTTATCCATTCCCAGTTTTATCGTGGCGGAATCCGTTCTCAGTATTATTGGTTTGGGCATCCAAGAACCCGATCCCTCTTGGGGAAATTTACTTTCTGTTGCCACCAATGCTTCCATTTTGGTATTGCAGCCTTGGTTAATTTTGTCACCTTCCATATTGGTGATTCTAACGGTATTGGCATTTAATCTTTTGGGAGATGGTTTGCGGGATGCTCTCGATCCGCGCAGTTTGCGGTGAGGAAAGAGAAGAGAGTCAAGAGTAAAAAGTCAGAATTAGGTGTTTGCCATTGCAAGTTGGGAATTCTCCCGGACTGCATTAAGGGCACGCGTGGCAAGCGCTCGGGAATTGGCTGCGGGAATCTCGTTGGATCGAGTATTGTCGGGATTAAGGTATTTTTCAAGTAATTTTCGGAGTTGTTCCCGTTCGATGGGCTTGAGGAGAAGGTCATTCGCACCAACCATTTTCCCTCGGACGCGATCGACAAGGCCTTTGCTACCCGTCATTAAAATCGTTGGCGTTTCTTGCAAAGAAGGAACGCGACGCAAGTGAGAACAGAGCTCGTAACCATTCATAACCGGCATGACCAAATCCATGAGAATGAGGTCGGGGGTGTACTGCATGAGTTCGGGCAGTGCTCTAACAGGATCGCTAATACTCATGCAGCGATAACCGAGTTGTTCCAAGAGTTCTTCGACTCGATAGCAGGTTTGAGCACTATCATCAACGCAGGCTACGAGAGGACGAGAGGTAAGAGCTGAGGAAGTAGAAGCAACCTGAGTTGTAAAGGGGGCGGGTAAATCTCCGATCGCCTGCCACAAAATCGCTTTCTGTTGAAGGTAGTAGCCTAACAGACGAACGGCAGCCGCAAAGGATTGTTTTCTCATGGCTGCCAGATCCCAAAAACTGCGCTTGCCATTGAGAAGGGGTTTGAGGTTGAGCAAACTCGTCCCTCCCGATTGGATTAACTCGTCAGAAAGTTGCAATGAAGGGGCGAGATCGGCATATTTGCAGTTTAAACCGAGGCTGCACCAATCGGCTTGCAATTTTTGGACTTCTTTGAAAAGCGGTTTAACGGTCGTTGCAGGTAAAGAGAGTTCGGGATTGGCGATTTTGGCGAGTTTCCAGCCCGATTGCCATTGTCCTTTTACGTGTTTCTCCGCAGCGATCGCGAATAAAATTTCTCTGAGAACGGCTTGCACGATTGCTCTCCCTTTCACTGGGTTTAAGTGTTGCTGGCTGACTTCTTGGAGGAGATAGTAATATTCCCAAGGCGTTCGAATTGCGGTAGGGGTAAAACCTACGTGTATTCTTCCCTCATTTTCTCGGATGGCGCGTTTCCACCGACGAATTCGGAATTGGCGATCGACCGCATAGGCAATTTGACCGCGATGGAAAAAGAACTGCCATTGCTTTTTGCCAGAGGTGAAAGTTAATTGTCCCGTGGCTTGTTTTTGATAAAGGTTGACAATGGTTTGATAGAGTTTAACTAGAGTTGGAGTAGAGGCAGCCATATCTCTTCCTTTACATTTCTTTATATCCTTGAGAGTAGTATAACCAATCAATGTGAAGAACCTGTGAAAGATTAGAAAAATCCGGGTACCTAAAGGGGTAGACCAATTTAAAAAGATTGAAAGAATAACATTTTAAAAAAAACACAAGGATAAGTACACGATTTTACTAAATCTTTTTCTCAAAAAAGAGCGGAATTCCCATCTCTTAACACGACCTCTTTATACTAAGTGTATATACAGAGAAGAAAATCAAACCGCTAAGGGAAATTCTGTAAGTTTGTCCCGCAATAAATCCATAATTTCATCGACATAGTTATGGAATTTCATTTGACGCTTGATTGTATAATCTCGCGTTGCTGGTAAGGAGATTTTTAGTTCTTGTTGAATCGTTCCCGGTCGTGCGGAAAGAACATAAATTCTTTGGGACAAAAAAACCGCTTCTTCGACATCGTGAGTAATCATTAAGATTGTCGCTTTCGCACGCTGCCAAATTTCTAAAAGAAACTGCTGCATGGTTTCTTTGGTTTGTATATCTAACGCGCCAAATGGCTCGTCCATTAATAGTATTTTGGGTTGCGTTGCCAAAGAACGGGCGATCGCGACGCGCTGTTTCATCCCCCCAGAAAGTTCTTTGGGAAAAGATTTGGCAAATTGAGACAATCCGACAACTTCTAAGTAATAAGAAGCGCGTTCTCGACGATCGTTTTTAGGGATTCCCTGTAACTTCAAGCCAAATTCAACATTTTTTTGGACGTTCATCCACGGATATAACGTGTAGCGTTGAAAAACCATGCCGCGATCGGATCCGGGCCCCGTAACTTCTACCCCATCAACGGTAATATTTCCCGAAGTTGGAAAATCCAAACCCGCAACTAAACGTAATAAAGTGGATTTTCCCGATCCCGAAGCCCCTACCGCACACACCAATTCTCCCGTTTCAACGTGCATGTTAATATCCTTGAGGGCAACGAGAGTGCCTTCGCGGGTGGGAAAATGTTTGTGAAGTCCATCGATCTGTAAGTGCATTGTCTATTGCCTCATAAAAACTGCAAATTCAATTCAATCGAAAGCCCATTTACAGCGCGATCGCAAAATCCAGCGAAAGAATAAATCGATCGCAAAACCAATTAAACCCAAGACAATCAAACAAGCAAAAATCTCATCGGTTTTGATAAATTTACGCGCTAATTCAATTCGCTTACCCAATCCTTCACTAGCGGCAATTAATTCCGCAACCACGACCAGATTCCAAGAAGCTGCAATATTTACGCGAAACGCATCGAGAATATTGGGAATAACGTGGGGGGTAATCACTTTAAAAAGAACTTGCCTGCGATCGCCCCCGAGGGTATAGGTCATTTCAATCAAATCTTTAGGCACGAATTTAACGGCATCCATTATCATCAACGTATTAAAAAAGACCGTACCGATGAAAATCAAAGCAATTTTTGGAGCCTCATCAATCCCTAAATAAATGATCAAAAGGGGGATAAAAGCCGGAGCCGGCATATAGCGAACGATGCCGATAATCGGTTCAAAAAGAGCGCGAATGCTGGCAAATGTACCCATTGCTACCCCTAAAGGTGCGGCAACAATTGCCGCTAATAAAAATCCACCGGTGACGCGAAAAACGCTGGCGGTTGTATCTTGAATGAGAAACCCTTTTTGCCAAAGACCAAACAAAGCTGAACCGACTTGCATTGGAGAAGGTAAAAACCGAGGATGAACGATTCCAGAAAGAGAAAGCAGCCACCACAAACAAAAAGGAACGAGAATTGATAATCCCATCAAAGTCCAAGTTAGGGGTTGGGGAATATCTTCAGCAATGCGCCAGAAAACAGTCGGTTTGAGAATTCTGGGGGGTAGATCGAGAGGTTTCATTAATTTTGTTGTTGGTTATTGGTTATTGGTTATTGGTTATTAGAAAAAATGAAGAACGCAAGGAGACAGATTAAGCATGAATCTCCCCCATCTCCCGATGCTTCCGACGCTCCCCCATCTCCCGATGCTTCCGACGCTTCCCCATTTCCCTATTCCAGACTTTCTGCGTAGGCTTTAACAAAGCGATCGTCAAAAATCTTATCTAAGGGTGGAGCTTCTTCAATAAAACCAACGCCTATCATAAATTCAGCCATTTTTTCTGCAGCATAAGGCATATGTTTCATGCTATTACCCGGGCTAAAGGCTTCTAGGTTTTCCTCAATCGTAAAAATGTGCGTTCCTTCTTTAAGTTTTTGTAATTCTACAACGGAAACATTGGCACGCTTAGCCATAATTTCATCAGCGCGATCGGGATTTTTTTCCATGAATTCCAGGATGTCAAACCAAGTATTAACTAAGGCTTGAACGTCATCGGGGCGTTCGTCAATCAATTTTTGGGTGACGACGAGAAGATCGGGAATCGCTCCGGGAAATTCTTTAGAAGAAATCAGCTCTTTTGAGCCTTCTCGTTCTAACGCAATGAGCCAAAAAGGCGGAAATGCACCCACGGCATCAACATTTCCATTCACAAAAGCGGCGGCCGCATCTCCCGTATCCATACCAACAATTTCGACATCATCGCGAGACATTCCTTTGTCTTCTAAAGCAAGACTGAGCAGGAAGTCATCGACAACCCCTTCTTCGACCGCAACCTTTTTACCTTTTAAATCTTCAATCGAATTGATTTCTTGAGAAACAATAATTTTGTCATTGCCAGCAGAGTTATCATTAACCAAAACAACAACCTCTCCATTTACTGCATCGGCAGCAAAAGAAATCGTATCGTTGAGAGTCTGACAGTTGGCATCTAATTTCCCGGCGGCCAAACTTTCCATCGAGGCGAGATAACTATCGAACCATTGCAATTTAACATTGACATTATTGGCCTCGAATAAACCTTCCTCTTCCGCGATCGCCCAAGGCCACCAACCCGCCCAAGTACTGTATCCTAAGACGATCGCTTCGGTATCTTCGGTATTGCTTTTCGTGCTGGTTTCATCTGCGGGGGTTTCGGGTGTATTTTGAGTGCAACTTATCGTGACAATCAAGCTGGCGAGAAAGACGGCTAATAATGAGAGAATTTGACGGCGCTTCATAATCGCTCCTTGTTAAACTGTTTTTGCTAAAGTTGCGATCGCATCCAATGAACCTTGAGAAAAGAGGCGATCGCGTTTGTCTACAATCTGATTAAGTGAGAGTTTATCGAGGGGTTCGGCGATCGCCAGTCCATTTTGACACTGCAATAAAGGCACGCAAACCCACTAAAGGACTAATTAAAGTCGGAAATCCATCAAAATCACTGTTAAAAATAGAATTGGGAACATAGAGCAGCGTATTATCAATTCCAAAGGTTGTCGGCATTAAAACGAACAAAACCAAATAAAAGAATCGTAAGGAAGAGAATGACTCCCCAAAACAGTATGGTCTCTGACACGATAGATATTTCACTCCATTGATAAGGAATTGGCTATTCTTAGCTGGAAAATAGTTAGTGAATTTAAACCCTTCGATCGCTATCTAGAGAGAGTAGATGGTATATACCAATCCAATTTTTTAAACTTCCACTAATAAGGATTTGTTGGAAGTTTTGAGTTGAGATATCACCCAGTTAAACCACATCTCCATTCCCGATCCAGTTTTGGCAGAGAGGGGAATAATATTGACATGGGGATTGATTTGGCGAACATTGGTTTCGATGCGTTGAATATCGATATCCAAATAGGGTGCTAAATCAATTTTTGTAATCAATAAGCAGTCTGCTTCTCGAAACATGACGGGATATTTGAGAGGTTTATCCTCCCCTTCGGTGACGCTGAGAAGAGCTACTTTTGCGTGTTCCCCGACTTCAAATTCTGCCGGACAAACTAAATTACCGACATTTTCCACGAATACCAAATCAAACAGAGAGGGATCGTATTGATGTTCGAGAGAATGAATGCCACCGGCGACCATTCTCGAGTCTAAATGACACGATCGTCCGGTATTGATGGCAATTACGGGAATGTCATATTTTCGCAGGCGATCGGCATCGAGTTCGGTGGTCATATCGCCTTCGATAATGGCAATTTTTACATCTTGATTTAATGCCGCGAGAGTCTGTTCTAAAAGTACCGTTTTTCCAGCTCCCGGACTACTCATAACATTCAAACAAGTAATATCCCATTCATCAAAGCGATCGCGGTTGCGATCCGCCCCTTCTTGGTTGGCGTGAAGTAAATTAATTTCTAAAGCAGCATCAAAAGTTTGGTGCATTGTTAATAACTGGTGACTGATATTTGTATTCAATGCGATCGATTTTTAGTTCGCGTCCCGAACGAATTTCTTCCATAGGCGATTGGCAAGTTGGGCAGGCATATTGCAAGCCGTATTCGGGTTTATATTCTTGCTGGCAAGAGTGACAGAAAGCAATTAATGGGGTTTCTTTGATGTTGAGCTTTACGCCTTCTAAAAAAGTGTTTTTAGTTTGCGCCATAAAAGCAAATTCTAAACTGGCAGGTTCGACGCAAGTAAATGCCCCAACAATCAGATAAACGGCTTCAATGTCAGGAGGATCGGGCTGCGATTCCCACCAATCTTTTACTGTCAAGATCAAGGCTTTTGTCATATCTGTTTCGTGCATTTTTGTTATTTTTTGAGTTACTCTTTAATCTTTATTTTTTACTCCCAGCTAACCAATTCGGGTTGTGCTTCGGGGTGAATATAAGCGGGTTTTCCTTGACGCGGTAATTGTCTCGATAAAACCAAATGCGCCATTGTATCGCAAATCACGCGAGTTGCCATGAGTGAAGTAATATCGCTAATATCATAAGGTGGGGAAACTTCTACGACTTCTAAACCGCAGACGGGAGCATTTTGAACGATTTTTCCGAGCAAATATAAGGCTTCTCGAGGAAGTAAACCGCCGGGTTCGGGCCAGCCGGTACCGGGAACAAAACCCGCATCAATACAATCAATATCAAAGCTGATATAAACGCAATCCGTTCCGTCTAATGCTTTCTCCAAAGCAAAATTTACAGCCGCATCTAATCCCATTTCTGTAATATCCGTTACCGTGAGAATATTGGTTGCTCGTTCTCGACAAACTTTAACCCCTTGACGAGGAACTTGCCAGCCACCAATACCCAATTGAACTAAATTTTTAGCGGGAGCATTCTTCATATTGGTGGCATGAAACCACGGACAAGTGTGCATCCGTTCGTCTAAGTCCGTTTCTTGAGTATCAACGTGACGATCGAAGTGAATAATCCCAACTTTTTTATCCCCTAAATGACGGCAAACACCGCGAACGGTCGGAAAACCAATGGAATGATCGCCCCCTAAAATAATCGGAAATGCACCAGAACTAAAAACGTGAGCGATGCCTTTAGAAATTTGATCGAAAGACTTTTCGTTATTGGCAGGAATGGTAAAAATATCGCCAACATCGCAGAGGGTTACTTGTTCTCGCAAATCGATTCCCAATTCAAAATTATAGGGGGTATAAAGGGCAGAAATTCGACGAATTCCTTGAGGTCCGAAGCGAGTTCCGGGACGATAGGTAGTTCCGGAATCGTGAGGAACGCCGATAATCGCAATGTCGTACTCTCCCACTTTTCTCGCATCTTCGAGAAAGGGTGCTTTTAAGAACGTATTAATCCCGGCATAGTGGGGAAGTTCGCCGCGAGAAAAAGTGGGAATGCTGCGATCGCGGATACTTTCGGCAGCTTCTAAGCCAAATTCTAAGCCTTTTTGGACTTCTTGTTGCCAGCCGGTAAAGGGCAATTGCGTTTCTTTTTCTAATGCTCGTTGTGCTTCACTGAGATTGTCGTTAGATGGTTCGTTCATGGGGTAAATTCCCTCTCAAAATAGTCGATATCAATGCCAAAAACTCGCCAATAAGCAAGCCCGAGAGAGTTCTGCAATTTACATCGAAATTGCACTATCTCCCGGGCTTTTATCCCGCCGTGTAGCCAGCCTCGAAATTTCTAGAACGAGTGTTCGAGCTGGCCTACTTCTCTTGGACCAGTCACGCACAAAAATTTTTCGCGTCGGAACCCTAGAAGTTATTTTGTCTAATTTTCTAATGGCTTGAAGATATCAAAATCAATTATTTTCTAGTTGTAACAATCGATACTAATTAATGTTACGATTCGTTAATTGTTTCCCTTGACTCGATCGCGATCGCGTGGATTCGGATGGACGATTGATTCGCACAAAGCACAGCCTCAAAACCAAAAACTATCGATTACAAGGTTCTCCCGCTTCCCATGACATCAAGATAACGCTTATTAAAACAATCGTTATTGCCTTGCCATTGTGGCTTCCTACTACCAAAAGCGATCGCTCTGTCATCTTGACGAGACGGGGATTCTCCTAAAACTGTAAAAATCCCAAAATCCCAGGTCGGGAGAGACAAGGGTAGCGTACACTAATCCAATGATACAGAGGATATTGAGGTTGATTTATGGACTCTGCTGCACTCTGGCAACGCTATCAAGATTGGCTCTACTATAACGATGCCCTCGGATTTTACGTGGATGTCAGCCGAATGCGCTTCGATGACTTCTTCGTAAAAGCCATGCTGCCCGAGTTCGAGCGATCGTTTCAGGAAATGGCAGCCTTAGAAGGCGGCGCGATCGCCAACCCCGACGAAAACCGCATGGTGGGACATTATTGGTTGCGAAACGCCGATCTCGCCCCAACTCCGGAATTAAAGCAAGAAATCGTCGAAACCCTCGATCGAGTCAAAACCTTTGCCAGCAAAGTCCATCGCGGTGAAATTCACCCCCCCGGAGCGGCGAAATTTACCGATATTCTCTCCATTGGCATTGGCGGCTCGGCTTTGGGTCCCCAATTTGTCTCCGAAGCCCTCGCCCCCATCGCCCCTCCCCTCGCTCTTCACTTCGTCGATAATAGCGATCCTGCGGGAATCGATAAAACCATTGCCAAGATCGGCGATCGCCTCAATACCACTCTCGTTTTAGTCATTTCCAAATCCGGCGGTACTCCCGAAACCCGCAACGGCATGTTAGAAGCCAAAGCTGCCTATGAAGCCAAAAATCTCGATTTTGCCCCCCATGCCGTCGCCATTACCGGTCACGGGTCAAAGTTGGAAAATATTGCCAAAGCAGACAACTGGTTGACCACCTTTCCCATGCACGATTGGGTGGGAGGACGCACCTCGGAAATGTCCGCCGTGGGACTCGTCGCGGCAGCTTTACAAGGTATCGATATTCAAGCCATGCTGGATGGGGCAAAATTAATGGACGATGCCACCCGCATCCCGGATTTGAAGCAGAATCCTGCCGCTCTCCTCGCCCTCTCGTGGCATTTTGCGGGCAATGGGAAAGGGGCAAAAGATATGGTGGTGTTGCCCTACAAAGATAGTCTTTTGCTCTTCAGCCGCTATTTACAGCAATTGGTGATGGAGTCGTTAGGAAAAGAAAAAGACCTCGGGGGCAACGTCGTCCACCAAGGAATAGCCGTTTATGGGAATAAAGGCTCGACGGACCAGCATGCTTACGTGCAACAACTCCGAGAAGGCGTTCCCAATTTCTTCCTCACTTTTATCGAAGTATTGAAAGATCGCGAAGGTAGTTCCATCGCCATTGAAAACGAAGCCACGAGCGGGGATTTCCTCTCGGGTTTTCTGCAAGGCACTCGCCAAGCCCTCTACGAAAACAGCCGCGATTCCATCGTCGTCACTATTCCGGAAGTCAACCCCCGCACTGTCGGCGCTCTCATTGCCCTCTACGATCGCGCTGTCGGTTTGTACGGTTCTTTAGTTCGGGTGAATGCTTATCACCAACCCGGAGTCGAAGCCGGCAAAAAAGCGGCAGCTTCGGTTTTAGCCTTGCAAAGTCAAACGATCGCCGTCCTCAAAGAAGCCAGCTCTCCCCTCTCCCTCACAGAAATTGCCGAGAAAGCCGGCGCCTGCGATCGCGTCGAAGAGATCTACAAAATCCTGCGCCACCTCCACGCCAACCAACGAGGCGCAATTTTAACGGGAGATCCGAGCAAACCCGACAGCCTACAAGTCTCTTGGCAATCTTAGAACGATATCCCCCACGGAATATGAGCAAGCAAAAAGAATTTCGCCAAAATATGGAGCGCTCTGCGTCAGAAACAAGCTCTCATGACGGATGGGCGCAAACCTATTACCAGAAGGGTGTAAACTCGAGTTGAGAAAGCCCGTTCTGTAAATTTATGCCCTTACTCATCTTGGTTGTGGATGATAATCCCGGTATTCGCTTAGCCATTAGCGATTACCTCGAGTTGTTCGGCTACTCGACTATTACAGCCAAGGACGGAAAAGAAGCATTGTCTTTATTAGAGTCTTCCCATCCCCATTTAATGGTTGCCGATATTAAAATGCCGCGAATCGATGGTTACACCCTTGTCGAACAAGTGCGCCTTCGTCCTGAATTTCGCTTGCTGCCCGTTATTTTTCTCACCGAACGAAATACCACTGCCGAACGCATTCGCGGCTACCAAGTCGGGTGCGACCTGTACCTGCCCAAACCCTTTGAAATGGAAGAATTGGGGGCAGCCATTCGCAATTTATTGGAGCGATCGCAGGTGATTCAAACCGAATTGCGTTTCTCGAGCTTGGAATCTTCGCCTCCTGCTCCGATCGATCCCGCTCAAAGAAAGTCTCAATCTGGAGATATCCTAAAAGCTCCCCCAACTCCCACGCCAATTGTGTCCCTCCATTTAACCAAGCGCGAACAAGAAGTATTAGATTTATTAACGCAAGGTTTATCCAACGCCGAAATTGGCAAAGCCCTCCATCTCAGCCCCAGAACCATAGAAAAATACGTTAGCAGTCTGCTGAGAAAAACCGATACGAATAAACGAGCAGAATTAGTCCGCTTTGCCCTCGAGAATCAGTTAGTCCGATGAATAAGCGTCGGGAGCAGGGGGAGCATCGGGAGCGTCGGGAGAGAAGTAGAGCCTTTATTCTCCATCCTTCATGATTTCTTCTAGCAGTCCATCGCAGGCATCGAGGAGGAGATCGATAACGTAGTTAAATCCATCCGTGCCGCCATAGTAGGGATCGGGAACGTCTCGATCGGGATGATTCGTGGCAAAATCGCACATCATGCGGACTTTATCCGTATACTTTCCCTCGGGATCGAGGCGGAGAATATCGCGATAGTTCTCTCGATCCATAGCCAGAATGAGATCGAATTGAGCAAAATCTTCCCGCATAAACTGGCGTGCTTTCCCGTGCAACTCGATTCCTCGTTCTTTCGCAGCCGCCCTCATGCGGCGATCGGGAGAGGCTCCGATATGATAGCTCGATGTTCCCGCAGAATCGCAGGCGATCGCGCGATCGCATCCCCTTTGGGCGGCCAAATAATTCATAATATTTTCCGCCGATGGAGAACGACAAATATTTCCCAAACAGACAAACAATAATTTGTAAGACATCAATTAATAGTAAAATCGTGCTTTGGTACTGGATCGATAGAAGAATATCGCGTTAAACTACTTTCGATTTCCTCTATTCAGACTTATCATAATTGCCCGCCCGCGTTCCTCCAATCCCCAAAACCCAACCCCCAACCTACAAATGTTCAAATCCTCCTACCGCAATCCCTATTACAGCAGGCGCAAGCGTCGCCCGATCTCATGGTGGAAGCCGTTGTTGTTTGTCGCCTTGAGTCTTGTCGTCCTCGAAGTCCTGACCCGGGTTACGATGGGATTGCTCGGGTATCGGAACAAATTGGCAAACTATGCCGGAGCGCCAGAAGAGTTTACCGCTTATACCCTTAAATTTCTCGATCGCGATGGCAAACCCTTTAGCGGTCTGACGGAAGGGGGCCGGCTGAAGGCCATTCCCAATTTTGCCACGGGCTATCGTCTGGCTGACGAACAAAAAAGCGAATTTTGGGTCATTAACGAACGGGGATTTCGCGACGACCAACCCCTACCTTTGGAAAAACCCAAAAATGAAATTCGCATTTTTATTTTGGGAGATTCCACAGCATTCGGCTGGGGGCTTGAGGACAATGCAGAAAACAATCTCAGTGCCAACCAGCAAACTATTGCTTATAAGTTACAATCCCGCTTGCAAGCGCGCCTCGAACAGCAAAAACGCTCCCCAGAAAAATACCGACCCAATATCTTACCCGTCGATGCAACGGGACGAGCCAATGCTTTGCTGCGACCTCCCAAAATTCGCGGCGGCAATTATCGCGTCATTAATGCAGCTATACCGGGTTATACCTCGGGCAATCAATTAGCGCAATTGGCTTTAGAAATTCTCCCCTATCAACCCGATGCGGTCATTCTCCTGAATGGTTATGGCGATTTGATGCTCCCCCAAGAACAAAAGATCGCCGAAATTCCCAAACAAGCCGAATTTCTCAGCAACCCTCCCCAATATTTTTGGACTTATTCCAAGCAATCGGTATTGCAATTTTTTGTCGATACGAGCATTTATAAAAGCCTGCAATATTTCATTCTCAAACCCGAACCCTCTCTCGCTAGGGAAACCTTGGCGATCGCGGGAGACGCTCAATCTTTAGAGGAGTATTTACCGGAAAACGAGACAGAATTAGATGTTCGCATCGCGCGCTATCGCCAGCATCTCAAACAAATGATTCAACTTGGTGCGGGGGCGAATTTTCCTCTCATTGTTGCCCTACAGCCAGAAATTACGGGGATTTCCCCCGAGAAACGCCAACCCGAAGAACAAGAGATCGTTCGGGAATTGGGTTCGGCTTATTCCCAACAAGTCGAAGCAGGTTTTACGCGTTTGGCGGAGATTAACAATCAATTTGGCAAAGCATTTCCCAACAACGTCAAAGTTTTGAATTATTATCGCTTATTTAACGATCTGTCTGCCGTTGCCTTTATCGATCCGGTTCATCTCACGGAGGCTGGAAATCAAGCTCTGTCGGAGCGACTTTATAATGCCGTCACGGCAATGCCCGGGTTGCAAATTGTCTCGCGATCGCCCCGACGCTAATTCACGAACAACGATCGATTATCAATTGGAGCGATAGCGACTAACCCATTGCCTGAATTGGTAGGGCGATCGCGAATTCCGTTCCTTGTCCGGGTTCGGAGACTACGGAAATCTTCCCCTTGTGTTTTTCAACAATTTGGTAGCAAATCGTTAACCCCAAACCCGTTCCTTTGCCGACGGGTTTGGTGGTAAAAAAGGGATCGAACAACTTCTCTTTCACCCGCTCGGGAATCCCCGGACCGTTATCGCGGATTTTAATGATGGCGCGATCGCCTTCTATGGTCTCGGTGGTAATAACGATTTGTTTGGTTTCGGTTTGCGCTTCAAACAGGGCATCTAAGGCATTGGCAATCAAATTCATAAAGACTTGATTGAGTTGCGCGGGATGACAGAATATGGGGGGAATCTCCCCATAATTTTTCACCACTTCAACACCTTGTTTGAGGCGATTGCTCAGGATGGTTAAAGTGTTATCGATGCCTGTATGGATATCTGCATCTTTCATTTTGGCTTCGTCCAAACGGGAGAAGTTACGCAAGGATAAAACAATTTCCTTAATGCGATCGCTTCCCATCCACATGGATTTGAGAATTTCCGGCATATCCGCGCGAATGAACTCCAAATCGATCTCTTCGATCAGTTCTTTCACTTCAGGCGTCTTTTCGGGAGATTGTGCTTGATAGAGATCGATCAACGCCAATAAGTCTTGCACGTAGCGATCGATATGAACGAGATTGCCGTGAATAAAACTAACGGGATTGTTAATTTCGTGGGCGACTCCTGCAACCATTTGCCCCAAACCGGACATTTTTTCAGTTTGAATGAGTTGCGCTTGGGTTTGCTTGAGATTTTGCAGGGTTTGTTTGAGTTCGCGAGTGCGCTCTTCGACTCGATGTTCTAAAGTTTCTTGAGAGCGCTCTAACTCGTGGGTATATTCTCCCGTCCATTCGATTAACTGATTGAGAGAATCGGCTAAGATGCCTACTTCATCTTTGGTGGCGATTGGGGCGCGCAAAGCAAAATTAGAATTTTTCGTGACATCCCGAGCGACTCCCGTGACGGCTTCGAGGGGACTGGCGATCGCTCTGCTGGTGCGCCAAGCTAAAATCGTCGCGATCGCCACGGCACATCCCAAACTTCCGAGAATGATTCCCAAACGCAAGCGATCGGCATTGGCACGTCCGGCGATCGCAACTTCTTTCTGTTTTTGGGCGGCTTGTTTGATTCGCAGCAAATCTTCGCTCAAGCGCTCGAATTGCAGGCGCAGATCGAGGGCTTCAGTCCCGGCAATGATTTGAATAACCTCCTGTCGGGCGGCAGGAACGGCTTCGGGTTTTAAATTCAGGGGATCGATGCGCTGCCATAAGGCTTGGATTTTTACCTCATAAGTATCGATCGCTTCGGTATAGCCGCGTTGCAGCGCCAACAACTCCTCCGTCGAAACCGCCGTATATTCGGGACGCTCCCGAGCGAATGCGTTTAATTGCAAGAGCGCCTTTCGCAGGCGATTGGTATTGTTGAGAAATTCGCTGGTTTCGTACTCGAACCAGATGGCATCTTCTAACACCACTACCAATTGTTGCGGGTGAAAGCGAACGTTGAGAACGGCATTGTCGAGGGTGTTGAGAAAATCCTGTTGTTGTTCGGCCCAATTCAATTGTTCGTCGGCTTGTTTTTGAGCGGAGTCCCCCACGACCAAACCGATCGCGCCGCCCAATACGGCAATGCCAATCGCAAGGGCATAACCATAACCGATTTTTTTGGCAATACTCAAATTCTTACCCAAACGAGTCAGTTTTGGGAAAGACCGTTGGCTTATTGCAGGTATAGTATTTCGGGTGAGTATTGTCATGGGGAAACTTAGTCGGATTAATTGTTATTATTAATATAGTTTTTTAATAAATTGACTTCTCCCCGCTTTAAAAAGACGGGGATTCTCAAAGGATGCTACGCAGCAGGTTTAAACCGTGCTGCTTCGCAATCTTTACGATATTTTTTAGCAAGAGAATCCAAAAAATACCGTTTTGGCAGAGTCAAAACTGCCCTACACGCCTTGGTTAAATCGAAATTTAACTGTGCGCTTACCTTTCTGATGATATTGCCTGCGCCATTCGCATCGGCATTAATCAAACACCCATCAGAAGATTGATATAAACCTCTCCTTACCCGCTTTCCTGATGCTTTCCACCGCTTGGGTCTTTCACCATATTTTGGGAGAAAATCATCATCTAGAAAACTGGCTTGAGAGGTATAACTTTCTTCTGTCTCGACAAAGTTAATCCCGTGCTGTTGGCAAAGTTGAGAAAGTCTCTCTTTTAATTTAGCCGTTGGAATTTGCACGAACTCTTGGTTGTTCTTTTTGCCGATATTAATTCCGTCTTTATTGAATTGATTCCAACCAAAGACGACATTACTAACATTATTGGCAAGACACCAATTAATAACGAACCTTGCAGCTTTATTGATGTTGTCTCTCATTTGACGGTTGCGCTTTTCAGTTATTGCGGCAAGTTCTTCGTCCCAGTATCCTTGCGGTTTGCCCGTTTTAATGTTAGCAACTTGCTTGTTATACCACTGATTCTGAGATTTGACTTTTTTCCCGTCAATGATGAATGACTTTCCCGTATTAGATACTCCAGTTATCCAGTTATTTAATCCGGGGTCTATACCGAGAACATTGCCGTTAGGTTCGACAGGTTCAATATCTGGCTGTTGATAGACAAACTCAATATAAAAACAGCCATTTCTGGGCAGGATTCGATACTCTTTGATTGAGTCGAAATCCAGATTTGAGGGCATGGGTAGTAGAAAATTGTCGATTCCAAACCATGCCTTAACCTGATTTCCAAGGGAGAATTTTAGATTTCCACTTGTACCGAGCGAAGTCGAAGTATCAACCAATTTGACCCATCGAGAGGGATAACTTACAACTGCCATCCCTCCTTTTTTTCGATAACTGGGCGGCTTAGGTTTAAAATGTAATTTCTCTTCCCTATATAGTTTTAGTAACTCTTTGTAGGAGTTAAAAGATTCAATAACACTATGCAATGTCTGTTGAGCGCAAGCTGACCGCATCGCCTTGAAATGAATATTACTCTTCATCTCTTTGTCCAATGCTCCTCTTGTCAGAAACTTGCCTGCTTTGAATAGCATTTGACGGCAATAATAAATCCCACAATTCGTTAGTTTATTCGCTTCTGAACAAATATACTCAAGAAATGCTATGACTTCAGAAGATTCATTAATTAAATGTTGTTGACATCCATACATTTTGCATCACCTCCTTAGTTTGAGAATAGCACAGAATTGACTGTTTTATTCAGTAATAACAACGGGTTAAAACCCGTTGCGTTCGATGTCCCCTGATTTTAATCAGGGGCTAACTCTCACTCCCTGTTTTTAGGTTTAATATTTTCGTATTTTCTAAAGAAATTTTGAAGATTAAGTACAACAGATACTATAAATACTATTTCAAGTTAATGACGCTATTTTAAAAAGCAATTGTGAAAAACCTGTGAAGATCTATCTCAGAACCGCAAATATCTTCCAATCGATAGAGAAGAAAATACCCGATTGAGACATGTCTCGCCTCGATTGCTTGACTCTATCTACACTTGGGAAAAATTCGCGAATAAGGTTAACTTTTATGAAAAATCGTAAATTTGTTTAAAAAGCCTCAAACTTCAGTTAGAGAAATTGTTTCCGTATTGCACCTGATGGGGGAGTCCGTAGAATTACGTAAAGACAATTACAAGAACTCGTCTTCGCCCAATAATTGATAGATTTCCCGGATAATATCATAGTTAGTATCGTCGGCAGGGACGAACTCACTATCGCGGAAGCGTTGGGCGAAATTATCGCTGGCAGAATGAATGGCAGCGATGAGGCGAGGGGAATTATCGAGAACGCGATCGCGCATTTCGGCAACAAAAGCGGTATCGAGGTAACTGCTGGCGACAAAAATATCGCTCGGCAGTGTTTCTCCCCGGGCGATGATGGGATATTCGTCAGCTTTGAATTCTCCCTTTTCTAAGGATTGTTGATAGGTGATAGATGCCTTAACGCCGGCATCAACTTTCCCCGTTTTCAACGCGTCAAATCCGCGATTGGAGGAATGAGAGATGGTCATCTCCTCGAGGGGATCGATTCCTGCCTCTTGCAAAATTTTAAAGCCTCCCAGAAATCTTACAGTAGAAGTGGGTTTTCCCATTTCGATGGTTTTCCCTTTGAGATCGGCAAGGGATTGAATGCCGCGATCGGCACGAACGACAATGATGGAATGGAAGCCCGGACGGGTCAGTTCGAGTAGGGGAACGGCTTGCGATCGCGCGGTAATCACCACGTATTCCGAAGGACCCGCCCAAGCCAGATCGAGACGATTGTTGTGAAAATCTCCGGCGGCAGCAACATAATTGCGGACGGGGACGAAGACGATGGGGACTTGTAAAATTTCATCGAGGGCTTGGCGCAATGCCTCGTAATCTCGTTCGAGTTCTTCAAGGGTGGGAACATCGGTTACGGTAAAGCGCAATTGTTTGGGTGGCGCGATCTCTCGGTCGGAAACAGAACTCCGACAACTAGTGGCAGTTAGGGCTAAACCCATTCCCAACCCAGAATAACCGAGAAAGTTTCGGCGCTTCATATTTTATGTCTCCAAAGTTTATTGAATTAAGTTTTCTTGTTCGATAGCGCGATACACTTCCCGAATTGCCTCGTAATTATCCGTATCGACGGGAATCAAAGAGGCATCAATAAATTTTTAGCAAGAGTTGGTGTTGCGCGAATGCCTTCTATCAGGCGGTCTGAATGGGCGAGCATTCGCGATCGTACGGTTTCGACGACCTCCGGTTCGAGTTGGCTGTTGGCGACAAAAATATCCCCGGTAAAAGAGAGCCGGTCGCAATAATAGGATAATCGCGTTCAGAAAGCTTTTCCTTTTCGAGGACGCTTTTTGACTTCTCCCCGCTTTAAAAAGACGGGGATTCTAAGCGGATGCTGTGAGCGGGTTAAAACCTGTCACGTTCGATGTCCCTTGATTAAAATCAAGGGCTAACTCTCACTCTCTATTTTCAGGTTTGATAGCGATGAGCCGCTCTGATAACAGCATCCACCTCGCCATTTGCTAAATCGTGCAAGGAATGACTGCCCGACATCACAATTTTAAAATGATCTTTCGGTTCTAATCCTGCATCCATCAGGATTTTCGTGCCGCCAATATGGGTACTGATTCCGCCGATGAGTTCGCGATCGCCAAAGGGCAATTATTTGAGATACTCTTCTTGTCCGATCGCCTTATAAACCTCTCGGATCGGGTCGTAATCGGCATCATTGGCTGTCGCAAACGCGGCATCTTTAAACTTGGTTGCCAGTGCTTCCGAATCTTGCATCGCTTGCAAGAGTTTATCGGGATCGGCCAGCATGCGCGATCGCATCTCCTCGAAAATTTCGGGAGCGAATTGAGAGCTAACAACAAAAATATCTCCGGGGAAATTATCTCCCCGGGCGATAATGGGATAATCGTCCTCGGATGCTCCTTCTCGAGCGATTTCGGTTTGATAAATATGAATTGCCGTCGACCAAGCATCGACACGACCCCGTTTTAATTCCTCGATGCTTTCTTGACCGGACATGACCATTTGAAAATCGGTCTTCGGTTCTAAACCCGCATCTAAAAGCACTTTAATCCCCCCTAAATGGGCAGTATTAGCCCCGACTTCTTCCATATCGATCTTCTTGCCTTTTAAATCTGCCAAAGATTGAATACCGCTATCCCCGCGCACGGCAATCGTCGTGTAATAGTTGGGACGATTGAGACTGACGAGGGGAACGGCTTGGCTTCTCGCTTTAATGGCCACGTATTCCGACGGGCCCGCCCATGCCAGATCGACTTGTCCCGATCGCAATGCCGAAGCGGCTGCCAGTTGGCTATTAACGGGGAAAAATTCTATTTTTGTCTCGAAGATTTCCTCGAGGGCAGTCCGAAAAGAGCCATAATCTCGTTCGAGTTCTTCGAGGGTTCTGACATCGGTGACCGTAAAACGCAGGGTTTCAGGTAAAGTGACATTCGAAGATCGAGAGCGATCGGCAGCATTACAACTTGTTGCAAAGAGCAAGGAATAAAGTAAAAAATTGCGTCTTTTCATGGGTTAATTCCTCTGTGAGGGATTGAGTTAGCGAAGGAGATTTTCTTGGCCGATCGTCTGCAAAAGTGCGCGAATCTCATCGTATTCCGATTGGTTGACGGGTTCAAAAAATGCGTCTTTAAAACGAATTTTCAGTTCTTCCACCGACCACATCGCCGCCATGAGTTTCTCGTTATTGGCTAAAAGACGAGATCGTATTTCTCCAATGATTTCCGGCTCGAAGAGGGGGTTAACCACGAACACATCTCCCGGAATGGGTTCGCCAATGGCGATCGCGGGGTAATCCTCCGCGCTCAGTCCTTCTTGTTGCAGAAGGGCTTGGTAGCGATGTTCCGGTCTGCCCAAGGCATCGACTTCTCCCGATACTACTTTCGATAGGGTATTTTCGTCCGAGGCGGTAAACGTCACGTCCGTTTTCGGATTCAATCCCGCTTCTAACAAGAGTTTGACGGTGCCGAGATGAGATCCTGTAGACCCGATTTCATTAATTTCGATGGTTTTGCCTTTGAGATCGGCAACGGTTTGAATACCGCGATCGCCGCGCACGGAGATGGAGGTTCGGAAATGGGGACGCTTGAGGGCAACAAGGGGAATGGCTTTGGCTCTGGCTTGCAAGATGAGATATTCTAAAGGTCCCGCCCATGCCAAATCTAAGTTGCCTGCCAGCATGGCCGGTGCGGCAGCTACGTAGCTTTCCACGGGGTAAAATTCGATCTTGCAAGCCAAAATGCCTTCTAACGTGCGGCGAAAGACTTGATAATCCCGGTTTAATTCTTCTTCTCCATCGGCATCGGTAATCGTGAAACGCAAGGTTTCCGGCCAGTCGGCGATCGCGGGTTTTTCGCTTTTTTGCTCGTTTTTTGTCGAATTGTGCCTCGCTGCCGAGCAACTAGCCAGAAATAAGCAAGAATACCCAAGAAAAAAACGTCGTTTCATGATTTTTCATTCAAGTTAATCTTACAAGGCAAATTGATACCGAAGGAAAAAGATCGTCGGTAAGAAAGCCTTTAAAACAAAGACTCATCTTCATCGATCGCTTGATAAACTTCGCGAATCATATCGTAATCGGCATCATCGGCAGCCGCAAAAAACGCATCTTCAAATTTAGCGGCTAAGGCATCTACCGACACGATCGCTTGGATGAGGCGGTCTTGGCCATCGAGCATCCGAGACTGAATCATTGCAATTAATTTTTCCTCGATTTGGGGACTCACCACAAAAATATCGCTGGGTAAAAGGTTTCCCTCGGCAATAATGCGATAATCGCTTTCTGTTTCTCCTTCTTTTCTTAAAATCGTTGGATAGCGATGAGATGCTCTTGCTAAAATATCAATTTTGCCGCTTTTGAGGTCTTTCATGGTATGGGTTCCCGGGGTCACGATCGTAAAGTCGGATTGGGGTTTTAATCCGGCATCCAAGAGGATTTTAAGCCCGCCAATATAATTAGCCGTCGAACCGATGCGATACATGTCAATCGTTTTACCTTTGCAGTCTTCTAACGATTGAATATCGCTATCTTTATTAACGATCAGCAGAGTCCGGTAATCCGGACGGTGGAGGGTAACAAGCGGAACGGCATTGGCTCTTGCTTGCAAGACTAAATATTCCGAAGGACCGGCCCAAGCGAGATCGACTTGACCCGATATCATGGCCGGAACCGTGGCCACAAAGTTTTCTACTGGGAAAAATTCTACGGAGATCCCCAGAATATCTGCCAATGCCACGCGAAAGTTTTCGTACATTTGTAGCTCTTCTGGACTTTCTGCATCGGTAATGGCAAAACTCAATTTTTCGAGGGAATGATAGCGGCTTGCCGAACAACTGGCAAGAAGAAGGAGGGAATACCCGATAAAGGAACGTCGTTTCATGATCGTCTATTTTTAGAGAGTTAACATTTAAAATGTATCCGTGCATTAACTTTTGCGGATAGAAAATTTGCGATCGCAGAAATTGATAAAAATTTAAAGAGAAAGGGCGATCGCTCGTACATCCTTGTCAACCTTGACCCATTTTTTTGATTTCAAATACATCGTATCAATGACTTGTGAAAAACTCGTAAAGCTCTTCTCTCGCGGCCCGTGAAAACAAATACGAAAATGTACGGAAATTTTGACACGGGATTCTTAATTTGTACGCTATTCTACAAATAAGTGGGCATTAAACTCCGAACCGGGTCAGATAATTCTGCTTTTTCTTGACTTTTAGCGGTTGATATTTACGCTTTTTGATGCAAAGATACAGGGAATATCCTCAACAAATATACGCAGGAGGTTTATCCGTGAATTTATCTACGAATGTTTCTACTCAGAGCAAAATCTTAAAAAAGGATACCAATAATTTTCTAGATGGTTTCAGCGTAACCGATATTATCTTGGCAACCTCTCTCGCGATCGCTTTTGTCACCTTCTTAACTCTTTCTAAAATTGCAATTGTAAGCTAAGAGCTCTCGCTTATTAGAATCAAAAATTCCTTTCTCTCCTTACAAATTGTTCTAAGAGAAGGGGATTTTATTATATAGCAAGCGAAACTTTTATCCTAAATTTCGGTTTTATCCACAGTTTTTGTGACAACTTAATAACGTTAAGGATCGATCGCAAATATTTTATGAAAATGTTCTGGGAGTAGTGTGCGATGTCCGAGATGGCTATGGTTGTTCTCATTATCAACTGGGTTCTATTTGATTCAGTTTGATGCCAAATTCAATGCGATCGAATCTCTGTCGATTTCCAGGACATGTAATGTTTATCTTGTCACATGGGTAAAAACTTTGGCCCGACAATCCCTCGATCGGTGTTTCGAGGAACACTGCTATTATCTAAAAAATTTGTTAGGGTGAAGATTGGAATCCCTGTCGTAAGGAGAATCGATAAGAATGATGAAAAAAGTGGGAACCCATTTAGTTGTAGATGCGTGGCAAGCACCTAGAGACTATCTCAACGATCCCGAACGGATTCGTCGTGCCTTGCTTGAAGCGATCGATTTTGGAGAAGCAACACTGATCGATTTATGCGTTCATCAGTTTAGTCCTCACGGCGTAACGGCAACTGCAACTTTGGCGGAATCCCATATTGCAATTCACACTTGGCCCGAATATGGTTATTTTGCAGCAGATTTATTCTTTTGCGGGAGCGGCAAACCCAAACAGGCAATGCAAGTTTTGCAAAGAATTTTGCAGGCAGGGGAAGTCGAAATGCGCGAAATCGATCGCAGTTTTCCCGAACGTGCCTTGCGTCCTACACTACAAAAAGTCTGGGAGTCAGAAATTGTAGGGGCATGAGGGCACTCTCGCACACCCTAATTGGTAAAAATTTGATAGTTCACAACTTTATTAGGGGAGACCGTGTTAGAAATTTTCTTCATTGCCATCTTAAGCATTATGCCTTTCTTCTTGTCTCGCTTTTTGCTGCGTCAAGCAATTCAACAGTGGGAAGAAACGTTAGGACAAGTTCGAGCAGATAATGTGCTTCACCTTCGCGTTCATACAATGTTTGCCAACCCCTCGGAACAATGTGCGAGAGAAGAAGATTCTTATTTTATTGGTAATACCCTTTGCCGTTATAATGCACGCTCCCCTTATCTGCGCTGTGCTGTTAATCCCGCAGGACCTTGCCAAAATTGTCGTCATTTTAGGTATTAGTTGTTGGTTATTGTTTGTCCGCTTATTCTCTCCCTTTATGGGAAGGGTAGGGGGTGGATTGGAGTTGAGAAGTATTGAGATAGTTTAAACCGAGGAATAATGCAGATAATGTCCCGGCCACGCAAATTTCTCGATTTTTAATTCGCTCTGCTACCTCTTCCAAAGGAATTAAAACAATTTCAATATCTTCGGTAATATCAAATTTTCGTTTTCCGGAATAGATAACGCCTTCAGCAAGGAACAGGTGGATTGCATTGGTATCTTTAACGGGATTGTCATATAAAGTTGCTAATTTGTGCAAATGTTCTGCATAATATCCCGTTTCCTCCTCTAATTCCCGCTTTGCGGCTTCGACGCTATTTTCCCGTTGAGGATCGAAACTGCCTGCGGGTAATTCTAACAAAATCTGCCCGACCCCATGCCGATATTGCCGGACAAAAACAATATTGCGATCGCCGGTAATGGGTAAAACTAAAGCAATATCCGGACGAACGTGAATAAAATAATCGTCTACTACCTCACCGTCGGGCAATTGTACGCAATCTTTTCGAACCCGACACCAACGGTTATCGACAATAAATTGAGATTGTAAAATTTTCCACTTTTCGATTTCAGTCAAATCAATTCAAAATTCAAAATTCTCAATTCAAAATTGTAACTTCTTGCCGGCGATTGCGATCGCGATGAATCTTAAATTTTATTAACCCACGTTTTGCCCGCCTTCTCCCAATTGCTCTAATTCTTCTTGTAACATATTTTGATAAATTGCAGGCAAGCGATCGCTCATGGAATTGGTTTCGATACCATACCCCAAACTCGTCCACGTTCCCGAGAGCAAGCGCAACACGTCGTGGATTTTCCCTGCTTGCAACATTTGTGAAATATCGGCATTCCATGCCTTGGGATCGCTCAACCATTGATAAACGACGGCATCTTGATATTGGGGTTCAAAACTATAGGTCGTCCACCAAAATAGCCCCGAAGGTCTGGGATGATAGCGTTCCGCTTTTTCGTACCAAGTGGTATTAATAAACTGATAGCGACCCGCCGCCGTCGTACAATTGCCTTGATTGGGTCCGGCAACAATAGGAACGCACCATTCCGGATGCTGGCTGAGATCCGTCGCGCGCCGACCGCCGTAAATAATCGTATAGGGTTCGGGATCGTTGGCTTCGCTGGCGGTAATCGTTCGCATGAGGGCGCGAATATAAGGATCGCCCCCTTCCATCACGAGGGGTTGGGTGCCATTGAGTCTATTATAAGGTTGGCTTTTTTCGCCGCGATCGGGTTGGGGTTGAAAGAGAAACACCAAAAATAGTAACGCGATGGCGCTGCCAATCGTCGCGCAAACCGAAATGAGAGAATGAGAAAAAGGGCGAGATTCTGTCATGGGATCGGTATCGAGGGAAAGGTGTGGGGTATGGGGACTATTCATCCTTTATCCGTTGTGCTTTTGCAAACAGTGCCTGCCAGTCTTGGGGTTGCGCGTCGGGTTCGGCGATCGCTTCTACAATTTTATTCTGAGAAGCCGGTTCAAAAAGCGCGGCAACGGCAAGTCGTGCGACTTTCTGGCGGGGAATTCTACCGCTAAATAAGGTATCCGCACCTGCCGTCGCGATCGCCTCGTTATTGTCCTCCTCGAGCAAACCTCCCGGACGGATGATGGTATGAGTTAAGCCGCTATTGCAGAGATCTTTCTCTGCTTGACTTTTCCAATACAGCACTAACCAAAAGAGATTCAAAGGATGAAAAAATTGCGAAACACACAGGGAGGATACAAGAACGAAATGCTCGATTTCGGCAATTTTAGCGGCTTTAATTAAATTATTCGTTCCCCAGTAGTCCACGCGAAACGGCTCGGTAAAATCCAAGGAAGGCATGGCTCCGGCAGCCGAGAGAAGGACGTTACAATCTTTCATGGCTGTCGCAAGGCGATCGCAACTAGCCAAATCTCCGATAACTAACTCGACGCTTGCGGGTAAAAGTTCTTTGGCTTTGACTGTATCGCGAACGAGGGCCACCACGGGAATTTCTTTCTCAGTTAAAACTTGCACGATGTGCTTGCCCGTCCGTCCGGTTGCTCCTGCTACAAATGCTTTCAAGATTGCACCTCCTCCAATTATCTGAATCGCTTGCACAAAGTTACCACGAATTAATCCAAGTATCTCGATCGCTATTGCCCGTCTGAGGAGAGTAACCCGATAAAATGTTCAAAATTTTGCAAAGTATAAAAACAGAGATCGCGCTTCCACCTATCGAAACGCGATCGCTCTTATCTTGCTATTTATTCTTGCTATTTATCGCTAATCGTAATTTCTAACCCTTCCTTCGCTAAGATGCTGCCGGGTCTGAGAACTTCTACCTCTTCAGCAATTTTATCCAGTTTATCGTCGCTGTGATTGGGTTCGTGGTGAAACACGACAAACCTGCTTACCCCTGCCGCATCGCAAACCTTGGCCCCCTCTTGCCAAGTTGAATGACCCCAACCGACCTTGGGAGATTTGGGATTGTGGTATTCTTCATCCGTGTACATGGCATCGTAAATCAAAATATCAGCTTCTCTGGCCAAATGCAGAACATTTTCATCGAGGCGATCGGGAAGATGTTCCGTATCGGTACAATACACTGCTGTATGACCGTTCCAACTGATGCGATAACCCATTGCCCCATTGGGATGATTGAGGGGCATGGTTTCAATTTCAATATCCTCTAAATGGAAGACCTCACCGCAGACAATATCGTGAAACTTTAATTTTGCCTTGATATCTGCCACGGGAACGGGAGAATTCACGTGTAGGACGCGATGGTGAAAATGGGTTTCCATATTCATCTCTTCCCCTTCCGGCGGAACTTGTCCGTGAATGTGAAAGCAATCTTCTTCCCTAAATTCTGGGAAAAAGAATGGCACGCCTTGAATATGATCCCAATGGTAGTGGGTGAAAAAAACGAAGGCTTCTACGGGAGAGTATTTCATCAAGCGCTTTCCCAAGCCTCGCAGTCCCGTCCCTCCATCAAAAATGAGCCTTCTACCTCCGACTTCCATTTCAACGCAAGAGGTATTGCCGCCATAGCGGATGGTTTGAGGACCGGGTGAGGGAACGCTGCCTCGGACTCCCCAAAATCGAATTAAAAAATCAGAAGAAGAGATGGTTTGCATGGGAACACTTAAGGCGTTAACACAGTACATTGACCCCGATCGCGCAGCAGGTGATCGCAGAGGACTAAAGCGACCATTGCTTCTACCATAGGCACGGCTCTCGGCAAAACGCAAGGGTCGTGTCGCCCCTTGGCGGCTAAAACGGTTGTTTCGCCGGAACGAGTCACGGTTTTCTGTTCTTGGCCTATGGTAGCAGTTGGTTTAAAGGCTGCACGCAAAATAATATTTTCGCCGTTGCTGATGCCGCCTTGCACGCCGCCGGAACGGTTGGTAACGGTGCGAATTTCACCCTTTTCATCGGTATAAAATTCGTCGTTGTGTTCTTTCCCCGTTAACAGCGTGCCGGCAAAACCAGAGCCGATTTCAAACCCTTTACTGGCTGGAAGGGACATCATGGCTTTCGCTAAATCCGCTTCTAATTTATCAAATACAGGCTCGCCGAGTCCTTTCGGGACATTTCTGGCAACGCATTCGACAACGCCCCCGAGGGAGTTCTTTTCCCGTCTGGCGCGATCGATCGCTTCGATCGATCGTTCGGCACATTCAGGATCGGGACAGCGCACGATATTGCTTTCCACTTGTTCGAGGGTCACGGTATCGGGATCGACAATCGCTTCTAGGTCTTTAATTCGTTTAACATAACCGACAATTTCAACTCCTGCCACCTGTCGCAGGATTTTCTTGGCGATCGCCCCTGCCGCTACCCGTCCGATGGTCTCTCTTGCCGAAGAGCGTCCCCCACCTTGCCAGTTGCGGATGCCGTATTTTGCGTCGTAGGTGGCATCGGCATGAGAGGGACGGTACTTCTGTTCCATTTCCTGATAGTCTTGGGAACGGGGATCTTTGTTCCGCACGAGAATGGCAATGGGAGTTCCGAGGGTTTTCCCTTCAAAAACCCCTGACAGAATTTCGCAGCGATCGGCTTCTTGACGGGGGGTGGTGATTTTACTCTGTCCCGGACGGCGGCGATCGAGGTCGAGTTGGATTTCTTCTGGGGTAATTTCCAGTTGGGGAGGACAGCCATCAATCACCACCCCCACGCCGCCTCCGTGGGATTCTCCAAAGGTGGTAATGCGAAATAAATGTCCGAAGGTGCTGCCCATATTCAACTCTCGCGCGCTGGCGTTAAATGCTTTGCTATTTTAGCAGTCATTGGCTGGGGGTTTGGCAGAAAAGCGATCGCGAAAAAATCGACAAGCCGTGTATTGTTTCTGTAACACATTTTTGTAATACAATGGCAATATCACCCACAGATCAAGCTCGACATCTTAAAGACAGTGGCATCTTTCCGCGATTTACTGAAGCCTTACCGATCGTACCGAGCGATCGCCATTTTTAGCATTGCCATCTCGAGTTTTTTCGAGGTTGCGGATTTGGCGGTGCCTTATGCGATCGGACAGATTTTGAATCTTTTATCCGGTCAATCCTTAGATAATATCGCACGCTTCCTCATAACAAATACTGCCGTTTTAACGAATCTACCAGAGGGTCAATTTTTAGCATTAGGGACGCTCTTGGGGCTAATTTTTATGGTCACGGTGGTGAGAGCGCCCATTCAAGCATGGGCGGCGATGTGGTATCACTGGGCGATCGCTTTAAAAGTGCGTCGAGATTCGTCTCGTCAAACCGTGCAAAAAATTCTGACTCTACCGTTAGGATTTTACGATGAAAATAACCCCGGTCGCGTTGCTGGAAAAGCGGCCCGAGGAATCTCCAATCAGATGTGGACTTATCCGGAAATTGCCGGACAATTAATCCCAAAATTGATGCGAATTTTGGGGATTTTCGGGGTCATTTTGGTCATCGATCGCCGCATTGCGATCGTATTTCTCTTTTCCTTTCTCTTTATCCTCATTTTTTCTTGGCGAAAGTTGCGAAAATTGGTTCGCAAAGAGGAAATTTTCGATCGGCATGTCGAAAATACTGAAAGCCGAAACTCAGAGATTATTACCAATATTAAAACCGTCAAAGCCTTTGCCAATGAATCTAGGGAATTTGCGCGGCAAAAAAGGCGATTCGATCGCGAATATCGCTTTGTTATCGATCGCATTCACAGAGGGTACGTTTATCTTTATACCCAACAGCAAACCTTTATTCATTCCTGTGAGTTTTTGATTCTCGGTTTTACCTTGTGGGAGACCCTGCAAGGCCGCATTTCTTTAGGATATTTTATCACTTGTCTGACGGTGGCAAGCATGGCTTATTCAGAACTGGATCCCTTGAGCGATTTAGGAGAAATGTTTGCTCGTCGTTATGCTTCTATGATTCGCTTTCATGAATTTTTACAAGAACCGGAAGGCAGCGACGCAACAAATTTATTACCCTATACCGAAGAACGGGCATATCGTTTTACAGGGAAAATCGAACTCTCTCAATTAACCTTTGGTTACCACCGCGATCGCCCGATTTTGCAGGATATTAACTTGCTGATAGAACCCTATCAAACTGTTGCTTTAGTCGGGAAATCGGGATCGGGAAAATCAACCTTGGTCAAGTTGCTCTTTCGCTATTTTGAACCCGATCGCGGTAAAATTCTCATGGATGGGGAAGATGTTTACAACTTGGACATTACTCGCTATCGCAAGCGCTTGGCGATCGTGCATCAGGAGGTGGATATTTTCAACGGGACTCTCTTAGAGAATTTGATTTATGGCAATCCTGCTGCTTCTTTTTCCCAAGTCGAGGAAGCCTGTAAAATTGCCCGCGTGGATGATTTTCTCGGGGAGCTTGCCAAGGGTTATTATACGATTGTGGGAGAACGCGGCGTGCGTTTGTCTGGCGGACAGCGACAGCGAATTGGCATTGCGCGGGCGTTAATTATGAACCCGGACGTGTTAATTTTTGATGAGGCGACTTCGAGTTTGGATTACGAATCGGAGCGTTTGATTCAATTGGCAATGCGATCGATCTTCGGTACCCGCACGATGATTATTATCGCCCACCGTTTGAGTACGGTACGAGAGGCCGATAAAATTGTCGTTCTCGATTCCGGACGCATTGTAGAGGTGGGAAGTCATGGCGAATTGTTACATCAACAAGGGATTTATCGACAACTTCACGCGTTACAAGAAACGGGGGAATTAGTTTAACCCACTTTTGTCGCTCGGGAGTGTTCAAGGAAACTCGGGTAAGCTCGCGATCGCGATAATTTAAAAACGGTAATGACGCGATCGCATAATAATTTAACGCCAGTTCGGGTTAAGCAAATACGGTTTGAGAAGAACATTAGGTTAGAGTTGTCATCAATATCCTCTCCAAATCGTAAGTTTACTGGGGGGCTAGCCCCCCAGACCCCCCATTGGGAGCGGTTACGACGCCCCCAAACCCCCCCCGTACCCTTCGGCTGCCCAGTAGGTTAAGTGTATTTTTTAGAGGGGTTGGTTTGCTCTCAGGTTTATTATTTTGGCATTTCAGAGTTCTAGCTTATCCCGAATTCACGTTATCAATAAAATCCATCACTACAGATGCAGGAATTCCCGCATGATAAGGAACTGACCATGCTCTTCTCTCATCTTTATCTTCTTGATCTACACCATAATTAGCGTAAAGATTGCGGGCTATAATTCCTACAACTGTTCCTAACGTATTGATGATTGGTCCACCACTATTACCCGGAGATGTTTTGGCAGATATGAGAAACAATTGATTTCCTTGTTGATTTTCGATTTTTGAGTTAACCTCACCTATATGAGCAACCAAATATGCTTCTTTTGTTGTGCTGACTTTTGGATATCCTAGAGTAATAATTTCTTCAAGAATCTTAAATTCTGACCTCAGTAATAATCCTTCTGTATTCTGAACGAGAAATTATATGGTTATTTGATAGTAGTTGTAGAGTTCGATCAATAACTGTACTGGGAATACCTTTTCCCGATCTCTGAATTTTTTGCATATAGACAACAAAGGTCTCTTTGTAAAAATAACCGAAATTCATTATGTAATCATGATTGCTTTTGTTAGATAGCAGAGGTTCATTATTACCGCACATCAATTTAATATTCCTGTACAATTCCGGAGCTGTTACAGGAGATGTAAAAAAATCAATGATATCCTTTACCAAAGGAAAATGGCTCTTGAGAATTTCGTAATTTGGTGACATCTGAAAACTACATCGCAGACCATTAAACATTTTGCACTTTTTCTTTTTCCATTTCAAGTAATTGCATGAGTTGCGTTGCCCTTACATTAGGCGCTAGTAGGTTGGGTAGAACGAAGTGAAACCCAACAAAGTCTTGATAGTGTTGGGTTTCGTACCTCAACCTAACCTACTAGCTCAATCCATCACTCGTGGAACTGGCATCACTTCGACATCGCTCGGTGACCACCTGCAAGTTTATCGCGATCGCCATCAGTTTCAGGATGACAAACCCCTAATTCGCGTCAGGTGCAGGTCTCAGCAACTCCCAACCCTCAGAGCATGAGGCACGGCATTGAGTACCCCAAAGCTCCTCTATTAAGTAATAAGTTTTTTGACAATGTTCTAGTGAATTATCAAGCCGATAATAGTTATGTTCAAACGACGGCGCTACTTTTTCAGTTGTCAAAAGATGCTGCAATCGCTCGTAATCATCCATAGTATCACGCCATCCGCCCATGCGATTGCGTCCAATGTACTGATGCGCTGGAGCAACCAACAGCCCCGGTTTTGCACTATCTGTGAGAAACAGCGTTTTCTCTGTTAAGTTGTCTTTAATGACCCAAAACCTCCCCTTTCTCGCTTCCTCCGCCAAAAACTCGAAAAAGTCTGGAAAAATCGTCTCGCCAAGACCGGGGATATTCGTCTGAAAGCGGGTGAGGTTGGGGGTTTGGGGAGTAGTCATAAGCCCTAAATTGAACGATGGCCGCGCCCTTTTCTTTTCCTCTCGGAATAGTCGAATGGGCAAGTCAAAAGGTCTATAACAATTAGGATAGCGAACCAAAGCGCGATCGCAGTTAAGACTCACGGTAAATTCGATGATACTGTCGAACCACTGGCGGATGAAGTGCCGCGCTATATCTTCGCTAGGGCAATCGATACACAACTCTCGATCCGGGATAAATGTCCAGTCCCATGAGGGTTGATTGATGACTTTGAGGAATATTTCAAGGTGAGGTGTGTTGTTCATTTTTGTTTAAGGGTTGGTCGGCAAATCAAGAATCCTCCTCATCCGGCATCTCTTCCATTGTCAGAAGATCCCCCACATCAATCTCAAAAAAGTTGCACAGGGTTTCGATCGTGTGAGCATCCAATCGCTTGAATTTGTTGCCATATAACTGATTGATGGTTGTCGTGCTGAGCTTGGTCGCACTGGCTAGCGCCTTCTGAGTTAAAGGGGGGTCTTTTTCGGCCATCAAGATTCGGAGTCGGCATCTCATCACACGATTTCTTTTTCCTGTCATATATACCCAGTATAATAACATATAAAATTAGCTATCTGTAATAAAATTATCGGAAGCTGGCAAGATAATTACAGGAAGCTGTAATCTAATAATAATAGGAAACGGAAAGCACTACGATACCTTGCATGAAAGCCAGATACAGTAACGCACCACTTTTTAAACTTGTGGTGCGTTACGCTGTCGCTAACAGCACCCTACTGGTTGAGAATGCAGTGGTTGAGAATTGAGGGGAAATTTTCGGAGCGATCGCTCGTTAACTGTCTGCCATGAACGATTTGGGAAACATAAAAACATCAACCTTCTTTGATTTTAGGACAAACCTCAAATGCTGACTGAGAACGATAAAAACAAACATCAAACTCTAGAAAAAAGTTTAACTGACCTAAAATAATCGGTGGATCGTTTGATTTTGCCCAAGCAAATGCTAATTGAACGGGTGGAAAATCACTGATTTGTCCTGCAATAACGATACATCTTGCTTCTACTGGTTCGAGATTACCCGCCAACGAAACAGACAGTATTTGTTCTTCCCATACCGCTCCTAATGCTAAACCAGCATCATACGGTAAAATATTCAAACTCGAGCCAGTATCCAATAAACCCAACGTATCCCAAACCCGATCTCGATAGCCTAACGAGATCGGTATAAAGGGAAAAATATTAGTTTCCCCAGCTTGATTCCTTCGCTCAATGAAAGGAAATCGTTTAGCATTTCGCATTTTTGTTCTCTTTTTCCTGTTCTAATAAACCCATTAATTTCTGAGCTGCATCGCCATAGTTATAAGGCGACCAAGCACGATGAGTCGTACCATTATCAAATGAGTCGATCGCTTCCTCTTTTGCCAACTCAGCAATTAAAAACTGCATCA
Source organism: Cyanobacteria bacterium SBLK (assembly GCA_017746715.1). Lineage (GTDB taxonomy): Bacteria > Cyanobacteriota > Cyanobacteriia > Cyanobacteriales > Spirulinaceae > CCY15215. The sequence goes on from JAGHZQ010000024.1 coordinate 203,220, forward strand.
TTTGGAATTTCTCAGCACGGGATAACTGCCGTAATTGTTCCAATAATTCGGGATGTGACATGAAACGCCCTTGAATTCATCTCTGTATCTTATCGTGCAGAAGCGCGATCGCAGCCTCATGACAAATCCGGAAGCGATCGCTCTGGCGGATTTTGGGTACAATCGAAAACGCGACATAGATCGAACTAACGAATTGCATGGCCGATAAAAAACCGAACATTTGGGTAGAAAGTGCAATGCTGGTGGGGGTTAGCGTGGGTTTGGCGCTAACCATCCGCACCTTTATTGCCGAAGCGCGTTATATTCCCTCTAAATCCATGCTTCCCACCCTCGAGGTGGGCGATCGCTTGGCGATCGAAAAGATCACCTATCTTTTTCGCCAACCCAAACGCGGGGATATTATTGTTTTTACCCCTCCCGATAATGCCATTCGCTGCAACCCCGCTCAACCCCAAACCCTCCCCATCAAAGATGCTTATATCAAGCGGACAATCGGGTTGCCAGGAGAAACGGTAGAGGTGAAAGATAGTCGGGTTTATATCAACGAGCGGCCTTTAGAAGAAGATTACATTAATGGGTTGCCCCTCTATCGAGTTCCTCCCGTCGTCGTACCCGAAGATCGCTATTTCGTTTTGGGAGACAATCGGAATGAATCTTGCGATTCCCATGTTTGGGGTTTTGTAGTGAAAGACAATATCATCGGTCGTGCGGGATTTCGTTTCTTTCCTTTAAATCGCATCGGGAGCTTTTAGCTCGCTTTGAGGTTTATTGGCGCGATCGCCCTTTCGATCCCAACCACGATAGCAACGCAAAAAAAACAACAAAACAGACAAAAACCTTCAAAAATTCAAACATCCCCAGCCAAAAAATTTCCCGAGGGTTTTGCTGCCAGAGCAGGCGACCTTCGGGAGAGAATAAAATAAAAATTAAATGAAAGATCGCGACAATGATTCCCAAACAAGCACCCAATAAGACAATTGCTCCCATCCATAATTGCAATAGCTTGCCCTGTTCTCTTAAACGCTTTAAATTTTGAGGATGGGCAAATTTTACTAAAGTGGATAAGCGGAGGGAAAATCGTTTCCAGATGGGTCGAGCAAAAAGTCGCTTCCACCTTCGTCGGGATAATAGCCACCGATATCTTCTTCGCGATCGCTTTGGCATTCGCGGTAAAGCATTTAACTTTTTCGTTGGGTTTCCAGATGCAAGTTCTTCGGAAGAAGCAAGAGGCAAACTATCTGCTAATTTCAGATATTCAACTCCCAAAACCCGAGCGTAATGTTGAATAATGAGACGTGTTTGTTGGGGTGTAGGGAGTATTTCTACCCTTCCTGCTTCCAATGCCAACAAAACGGCAGGGTCGATCTGAAGTTGGGTAGCAAAGCGATCGAGAGAGCGATCGTCGCGATGAAACTGAAGTATTGTGCCGATTAACTGCAAGCGATCGATTTGTTGGGGTTGCCATTTAGTCATTTAACTGGTGACTGGTGACTGATAAAGGTGTTTATTGTGAATATCAAAAAAAGGTTTTTCTTGGGTTTTGAGGGAGTGACGCAAGAGTTTTTTAAGTTGAGGAGTAGCGCGATCGATAGCATCGGTATTCAAATCATATAAATTCTCTTCGAGAGGGTGAATAAAAGAAGGTGTATAATTCCCCAAGAGAGAAACGCGAGGAGTTGGCGTAACATTCTCGGAAGTATCGTGCCAACAAAGTCCGTGAGAAATAATAACTGAGCCTGCCTTTCCTGTTATTTTTTGTGCAATTTTATCGAATTTTTCTACATCCGGCCAAGTGCCTAATTTTTGCGTATCGGGAGCAAATAAAGGTGCGCCATTGTTTTCTGTAAAATCTTCGACTAACCAGATTGTTTGAACTTCTAAAATTGGTTGAGAAGGAAAAGGAGCAGGCATTGCCCAATATGGATAATCTACATGATTGCCCATTCTTGTTGCATTTTGGTAAATGATGTGAGCGGAAAATCCACCTAAAATAATGTCCGTTCCTAAAATTTTTTCAATAATGGCAAGAACTTGAGGATGTTGAACGATTTTCTCAAAGATCGTCCCTTTGTAAATTAATCCACAGAGTCTTTCTTTATTTTCGTGATGAAAAACCTTTCCTTTTTCGCGCTCTAATTTTGTATGATGTAAGACGAGCGATCTTGCTTCTTTTGCTTCTTCTCGGGTTAAGACATCAGGTATCACAACATAACCTTTTCCGGTAGTAATTTCTCGAACGAGATTATCAGTTTCTATCATTTTAGATGATGAGTAATGAGTAATGAGAATTGAATGGCTTGATTTTATTTTCCATTGACAACCCAGCGGGTGCATCTCATTTTTGCAAAAATACTCGAAAGGCGATCGTTGTTTATCCCTCTCCCGTCCCCCTTTGTAAGGGGAATCTATGTCTCTCCCTTAAATCCTCCTCTATCCTCCCCCTTTCCAAGGGGGAGGATAGAGGATACTTCGCTTTTCAAGGACGGGGGGTTAGGGGGATATAAATTTACGAATTTGAGATGCACCCCAACCCAGCGTTGCACGAATAGCCCTAAAATTAGTCCGAAAATAAAGACAAACCAAAAGAACTATTTTCCAAACCATTCGTTAAATTCATGCCAAAAACGCAAGAAATTGCGGTTAAGGGGAAGAATATCGTGGCTAGTAGATTGAGCCGATAGCCGACTTTTACTGATTCTAAACTTAATTGTGTCTGTTGTTCCGCTTGTTGGGCAATTCGATAATCAACGGCATTTTTGGCATTCTCGTACAATAAGTCTAGCGTGCGTTCGAGATCGTAAGCCCAGTCTCGCAAGTCGATAATATCGCGATCGCTCCCTATTCCTTCTCCTGCGGCTTGCCATGTTGCGTAAAGATTCTTGGTTGCCAGTCCCAGGGGAGCTATATCTTCCAATCAAAAACGGCTTCTTGTCGATCGCGATTGGGTGTGGGAAGTTTATGGAGGACGAGGTGCGAATGTTCGTCAGCAATCATTGCTCGCTGTTTTCCCGCACTTCAGCGACAATCTCATGATTGTGCCTCCATCGTCCAATAATATAAAGTTGCTTCTTCTTCTGCTTCAATTTCATCGACTCTCAAGATGCGATCGCACTGCCAATCTTCTATCTCGAAATCTCGCGAAATAACCCGAGAACCCGGTTCTAATTGCTGCCAAAGTTGGGAACGCAAGCGTAAATTGAGATGGGGTAAAAGATATAAAAAAATCACTGTTGCGGGTTGAAAATTGCAATTAAATAAATCTTCATTTTTGAATTCGACTAAAGATTTGACTCCAGCTTTTTTTGCCTTTAAATTCGCCTCGGTAATACGATCGCAATCGCATTCAATGCCGACACCCCGAGTCCCAAATCTTTGAGCCGCACGAATTAAAACGCGACCATCGCCACATCCGAGATCGTAGAGAATATCTTCTCTCGTCACTTCAGCAAAATCTAATAAAATATCCACTAATTTGAGGGGAGTTGGAATATAACCAATATCCGGTTTTTTGTTCAACATCAAATTTGTTTTCTTTCAGAATTAGAAGAATGCCAAACTCTTACCAATAAAGCTAAAGTTATTATAACAGAAATCAAACTCACAATCCGTCCGATTCGCTCTTCCATGCCGGCTTTAAGCCTGACCGATATGCGATGTTTTCCTTCAGGGATCTTAATTCCTAACAGTCCGCGATCGGAATAGATGGCAAGCTGCTCGTAAGTTGGTAAAATCTTGGCATGCCATCCTTGATAATAGAATTGGCCTAATGTTACAAATATTCTTGTTTTTGCCTGTGCTTCTAAAATAATATTTCTCGGCTGCCATTTTTTGATAGTAATATTACCTTGACCTGCGAGAACATTTGCTCGATTTATACTTTGACTGAGTTTTTTGAGTTCTTTATTCGACCACCCAATTTTGGTGGAAAACCATCTCGGACGATATTCTGCTGGATCTTGCTTTAATTCTAAGATTTGCGATAATCGTTCGGGTTTTACAATATTATCATCGAGAACTAGTCCTAAATTAAATTTTTGTCCGATCGCCCATACTCCATTTAAACACATCGCGATTGTAATTGCACCAATCGCAAGAGCTAACAATGTTCGATCGCTGCCAAACTTAGATTCTATAATCAAGAGTGCAATAAAAATTGGTAATAATGCAAGAAAGAGAAAAATAAAAACTCGAATGACCGACAAATCTTCGCTTTCAACGGTATACATCAAATAACATAAACCAGAGGTAAGACCAATCGAAAAAGTCAAAAATAAGACAACAGTATAATTTCTCAGATAGTTTAATATTTTTAGCTCTTGCGAAGATACAATTAACGCAATTATTGCAGAAGTACTTAATGTTAGGAGAGTATGAAATCGCCAAGGAAATTGGATTTTTTGTAAAATTGTGAAAATATCCCAGAACCATTTACTTAATGGAGTCATCATGAAGATAGAAATGCAGGAAATAAAAACCCAATAGCCGCTCTCGAGTTTACTATTTTTGACCTTTTGAGAGAATAGCAAAAAACACGACAAAATAACGATCGCTCCCATAAACAGATTGAGTAGCTCTAAATAATTCCAAAATGCGAGTCGATATGGAAATTGTTTGGATACAAACAAAAAACTGGTCTCGTAAAAAATTGGATTATCCGGCCAAAGTGCGCCAACAGAAATATTATCCTGGGTTGTTATTGCTGTAATCCAGTAAACTGCCGATAATCCCAGACCTAAAAATAAAGCAATAAAGACACTGAAACCCGTTTTTATTCGTTGTCTTCCTGTTGACAGGATAATCCCATAAAGAACGGGAACAAAAGCGAAAATCATCAAGGTCAATAAATGGGTAAAAAATAACAATGAGAAACTCAAAATAATCCCCAAAAAACTTAGTCTCGATCCTTTGACAAAGCGAACGGTAAAATATAAAATTAAAGGTAACCAAACCAATGCCCAATATTCTGCAAAAGCAAAACGGAGATATAAATTAACACTCAGATGATAAGGCAAAAGCATGTAAGCGATCGCACCGATTAATGCTGCGGATTTTGTAGCAATTTCCCCGAGCCAAAAGTAGGCAGTAATGCCCGATAAAACGAGAGATAAGCAAGCAGAAGAAGCTAAAGTCAGCCATCCGGAAGTATCTCCGGCAAAGAGAGGATGAAATAAACTCGTAATATAGTAGGGAAGGGGAGGATAAAAGAAAAAACTGGGGCTGCCTAAACCTGCATTAGAATCGGACAGCCAACGCGGATATAAATCTCCCTGCCAGAATTGCCGTGAAAAACCATTAGACCACAAGAGATGAACTTTAATATCGTGAGCGTCAAAAACACCATAAAATAGAGAAGGAAGTGTGACGAGTAAGGCAATAAAAATAATGAAAAATAAATGCCGAGTCGTTGTTTTTTGCAGAAAGAGCATCAATTTTGTTTAAGAAGCAGTAAAGATAAGAAGCAGCCAAAAATGAACGGGAGTCCAGAGGAGAATGGGAACAAGCCAAAACCAGTGTAAAAAGCGAGTATCTCGGCCAATGGTTTTATTCATTCCCCAAATTGCCACTTCAAAAACAAGTAAATAAATAATCCCCCCGGAAAATAAAACCATTTCTGAATTGTTATATATGAGTACGCCAACATCAGAAATATTTCTCCCTTTTGCGAGAGTAGCGATCGCAATGCCAATCCCAGAGGAAACAAAAACCGCAACAAAAGCCAAAATCCCCAAGAAAAACCTAATTTTCATTGTTGTTTTCTCAACTCCAAACTAAGCCAAATCCGGTGGAATATTGCGAGGGGGAGAAGAAGATTTTTGCCACTGCATTTCTACTAATTTTTGTAGATCCGATCGCCGAACTTCTTTGCCCGCCGATAAATTACCGGGAGTTTCCATAAAAACAATGCTATCCACATCTTTGAGGGCAAACAACTGAAATAAAATATGAGTAACGGGCAGGGCGATCGCGATCAGATTGGGATCGGAAGTATCTTGAAATCCCGAGGCATCTTTGAGGGAAGCGAAAGCATAAATGACTTTTTTTTCGACCCCCGCCCGAGCGCGGTTGCTCAATGTCGTCAGAATCCATCCCCGTTCTAAAGTTTGGACGACATAATATTCTAACTGTTTTAATTGCTCGGCAAAGGCTCTTAACGTGGGCACCACTGCCTTCTCAATAATTTTCACCGTCATGCCATCATCCGGCGATCGCTCGATTAAGAGTTGTAATTGTGCTTCAATATCCATATATTGTCAAAAAAGTTAGTTTTGCCCATCTCGAGTTTAACTCGAGATGGCACGCAACTTCGGATCGGCAAGCAGGGGAAATCAATGGGCGATCGCTTTATTTGACAACAATGGGGCCGCCATCCGCGTATTTTTTCAACTTGTCTTCATTGAGAGTTACTCCAAGTCCCGAACCTTCTGGCAAGCTGGCAATCCCCTCTTTAAAAGGAATCTCTTCAGTAATAATGTCATCGACAAAGCGTTCTAACGCCGAGCCATAACCCAAGGGTTCGACGACAACACTGTGAGCGGCGCAAAAATGGAGAATTGCTGCCGTTCCCACGCCCAATGTATGTTTAGATCCCATATTGCAAGATAAACCGCCAGCTTCGGCGATCGCGGCAATTTTGCGAGCGTAATAAAAGCCGCCCAAACGTGCCAGCTTAATGGTAATTTGGTCGGCGGCCTGTTGTTTGACGACCGTCATGGCATCGGCAGGATTGCTCACTGCTTCATCGGCGGTAATAGGAACCGGAGAAGCTCGGGTAATGCGTGCCAGTCCGTCCAAATCCCACCAAGCACAGGGTTGTTCGACATTTTCGAGGTGGTATGCTTCAAGGGCGCGAATGAGGCGAATGGCTTCTTTGACACTATAGGCCTGATTGGGATCGATTTCTAGAGGAAAATCATCTCCTAATGCCTTTCTAACGGTTATAAAGCGCTCAATATCTCCCTGCCAATCTTTGCTGCCTTTTAGGGTCAATCCTTTGTAACCTTGATTTCTCAAGTTTTCAGCATTAGCGGCAATTTCATCGAGAGGGGCGATCGACAAACTGCGACCGACTTCCATGCGAGTGCGAAACAGACCGCCCATTAACTTTGCGACGGGAAGATTGAGGGCTTTGCCCATAATATCGTGTAGGGCCAAATCGATCGCGCAAAAGGAGTAAGGAAACGTAAAGTCTTCCCCTACATTGTCCTCAATCGTTCTGACAATGCGTTCGAGATTAAAAGGATCGCAACCGATGATTAAAGGCCCCAAACGCTTGTACAAAATTTCCACAACCGTTTCTAGGGTTTCTCCGGAACGATCCGGATGGATGAAGGAGGCTTCTCCCGCGCCGGAAATCCCTTCATCAGTCGAGATTTTTAGGATGACGCGATTTCCACAAGAGACGGTTCCGCGAGAAGTCGAATACGATCTCTTATAAGGAATTTTGACCGGCCAAATTTCGAGTGCAGTGATTTTCATGAGTTTCCCGTTTTCTTTGCAGTATCATTTCCTGTTAATCCCCCCAAAAATGCGACCGATAAATTCGATCGCGGCGGAAGAAAATATACCCGTGTTTCGAAAGACCAGCACGCTGCCCCAAATGTTATAAATCATCAAGGCTGCTGTTGTCGCCACAGCCGCACCATTCATGCCCCAAAGGGGAATGGCGATCGCATCTAGAACTAAATTGACAATCGCACAGGTACTCGAAACCATTAAGACTTTATTTTGATGCCCGGTCATGACCAGTAACGTTCCCACGGAACCGCAGAGGGCATTGGTGAACTGTCCCAAGACTAAAATTTTTAAGCTCCAACGGGCGGCGACGAATTCGCTGCCAAACAGTCCTAAAATCGGTCGGGCGGCGAATATCAACAATAAAGCAACAAGGATTGCCGCCCAAGTAATCCAGAGGGAGGAGATTGAAACTACCTTTTGCAAACCCGTTGCATCCTTTTGCGTGTAGAGGCGGGTAAAGATGGGGGCAACGACTAAATTGACCGTTACGAGCATGAAGCTCACCCATAAAGCCGTACTCGCTGCCGCATTATAGATTCCGGCAACTTCTGTCCCGATTAACGTCCCCACCATAATCACATCCATTTTCCGGAGAATTTCGCGAAAGGCGCGGTGAAAGAGCAAGGGGAGGGCAACCTTAAACCACTCGCGGCGATTGTAAATGATGGATGCCGAGGCAATTTCTGGCACGTAGCCCAACCAGATTAATGCTAGTTGGAAGAGGATAACCCCTACTAGAGTCGCGATCGTGACATGAATCGCTCCAATACCCGTTAAAGTCCAATCCTCCCAACGAGAAACCCAGAAACAACCCGCTAAAACCAAAATCGGCCAGAGTACCTTAGACGGGCCGTAAGCCAGCAATAAACTTTTTGTTCCCCGTCCCATATCTTCTTGGAGATTGAGAAGGGAGAGCAGGGGAATCAGCCAAACACCGATCGTGAGTGCGGGTGCAAAGGCAGGAGCGTAGTAGCGATCGATGAGGACAAAGCCCGCGCTTCCTGCGAGGGCGATTGCGAGACCCGAAGCGAAGGTAAATTGCCAACTGCTGAACAAAACTCCGCGCATTTTGCCCCATTCTTCTCGCACGCGATATTCCGAAACAAAGCGAAGGACGGCTTTGGGAAATCCCAGTCCGGCGGGGATGGCGAGAGTCAAACACCAAGCCATTGTATAGGCGTAAAGTCCGTACTCTACTTTTCCCATCCAACGAGCGAGAAGTATTTGAATGAGGTATGTCAGCAAAACGCCGGCAATTTGTAAAGAGATAGCGACAATTGTTTTGCGGCCGAGGTTTCTCAGATCGATATTGGCGGGGGGATTGGCGGTTAGAGATTTTTTCATTGGCACTATCTAAAGATTGGACGCGATCGCGGAATGGTGCAATTTCTTCCAAGCCTTCGTAAAAGGTTGAAAATAGAGTTGCCAAATATTCTCATAATCTCGCTCCCCCGGAATTCCCACGATCAATTGCTCTCGCTGGGTGGGAACGTAGAGAGTGCCAAATAAGTAATCCCAAAAGGAAAAGACTTCAGCCAAATTTTTATCGAGGTGAATTTCTTTTTGGCTGTGATGAATTTGGTGCAGTATCGGGCTGGAAAAAATATGTTCTAAATGCCAGCCATAGGAAATCCAGAGATGAGAGTGACGGAAATTAATGGTAAAATCAAACAAGAAAAGAATAATTAAAGTTCCATCAACTGTTACGGTATCAATTTGACCCTTGGTCAGGTAATTGAATCCTCCCAAATAGATCCCTAGAAACAAAGATTTAATCGTTTTTTTAAAGGCCACGTCAATCGGGTGGTCGCGAAATCCCGTTATGGGAGTCAATCCTTCAGCAGCATGGTGAACCCGATGGAATTCCCAGAGTAAGGGAACTTTGTGCAAGCAATAATGGGCGCAATAAGTTCCTAAGTCGAAGATGGCTATGCTGAAAAAAGTATGAATGAGAATGAGCAAAAGATTGCTTTCAAACCGAAGGGGAGAAACTCCAAAAATTGATTCGAAAATTTGTCTGCTTGAAAGCGCGATCGCCATCGCGATCGACGCAACACTCAAGTTGAGCGCGACTTTCAGCAAGCCATTAATTAAATAACACTGCCAATCCAAACGGAATGAATGAGACACATATAAAGCAGGGGGAAAAGTGTCGTTGAAAAACTTTCCCCAAGCACGATCCTTCGAATTGTCTGGAGAGAACCAGTAAAGACATGCGGCTATTACTAAAAAGCCAAGAATGTAAAACCAAGCCAAGCGGTTGTGGAGGTCGAAGAGAGGTAAAAGTAAGAACAATAGAGACTGCAACCGAGAGGGCAGACTCTCGAATACCCATTCGCAAAAATGCACCATGATATTGGCAAGATTGAAAAGAAAAGTTGGGTGAATATTGTCGGCAAAGTAATGACATTGTTTGAACGGACAAAGCCAAACTATTCTCAGCAATTGTACCCAAAAATCGTCCCGAGGGAAACCTCTAAGAGAATGATTTGCGACAACCCCAAGGAATTTTGACATAGGTGAAATGAATGCCAAAATAGAACGTAAAAAATGGAAGCGAATTCCCTTGGGGTCGATCTCGGCAGTGGGGACTCGGCCATGCTGACTTAAAAGATATCAGTATTAATATTCGCCTCACAATTTTGACAGCACCGATTTGCGCCCTAGGATTTGAGTCGGTCAAGGGTCTATCTGCCTTCATGCCAAACAGAAACAAAAAAAATGTCAAGACCGATCGGCGATCGCATTTTTCTGCCTCATTACGTGCATTCTCAAAAAATTTGCGCCGATTTCGAGTTTATCTTTGAACTGCATCCGTGTTAGCCTCTACAATATTCTCTAGGGAACTCACAATTTGGTAAGGAACTCTACTCGAACGTGGAGATAGTTTTTCAACATTTATTTATTCAACTGCGACAGCATACCAAAGCATCGGAAAGCCAATGCCGAAATGTTGCCGCGCGCATTACTGATGAAGTCGTACGCATTTGCAATGAAAGTCCGCGCATTCAAGCCTCGGGAGAGATTGAAAATTGGGGGAAAACCCTTGCCAATCACCGCTTCAAACAATGCCTTCGCTATTATAAACTCGGTTCCGCCAGGGGGAGAGTCGAATTGCAAAGCCTCCTCAGCGCTATGGTTTACCGTTATATTTCCCCCATGCACGGCTCGAATACCTATCAAGGGCGCGTCATTCTCATTGAAGACTTTCTGCAAGGATTTTATGTCGAAGCTCTCAATAATTTTCGTAAAGAAGCCAAGCTGCCTCTGACGTATTCCCCGCGATCGCTCCTCGAATTGGCAGAATACATGGCATTTTGCGAGCGCTACGCCAAACGGCGCATTTCTTTACCGGGTCGTCGTTCCCAGCAACTAATTATCCTGCGAGCGCAAACCTTTTCCAAGAAACAACCACCAGAAACCTCTGTAGATATGGATCGCGCCGCCGAAGGGACTCCCTCCGAGTCGGAGGATCGCGGCGATCCTATCGTGCAGCAATTGCGCGCCCTCCTTGCTAGCAATAATAACAATCCCACCGATACTACCCTGCGGGATACGATTATTGAAGAAGTCATTCAATATCTTGAAAGTCGCAAGCAGAGCGATTGTGCCGATTATTTTATTCTCCGCTTGCAGGATTTGAGTGCCAATGAAATTAATGCTATTTTAGGCTTGACCTCGCGAGAGAGGGACTATCTCCAGCAGCGTTTCCGCTATCACTTAATTCGCTTTGCCCTTTCCCATCGCTGGGAACTCGTCCATCAGTGGCTCGAGGCCGATTTAGAGCGCAATTTGGGCTTAACTGCCCGAGAATGGCAATCCTTTCAAGATCGATTGACTCCCCAACAGAGCCAACTCTTGCAATTGAAGCGTCAAGGCCTGACGATCGCGGAAATTGCCGACCGGATCGATCTAACACCAACGCGAACGGAAAAGCAATGGTATAAATTACTCGAACTCGCCTGGGAGATTCGCAATCGTTCTGTATCCTGATCGGGGGCATCGGTCGATGAATAATGAAATAAATCAAAATTGGGACTCTTTATACCGTCAATTTCTCAGTTGGCTCAGATTAGAGTCCGAACAACCATCCTCCTTAGAAACCAGCGAGGAATCCCAATTCCCCGAGGGGGAAAATTCCCTGCCGGAGTTGGTCTCAGAATCGCTAGATCCCTTGGACTGGGAGGAAGAAGAGGACAATTGGGCATCTTCCACTTTTGATGAATCCACGCAAACCCCTCAATCTTTCGCTATGGGAGAATCCATCGTGCAGAAACGCTTTCAAGCGCTGTTGCGGCGCAAACTTCAGACAGAGATCGAACGCAACCCCCCCCTCTTTCCGTGGGAAACAGAACGAACCGAATACGACCCCGAGTACGGTGACGAAACCCTAACGGCAATGTTGCCATCGCGTCAATTGTGGTTGCCGCAGGTGGCTGCGCTGATGCCTTTTACTTTGCCCGATCGCGTCTTGTCGGTGCTTCTCGATACCTGTACCGAGGCGATGGGATTAATGCGTCCCCAAAATGCCAAAATGGTCAATGCAGTGAAGGCTTTATTTCCCGAATATTCCCGCAAGCTCAATGATATGGTGGGACGCATTCGCCTCTCCCCCAGTTTTGCCCCCAGTCGATTGTCTCGTCAAGAGCAACAGCGACAGCGGCAGCAATTGGCAAAAGTGTTACCGGGAAATTACGACGAGGCGACTTTGGAACAACAAATGGCGATTTCGCTGTTAGTGGCGAAGCAAATCCTAGAAACCCTCTCCATTGCCCTTTCCCCTCGTCAACCCCGCATCGAACGACTGTGGGAAACCACCGTCGGTACTGTCAGATTTTTAGTCGATTACGAGCCAAGCGATCGCGATCGCCGCGATTTATTCAGTCTCACCCCCTTGCGCGTCAGGGTGCAATTACCCAAAGGGGGCAGTTTAACCTTACAAGCCGATCGAGAGTCTATTACGGCACAGCGTACCTATGCAGGGTATTTAACAGTTGAATTATCGGATTGGCAAGCAGGGCAGCAATATTTACTCGAGGTGCGATTGAACGATCCCGGGCAGATGCCTTTGAAATTCGCGATCGTCTGTCAGTAATGAGTTGATAATGTGGCGATCGTTCTCGTCGAAATCACGAATAATTAGCAATATAAGCGCTGAGATGCGTCTAATTTTCTCCCTCCACGCTCGGGTTTGGAGGGAGACTTTTCGCTTCGCTTAGCTCTCATTATAAACAGAAGCCCTCAACAGCATCATCTGGGGTCAAGAAATCCCCGCGATCGCCATCCAACTCTTCGGCATCGCTCAGAGACCTCGCAGGTTACAGCAGAGAAACCAACTCCATCTACATCTCCGAAACCTTAACCTCGATAACCCCGAAACCATCCGCAACGTTCTCCTCGAAGAACTCGGACACTAGATGTTAAACTCGACACCCTTTTCTCACAACACCTCAATTTGAATAACAAAAGTGAAAAAAACGGAGTCGTCGCCCAAGGAACCGGACTAAAAGTGAAGCACTACCGAGACCTCAACTTCGGACATATTAGCCATCAACAAGACGGACAACTCAACTGCGACTGGGGAGATGGCTCTACTGTGTGGATGGGAACACCTCCCGACGGACATTCCAGCACTTGGACGAGTCGAATTGAAGCCCCGACTTCAGAAAAAGCGATCGCAATTCATATCAAATCCGCTTGAATCACCATACTTCTCGGCGAGGGAGCGGGGGAAGAAGAATTTTGCAAGAAAAGCCTAAGTTCGGACAATTATCCGGATTTGATATCATTTTTAATTTTAGCGATCGGCGATTATATTGCCAACAAAGCCGAACCGCTTCTCAAAGTTTGCGATCGCTTTAGCGAGTAACAAAAAATCTAGCACGCTTTTTCTAAACTATTTACATAAAAAGAAACAAAAGCAGCAATAAGGGCATCAGCTTTCAGGAGTGTCTCTTGAAACTCCATTTCGGGGTCGGATAGGGCAACAATACCGCCACCGATACCAATAGATGTTTCTGTTGGGGTTAAAATTGCCGTACGAATGACAATATTTAAGTCAGCCGTGCCATTCAATCCCAAGAAGCCGATCGCTCCAGAATAAATCCCTCTTGCTTCTCCTTCTAAGCGATCGATAATTTCCATCGTTCTCAGTTTCGGGGCTCCCGTCATCGATCCTCCGGGGAAAGCCGCGCGAATGCAGTCCGTTACTTTTAAGTTAGAACGCAAGCGCCCCCGGACAGTACTCACCAAATGATGAATTGTTGCATAAGTTTCTACTTGCATGAGATTGGGAACGCAAACGCTCCCCACTTCACAAACGCGTCCGAGATCGTTCCGCAATAAGTCTAAAACCATGAGATTTTCGGCGCGATCCTTTTCGCTTTTTCCCAAACATTCCCCCATCTGGCGATCTTCTTCGGGAGTTTTGCCGCGAGGGAGAGTCCCTTTAATGGGTTTGGTTTCCACCCACTGTTGGCCATCGATGTGTAAAAATCGTTCTGGAGAAGAGCAAGCGATCGCGTAATCCCCAAACTTGAGAAAGCTGGAGTAAGGCGCTGGATTTTGCCGCCGGAGATGGCGATAAAATGAGAGGGGATGGGGGGTTGCATCGGTATAGAGCCGATTGGTCAAACAAATTTCGTAGCTCTCGCCGTTGCGAATTTCTTGCAAGCATTGTTCGATATCTTGAAGATAGGTTTGGCGATCGCGGCTCAAATGAAACCGTATGGGTTCTTTGGGTTGCGGGGGGACGATCTCGGGGAGCGGTGGCAGTTCTCTCAGTTGAGTTTCCATCGTTGCAAACCATTTTTCTGCTTCCTTCTCTTCATGAGATCTTCCCAAATACAATAAATAAGTTGCTCCTTCGCAACGATCGAAAGCGATCGTTTGCGTTGCGAGGAGAAAAGCCGCATCGGGTAAGACAGATGGATGGGAAAAGCGAGCGCCGCACTCTAATTTAAGTTCGTAACCAAAGTAGCCGACAAACCCGCAATTAAAATCAAACGGTAATGCTTCTGTTTGACAAAATCGACGATCGAGTTCTCTTTGGAGATAATCAAAAATACTCTCTTTTCTATAAATCGTTGTATTATTTTGGGTAATTTGTAACAGGCGATCGCGACAATGATAAGCAACTCGCAAACTATGACAGCCGCGATCGTCTCCGATAAAAGAAAAACGCGATAAACCGGTTTCGATTTGGCTGCTATCCAGCCAAAACGCATAAGGGCGATCGGCGTATAAATGAACGAAAACGCGTTCGGGATCGGGAAATATTGCCAGTTTTTTGAAAAATACTTGAAAATCTGATGAAGTTGAGGCAAATGCTCTTACCCGAGAGCGATCGCGCGAAGCCGTATTGATTTTTGGAGTTGAAAAATACTTGTTGTTGGGTTTTGGCTCTGAAAAGTCTCTAGACTTTTGAAAACGCAAGGTAATATCTTGAAAATTTTTGAGAATGCGATCGCCATATTCCGTGCAAATTGATTCGGGATGAAACTGAACGCCAAAGATTGGTTTATCGCGGTGGCGCAATCCCATAATTAATTCACGATCCGTCCACGCTGTTATTTTTAAACAATCGGGTAAACTATTGTTATCTACAATCAAAGAATGATAGCGAACGGCGGAAAAAGGATTGGGTATCCCTTGAAATAGATCGGCTTCTCGATGATAAATTTGACTGTTGCGACCGTGTCTGATTTCGGGAGCGCGAGTCACGATACCCCCAAAAACATGACCGATTCCTTGATGACCCAAACACACGCCTAAAATTGGTTTTTCTAACTCTCTCAAAAGGCGATCGCAAATCCCGAAGTCTCGTTGTTTGGCTGGATGTCCCGGTCCCGGTGAAATCACGACATTATCAAATTGGAGCCGTTCCAATTCTTTCCAATTCAAGCGATCGTTGGCGATGACGAGAGGAAATTCACCATTGATTGTAGCAATCAGCTGATATAGGTTGAATGTATAAGAATCATAGTTATCAATGATTAAGGTTTTCATTGAATATTCTCCATAGCTGCTCAAAATATTTATTATTTATGATATCCGATCGCGAGTTACTTCTAAATAGATATGCTCTAAACTGATAGGTAGACGGGAAATAGAATCTAAGGTAATGTTATCAAAACAAGCAATAATTTCTGCTAGTTCTAACGTTTCTGGCAACCAAAACGCCAAATTTCCACCATAATAACGATGTGTAAATCCCAGTTCTTTCCCCCGAGCGATCGCTCCTTCTTCATCGGGAGTTTTTATCGTCACAATTTCTTTGGCTTTAATCCGTTGGCGTAGTTGCAAAAAATCTCCCTCGACTAGCAGTTGTCCTGACTGTAAAATTGCTAAGCGATCGCACAGTTGTTCTGCTTCATCGAGCAGATGGGTTGTCAATAAAATTGTCATTCCTTGCTGTTGGAGTTGGCGAATTAAACGCCACAATTCATATCGCGTTTCAATGTCCAATCCGGTTGTCGGTTCGTCTAAAATTAATAATTTTGGCTCGTGAACCAAGGCGATCGCTAGATTTAAACGTCGTTTCATCCCGCCGCTTAGGGTTTCGACAAGACTATTAATGCGATCGCTCAGATTCACGGCAACTAAGCTGGCTGAAATGCGATCGCGTTGTTGTTGTCGATCTAACCCGTAGAGACGGGCAAAAAAATGTAAATTTTCCCGACAAGATAAACTTTTATAGAGTAAATTTTCTTGTGGTGCAACGCCAATCAGATATTTGCTCGCTTGGGAAATCGGTACGCCATCCAGCAAAATCGTTCCGCGATCGGGTTGCAGCAAATTGCACAAAATGTTGATAATTGTTGTTTTTCCTGCACCATTGGGTCCGAGAAGTCCGTAAATTTCTCCTGTTTTGACTTCAAAACTCAAGTCTTGTAAAACTAATTTTTTCTGATAAAATTTACTTAGATTTTTGATTTTTAACATACCATAATTAACTAATAACTAATAACCCATAACTAAAAATGTACAGTTCCCAACAAACAATTTACCTTGCCGATACCGATGCAGCCGGTGTTGTTTATTTTGCTAATATTTTCAGGCTGTGTCACCAAGCCTACGAAGAATCATTAGTACGATCGGGATTGAATCTGAAAACCTTAGTTAATCCTTCTGGTATTGTTTTGCCAATCGTATGCAGTTCGGCAGATTTTTTGCGACCTTTATTTTGCGGCGATTGCGTGGAAATTCAACTTATCCCCAAGCAACTCAGCGAGACGGAGTTCGAGATCGCCTATCAAATTTTATCCCTCGACAACCCTCAAAAAACGCTAGTGCAAGCTATCACGCGTCATGTTTGCATTAATGCGGAAAATCGCCGGCGATCGCCCCTGACTCAAGAAATTCTACAATGGATCGGTGGCAAGAGTAAAGATAAAAAATAATGCGTCCAGATAAAAAATAAGAGGGACCGATTTGTTTGCCCCTCCTTCATTGCGTTAGATTGCACGATTGCTCTACGCTAATTGGTAAACGTATTCTTGCACTTTGGCTCGACGTTTGCGAAGATGAGAAAGCGCCTGATTTTCAAGCTGTCGCACTCGTTCTCGACTGATATTGAGTTCTTTGCCAATTTTGGCCAGAGAGAGAGTTTTACCATCTTCTAGCCCATAACGCAGAGCAATGACATTGCGTTGTTGCGGTG
Organism: Cyanobacteria bacterium SBLK; assembly: GCA_017746715.1. GTDB lineage: Bacteria > Cyanobacteriota > Cyanobacteriia > Cyanobacteriales > Spirulinaceae > CCY15215. Next base: position 220,396 of record JAGHZQ010000024.1, read on the forward strand.
TTAGTTCTGCCATCATATTGCTTAAATCTTGACGCAGGGATTCTTGCGTTAAATAATTGTCGGGAGACGCATTTTCATCTTCTAAGAGTTCCGATAGTTCTGTATCTTGATTGTCTCCAACCCGCATATCGAGAGAGATCGGTTGGCGGGCAATACTTAAATATTCGCGAATTTGAGCGGTTTCCAAACCCAATTCTAAAGCAATTTCTTTCGGAGTCGCGCTACGTCCCATTTTCTGCGAGATTTCTCGTTGCACGCGCTTGATTTTATTGAGTTTTTCGGTGATGTGAATGGGCAAGCGAATAGCGCGAGATTGTTGCGCGATCGCTCTCGTAATTGCCTGACGAATCCACCAATAAGCATAGGTTGAAAACTTATATCCTTTCGTTGGATCGAATTTTTCAACGCCTCGCTCTAAACCCAGCGTTCCTTCTTGGATTAAATCCAAAAATTCCATATTTCGCTTTTGGTACTTTTTGGCGATCGCGACCACCAAACGCAAATTGGCTTCGATCATTTTTTGTTTGGCACGTCGCCCTTGACCCAAAAGTTTATCTAATTCGCTTTCATTTAAATTAACCTGTCTAGACCATTCTAAGCGCGTTGGTTCTCGTTGCAATTCTTCTTGTAATGTTTCCCGTTCTTCCAACAATAACATCATTTGTTGAACTTGTTTTCCGTAGAGAATTTCCTGTTCGTGAGAGAGCAAGGGAACTCGTCCGATTTCCCGTAAATAGGTACGAACCATATCCGCAGAAATGGTCGGAGTTTTAATTGTTGTTTCGAGTTTCGCTGTTGGCATCTTACTTTTCGTTACTCCTTATTGACAGAAATCCTTACCGTTGCCCCGATTGGTTCTCATGGGACAATGCCCTGTAAAGTTTGGTTGGATGCGGGAGAAAAAACAATCGAGAGGCTTCTACTTTTTCCGATCGCGAGCTTTTACAACGTTTTGGCTCGATTGAGTTGGAGGAATTTAAGGAATCTCAATATTTGAGGTCATTACTCTTGCTCGACCCCCTTACTCGTTCGTTTAAATTGAAAACAGTTTTTAAAACGAAGTCATTATGACTTTATTTTAGCATACTACATCTATAGACGCATGTAAAGCAATAAAAGTTCATGCTTGCTCCTTGGAGAAATCTGAATACTCCTATGATGATTGGTTTTTTGGGAGTTGGGGTGGGGTAGATGAGGGCGGATCGCCGAACTATTGATATTTTAATCAACTTTTCGCGGCCTATCTAATCTACATCGTTTTCGAGGAAAATTCCGAACTCTTATCCAATAAATTTTTAAGTAATTTTGTAGCGTTAGCGATCGCCTGATAGACAGTTCCTCAGACCGTCCTCGAGTACAATGCAAAGAGTGGAGAATAGAATAATCAATAAAATCAAAAAATTAACACCCATTCGCGCGATCGCAAAATCAAAAATGTCTAATCCAATTCCACCCATTACTCTACCCCCTTTGAAAAACTCCGACGTTGAAGGGGAGTGGTTGCAGAAAAACTTGTTAACTTGGCTCGATGGCGAATTTTTACCAGAACCCGCCAATCAAAAGATCGCCAAACGCGCGGCGCAAATTTTCGTGCGTCAGCGTTTGGAAGGAGAGAACGATCTGGGATCTTTGGTCATCGCGATCGTGACGGAGATGCAGGCGTTTGATTTCAGCCAGAGCTTTTATGGAGAATTTACCGTGGCCAATGCAGTCAGCGATCTGATCTTGGACAGCTTGGGAATCGATCGCTGTTGCGGCGAGTAAAATCAATTCAAAATTCAGAATTTCGAGAGCTTACAGAACTTACCAGCTAGATTTAACGACACCGGGTAAGAGTCCTTCGTGAGCCCATTCGCGGATGACGTGGCGGGAAAGACCAAAATCGCGATAGTACCCTCTAGGACGACCCGTAACCATGCAGCGATTGCGGACGCGAACTTTGGAACTATTGAGGGGTAAGCGTTGCAGTTTTCTTTGAATTTCCAGCCGTTCTAAGGGAGTTTTGGCTTGTCTCATCTGTTCTTTGAGAGCTTCGCGCTTGGCTGCGTATTTCTCAACTAATTTTTTGCGCTTCTTTTCGCGCTCGACCATGCTCTTTTTTGCCATGTTTGCCTGGGTTTTGTAAATTTTGACAGCATTTTTCATCATAGCATCTTTTTGGAAACCCGATCGCGTTCCTTTATTTTTTTTGTGTGAGAAGTAGATGTCTCTACTTTCTGAACTCATGCAATAATGGGTTTAAGAATTCATAGACGATCCCATGCCTATTATCCCGCGCATTAGCAAAGTTGCCAGAGTGCAAAGAAAATTAGCAATCAAGGATAAGAATGCTTGTTTGAATCTTTTAACGTGGCTTAAAGAAATTCAAGAAAAGCGAGGAATCCAAAATGAGTACGAGTTTGAACGAGAGTTAGATCTTCCTCCCAATACTCTCAATCGTCTCAGGCTGTTTATGCGTCCGAATATTCCACTAGCTTTCAAGATTGCGGAAAGTACGGGAACGAACTTTGAGGGGTATATGGAAATTGTCAATCGCCCTCGAAAGGAAGATGATAATATACGAGATTTCCCGCGAGGGTGGGGGCGCTGGCTCGAGTGGTTTCGGGAAATAAAAGAGGATATTCGGCTCAATCTCTTAGACTGCGTTGAGTATCTGAAGACTCAGAGCAAAAAATTAAAACAATGGATTTTCTCCTCTCAGCGATCGGGTATCTACAATGAAAAGGGAGAATCAATTTCTTTAGCGGGAGCAATGGTTCAACATTGCATCCAAGAACTCAATTGGAAGGATGAGGATATTAAATCCAGACTGGATTATTTAGGTTCTTTGGGGAATCAAGAGTGGTGTTTGTCGTGGGAGGGATTTAACGAGATTCGCAATGGTTCTCGGAAGTTAGCCGACGACATGGAAGTCACGGCGATCGCCATTCTTCTCGATCCGCTTGAAATGGTTGCCAGTTTCATCGATTGGCAAATCATACAAAATTACGATGATGCTAACTTTAAGCCAAAAGAGAACCCCCAATCCAATCAATCTGAAGAGAAAAAATGTAAAGAAGATTGAGAAAGTTATTTCGTTCGGCGAGTCGGGAGGAGATTAAGAAGGAGATTTGATATTGCGCGATCGCGCGATTAATCGGCAAATCTTCTTAACTCCTCCTCTGTTTTGACAATTCCAATCCGTGCGGGTTGCTGAAAATACTCGCACAGAGAATAATCGGCAACCACGGACATTTCTTTTTTTCGCCAGATTTCTCCATCCCAATACCATCGCAGTCCTTTATAAGCATAATCTTTCAACTGTTTATCCGCACGCAGAAATCGGTTTCGTCGTGCCAGTTCGTCCGGATAATTATCAACATCATCTAATTGTTCTTTAACGGGTTGCCAATAGACATCTCCAGAAAACCCAATCAGGGTACGGCATAATCAGTGTTACGGCCTCGTTTTTACTCATTGTCGGAGAGGTCTAATAGGTAAAACTGCCATTAATTTCCACAATTAAATGAGGAAATTTTCGCTTGAGACGATGTATTTCTTTGTAATTTAAAGGAGATACCGTGCGATTTGCCTTGGGACTCAACCCCTGCAACCATACTTTGCAAGCGTGGACGGTAAAACGCTGACATCCTGCCTCCGACACAATACGGACGAATTCTCGCATATCTTCATAGCGATCGCGTTCACTATCACGAGCCTTTTGCATCGCTTCAACGACTTTCGCAATCGCTGCTATCTTTAAGAATAGCGGATTTGAAATAACAGTCGGTTTTGAGTTATTGGTGGAATTACCTTATGGATGCAAGACGGATCTTGAAAAAAGCCAAAACCAGCCTTACCCGTAACAACAAGCTCATTTTCTCGCCTGTAATAGCGATAAATTTTTTCATCCGAATGGCGACCCGAAAAAAGTAGTGGGAACGGCTTATTGCGATGGGAGTTACAAATCATAACATGAGGTCCCGATTCGCGATCGACATCAGTGATGTAAAAATAAGCAGTTACAAAGTTATAACCAGCAGTATCGTAATGAAAATTAGTAGGGGGATAATATGGCTTAATTTCCTCGACGGGACATTTTGAGGCAATACTCCAAGTTAAATGGGGAGTCACTCGACTCGGATAATATCCCAAACAATCGCAGGCGAGTTTTAGAAGAATGGGATCTGCGATGATTTCCTGTATAGTTTGGCAGTTATCTAAGTTAGTAACTAAAGCACGAAAAATGCGACGGTTATGCAAAAAACTATTTTTAACTTCATTAATTTTAAATTCCTTTGAATGTTCGGGTTCAAAACAGAAATTATTGATGGCAAAATCATGAATACGATCGGTTTTATCTGAGGGTAATTTTAAACCAAAAGCAACACTTTTTTTGTGAATTGTATCGATCGCATCTTCAACGCAAAATCCAGCAAAAAGGGAAGGTTTTGACATCAGCTCTCGTTTTTTGTGAGAGATATTTTTATCGAAAGCCTGAATTGTATTTTTCATAACACTATAGCTTCGACGAGTCAGATAAAAGCGTCCCAATTTTTGTCCGATTCCTTGAGGTACGCGGATTAAGCGATTATCGACAATAATTTCCATATTGATTGGTCTCCAATCACGAATTAGGCAGCAATTTTTGACACAAAAAAGGCGATCGCGGCAAATAGATCGCCTCGCTTATCGAGTTGTTGATTCTTCAATTCTCTATTGAGCAGAAAACTCAATAAATCAATGAGAAGAGAATTTAAGTTTTTTTCCTAGCAATGCACATCAGAGACATTGCTGCTTCCGGAGAATTTGGATCGATCCCGGCAACTCTCTGTAACAAGCGCCAACGCAGTTTGGCTTTACCATAATCTCCTTGCAAAACATCCGCCCCAACATTATTGTTATGAGGATAAAGATTAACCTCATAACCCATAGGCTCGAGGGTTTTGTAATACAACTCTGGGGTAACGCCATCTCCAGGATGTTCGGCATGAATTTCTGTGGCCAACATACAATTTTGTTGTTCTAAATTGCTGTGGGGTCCCCTTTGCATTATCCTCCACACCAATAAACGAAACTTCCACAGCCAGAGGGAAATTCCTTTAAAATTCATTGAGGTCAATTGTTGGTCGCGATCGCTAATTAACATTCCTCCCGGACGAACTAAACGAGCTGCTTCTACTAATACTTTTTCCATGTCATCGCAGTGATGAATGGTAGCACTGAGGGTAACAATATCAGCAAAACCCGATTTAAAAGGGAGTTGGTGAGCATCAGCCAAAACAGGAATATAACCCAATTCTCTTGCCATTTTCAATCCTCCCTTAGCCACATCAATGCCGATGAGTAACTTGGGGAATCCGCCTAAAACAGCAAAAAGATTGCCAGGACCGCAGCCAACATCAACAACAATTTTATTGTCCCAACTTCCGATTGCGGCTTTCCAGAGAGAGAAAAATGCTTCGTCGCGATGACAATAATCAAGATAGTCTTTGGCCCAAACTGGATGGCTGAAATAATAGCTATTTGCTTTCAAGGTGGGGCTGGGATTGGGAATAGGATAGCTCAAGACTCCATCTTCTAAAGCTCCTTTTTGAGTTAAATAAGGTTCGATCGATGAGTGTGTTTTGGTTGCGATACTCATAAATAAATTTGGTGTTAGAGAGCATATAATGTTCGCGTATTTAATTTTGAAATGCGAAGATATCCAATTTGTCGTCTCGTAATACATTAGAGAGGGTGAGGTAGCCAAGAGATTTTCGAGGTTGACTACTCACTAAGTGGACTGACCAATAGTAAGAGTGAAAAGATGACGATCGCTCAATTTGTTTGACAATGATTGGCTAACATTATCGAACTCGGGCGATCGCCTTGCTTATCGAGTTGTTAATTCCTCAATTCTCTATTGAGAAAAGATATTAATCTTGATGGGTTTTGCGATCGCGCAGGCAAGC
>JAGHZQ010000025.1 GCA_017746715.1 Cyanobacteria bacterium SBLK
ATGTTTTTCTCAATTTCAGCTTACTCTATCCTCCCTTCCTTATCCTGAACTGGCCCTTACGCCTACTTTTTGGATGGGTTGGTCGGCTCTAAAGTCTGTTGTTTGGGCATTTCAGAATTCTAGCTTATCCCGAATTCAGGTAAGGTAGAAGAATTCATCGAAAGCGAGGCGATCGCGGGCGTGTTTGAGTCTTTCTTGGTTTTTGGGAAAATGGATGTTGGCGATCGCTTCTTGCAGGTCTGCCAGTCCAAACCGCGATCTCAATGGTGAGGGAAGAGGGTCTTCGAGATAGCCAATGCAGGAAAGGGCGGCACGGGTGCATCGTTGAACGGTTTCGTTGGTAATGCCTTTGGTGAGAGGGTAGATGGGGGCAAGGATCGAGCGAATGGTTTTGGCGGTGGCGAGGTCGGCAACTGCGACTTGAGGGTTGTGGATGCCAATGCCTCGTGAGTTGTAGCGATCGCTTTTCACTTGACCTGTAACAATAACAATTGCATTGGGAGGGTAGGCTTGGTGCTGCTGTTCCCGCCATTGCTTGGATTTGTAGCGGGGATGGTTGTGGAATCGAGTGCAGTTGACGTTCTCCCCCGCCTAGAGGCAGGGGGATTCATCGTTCGACGAGTCGCCGTTAGCTGACAGGATTTCTCCAGCCAACCAAGAGGGCATCTCTCCCGATGCGTGAGTTTGGGTGCGCCCCACCCTACTGAGCCCCAGTTGCAAGATATTAATCGCGGCATTGATATCTCTGTCGCAAACAAACCCGCAGTGAGGACAAATATGGGTTCGTGTCGATAGAGACTTCTGTACTTTCTTGCCACAGTTAGAGCAATTTTGAGAAGTATTATGAGGAGGAACAGCTATCGTTAACTTCCCATATTTATCCCCAAAATACTCTAACCATTGACGAAATAATGACCATCCTGCATCGCTGATCGATTTAGACAGATGACGATTTTTAACCATGCCTTTAACATTTAAGTTTTCATAGGCGACCAAATCGTTAGATTGGATTAAACGGAGTGCCACGCTCTTGACAAACTCTTCTCGCTGCCGACTTACTCTTAAATGTTTTCTGGCATATCGTTGTCTAGCTTTTCGATAGTTTTGGGACTGGGTTTTTCCTTTACGGAACTTTTTAGATTTTTGGCGATTGAGTCGATTGAGTTGCTTCTCAGCTTGGCGATAATATTGGGGGATGGGTTCGATATTTCCTTGACTATCTGCCAAGAAATACTTTAAACCAACATCAATCCCGACTGCCTTTTGAGAAGGCGTTAAAGGTTGAGAAACGGTATCTCTAGGGTCTAGTTGAATACAGAATTGAACGTAATAGCCATCGGCTCTTTTCAAAATTCTCACTCGTTTGATTTGTTCGGGCTGATAGAAATTCAAATTTCTAGAGCCTATCAGTTTCAAGCCACCAATACCTTTTTTATCAGTAAAAGTGATATACTTCTTTTTTTCTGATAGCTTCCAACCTGAAATTTTGTACTCAACCGAACGAGTATTTTTCTTGAACTTAGGATAACCCTTTTTACCTTTAACCTGCTTTTTGCAATTATCGTAGAATTTGTTAATGGCTCTGAGGACTCGCTCAATCGCAGCTTGACAGGCGTGGGAGTTTAAATCATTGACAAATTTAAAGTCTTTTCGCAATCGAGTATTGTACCGAAATAGTTCGGTTTTCCCAATGCCTCGATTATCCATCCAGTATCGAAGTGCTTTATTGCGAACAAATTGAACTGTCCGAATAGCTTCATTGATGGATTCAACTTGATGAGGTTTTGGTTTGACCTTATATTCCAGAACAAACATTTTTGCTACTAACTTGTATAGTATCATTATAGCATAGATTTTAAAAAGTCGCCGTAGAACGGCGAGGCTTGAAACCCCATTTCTTGGTCAATTGGCTCGACTCCAGTAGCGATCGCTGCTATCTCTCTTGATGGCAATGTGTTGAAAAAACCTTTGATAAAATCGAATGGAAGGAGATCGCCTAACGTTTAAGCAGCTTGAAGGGTTCGAGGGCATTTGCGGAGGAATCTTACCGCGTCGGGACAAGTGCCAAAGACTTCACACAGGGTCTCAAATTCCTCAACAAGGGCATCTTCTTCGTAAGAACCATCCCAATCTTCTTGCACTTTCAGCAAGGCACAAACCGCTAAAGGCGAATCATTGTTCCAATCCCAATATCGCAGAGTGGGTTGGTATCCCATGTTTTGCAACTTCGAGAGGGCATCTTGGTGGGTAATGCCTTCGAGTGCAGATAAATCGACGAATAGGTAAGAGCAACCGGGATGCGGTATACCGATTTGAAAATCGTTGAGTCCTTGGAATAAAGTCATGGGGGGTAACTCCTAACGAACGGGTGTCCAAACACAGAGATAGGTGCGACTGCGAGGGTTGCGACTGGCTTTGCGAACGTTCGACAAAATGACTTGGGGGCGATCGCGGTTGTAAGCGCGTTGCAAGGCTTCGCATTTTCGCCGTGCTTCTTCGATACTATCCGCATAAACGGGTTCGTCCCAGTCATCAACATTCTCTTCAGGATCGGTCAGGACAGAATGGGGGTTAACTCCAACGGGAACGGGAATTATAATCAGATTTCTCGAATCCCGAAGTTGCCAATATAAGTAACCACCAACGAGGACGACGGAAACTGCACAGTAGGGATTGGAGAGACAAGCCAAAACCGTCATGGGAATTGCTGCATCGGCTCGGGCTGGTCTAGCCAAGCTGGAGAGGCTCGAAACAATGAGCAATAGAGCGATTGTACTTTGTTTGAAGGAATTTGTCATGTATATGCACCATATGCACCATATGCACTTTAGCATACTTATGCTCTAGTCAATAGAAGGCAAACAATGACAAAATAGGCTCGATGTCCCCTAATCTGTCAAGGAATAATCAGCCTTATGAGTAGTGAAAACGAGAAGAACGAAGTCACGATCCGAGTCAAGCTGGACGGTAAGCTCAGAGATCGATTCAAAGGATTGACCGCGATGGAGGGGACGAATATGAATGCGGTGGTTGTGGAATTTATTGAAAAATATGTTAAAGAAAAGAGCGAGAAATAATGACATATATTTTGTGTAACTGTGTAAAATCAGATCTGATAATCTGTTAGTTATGTTTTTTAAGTAAGGAGAAAAATGAATAGACCAGAAATGTTGTCTACGTGGGAGCTATTTTTAGGTGAAATTTCTAGAAACATCTCTCCTAATAAAGAGGCAATTAGAAATAATTTACAGTTTTTAATTGATAGAAATGCGTGTTCAGCAGAGTATTTTAATGCAATAGTTTCGGTTAGGTATATGGCTGCATATGAACAAGCAATTAATGAGTATCTGCACCCACCGACTGAATTTAAACAGGCAAATATTAAGGCAGAATTAATACATTTTGGAAGCCTATTTGAAGGAATATTGCATATTTTACTTTCCAATCTATATAACAACAATGGCTTTACACTGGAGGATTACAACTCATGGTTTTCTAGTTCAAAAGCACGTAATTTAGTAATTGAAAACCAAAAGTTTTGCAAAAAACAAAAGAGAGGTCGTATCAGCAGCTTACAATTAAAACAACTTATTCAAACTTTAAAGTATTGGAATCAAAATAAAAATGGCTCAGATGCTCAATTTGCTGATTTTGTGAGAGTAATTGATATGTTAAGAGAAGAGCGAAATATGGTTCATGTTGATGCGATGATTAGTAGTAATATGCTTCACCAAGAATATAAACTTGTTGAAATACGAGAAAAATGGTTGGATTTTATTGGAATTATAAAAGATAAAATCCAATAAGCAAGTTGGTAGAACTTTGTGATGAAGGGTTAGGAACAACTAGATATTAATAGGAGTAACTCCATGCAACAGCGATCGCATTTCTAATCTTCTTCCGTTGTGCTTCTTTATCTTTGTACTCGAGAGCGATCGCTAAGATATCGAGAATCTCTGGGGTTGGGTGTTGAAAATGCTGATTCCCAAAGGCTTTGGAATCTAAGATCGCCTCATCCGCTTCTAACTCCTCCCGCAAGAGTGCTTGTAATTCTTCGATGCGATCGGCAAGGGCAGGATTTCCTGTAAGAGAGTTTCGGAAATAACCGTAATTATTACCAAAGCGACCGATCGCGAAATCGCCGCATTCTTCTTCAATGCGTAGGGCTTCTTCCTGCCATTCGAGGTCAAAGGTTTCTTCTAAAAAATCAATGATGGGAGTTTTGGGAGAGGTCATGGACTCAAAGAGCGAGAGAGCGATTGTATTAACAATAAATCAATAGTCTTCAAATTTGCAACTGTCGCTGCGATCGCTGTAATTGACCCCGTTGTTTTTGTTTACCTTGTGAAGTCCCATAACCCTCTCGTTCCGAATCGCGATCGCGCGGTATCGATTCACCTTCAATCTCTGCACTGGTTTCCAAGGATTGAACCTCATTTTCTTCGATTTGTGCCAACTCCCGACCGATGGTTTGAAAATGCTCCACATCCCGAACCTGCAAGCGAGAAGCCCAAATTTTCAGATGTTCTCCCTCCCATTTAACGCCAAGAATGGGAGAACTCAGAGCCTTCTTGCGATCCACCGAGATTTGCCGTCCCTCGTCCAAACGGTGAATTTCATAGCGATCGTTTTCCAGTTCGTCTTTCTCGTAATAATCGAGCAATCGCTGCAAAATGGGGGCAATCTCCCGAACCCATTGCTCTTGCTGCGCTTGAAGGAGTTCTTCTGGACTGGGAGGTGAAGGGGTTGGATTGGACATTTCCGATCGGTGCATTGATGGTTGAAGGGCGGTAAAATCGCTTGGGATTTCGCAATCGACTCCGCGATGCTTTTGCAATCCCGGTAGAGTGTAGGCTCTCCCCAATTGCGTGCCGCTAAAAGCCACGTTCTCGCAACAATAACTGATTCCCGTAGCCCGACCTTCGCGAGTCAAGCGCACTCGAACTGCGATCGCCTGTTGCTGTAGCCTTTGGATGAGTTCGGGAAGCGCGATCGGCTCTCGAGTTGCCTCATCGATGGCGTTTTGCAACTGTACCTTGACGGGAAGTTCGGGGAGTCCGAAGCGATCGCATTCTTGTCGTTCTCGTCGATAGCGTCGTTCTTGTCCCACAGAGACAGGTTTTCGCTCGATCGCCTCGGACTCTCGCACCGGACGCAAGCCAAATTCTATTCTCAATTCTCGCAAAACTTGCTGCGATCGCAGTCCGAGCCAAGAAGAATTTACCGCTTTGGTCTGGTTGAGGGGGATGCGGTTGGCAATAGCATGAAAGTGAGGTCGAGGCTTGCCATCGGGAGTAATTGCATCGGTATGTTCGGCGAGAACCCACTGACAGCACTGCATTCCCAAACCTTGGAAGTATTTGCGAGTAAAGGCAATTCCTTGCTTGTCGATCATGCGATCGTCGGGATGAGGGCTGAGATCGACGTGCATCACGGGTTTTTGGATGCGCTGGCTCTGGCTGGCAATGAGGTCGAACTGGCTTGCCCATTGTATCGGGGTTTGACCCGCTAATTGATGCTTACCCACCATTCTCGCCCCCGGTTTGCCGAAAACGTAATCGAGACAGCCTTGAAAATTATTACCGAAGATGATGCGAGCGTGCATGGTTGCAATGCTTTGATTTTCCTGTATCAAGCCCTATTCTGTCCCAGCCAAACTCAGCATGACTGCCTCTACCCGTTCGAGGATTTGCGTGAAGGCGTTTTGATGCCATTCGAGCCATTGGCGATCGCCCATTTGCTCGAGTCTCTCGTCAGTTCCCTCGATCATGGTTTGGATTTCCCCGTGAATTTGACCTAACAAAGCGTAAACAGCGCGATCGCTTTTTAATGGCGGTAATTGCCGTCTCAAAGCACTAGAGCGAACGAACTCGCTAATGTTCGTCCCTGCGGTATTGGCTTTAGCCGCGATCGCTTCGTATTCGGCATCATTGACGCGGATTTCCAAGCGGCGTTCTCTGCGGGTCACGATGCCAATGATAGGGGATTGTAATCGAGACGGGGACAGCTTTCGCCAAAGGTCAGAGACGAGCCGAAATTGGCCAGATTGGTCAATTGTTCCGCATTCTCGACTCGTTTGGCAGTCACTTCAACCGATGCGATCGCCGGTCGGTTGGCGGCAAAGTTCTTCTCTAACATGAGAGTTCTATCCGCACCGTAATAACTCGGCGTGCTGGGTTCGGTTTTATGTTTGGGATAGCAGCCTCGAGAGAAAAGGGCGACTCGGTAGCTGACGTGAGGATTCAACCGCGAGGGAACGCTGGTTCTCAGCAGGACTCCTTTGGGTTGGTAATCCTTCTCATTACCCCAAACGTAGAGCGGTTGGGCATTTTGCACGCATCCCGAAGCATCCGCCCCTACAATGGCATTGGCTCGGTTGGCGCAGAACTTCCAATTGACTTCATAGATAGGGAGTGGGGGATCGGGAGTTTTGACGCTTCCCGTCGGTGCGGCAGGGGAGCGATCGCATCCGGCAATTGCCAAACCCCACCCAACCATGAGGGTACAGAAAACAAATTTTGCATTGAATAAGCTCATAGGGCATCATGTCTTGGCTCTATGGCGACGGTAGCGAATTAAAAACCGTTTCTCCTTCCTACAATGAGGCGATTTTGTGGTTGGGATTGACCTCCTTTTGGGTTATCCAATTATATTATGGGCTAGAATTATGATCCTATAAGATGGTAACATTTAGTTTGTAATGCAAAAATCTCAACGCGCAGAAAATACTAACGTGTTAAAGGCTTAAGAAAGATGGAACTATTATTTTATATAATTCCTTGCGTCGTTAGCGCAATATGGCTGAGTTATTTAGGCGAGGAAGGATCGTCACAAATTGGGCTACTTTTCTTGTGGTTTTTTGTAATGATTATAGTTACAGTCCCTCTGGCTCTTTTCTCAAGTGTAGGAGCTATATCAGAATCTCTAGCTAATATTATATTTGCCCTAATTTGTGCTAGTCCTTTTTTATTTCCGATTTTAACTTGTCTTGCAAAATATTTTCCTGAAAACTCTTCTCTTTCGCCTTCTAGAAGAAGTGTTAAAGGTTCACCAGTTTATAATCTTCGCTTTGAGGTGAATATAAGAACTCAATTCAATTCCAAGTATGGTGAAGAATGGGGTTCTCATTATATAGGAAATGTTGTTGCATATTATACATCAGGTATAAACCGAGGTAAAAAATATAGAAGTATGGATGTTCAATGTATAGGACACGGCTATTCTGAATCTGCTGCTGTAGCAGACGCACAATATAAATTCAATCATGAAATAGAACAAGCAAAGCAAAAATTAATGAATCTTTAAACGAGAAATTGACTTGATTTCACCAATTTTAAGCCTCATCTGGGTTGATGCCATTTTCGATGAGCAAGCGACGAAAACGCTCTGCTCTCTGTCGTTCCTGTTCTTCCCGTTCCGTTGAAGTTGGAATCCAATTCAGGGAATCGTCATAAAAACGCAACCATAAGCGATCGATTCTCTTATGACTTCCTTGCCACAGTCCCAATCCTAACCCCAATTCTTCTAACCACAAGCGATTATCGGTTATTTCTAACTCTTGATATTGCCGACCTTGCCAATGAAATGCTCGAAAAGAATTCTGGGTGCGGTCATAAACAACATAATACGGCACTTGCAGAATTTGTTCGTAAACCTCCCATTTTGTGGGATTTCCATCGGGATCCGATTCGACTTCTCCTAAATCTTGTGCTTGGGTACTGGAGGATAATAACTCCACGACGATAAAAGGATTGATTCCCTCTTGCCAAACGACATAACTCATTCTTAAATCTCGGTCTTCGTAAAGTCGAGGAACTCCCACCACTCCAAACCAATCCGGACGCTTGTATCGTCGCGTGTTGTCTGCATCGTAGTAGATATTGAGATCCATTGCCGAAAATACCTGCTCTGGCGAGTAGGTCAAAGGTTGAAATGTTTGCTCGAGAAGCTCGGCTTGTATGGGATGATATTGGTCGGGCAAACCGGGTTCTCCTACTTCTTCACTCGGTAAATCGTACATGGTGGGCAGGTCTCTCCGCTTGGGGGAGGTTGGGAGTGGGTTCTGCTGCCGAGTTTGGGAAAGGTTAACCATATCGCGAGAAAAAGATCGTTTCTCTAATCGTATCGTTATTTCCCAGTTGGCGGAGGTTTACTCCTACTTTGTCCGGACAAACTCACAACTTGCTACCCGAGTTGAAGGTCGCATTTTGGGCGATCGCTTCTCCTGCTTCCGAGTCATTTTAAGCCATAATGAGTTATCTTGAGTCACCTATTTAAGAGCGCGATCGCCTTTCCGAACCTCGATAACGGAACAATTTTGACTTATGATGACTTAAATCAACTTGTAGTGACTCGCAACCAATCATGGAGAAAACCCCCCAGCAACGTCTCAGCTTGCGTCCGAGAACCAATAGCGCCCTCGGGCAAATCCTCGTCTATTTGGATGCAGATTCCAGAGGCAAGCAGGAGTTAACCGCACAGACTTTACAAGCACGATTTTTGCCCTTCGTGTTGGATAAAACCGAACCGCGATCGCGTGGAATTGCCCGTCAATGCTTAGAAGAATGCCTTGCCTATGCAAGAGCGATCGCTTCGGAGTGGGAGTTAGAAATATCAGGATTGGGCGTAACGCGCTCCCCTCAATCTTCCCCCAATTCTCCTTCCGATAATGAGGAAAGCAGCGAGGATGAAGAAGCTGCAAAGGAATTCAGCAAAACCAAGGATTTCTTGGGGTTGTAGATCCCATTGGATGACTCGCAGGTGGGGAAGTATCCCACAGAAAACCCCTCGACAGGGGAGGAATGGGGAAAGGTTTGCTTGTTAGCCTCACCTTGTAGGTACAAAATCGAGTCATGTCACAGCGATCGCAAAAATTGCTCGTCTGTTACGATCCGGGGACGAGTTTGAGCAAAATTCTCTATCGGATAGGTTCGGAATCCGTGCGATATTTAACCATGCAGCCGGAAACCGTTGCACTACCTGCCGCTTCGGTTTCGACTCTCCCCTCTTCCTTGGGTTCTGGCAAACCGGAGGATAATGCTTGGGTGCGCTTGAATTTGGAGAAGGAGTGTTTTGCCGTGGGCAGAATGGCAAGGGATTATCGCGCTAGTGTGAGCTTAAAACGTCTTAAATACGAGTCCTTGATTCCCAAAATCTTAGCGGCGTTGGGCGCGATCGCGGTGAAGGAGAATGCTAGCAAGCGATTGAGTTTGGATTTGGCTCTTTTAATTCCCTTTGGAGAATATGCCAACCGAGACTCCCTCGAAGTCGAGTTGCGGCAAGCCTTGGAGGGATTTGACTTTAGAGAGCGTTCCTTTAATATCCGATTGAAACGCTATGAATGCGTGGCGGAAGCGGGAGGCATTGTCTTTTCTACCATTCGCCGCGACGGACTGGAGCGCTTTCAAAATCAAACTCTCGCTTATCTGATGTTCGGCTATCGCAATACCAGTTTGCTGCTCTTTCGCAACGGCACCCTCTGTCGCAATGAAAGTAGCACCACTCAACTCGGCTTTTATGACTTCATCGATAAGGTTGCAGCAAAAGTTTCTGGATTGAGCCGGGATGAGATACAGGGGGCGATCGCGACTCTGCGAGAAGGCTACCACAATCGAGAGCAGGCGCGGCGGGACTATCGACAGGCGACTCGTATTGTCGTGGAAGATTTGATTAAATCTACCGATCCGAGCAAAGCCGATCGCGAGAAACGGGATTTGGAAGAGGCGATCGCGACGGCGACGGCGGAATATTGGCAAATCTTAACCCATTGGCTGCACGAGCGGCTTCCTCCCCTGCGCCAATTGGACAGGGCAATCTGTTGCGGTGGTGCATCGGAGCTATTGCAGGAGCGGATTTCCAGTTATTTTGAGGGGAAAATCGCACACTGGCAAACGGACTGGGAAGAAAAGCAGTTATTGACGGCTTTGCAGTTGGACGAATACCAGAAAGCAGAGTTTGAAAAGCAAAACTTGGCTTTGCGATTTGCGGATGTTTGGGGCTTGTTTGCCCATTTCTCCGGCTACGCGGTGGAGTCTGGCGATCGCGTAGCTTGAGGTGGCAGTTTTGATTTTTCCCCTTTATCGTAGTTATTTGTAGCTCTGTATCGATCGGTTATCTTTGCAATGTTTTCTTCCACTCTTGTCCAACATTTAACTCCCCTCAATATTCTGGTTGTCGAAGACGATCCGGTGATGCGGCTTGGCATTCAGCAGGTTTTGCGAGATTATTCCTGTCTGTCTTTGCTGGGAATGGCGAAAGATGGGGCGACGGGGGTGAAAATGGCGCTGGAGTTGAAACCCGATGTGGTGTTGATGGATATCGGATTGCCCAAACTGGACGGAATTGAAGCCACTCGACGCATTAAAGCGAAGTTGCCCGAGGTGGGGGTGGTGTTGTTAACGTGCCATCAAAAGCAGGCACAAGTGAGAGTGGCTTTGGGAAGTGGTGCCGAGGCTTATTGTATCAAGGGAGCCAAGGTCGAACAGTTGTTATCAGCGATCGCGGCTGCGCGGGATGGGGCGCTCTATCTGGATCCCAAGGTGGCGAGGATGGTGGTGGAAGAGATTCCTCAATCGATGGAATATCTCAAAAATGTCAAGCTCTCGGAGCGAGAGTTGCAGGTGCTAAAGTTGTTGGTGGAAGGGAAGCGCAATGCAGAAATTGCGGCAGATCTCTACCTCAGCCCTCATACGGTTAAAACCCACGTTCGTAATATTATGGATAAGTTGGTGGCCAGCGATCGCGTGGGAGTGGCGGTGACGGCACTACGAGCGGGTTTGGTGAATTGAATCAGTCACCGCGATTAACTGGTGACTGGTGACTGATAACTGGTAGATGGGTGGGCGGGTTTGAAAAAAAGATTTGTTTTGTTGAGTTAATGCCCTCCTGGAGGGCATTATACATCAACTTTTGAGTTGGGAGCGATCGACTATTTGGCTAAAGCAAACTCGTCAGCATCGTCATCGTGGTGTCGCTTGCCATTGGCGGCTTCTTGAGCATCGCGCAGATAGCGGAAGCGCAGGTCGATGACGGCTTGTTCGTCTGCAAGCCAATAAACGTTATTGAGAATCTCTTCGAGCATTTCCTCGCTATCATAATCGGCGTAGGCTTTCTCAAAGTAAGCGTTGAATTTCTCCCAGTCGAGGCTTTTGTCTTTCGCAGACAATTCTCGCTGTTTGGCGCGTCCGGTCAATTCGCGAGCTACACCTAAGAAGCATTCCTTGCGTTTGGCTTCGCAGTCGGCTGCAAATTGCTTTTGCATGGGCGTTTGGCGCTTGGTTTGAGTTTGACGCTTGTTCATGGAGTCAGTCTCCTTCTCAATTGTTTTCACTCCTGAAGAAGCGAAAGCGTCCTTTTGGCTCAATGCCTTGTTAGTCGTTAAATTGAGTGTTTCTAACACTCGTCTTCAATCGCTGGTTTGATGGTTTTGCGGCGCACCTTTTGGCTCGATGATTCGCCGCAATGTTTCGATCTTGAAGAAGGTTTCAATGGTGTATAATACACTTGTCCAATGGCTACGGGAGATATGACTTGGCAGCGATCGATGACCCAGACCCCCCAGAGTATCTCGAAGATCCCGAAGCTGAGTTATCGAGTTGGGATGACGATATTTGGGCAAACAATGAGGCAGAGGCTCTCGAAATTTGCCGTAATATTGGAAAAACTCGGCAATGTCGGCTAATGTCGGTACGTCCCCTCGGTCGCACTCAAAAGCGCTGGCGTTGCACGTTTCGTTCTTATGAATAGAGGAAGTATGTACAAGAAAAAACCATTTATCGGATTGAATCGCTACGAGATTGGCTGGCCTCCGGTGGGTTATGCCTATTTGTATTTGGATTTTGAAATGCTGGAAAATATGACCCCACAAGAGGCACTTGAAAAAGTAGAAGCAATGGGGTATCAGCCTAGTTTGCGATTTTTGGAGAAAACGACAGGCTTGGCAACCTGCGCGTTATTGAAGGTTGTCAAAATGGAGGATGAAACTTGCCCCGACAGTCCGTTTGAAGATGTTATCGAGGCTCTTTTTGAGATGTTTGGCAATGCCGTGCGATCGCCTTCCGGTCGTCCGAGAGCCTACTACACCCAACAAGGAATCGATCCGGATCGTCAAGATGCCAAACTGCGAGAAACTCAATTGGTTTGATAAGTGCAGGCGCTTAGAAGATGATGAGGAAATCGTGGCAAATCACGATCTGAAGGCGAAAGAGGTTCAAGGGGGACAGGACGAGCGAAATCAGCAAATCGTTGATGCTGCGGCTGAATCTGGGAAAAAAGTGCGAAAGTTATTTCCTTGGTAAACTCAAATTCATCGATTTCGGTTTAGCTTGCTTGACTGCTTTAAAATTGTTGTGTTAAAGTGAGGAGCTAGGTAAAAATACATGATAAAATGAACAAACCCCTTCAAAAAATCCTTTTTGGTAGTCCCGGTACAGGAAAAAGCTATAGTATCGATGACACAATTATTCCTAATATTTTGGGAATTGATAAAGCAAAAAATCCAGAGAATGTTATTAAGACAGTTTTTCACCCTGAATATACTTATGGAGATTTTATAGGTAAGTTGATCCCTATTACCAGAGGAAGTACAGTAGAATACAATTTTTATGAAGGACATTTCTTAAAAGCACTAGCTCAATCCTATAAAAATATTTTAAAAGTCCATGATAAACAGGGAAACAAAATATCTGAAGCTAGTAATGTTGTTTTAGTAATTGATGAAATTAATCGAGGTAATTCTTCGGCAATTTTTGGTACTGTTTTTCAATTATTAGATCGAAATGAAGATGGATGGTCAAGTTATGGGATCAATATATCCCTCTTCTGTCACTCTAGGCAGAAGAAAATAAGAAATCTGAGTCGATATCGAGAGGAAAGAGGGTAAGACAGGCACGATTAATCAAGGAAATTCATCGTGGAAATCCTAAAGATAACTGAGGAATAGGAAAAACCTC
>JAGHZQ010000026.1 GCA_017746715.1 Cyanobacteria bacterium SBLK
GAAAGGTGCAAAGTCGGCAACCCCTGCTAAAGGTTCGGCGATCGCACCATCTCTGACCCCATTTTGGTTGAGGTCTTCTTCCGGTTCAAACTCCCCATCGCCATTGCTATCCGGCTCTCCTAAGAGATCGATGCGATCGAACAAAACGGGATCGGCATCGCGAAAATCGAGGAAAGGATAGCGATCGCCACCATCGGCAAGATAGCTGAGCGTAATTGCCCGAAATGTGCGATAGCGATCGCCGACGAGTTCCCCCTCTCGCGCAACGATATCAAACTCGCCATCCCCGGTCACGACGACAGAAAGAACGCGATCGCCCGGTTCGCGATCGGGATCGAAGCTAAACTGCAAACCCCCCACTTGGGGAAATTGGCCGGGGGTTGCACCGGGAGCCGTTCCCGAAACTCCATGTTCGAGGGTTTGTAACAGTTGTTCTGCCGTGAGGGTAATCAAAGTGAGTCCGTTGTTGAAGCGGAGAGAGTTGTTGATATCGAGTTCGGACACTTCTCCTTCTTCCTTACCTGCTTCTGGGTTGGCTTCTGGGGGCAACAGTTCGAAGTCATCGGGATCGGTGCCGCCGCTTGCTGCATTGATAATCCCGATATTGGAACGGATGCCGCCCCCATTTTTCAAAGCAATCCGCGTCGTTGCATCGATCGCCTTAGCATAGGCAAGATCGGCATCGGCACTGATATCTCCCAAATTGGTTTCTTCTGTGCGGACATAGGCGCGATCGCCTCGCAGGAATACCGTCGTGTTACCAAAAATGTTTCCATCCTGAGTGGCGATGACATCGTGGAGGGCATCGGTAATCGCAACGATATCGGGATCCGGCGTGCCTCCCGTGGCAGTCACGCCCTCGTCGTCGGTGGCGTAGGCTCCGCTAATGTTGGGGTCGATACTGTCGGGAATGATGAGACCGTTGGCATCAAAATCAATGACCAAGCGACCGACATAGGTGTAATTGGCTTTCGTGTTGACGACGGCGATGGGGTTGCCATCCGCATCGGTTTTGAGAATGGGATAGGGTCCGGCACTCGTATCGCCAGCACGGAGGCGATCGCTTTCATCGGAGAGTAGAATGTGGGATCCTCCGGCAACGATAATATCCACATCTCGCAGCCTAGAGGCGAGTTCGTCCTGCTCGATATACAATTGCTGCATGTGAGAGAGAAGAATGATTTTATCGATTCCCGTTGCGGTTAACTCGTCTACCCCGGCCTGAATATCGGCGGCAAGAGCATCGTAATCTTCGGCATTTTCGGGGAGTACGCTCACGTCACCCGAGGCGGCGATCGCGGGTAATAACGGCGTTGTTGCTCCCACAATGCCAATCTGTTCGCCGCCAACCGTCGCGATCGCCCATCCCGCTAATTGTCCGGCTTCTAGGGTGTCAATCTCTTGTCCGTTTTCCGTTACCCGATCTGCCAATTCGGGATCCGTGGCAAAATTTAAGTTGGCACTCAAATAAGGAAACAATGTCCCTTGATAGTCCCCGGAAGGTCGAATGATGTTGCTGACTTCTTTTGTTCCCAGATCGAAATCGTGGTTGCCAAAGGTAGAGGCTTGGATGCCGAGTCGGTTGTGGATTTCGATATTAGCGTGACCGATGCCAGCTTTACCGACGGGGGTATCGTTTATACTCGGGTCGCCACTGGCAAACAAGAAGGGACTGGGAATGTAGTTATCCCCAGAGGAAAGGATCAAGGTGTTGGGATAGTCGTCTTTGAGGGCGTTGAGGACGGCAGAAAAGCGAGGCGCATCCTGCAAGGCTTCTAAGCCGGCTTCAAAGTCGGAGGCGTGGAGGAGTTGCAGGGTAAAGGTTGTGGCATCCGAGTCGGTCGTGATGACGGATATGCCCAACCCTTTCAAGAAATCGAATAAGTTCCATGCTGCCGCTGGAGGGACGGCGATATTCAAAAAGAAGGCGATCGCGATCGCAAACATGGCGATCGCTTTCAATATTCGTTGCAACAGGCCATTTAAAAACATGGGTAAAACCTCATCAAAAAGAAGGTTGACAAAATTAGGATTTTGCAATTAACCACGCCTAGTATAAGCACGAATCCTCTATTTGGAAAAGTTGCCGAACTTAAAAATATGTTGAATTTTGTTAGATTCTCGCTTTTTGACTGAATATCAAATCCGGATAATTGTCCGAACTGCTGGGAATCCTATCAAACATGGGGCGATCGCGCTGCCATATTGACAAACGCGATCGCCCTTTAATTATCTCGGTTTTTCATCGCTGCTGACGAACGAGTTTAATCGATAACTGCGATCGCTACAGGCCAAAACCTTTCACTGATTACGATTCTCCACGAGATAAAACTTGGGTGGTACAATGAGCGGCTCCGTATCCAAGTTTCAGATTGTCAAAGGGGATCTCTTCTACCGTTAGCCCTGCATTCCTCAGATCTTCTAGATAGTCTGGATAGTATGGGTTCTCATCAGATCCCTCTACAACAGCAATTACGCCTTCTTCCAGAGTGAGAAAGTTAATGCCATAATCTTCTTGATTTTTGACTGAGACTGGAATGATGTTTTCAAAGCCTGCGTCGCTGAGTACGTCTATAAATTCTAGATATTCATTGTCTGTTCGCAGACAATACTCACCATGCGTCCAACCAGAACAAGAATCCACATTGCGCTCCCAGACATCAGCCGTTAAGCACTTGTCTACAACACCGTCATCCGTTTCAACTTCGCTACAGTCTACACCGGGAACGATCCCAGCGGGAAAGCGATCTTCAACGAGAACGGCTGTTGTTGGACTCGCAATATTAAAATAGGTGTCTAGATGCATTTCCTGCTGGTTTTGCCACAGATCCTTGACAACAACCACTTCTTGAACATTCGCACCAAAAACATCTTCCTCTGCGTCTAGCATCTCGTAGATCGCTTCATAAGTTGTCCGTGCACCCTGACCGATAAAAACGCGCTCCCCAGCTGGAATAAAATCACCTCCCTCTAAGACAGACCGATCTCCCGTTATCGTATAGATTGGAGTAATGTTTAAATCGTCCAGAACCACCTCGATGATTTTCGTTTCGTTTGCACGCTGCGAATCGCTCATCTTACCGACAACGACACCATTAGCAGTTGTAATCATCTGATCGCGGGTGAAATACATATTCATCAGAGGGTCTATCTGATATTCTGCGACGACATTATAAGACCCTTCGCCACAGTTTGCATAGTTGTCACTTGGATCGGTGCACGCCAATGATTTGATTTGAGCTTGGTTCAGAACCATCCAAACTAGTATAGATGGATCTGTTGTCATTAGGGTGTCTAAATTCCTTCGAAAATAATCTTTTTGTTCTTCGCACGCCTCCGAATCTTCAAAACTCATCTCCACTACACTGTCATCCATATCCACACAATCAAAGTCATCTAATCCCAGAGTTGTGACTAAATCACGTAAGGTGCCGGGATTTTGACGCAGAACGCGAGCAACTTGAAGGACTTCAATATCGCGATCTTTCAGCTTTTGTACGTATTGAATATGTTCCTTAGCTGCCTGCTTGGTATTGAATGGCTCTTCAAATAAAGCCGCTTCTGGATGGAGTATGCCAGCAAATAGCTCATTTCGGGGGGTATGTACCAAGATTGTTTGAGCGGTATCCCACTCTGCGGCGGAGCCTGGTGTAATCTGCCCTTGTTGAACTGGGTTAATCAAACTATTCTCTCGCGCGCTGGCAGGAAGAGCATTCCAGAACAGGCTCGAGGCAAGGATTAACATAGCGGCTGCAAAGGCTACAACCCTAGTTAAACGATTCAATACATCAGGCACGGGCATAATTGTCTCCTTCACGGGTATTCAACAGAGTTAATAAATTGTTCTTAAGTTCTGAAGCGCCCCATCTAGGCGCGAATAAGTGAGCAAACGTACTGACGGGATAAAACAGTTTATGGATCAGTTCAAACTTCGCTCAAACAAAACTATATTTCACTATGGTGTTAATGTCAATATATAAGTTTAAAAATATTGAGAATAAGAGAATATGTTTCTTTTTGTTAACGTACCCAAATAATTTATACTAAAGTAATATGAAAATCTGGTAATAGATAAAAATTCAATTTGATACCTTGATTGTGTGCTATTCTCAATCATTATCAACTTAAGAGATCTCTCCGATAATTAGGGTAAAACCCTGATGATGCCTTGCCTAAACTTGAATCTCTGGAGAGGTCTAATCCAGAAAAACAGATGAAACGCTTTTTAAACAGCTTTCAATCTTTACCGTCCGTACAACTGGTTTTGATGGCGTATCCGGTAGCGATCGCATTGACTCTTCTATCAGATGCGATCGCGCTGGCTAACCGAGAATCATGAGGGTGCGATCGCAAAAGCAATTCACACTCAACGGACTCCACTTTAAGACATTGATTACCGCTTGGGTACAACTCGTTGAGTTAAACTCTTCAACCAGTTATCCACAATTTCTCGGGGAACGCTACGGGTGCGACAGTGAAGCGCGTCAGTCCCCAACCAAGGCAGTTCGGGTTTACCGATAATGCCAACAACCGTGTAGTCACTACCCAGTGCCCCTCGGTAGGCCTCGAGCGCATTCTCATCGTCTTCTGCGTGGTCTCCTCCTACGATAGGAACATAGACATAGTTGTTGAGAATGAGGCTATTGGTATAAGGAGCAGTAGTCGGCTCGATGTCATAGAGCCCCGTAGTCGAGCGACCGATGAGGATATTCGGGCAGAACACTCGAGTGACATGAAAGCCCTGCTCTTCAAAAAAGTCCGCAATGTCATCGTATGCGTCATTAATCTTCCTGTTTGGCGACTCGGCAATGATAATCTTGTCATCAGCAAGAAATTTAGCCCAGCAGTCGATATGCCCGATGTAGGTTCCCGAGGGATCGGTGATGACGTGATACTTCGTGGTTCCCATAAAGCGATTGAACTGCCCCAGAATGTATTTCATCCGATCTTCAATGGTACTGGAGCTGGGATTATCTTCGTTTTCACGTTGATCGTCCACGGGAAGCTCATTTTGGGTAGCTACTAAATAGGAAGAGGCAACAACATTATTTGAAGTAGACATGTAGTTGCCACCAACATTAAGAAGCCCTGTATTGTACCAATTATGATCCTTAATAGGAGCGAGTTTTTGCCTGCCCCATCGTGCCTCATTCCACGCTCGAATGGGGACATTGAGATAATCGGAAAATTTAGTGGCAGCGTAGTCATCGTTAGGCCGAAAAATGCCCCCACCACCTTCTAGGAAAACATCTTCAGATCCTTGTACCAACCCTACAGAACCTCCTCCCAGAGAGGTATAGAGATGCTTGGCAATACCAAAGTAACCTGTTGTCTCATTCTTGACCCACCAAGGTCCATAATCTCGCGTCCAGTAACTATCTGTGTCCCATAAAACAAAGTGGATTAAATTGGGATCGAAATCAAGCTCTTCAGCTTCTGCTGTTGCCCTTAGATCGGCAATCACTTCACTTCGTTGAGAAAAATCGGCGCACAAGATAAAGATATGAACCGGCTCGCGATCGCCATTATTGACTTGCTGCATGCGGACAATCAAGTCGTTGGGAATCCCAAAGGTGCGCGCTCCGGATGGTGGCAATTGAACCTGTGAAGTGGTCTCGGTTCCGGGATAGGCAATTAAAACACCTCCCATCTCCTCATATTCGGCAACGGCTCTTACTGGAGATTCTCCCTCAGATTCATATGTCTCGATTTTATCGGGAGCCTTGCATCGAGTTAATTTCTTGAACAAAGATGCTAGTTCGCCTGGGTGTAGTTTGCGATGATTCAACATGAGTTACCTTTTTAGAGTGACAATTGACTTAGATTAAAACTTTTGATCGATTAATGGAGTACAAATAAAATTCGATACCCCGTTAAACTTTAAGGTATCTCTTACTATTCATAACTGTCAAGTTCTTTTTTAAATACTACGATCGTTCAAACAATGACATTAAAGAACCTTATGAGTTCAGTAGGGCGAGATCTCTAACCTACTTATCAACATCCGAACAGCGATCGCACTATTGAGTATAAAACTAAAAAAAGGAAGAGCGATCGCGATTCTGAATAGTGTCGGGAAAGACAGAGGAGAAGCGATCGCCAGGCAGACGAGGAATTCACTCAGATCGAAACGAAACCCGATGCAAGAAATCATTGCTTTTGGATTGTCTCAACTTCCCGACTCCTTCATCGGGATTCAACAGAAAGCCAATTTGTTGACCTTGCAGGAGATTGAGTGAGGGAAATCGACCGGCTTCAAACAGCAGAATATTCAAAGAGCCGCCATACTGGAAATAGCCGATCGCTTCCCCTTTCGCGATCGCGATCGGTTGGGTGTCGGTGACGTGCTTGAACTTGTCGCGAAACACCACTGAAGCAATGGTCGTCAGTCCTACAGGAACAACCCCAACATGACCGTAACGCTCTGTTTTGATGACCAGATAGCCCCGACGAAAACGCTCGAAGGCAACACCAAAATACTCGCCGGAAACATCTTCCTTGGCCTCAACAACCTTGCCAGACACGGGAGCGTGGTAGTGGTGATAAGAATGGGGCTTGAGAATGCAAAAAACAGCCGTACCGCCATCAAAATACCGCATGTACTGGGAGTCATTTAATAGCTCCCTCACATTCAAATAGGAGGTCTTGACGAGAAATTTAGTATCCTGCGTCAGGTTCTCAACTGTATAAATCATGCAATCTGCCGGAGCTACCACAACCGAATCGTCCTCTGGCGATGCGATCGCTCTCGCATCGGGTTTGATTTTGCGGCTAAAAAACTGATTGAAATTGTTAAAGCCGTAATGTCCTGCCGGATTGGTCGGTTCTGGGATAATATACTGTTGCGAAACCTTGTGAATTCCACCGAGATCCTCAACCCAAGCATGAATTAAGGCCGCACTCTCGGGAGAATCGAAGTATTCCCCCCGTATGGCGACAAAGTGTTTGGTCATTTCATAACCCGCCCCTTTGGTAACAAAGGCCCGTCCATACTCGTTCTGGTAATACAGCCAGCCGAACTTGCGGATGTAATCCAAACCCGTTGGCATTTCGGGAAGCCAAGCATACCATTCGTCAAAGAACGAGCACAGATCGTCGATGCTTTTGTTTCTCCAGTCATATCGAATATCGCGATCGGTGTCTTCTGGAATGGGTTTGACATTTTCTATGGCTGCATCGAAGAAGGTTCGAAACCCTCGATAGTCATCGCGATACCATTGACGCACCCGAGCGGTAAACTCTTTTATGGTTTGCGGGGCTGTTTCTGCTGACATGCACTTCTCCTTTTTTTTCAAGTGATGGACTGACCGGCTCAAACACCTCCAGGCTCGGGCAGGGGATACTGTAACTCGGCAATCATGGCCTCGAGGGAAGCCGCATTCGGCCCGGTACTTTCTAGCTCCAACCACGTGAGAATGGCAGTCTCGTGCTGAATCATCGATTTCGTTACCTCTCGATCTTCGGGAGGAGCAGCGAGATCTATCTCCTGAAACCGATCCAAAAATGCCTCAACCGTGGGCTTTGTTATCGTTGCAAACTCCGCAAAGGTCGCCGAATTTTGATAGTCTGCCACTGCATCGTCTACATCGCTCAAATCCATATCCTCCAAAAGTGTCATCCCGTATTTGTAGAGAAACGGTCGCAAGCGTGCTTTGGTTTCCGTCTCCAGTTGCAACAGCGTATCGAAATGATAGCGATCGCGATCGTTCTTCGCCACCGCAATCAATGCCAAAGCCCAAGCCTCGCCAAAAATTTCGCTTTCGTAAAGCTCCCGAATTGCCTCCGGGTATGCTACATCGGCCATGATGTTCTCCTCTGAAATAACTTAAGATCTCGCACCATTCGTTATTGCACCCATAGCAGTTTGCAGAGATCGGGTTGACGCAAAAGAACGCCATGCGATCGCGGTTTTCAGCACGACAACCCAACCATTTTTCGCCCTCGAGGGATAACGAGGAGCGAAACAGTCACTTTTATTTCTTGCGGCGACGTTTTTTCAAGCGCTTTAACCCTTTCTTCGATTGCCGTCCGATACCCGACAGCAAATTATCCGAGGTAGCGGATGCCTCCTCGGTCGCGTTAGAACCACATTCCACGGGACGGATATCCTTGAACTTAGAATAAGGCACCGGACAATTGCCCGCATCATCCCGAGCGTCGGGCACCGTGCCGGCTTCGATCGCATCCCGAGCCTGTAACACCAACCGCAGCAGATCGTCCATCACCTCATAGGTCACGTTGACATTCATCGGATAGGACTTCACTGCATAGATGAATCCGGGTTCGATATTTTCATCCTCATAGTCCGTGGGACGGAAACCACTGGTATAGCTGATGTAGGGGGCATAATCATCTCCGGGTTTTTCCTGCGGGAAGCGATACCACTGCCAGAGCAGATCGGCGATATCTTCTTGCAGTTTGTTATTGGCCTCGAGTTCTGCCTTTGCAGCCGGATCCGTAAGTTCCCGTTGATACTGCGTTACCGCATCTACCCCTTTTTTATAGACTCGGAATAAGGTCACGAATCCGTGGTCTGAGTCGTTAACGCAAACTGCCGTCGTTTCCTTGGCGATCGCCTCATCTCGGAAATAGTGCTGAATTTCTAGAATGCCTCCCAAAATGGAGCGGAAGCCTTCTGCACCCATGAACTTCAGGGTCGCCCAAGCTGCCATGGAGTAAGCACCGGTACGAGAGACCTCTAAGGTATAGAGACCGGGATTGTAACAAGTGCGCGCTTGCAGATAAGCAGAACCCGGACGGCTCATCAGTTCTTGAAAGTGATTCAGCTTTTTCACCATGACGACGCTGCAATTATAAGTAGACCAGCCGGTCTTATGGAAATCGCAGCCGATGGCATCGGCATGAACCATCTTGCTGATAGCATTATAGTTTGCTTGGATCTCTTGCTTGACATCATCGGCAAAACCGAGAGTATTCGCATCAAAGTCATAACCCTTGAAGGTGAGCCAAGACCAACCAATTACCGCATCGGCATAAATCAAAGGTCGTCCTGCACCGTCGGGATACTCCGAGAGAGGATAGAGACGATCGACTAATTCTCGCACTTCTTCGATCGGGTCGAGGGCAAAGGCATCGGTGGTTCCCATGGTGCAAACAATGGCAGCGATCGGCACTTTTGCTTCCTTGAGGTTCGTCACCACCTCGGTCAGGTGCTCCATATCCATGGCATTGTTTTCATCGGTGTCGATCTCGACATAGTTATTCATGCCCAGACCGGTCCAGTCGCTGGAGTTCTGTTTGCAATAATGACCCTGCTGGGACATCAAGATTTTGGCATCCGTGCGAATCCCCGTACAGCGAGATTTATCTCCCAAGCAATTAGTGAGGGCATACTTGATGCCGTAGAAATAGCACCCGGAGCCGCCAAAAGTGAATAGACCCCCCGCCACGTTAGGATCCCAGCCGATTAAATCTGCCAGAATTGCCGAGGTTTCCATTTCCGTCCGTTCGACATCCCAAGCATATTCCCCTTCGATAATGTTGGGGCTAAAAACGTTGGTCATCATGGCAGTAATAATCGCTGCCGTGTTGGCTTGGGGAATCACATTTGGCATCACTAAGGGATGGTTCCAAGCGGGCATACCGATGAATAGCTGGGCTGCCTGTTCCAGCACATCTTTCACGGGGAGCATTTCGTCTCCCAACTTAACCCCTGTAACGCCACTATAATCGGGGCTGGAAATATTGCCGGGTTCGCCGATAATTTGGTCGCCGATCAGGTAGCCCGGGGTGGAGGAAGGGTCAGATTCCGCAGTCCCGACCGGTTTGAGTTTGTTGAGATAGCCGATCGCTTCTCCCACCATATCGGCAAAGGGATCCGAACCGGTGGTGTAATAGTAAGTCGGGAAGGCTTCGCGCATATTGGCACGCAAGCTGGCCCATCGGGGTGCGTCGCCTTTTGCACTCCCATCTTTATTCCACAACGAAGAACGAGAAGGCATAACAGTCTCCTTACATCAGTATTCAACACGATAAAACTCGTTCCAAAGCAGCACTTTGGGACGGGCTGCAGCCTCTCGATTGAGAAATCGGCAGGCTGCAGCCATCGGCCGTTGTTTGTTTCGATCGACCCGGTCTCGCGAGATTTTGGGAGCGCTTTGTTAGGGTGCATCGTACTTTGCTAACGCACCTTACTCTGGCTAATAGCAAAATCGGTTGTCATTCAAAGCCAGTTATTCGGAGAATAAATCCGCATTTTCATGTTTCGATCGCTCGGCGATCGCTAAACCGTCGCGTCAATTTTGCTAATCCCTGCGGCTGGTTTGACCTAAGCCTGTCGGTTGTCTGTCAACTTGGGAATAACGCGATCGGCCGGAATTTTGCCGATCGCGGGTTTCAATGTCTGACTGTGGCAGTCGGGGGTGGGTTTAGGGTCTGTTTTTTTCATCTTTCAACTCCTGAAAATAGGGAATCGATTGCGATACCATCCGGAAAGAATTCGAGCGACCTAACTAAGGAATTTACAGCGCGATCGCGCTATAGAAAGCAATGAATCGCCACAACTATTGCACGATAATCTCCCTGTAACTGAAGATAAGTTTGAGATATCACTCGACAAAAATCAAGTCATTAGTAAGGCTGATTTTCTCAGAACTGATTGTACGCATTAGATCGGCAATTTATATATTTCATTTTATTAAGTTTATTTTTGTTAACACTTCAAATTCCTTGTTTTCCTGCTTGATAAATTGTTTGTTTCGTGCGTGAATTCCATTAAAGGAAAACCCTCATTGGGGATTGTCGCTCGCAGAAGTAGAACGGATGATAGGGAGCTCGCCTTCACAAGTTTTTCACAATTGCCTGTTAGGGTTGCAATATAAGATCGTTCATCTTTAAGCGATCGACAATTGCTCTGATTTTTGGGTGAGCAATGTTCTGTCAGAAGCACGATCGCAAGATTCATCAAAATTCTATGAAGCCTGATTTTATTGAATTTCGGGCTTTTTTCCCGTATCCATTTTACGCTTCGATGAATGGTTCGGACTCGTGCGATCGTGCAGTATAGACTATACATTTTTTGTTGGATTGTCTTATTCTCTTTAATGTATAAGACACTAAGATTCTATTCTCTTTGGTCTATTTGAAATAGTTATAGAAAAGATTGACATTGCTACTATAATAGATAGTACTCTACAGAAAGTACAAAGCATGATTCTACAAATGTAGATATGATAAATAGTAACTTTTTGCTTTTACTCAAAGTAGTAGTTTGTTTGCTCTAATTAAAATTCTGTTACTTTTTCCAATCGATAAGGAGATTGATTGATGAACAAATTGTTTTCTCTAAAGTCAGTACAGCGTTGGCTGACCATTGGTTTTTGCTCGTTACTGCTGTGTTTTTTCAATCCAGCTACGGCTCATGCAAGCGATAGCTTCCGAGCCTGCTATGGATCTGATATCCCGATGGGCCTGGTTGGTGCTCCAGAGCTGACCATCCACGTACAAGTCTCAGAAAGCGAGGAAATGGCAAAAGGTTACGGAACCGTCACATGGGCATCCGTTGGACCGAGCTTCGAGCCGATCGACTCGCCAATTGAAGGCCCGTGGTTCTGGATGTGCACGATGGACGATTGCAATTTCCGCTTCGATTTCTCCAGCGTTCCGGGTGCACGGGGGCTTCGGGGTATGTTAGTTGCCCCTGACTGGGGCAGTCCGGGAACATTCATCTACGAGTTTGAAGGCGGCCCCGGTCCAGTCAAGCAGCCAGCGGCAGTCTGCAACTAAAGAGTCGCACACCATCAAAAGTGCGAGCGCAAGATTCATCAAAATTCTAGAAAGCCTGATTTCATTGCATTTCGGGCTTTTTTTCGGTAGTATAGAGCATAATTGAGTCCCCAAAGAAGCAGTAGTGAGTTGAGTCATCGCGAAAGTTTTAAGATTTTGGCAAGATATCGCGATTCGTTTCCTGCGTGAATTCCATTAAAGTAAAACCTTCGTTGGGGATTGCCGATCGCAAAATTAGAACGGCTAACAGAGCGATGGCCTTCACAAGTTTTTCACAATTGCCTGTTAGGGTTGCAATATAAGATCGTTCATCTTTAAGCGATCGCCAATTGCTCTGATTTTTTGGTGAGGTATGCCCATGCCTTCATTCCGTTTTATCGCCCCTCGCAAATTCTTCATCACCGCACTGTGCGGTTTAGCAACGGGGGTGCTAATGGCTTGCAGCGAGCCCCAATCCTCCGTTAACACCGCAGATATCCGCGAAACCACAGCCAGCGATCGTTCGCAGCTGAAAGGCGAACCCGTGCGCTTTGGGGTTCTGAGCATCGATAGCGCCGTATCCGTCAACGAGCGGTATCGTCCCCTTTTGGACTATTTGGAAGCCGAACTGGAACGACCGTTCGAGCTCATTTCTCTAACTCAAGAGAGCCAATTTACCGAAGTCGAAGCGGGAAATTTAGATTTCACTACCAACAACCCCTTGGCTGCCGTACAAATCCGCCGTCTCCACGATACCGAGTTTTTGGTCACTCACAGCCGTCCCAAAACCGGCCCCCAGTTTAGCGGTTTGATTGTCGTGCGGGCCGATAGCGAGATTAAAACCCTAGAACATCTTCGAGGAAAACGAGTGAGTTGCGTGAACTTCCAGACGGCGGCGGCAGGTTGCGTTTTTCAAATTTATCACCTCCAGCAAAACGGCATCGATCCAGCTCGAGATTTTGCCGATTTTACCGAAAATAAATCCCAAGACAGTATTGTTTTAGCCGTCATTAACGGCACGATCGATGCGGGTTTCATTCGTACGGGACAACTCGAAAAGATGGTGGGCAAAGAATTGATTCCCAATGTGAATGTTTTGCGGGTTCTCGCGCCAGTCGATGACAATTTTCTCTATACTCATACCACGGCATTGTATCCGGAGTGGCCGATCGCGGCCCTGCCTCAAACCGATTCGGAACTGGCAGAACAAGTGCGAGAAGCCCTGTTAAATATTCCTCCCGATCACCCTAGTTTAAAACCCGCAAAAGTAGAAGGATTCATTCCTACCGTTTCCTACGACGACCTAGATAGCTTGGTAGAAACACTTAAACTTAAAAGCTGGGATTCAAAGTGATATAATTAGCGTACCTTTTTTAAGGATCTCATTCGATCGCATTTTTCTCATTACCTCAATTCCATCCCTCAATTTTTTCCTTCTCAGCCATGTCTTCTCTGTTTCCTCGGTTCGCCTCCCTGCGCCAAAGTATTGCTTTTCGCTATCTCGGCATTGCCTGTGGAGTTTTAGTGAGCACTCAGGTTGCCTTGGGGTTAATTCAAGCTCGCAGTCAATTTCACGGGGGATTGAAAGCGCTCGAACAAAAAGCAGACAAGCAAACGCAATTTTTGAGTGCCGTCGTGCCGGAAGCCTTATTGGATATGGATTTTCTGGCGATGGAAATCCTCATGCGCCAGTCGGGACGCGATCGCGATTTTGTCTACTCGGTCATTCTCGATCGCCAAGGTACGCCCTTAACTCGCTATCTCGATCGCGAACATCCCTCCATCGCCCGCGCCTTGGAAACCCAAGGGATCGATCTCGAAGCAACCAGTTTGCAGGGGGAAGAAATGCTGAACCTCCTCGAAGCGATTGAAGAAAATGCCAATCTCGCGATTGTGGAAAAGCCGATCGTCTCCGGGGAAACGTTTTTGGGAAAAGCGGTCTTGGGCTATTCTCTGGAGAATGTGAGGCGACAGCTTTACTGGCAGGCAGGATTGATTTTGCTCGAGGCGATCGCCGCCAGCGGACTCTTGGCGATCTTAACGGCAGTGCTCTTCAACCGCCAAGTGCGGCGACCCCTCCATCGCTTGGCCTCCGCCGCGCAACAATTTGCCGAGGGGGATTTGGAACACCGCGCCCGAGTGGGAGAGGGCGATCGCAATGATGAGGTGGGACGGCTGACCAAATCCTTTAATAAGATGGCCGATCGCTTGCAAAATACCCTAGAGGGCTTGCAAGAACGCAATCGCACCCTCGCCTTTACCAATGCGGAACTGGCGAGGGCGACGCGACTCAAGGATGAATTTCTCTCTAATATGAGTCACGAGTTGCGAACCCCCCTCAATGCCGTCTTGGGTCTCTCCCAAGCGCTCAAAGAAAAAGTTTACGGACCGCTAACAGAACGCCAAGAACTCTCCCTCGATCGCATCCTTACGAGCGGCCAGCACCTCCTCTCCCTCATCAACGATATTTTGGATTTGGCAAAAATAGAATCGGGGAAAGAAGAGTTACAAATCGTTCCCCTGCCCGTTTCGATTCTCTGTCAAACCTGCTTGGATTTGGTGCGTCGCATGGCAGAAGAAAAACATCTCGAATTGACCCTCGAGGTGGAAGTCATCCCCAATGTTTTTGCCGTAGACGAGCGGCGCATTCGGCAAGTGCTGTTAAATTTACTCAACAATGCCATTAAATTTACCCCCGAAGGCGGCAGCATCGCCGTCACGGCCCGGGGCGATCGCGACGAACAGGTGCTGCGAATTGCCGTGCGGGATACGGGGATCGGCATCGCCCGAGAGGATATGAGCAAGCTCTTTGAGTCTTTCGTACAGATCGAAAGCAGCCTCTCGCGCCGTTATGAAGGAACGGGGTTGGGGTTGGCATTGGTACGGCGTTTGGTGGAACTTCACGGCGGTTCCATCGCCGTCGAAAGCGAAGTGGGTAAAGGCAGTTGTTTTACCGTGGTTCTCCCTTGGCGCAACCCGGAACAACTCGCCCCCGCGGACAAAGATCGCTTAGCCGGAGCGA
This sequence comes from Cyanobacteria bacterium SBLK, assembly GCA_017746715.1. GTDB lineage: Bacteria > Cyanobacteriota > Cyanobacteriia > Cyanobacteriales > Spirulinaceae > CCY15215. The sequence continues at coordinate 14,747 of JAGHZQ010000026.1, forward strand.
TCGGCACGATTCCCGAGTCGATTTTAGCAACGCCCCCCGACATCAAAATTCCCGCTCCTCCGGACGGAGAATACTTAATTTTGATTGCCGAAGATAATGAAAATAACGTCATGATGCTGGCGGATTATTTGACCTTTAAAGGCTACAAATTAGCCTTTGCCAAAAATGGTTTGGAAGCGGTCAGTTTAGCGAAAGAGACCAAACCCCAATTAATTTTAATGGACATCCACATGCCGCGCATGGATGGTTTAGAGGCGACCCGTTGGATTCGCTCCGATCGAGAGACCTCCGATGTTCCCATCATCGCCCTGACTGCCCTGGCCATGCCCGGCGATCGCGAAAAATGCAAAGAAGCCGGCCTCGACGATTACATCACCAAACCCGTGAACCTAGAGCGACTGCTCCAGCGCATTCATGTCGTTCTCAATCCCGAAAATTCCGAGGTGGAATCCTCCGCGCCAAGCCTCTAAAACCCTTCATACTGCTTGTGATTCTTACCCCGATTGTTTATCTCCAACCCCAGTCAGTTCAAACCGCCGATGTCTCACTCTCTACTCGTTGTCGATGATGACCCCGCCAACTTTTACGTAATCGAAGCCCTCCTGTTTACCGAGGGTTACGAGTTGACCGCTCTCGAAAGCGGTCGGGAAACCCTCGAATGGCTCGATCGCCATCCCTTGCCCGATTTGATCCTCTTAGATGTCATGATGCCGGATATGAACGGGATTGAAGTTTGCCAATATTTAAAACGGCAGGAGAAAACCCAAAACATTCCCATTTTGATAGTGACGGCATTAGATGCCAAGGAAGATATGGCGGCCTGCTTGGAAGCCGGAGCCGACGATTTTCTCAGCAAACCCGTTAACGGTGTCGAACTGAAAGCGCGGGTGCGATCGCTCCTGCGCATCAAGGAACAGCAAGACGCCCTCAAAATCGCCTTGGAGAACCAAGCTGCCATCGCCCAGTTGCGAGAGGACATGGCCAGCATGATCGTCCACGATTTTCGCAACCCCCTGCACTCGATTTTAGTCGGCTGCGAACTCCTGAAGAAAACCGACCTGCAACCGAGGCAATTGCGTCAGGTGAGTAACATCGATATCGCCCACAAACGCCTCTTAAACATGACCGACGATCTCCTGGTCATGTCCAAATTTGAAGCCGGACATTTGCAATTAAATATCGAAGGATTCGATATTTGTACCCTCGCTCGGGAAATTATCGTCTCTTGGGAACCATTAGCCCAGCGCAAAACCATTCAGCTCGACCTCGACGCGCCTCAATCGGGGACGGTGAATGCCGATGCCAATCTCCTGCACCGCGCGATCGATAATCTTCTCTCCAATGCTATTAAATTCTCATTTAGCGAAACGACAGTCACCGTCCGGATCGAAGCCGATGAGAGCACCCCCGACCGGGTAAAAATTTGCGTCATCGATTGCGGCATGGGAGTAGAAGAAGACGTCCGCCAGCAAATTTTTCAAAAGTACAATATCGGCACTTCCATTCAGGGCGTTTGTCAGTTGGGCTTGGGTTTAGCGTTTTGCAAAATGGTCATAGAAGCTCACGGTGGAGAATTATCCGTCAGCGACAATTCCCCTCAGGGGGCAATCTTCACCATTGCGCTCCCGGTTGCCGTTTCTGCCCTACCCGTGTCCGTATGATTTTTTTTATTCTTCACGTTCGCGATCGCAGCGTAAATCGATTATGGATGTTTCCACCCTTGCCAATCCCCATATTTATCTGCCTCAACTGGAAGATATTTTACAGCGAGAGGTTCTCGCGCTGTCGCCGGATCTGACGCTGCTGCAAGTGCTGGCGGCCTTAACGCAAAATGCCGCTCGTGCCGGAGCGATCGCGACGGCGAAGGACGAAACCGGCGACATTCTCTCGAGTCATTGTGCCATTATCGTCGAGAACGAGCGCCCGGTGGGGATCGTCACCGAACGGGATATCATCCGGCGCATCGCCCGAGAAGAAGCGATCGAGAACTATCCCGCGAGGGAAGCGATGACCGCCCATCCAATCGTGCTGGCCGAAAGTGAATTTACCAATGTGTTTGCCATTGTGGAATTGATGCAGCGCCACCGCATCCGCCATTTACCCGTAACGGACGATGGCGGCTGCCTCAAGGGCTTGATTACCCCGGAATCCCTGCGTTGGGTCCTGCAACCCGTCAATCTCTTGCGAATGCGCTTGCTCTCGGAAGTGATGTCCAGGGAAGTCATCACGGCGACGCCGACGACAACAGTCTTAGAACTGGCCAAACAAATGAGTCAGTATCGCATCAGTTGCATTGTTATCGCTCGCGAAACCCCCACAGGCACGATTCCCCTCGGCATCGTCACCGAATGGGATATCGTGCAATACAAGGTGTTGGAGTTACCCCTCGAGGGACTCCAAGCCTCGCAAGTCATGAGTGCCCCCCTCTTAACCCTCACCCCCGAGATGCCGCTTTGGGAAGCCCATCGCTTTCTCCAGAGCAAGCGAATTCGTCGCGTTGTCATCGTAGACGAAGGAGGATTTCTGCAAGGACTGGTCACGCAAACCAGTATTTTACACTCTTTGAGTTCCCTCGATCTTTATAGCGTCGTGCAAACGCTACAGCAAAAAGTCCATCGCCTCGAACGGGAAAAACAGGAAATGCTCGAGGGGCGAACCCGTGAATTGGAAGTGCAAGTCAGCGAACGCACCCAAGAATTGCAGGCTCGAGCCCGACAAATTCAATTGGTCTACCAACGAGAGCGCATTATTGCCGAGATCGCCCGGGATATTCGCCAATCTTTGGATTTGCAAGAAATTTTAGATGCCACCGTCAAAAATTTGGGGACGTTTTTGGGGGTCGATCGCGTCATTATCTTAAAATTCGATGCGGAATGGCATGGGGAAGTGGTGGCCGAATATACCGAAGGTCCTTGGAAAGTCTTGCTGGGACGAACGATTTACGATCCTTGTTTTGCACCGGATTGGGTGAATGCCTACCGACAGGGACGCATCCGCGTGGTGGATGACGTCGAACAAATCGAAATGAGCGATTGCCATCGCGAATTCCTCGCCGAATTGCAAGTGCGGGGCAAAATTCTCGTTCCCATCGTCCTGCAAGAAACGGATCCCGAGTCTGAGGGCAAGCAATCGCCGCGCCTGTGGGGCATTCTCAGCGTCAATCAATGCGGCATTCCCCGCCAATGGCAACCCTTTGAAAGCGAATTGCTCGAGGATCTGGCCACCCAAGTCGCGATCGCCATTCAACAATCGGAATTGTACCAACGAGCTCGAGCCGACCTTGCCGAACGCCAGCGGGTCGAAATGGCACTGCGAAATCTCGTCACCGGAACCGCCAATGCCGTCGGTCGAGACTTTTTTCCCGCCCTGGTGCGGCATTTAGCGGAAGCCCTGGCCGTGCGAATGGCAGTGGTGACTCGCTACGAGAACGGGCAAATCGAAGTTTTAGCCAGTTGGATCGATGGACGATTGCGATCGCTGCCCCCTCTCGCCCCCGAGACTTGTCCCTGCGGTCGAGTCCTTGCCGAGGGCAGCTATTTTTGTGAGGAGGGCATGAGCAAAGATTATCCCGACATTGCCGCCGCCCTTCCCTTTACCCCAGAAGGGTATTTAGGTTTGGCCCTGTCGAACAGCAAAGAGGAACCCATCGGAACCTTAGCCATTGTTGATGACAATGTTTTGAGCGATCGCCAACACCGTCAAGGCATTTTGCGAGTCTTTGCCGCTCGCGCCGCCGCCGAACTGGAACGACAGGCCGCCACCCAGCGATTGCAGGCTCTCAACCAAACCCTCGAATATCGAGTGAGCAAGCGCACCAGCGCCCTGCAACAGTCCTTGCAAACCCTCTCGAACATCAAATATGCCCTCGATCGCTTTGCCATTATCGCTATTACCGATCCCCAAGGCACGATTATCGAGGTCAACGATAAGTTTTGTGAGATTTCCGGCTACGAACGCGAGGAACTGCTCGGTCAAACTCATAAAATCGTCAATTCCGGCTATCACCCCCAAGAATTTTTTGCGTGGATGTGGGAAACCATTCAAACCGGTCGAGTCTGGCGGGGCGAGATCCAAAATCGAGCTAAAAGCGGTCGCGAATATTGGGTCAATACGACCATCGTGCCGTTTTTTAACGAAGATGGGGAACTGTTTCAATATTTAGCCATTCGCACGGATATTACCGAACAGAAAAAATCCGCAGAAGCCATCTCCCAACTGCTGCAACAAGAAAAAGAACTCAACGAACTCAAATCTCGATTTATCACCACCGCCTCTCACGAATTTCGCACCCCCCTCGCTCTCATTTCCTCCTCTACGGGGATATTGCAGGACTATGGCGATCGCCTGGCCGGGGTCAAAAAAGCCAAGCATTTGGGTCGCATTCAAGGGGCTGTCAAACAGATGACGCAACTGCTCGAAGATGTCTTAACCGTCGATCTCGTAGCCGAGGATCGCCTGCTCTTCCAACCTGCGTCAGTCAACTTAATCGAGTTTTGCGGCCGGCTGCAAGAAGAATTCGCCCGCAGCCATCCTCAGCGACAGATCGATTGGCAGATCGAACCCCCCGAGCCGTCCAATCGAACCATCCAAGCCGATGCCAAGCTCCTGCACCAAATTTTCAGCAACCTTCTTTCGAACGCCCTCAAATACTCGCCGGACGATCGCCCGGTGGAGTGTTGTTTAACCTATCATGCCGCAACGGTGGTCTTTGTCGTTCGCGATCGCGGCATCGGCATCCCCGCCGCCGATCGCGAACGACTCTTCGAGTCTTTTCACCGCGCCGATAATGTCGGCACCATTCAAGGGACCGGATTGGGTTTGGCCATTGTCAAGAAATGCGTGGACTTGCATGGTGGCACGATCGGAATCGAGAGTCGCGAAAATTCCGGTACTGCCGTTACTGTCGAACTTCCCATTACTCTAGGAGAGGAAAAATCTCATGGTTAAAATTTTAGCGATCGAAGACGATCCCCAAGTTCTCGATAATATTTTCGATATTCTCGAATTGGAGGATTACGATATCGTCACGGCCAATAACGGTCGGAGGGGGGTGGAGGTCGCCCTCAAAGAACGACCGGATCTCGTGATTTGCGATGTGATGATGCCTCATATGAACGGGTATGAGGTTTTACAGGCCTTGCGAGAGCAACAGGCAACAAAAACCGTTCCTTTTATCTTTTTAACCGCCAAAGCCGATCGCGCCGATCTGCGGCACGGGATGGAACTCGGAGCCGACGACTATCTCACCAAACCCTTTACCCCCCAAGAACTCCTGCAAGCACTTCTCACGCGCCTGGCCAAACAAAAAGAGCTGACCCAACACTCGAGCGAGCAAATTCAAGCCATTACCCGGCAACTGAACAATCGCCTTTATATCGACCCGATTACCGGCTTGCCCAATCGCCTGACCCTGAGAAAACAGTTTCTCAACCTCGTCCAAGCCTATCGACAAGCTGCCAAAGGCACGAAGATTTTGGGGATTGCCAGCTTGCGCGTCGATCGCTTTGAGTCCATTCGCCGGGATCTCGGCTATCAACAGGGCGATCGGCTCCTGCAAAGTTTTGCGGGCTGCTTGCGGGACAGTTTTGCCGATGAATTTGTCGCCCAAATCGATAATCGCGACTATGTCGTTCTTTTTCGACCCGTTCCCCACAAAAGAGAGTTGCTCGATCCGATTTTGGCTTTGCGCGATCGCCTGAGCAACCCCTTTACCCTCGAGGAAAAGAAAATTTTTCTCTCCATTAGTGCGGGAATTGCCCTTTTTCCAAGGGATGGTAACAATATTGCGACTTTAACGAGTAATGCGGAAACGGCAATGGTTCGCGTGGCAGAACACCAAGGGGATACCTATGAATTTTACAGTTCTATCAAACATCAAATCACCGCTCCCAAACTGGATTTAGAAGCAGACTTGCGCGAGGCCATCGCCCGAGAGCAATTGGAGATTCACTACCAACCGCAGATCGAGGCAACGACGCAAACTATTGCATCCTGCGAAGCCGTCCTGCGCTGGCAGCATCCCGACCGCGGTCTCATCCCGCCGGCCGAGTTCGTTCCCCTAGCCGAAGAAGTCGGCTTGCTTTCTCGCATTAGCGAGTATATCTTAGAGCGTGCTTGCGATCGCGTCGTCGGGTGGCAAAAAGAGTTCGCGCAGCCGCTTCGCTTGGCCGTCAATATTTCCAACCAACAATTCGAGCAAGCCCAGATGCGGCATCGGATTGCGAAAATACTGTCAAACAGCGGCTTGAAACCGGAAGATTTGGAATTGGAATTCGCCGAGAACTTCTTAATTCAAGATGTGGCGATCGCCCAACGCAACTTGGATGCCTTTCGTCACTTGGGGGTTAGGCTGGCGATCGATAACTTTGGTACGGGCTATTCTTCACTGCAATATCTCCAGAAGTTTAAGGTCGATACCCTAAAAATCGATCGCTGTTTTATTCGGGGGATCGAGCGTAACGGCAGCAATGGGGCGATCGTGCAAGCGATCTTGGAGATGTCCCATCATCTTGGTTTGCGGGTCGTTGCTGAAGGCGTTGCAACAAAAGCGGAGGCAATATATTTACAACAAAACCATTGCGATTTTCTCCAAGGCTCTTATTACAGCGCCCCTGTTAGTGCGATACACTTTAGTTCAAAGCTAAAAAGTCTCGCAATATAGAGGTATCAATTCAAAATTCAAAAGGTCGATCGGACTCAAATCAGGGATAGCGCTCATGGGTAAAATTCTCGTCATCGAAGACGATCCGCAAATACAAGATAGCATTCTCGATATTCTCGAATTGGAGGATTACGAGATTGTCATGGCCAATAATGGCCGAACGGGGGTTGAAATTGCCTTAAAAGAGCAACCGGAACTCATCGTCTGCGATGTGATGATGCCGCAAATGAACGGGTATGAAGTGCTGCGAATCTTGCGATCGCAAACGGCAACGGCAACTACGCCCTTTATCTTTTTAACGGCCAAAGCCGATCGCACGGATCTGCGTCAGGGGATGGAACTCGGGGCGGATGATTATCTGACCAAACCCTTTACCCCTCGGGAACTCCTGCAAGCCGTCGAGACCTGCCTCGCCAAACGCGCCGCCCTCGCCCGAGAATATGACGAGCGCCTTCAACGGATCGCCCGAGAAGCCCAAAATCGCCTTTATATCGAACCCGTGACGGGGCTACCCAATCGTTTAACTTTAAGAAGGCAATTTGCCAAGAAGGTGAAGGTTTACGAGAGCCAACCCCAAGGAGACGCTCTGCTGGGTATTGTCAGCCTGCGAATCGATCGCTTTGAGTCTCTCCGTCACGATCTCGGCTATCAACAGAGCGATCGCCTCTTGGCCGAATTTGCTCGATGCTTGCAAGAAAATTTGCCCGAGCAATTTATCGCCCAAATCGAACCTCGCAAATATGTTATTCTTTTTCCTCCCGTGAGGCACGAGCAAGATTTAAGCGAACCCATCCACAATTTACAAGCATTCCTCGAAAAGCCATTTTTTTTAAACGAGCGCAAAGTGTGTCTCTCGGTTAGTGCGGGAATTGCTCTTTATCCCCGAGATGGTCGCAATATCGCGCAATTGATGCGGGCGGCAGAAACGGCTCTCGCGAGAGGGGAAAGCAAGGGCTGCACTTTTTATCGCCCGGCCTTCCGTCGCGGCAACGCGGACGCGTTAAATTTAGAAGCAGAATTGCGAGAAGCGATCGCCCGAGAGCAACTGCAAGTTCATTACCAACCCAAAATTCACGCCGTCACCCATACGATTGAAGGGTGCGAAGCCTTAGTCCGCTGGCCGCATCCCGAACAAGGCAATATCCCCCCTAATTGTTTTGTCCCCCTGGCCGAAGAGGTTGGACTCATCGATAACATTGGGGAGTATGTCCTCGAGCGCGCCTGTTGGCAACTCAAACAGTGGCAGCAGTATGTCTCTCGTTCCTTCACGGTCGCGGTCAATGTGTCCGGCCGCCAATTCAACCGCATGGAGTTGCGCCAACGGGTTTTAAAAATCGTCGTTGACAATGGGTTAGTCGCCAGTAATTTGGAATTAGAACTCTCGGAAAATTCATTAGTACGGGATTTGGCCACTGCTCAACGCCGCTTGGATTCTTTTCGACATTTGGGGGTGAAAATCGCGATCGACGACTTTGGAACGGGCTATTCTTCCTTGCAATACCTCCAACAATTTGAGTTCGATACTTTGAAGATCGATCGCTGTTTCATTCAAGAGATCGATCGTAATGCCAGCAATGGAGCGATCGTGCGGGCAACGATTGAAATGGCCCATCTTTTGGGGGTCAAAGTGGTTGCCGAGGGAGTGGAACGCAAAGAAGAAATGAGCTATCTCCAAGCCAATCATTGCGATTTCATCCAAGGTTTTTACTTTAGCAAACCCCTCCCTGCTGAAGAGTTCGGCCTGTTATTGCAATCTAATGTCGTCCTCGCCTTTTAAACTCGCGAGCAAATCCTCAGACAAATATCAAAGAGGGAAAGTTATCTAGTGCAATTCATCTTGTCGGGATATTCTGGCTGTTTGGGTGAGACTCTCTTTTTTGTTTTGAGGGAATAGAGCAACCCGATCGCGAGATCGATGGATAAAATTAAAAGAGTCGGATAATATGCACCCAAACAAAAATCCTCAATATTAGAATTGCAACAGCAGAAAAACCATGAACAAAATCTTAGCGATTGAAGACGAACCCCAAGTGCTTGACAATATTCTCGATATTTTGGAATTGGAAGAGTACGACGTTATCTCGGCAAACAATGGTCGCACGGGGGTGGAACTGGCTTTAAAGGAGTTGCCGGACTTAATTATTTCCGATGTGATGATGCCCCATATGAACGGGTATGAGGTCTTGCAAGCCTTACGATCGCATGAAGCCACAAAAACCACGCCCTTTATTTTTTTAACGGCAAAGAGCGATCGCGCGGATCTGCGCCAAGGCATGAAGCTCGGAGCCGACGACTATCTCAGCAAGCCTTTTACCCCTCGAGAACTCTTGGAAGCCATCGAAACGCGTTTGGCAAAACGCGACATTTTAGCCCAACAATACGACGAAAAAATCCAAGCCGTTACCCGAGAATTACAGGAGCAACTCTATATCGAACCCGTAACGGGTTTGCCCAATCGCTTGACCATCCGAGATCGCTTGAGCGAAACGATCGAGAAATATCGCCAAGAGATTCAAAGGGGAGGATTATTAGCTGTTGTGAACCTGCAAATCGATCGCTTTCAGTCCATCCGTCGCGATTTGGGCTATCAGCAAACCGATATGCTGCTGAAAGAATTTGCCAACTGTCTGAGGAAGCATTTTCCCGAGCAATTTATCGCTCACATCGATGCTCGCGAATTTATTCTGATTTGTCCCCCCGTCCAGAGCAAGCGGCAATGCGTCGAACCCATTTGCACCTTGCAAAATACGCTGCGCGAACCTTTTTTAATTCAGGGAAATCCCGTTTTTCTCTCCATTGGTGCGGGGATTGCGATTTACCCCCGCGACGGCGATAATATCGTCGATCTGATGGTCAATGCCGAAACGGCGATCGGTCAGATTGAAATCCAAAATAATCGCCATACTCCCTACCAGTTTTATAATCCTCTCAAGCATCGCCAAAGACCGACATTAAATTTAGAAGCCGAATTACGCGGCGCGATCGCCCGGGAACAATTGCAAGTTTACTACCAACCCGTAATTAATACGGCAACGCAGACGATTGATGTCTGCGAAGCCTTAATTCGCTGGCAGCACCCCGAACGAGAACTCCTCCTCCCCCGTCGCTTTTTACCTCTCGCACAAGAAGTCGGATTGCTCGATCGCATTGGTCGATACGTGATGGAACGCGCTTGCGAGCAAGTCAAATACTGGCAGCAGGAATTCAAGTGCCCTCTTCGGCTGGCAGTCAATCTCTCGAGCGGACAGTTCGAACAAGCGGGACTGCACGACCAAATCTTGCAAATTTTAACGCAGACATCCCTCGCGCCAGAAGATTTAGAATTGGAACTCACGGAAAACTCGTTAGAACGAGATTGTCTCACGAGCAAACGCCGATTGGATGCTTTGCATCAGTTAGGGGTGAAAATCGCGATCGATAATTTTGGCACGGGCTATTCTTCCCTGCAATATCTCCAGAAATTTAAGTTCGATACTTTGAAGATCGATCGCTGTTTCATTCAAGAGATCGATCGCAATGCCAGCAATGGAGCGATCGTGCGAGCAACGATTGAAATGGCCCATCATTTGGGATTAAAAGTCGTTGCCGAGGGGGTAGAAAGCCAAGAAGAAATGAGCTATCTCCAAGCCAACCATTGCGATTTCATCCAAGGTTTTTACTTTAGCCAACCCCTCCCTGCTGAGGAGTTTGGCGGGTTGTTGCAATCGGGTTCTCCTTTTGCATCTTTGGATTCGCGATCGCCAGATTAGGGGAGATGGGGGAGCGTCGGGAGCAGGAGGAGTGGGGAAGCTCAGTTCGGACGATTCTAGTCAGGTGCGTTACGCTTCTAGAAGTTCAAAGAGTGCGTTCAAACGAACGCACTCTATATGCTCTTGAATTTCTCAATAACTGAGTATTTTTTGATAAAAGGTGTTCAAATTAGCGAGCGCTTATATAAACGCTTAAGTCTGCGCGCGATACATTCTCGAACACTGCTGCTGGAATCGGAGCACCCAAACAGTCGTAGACTTCTGACACCATCTCACCGGGTGGAATAACAGTTGGCGAGTTTTGCGGACAGGATCGAGGGCCGTCAAATACCTTCACTGCAACCCGTCCGATTTCAGCAAAAGGTGTGATATTCGTATAAAAAGCGCGAAACTCTGTTGTTGAAGGCTCAAACCGTACCATTTGCGGCTCCGATCCAAGTTTTAATAGAAAACTGCTAGGCATGGGGCCAGCAGTAGCACTAGTGACTTGAATGCTCAGAGCCACAGCGACGACCAAGCAAAAAGCTACCAACATCTTAATGGCGCGTTTCATATTTCTCCTTAAAGAAAATCAATGAACTAAATGGGGACAGTGAAGTCTGTATTCTGTTTGTTATAGCTGCACGAGAAAAGAAATTTCTAATATACGAGCTTTTCGAATACATACTGTCGATTACTCTAACATTACGATGTCAAAAAGATACAAATTCTGACATCTTTTTAGATTAAGTTTTTTAAACCTGTATATTTTACCCAATGTTTATGTTCTCTTAAAAAAGAGGTGGCGATCGCAATTCTGAATGGTATCGGGAAAGATAGAGGCGGAGCGATCGCGGCGATCGTTCCTCTTGAATCGTCGGAATCGAACTTAAATTTTCAATCCGCGATCGCTTGCTTAAAATCACTAAAAAGAAAAAGTATGGCGATCGCTACATCTTTATTAATTATTCGTCAAAGAAAATTTTCGCGATTCCTCTTGAGATTTAGTTGAGAATTTATTTTTATTGGCTTCTTAATTCTTAATATTATCATCATGCTAAGTTTATCTTTTTGGGTTATTATCCGTAGTACCGAATCTCGAAGCTAGATGAAGAGATAACTCTAAACCTTCGAGTTCGGGCGAGGACACAATCCTCAAACACTATAAAAAACTAAAAAAGGAGAAACAATGAAAAGATTTTTGAGCGTTCTCAGCATCCTCTGTGCCTTTGTGATGTCCGTACAGTTCTTTTTGATGTCCCCTGCGGCAATGGCTGGAGAGGTTCCCGCCGTTATCACTCCTCCAGGTGCTTGTTTTCTGGATATTAATCAGTGTGGCAATTCTAGTTCCTGTACTTGTCCGGATGAATACGAGTACAGTCCAATCGTTGGCTATTGCTTGATTGAGGATATTGATGATGCAACGGAGCGTGGCAATGCTGTTAAGAGCATCTGTTCCATGCAAGCTGCGTTTATCCCCACGACCTGTACGGATGATTTGAATTCAGTGGGTTATCCCAGTAAATGCCTTTGTCCTGGATCGACTCACTACGACCAGCGATTTGGTCAGTGCGTCGCTTCATTCCGATAATAGGCTTTTTCGGATTTTCCGAGGGAAGGCGATCGCATAACTGCATCTGCGGCCACGCGATCGCTTTTGTAACATCATCGAGTCGCGATCGCATCTGAGAATAAGAAAAACATCTACTTCTTTTAATTTCTCTTGATTGTTCGCAAAAGAAAATCCTCGCGATCCTGACGAAATTTAGTTGAGAATTTATTTCGATCGCACTTAAACCTTTTCTTAACCTTTTCTTAATCTCAATCGGATATTAATAGGTTTATTATCAGTAGTACCAAATCTCGGAGATAAATAAACAGAAAACTCTAAACTTCGAGTTCGGGCGAGGATAAAATCCTCAAACACGATATAAAACTAAAAAAGGAGAAAAAATGAAAAGATTTTTGAGTGTTCTTAGAATCCTCTGTGCATTCGTCGTGTCCCTACAGTTCTTTTTGATGGTGTCCCCGACTGCAATGGCGCAAGAGATGCCGGCTGTCATGCCTCCTGAAGGTCCTTGTACTCTGGATATTAATCCGTGTGGCAATCCTAGTATGTGTGCTTGCCCGGATGGATATGAGTATAATGCAAGTGTTAAGTTGTGCTCGATTGAAAATATTTCTCAGGCCACAGATCCCGGACTCGAGCCTCGTTTTGTTGAAAGCTCCTGTTCGATTCAGGCGTTTCTTTTACCGATACCGATTGCTTGTACGAGGGATATCAATCCATTGGGATACCCCAGTCATTGCGCATGTCCCAGCGGAACCCGATACAACGAGTTATTTGCTCATTGCGTGATTCCATTGAGCTAACGCACTCATCCTAGAGATTCAATCTTGGCGATCGCCCTGCTGCGAATGCAGCGATGCGATCGCCTTTATAATGAAATTTGGACTGGATCGGGGAGATCGGATAGTTGCAATTCTACTTTGAGGCGATCGCCGTCGCGATCGACATTTACCACATAGCCACTTCCCGCATCGGCAAAAGCAAATGAATGGTTCTCTTTTAAGTTTACAACGATCGTGTCGATGGCAATTTGGTGACATTTGCCATCAAAGATAATTTTTTTATCGCTCAAACAATCCCGCAGCATAAATTGTTGAGTTGGAGGGATGACTCGCAGATCTAAGTGGCGCAATTGTACGGTCAATATCTCGGTTTGATGGACTTTTTTAATTTTTATATCCTCGGGCAAACCCGCGATCGCTTCGGAAGACTCAATCGGAGTCACAGTACGAAAATGCAGTGACTTTTTCTGTTTGGTTGCGACATTCTCCGCAGGAGGAACGGGAATCGGGAGAGAAATTTGTTGGGCAGAAATTCCCCACAGTTTGGATTTTTTTTCCAGTTCGGAACGGCTTTTGAGCACTTTTTTGACTTGTCCTTGTTGGCTGAGATATTCTTCTTGTTTTTTCTTAACAGCCAGCCAGCGAGAGCGGGAAAAATTAGCGATATTTTTATCTTTATTATGGGTATAGCGTTCGTAAAAAGCAAGTGTTTCGACCAAGGAACCAATCTTTTCTAAAGCAATGCCCATTTGAGGAGGCTCGAGGAACTGTTCCCAATCCCCGTAAAAGAGAATTTTTTCTTTGAAGAACACTTCGTAACGATAGCGCAGATCCCGCGATAAATCTTGGGGAGACAGTTCAGAATAGGCAATATTTCGAACGATGGAAAAGGGTAAACCCAATTCCTTGGCTTTCTCGCTCGTTAACGTTGAAGGGTAAGTTTCGATCGCCTCGATCGCCGCATCCCATTTTTTTCCTTCCAGCAAGCGAGAGAGTAATTTGTGCAAGACTTCTTCACCACATTCATCTTCTTTTGCCCCTTCGAGACACCGTTTCATTTTTTCGCGATCGCCCAAACTTTCATAAGCTAGAGTCGCATCTACCCATCGTTTTTCGCTTTCTAGAATCGGTGCAATCGGTTGCAGCCAATCTTCAGAGAGCGGACGTTGTGCTTCGTCCCAAGCCGAGATTGCGCGATCGCTACCTCCTGCTTTCACTAAATAAGGCAAACCTTGAGGAAATCCTAAAGTTTCTGCCTTAGCGAGATTGTATTCGACTTTTTTCGTACTGTTTGCATCTTCCCACAAAGTAATGGCGCGATCGTATTCTCCTGCCTGATAAAAACAGAATCCAGCGCGATCGCCCATTCCTTGATATTTGGCTTTTGCTAATTTTTCCAGTACCGTTCCTAATTGCAACCATTCTGTTATATTGAGTTTTATTTTTTTATTTTCTCCTAATATTTCAATTCTCTTTCCATAGGTTTGAATTGCTGTTTTCCATTGTGCGGTAAAGCGATACTTTTCAAGCGTATTATTATTGATTTTTCTGTCTAAGAACTGACTAAAGTCATGCAAGCTATCTTGGTTTTCTACTTCGCTTGCCATAAATTCAATGAGAGGTTTGACTTTAGTCGGATTAACATCTAAAGTATCTGAATCGTTGCTATCTTCATTCTTTCTCTCAATATCGTACCATGTTGATAACTTTTCCCAACACATTCCTTGCCAAAAACAGTTCCAGGCGAGGTCTAATTCTTGTTGTTGTAGGAAGTATTCTCCAGACTGTAGATAATTTTCTTCAAATTTTAAAGCCCATGCCTCGCAGATTTGTACTTGTTTTTTATCGGCTAAACGCTTATAAGCACTTTGAGCGCGTCGAATTAAATCTGCATTTTCCATGTTAATCCCTTCCGTAAAAAAAGTATTGGCAATTTCTGGAAGATCGTCCGTTCCGATCGCATCGGCACGATCGCCACGTCCGATGAGTTGAATGCGAGTTTTCCACTGGATTTTACTTTTCTGTTGTTGCAGTAATGCTAAAAATCTTTCCAATTCCAATTCATTACTGGCGTGTTTCCAAAGTTTTCTCTCTCCCTCCTTCGTATCGATAATAAATAACCGTTCTGTCGCGCGACTGGCCGCAACATAAAGTTTATTAAAAAAGTATTTTACTTCTTCGGAAGCAGAGTTCGTTGGCAGCCAAGAATCGAGATTGCAAGATTCGCCAAATTTATAGAGAACAACTTGTTTGAATTCTAATCCTTTAGCCGCGATCGCGCTTAAAACATTCCAAAGTGAAGTTCCTTGTCTTTTACTTTTTTCTTGCAGTTGTGCCAGAAGATTATCTTTTTGAATATAATCTCTTTCTCCACCTTGATCGCAGGGAATAATAATAATGGTATCTTGTAAATACTCTCCAAGTTCTTCTGGAGATATATCTTGTCCGACAATCAGTTTTTGGGGATTAAAATCGCCATGTTTTCTTGCTTTTTGAGGCTTGAGTTCTGGTAAATCGAAGAGAACGCTTCGCCATAATTGGATAAGATTGTTAACGCCGACAATCGCAGGAATTGAACGATAATTTGATTCCAATTCGGCAAAATTCATCTCTAAATCGAGTTTTCCGGTTGGGGAAAGCGTGGTAATGACTTCATTATAAAATGCCGCTTTCAAACTTGCCCAACGAAATCCAGTTGGGTTAAGAGTTTGCAGGGGATCGCCAGCAAAAGCGAAAGGCAAACTTTCAACGTGTTGATGTTCGAGATCGTATTCTGCAAACACCGATAAACGCATAATTGCTTGCAGTTCGATATGCGTAAAATCCTGTGCTTCATCGCAAAAAATCGCCGTATAGTCGGGGGTATAACATTTGAGATAAAGCACGCGACGAATGAGATCTTGATCGTCCCATTTTTCTGCTTCTTTGGTATAGCGTTTATACCATTTCCACACTGTTTCGTGAATCTCCTGAAATTCTTCTGCGGTAATGGTTTGCTCTCGCTTGGGAATTTCGCGATAATCTTCGACTTCTAAATAGCGATCGCGTTCGTCTAAATGATAGCCTTTAATAAAAGTGCGGATCGCCTGCCAGCATAATTCGGGGGAATATTTGCGTAAGGTCGTTCGTTCTAGGAGTTGGCGGAAGCGATGAAAAGAAATATAATTAGCATCGTTAAAGCGATCGCGTTCTTCGAGGGGGAGTAAGTTGCGTAAAAAGGTGCGAAAAGATTGAAAGAAAGAACTAATATCAGGTAACTCTTCAATAATACCCCGCTTGGCTAAAAAACGATAATGGGAGGCTAATAAAGGAATGACTCTTTCTTTTGCAACTTTGAGCAAGCGTTCGTTATAAGCTAAAAATAAAGGATGGGGTTTACTTAAAATAGATATATTTTTCTCTTGACAAAAGCGCAAATGTTTGTGACAATAATCTGCAAAAAGATGAAAGAGCATGGTTGATTTGCCACTACCTGCTTGTCCGTTTAAAAATAAAGGTAAAGAGGGGCGCGTGGTGGAAACATCATGTAAAATAGCTTCTTCTTCTGCGGAAAGGGCCAAATTGGCATTTTCTTCATTTTCAATAGCTAACCAGTTTGTTTCATCTGCTAATAAATAACTGGGATAGGCTCGAGAGGCGATGGAGGTTAATTCATCTAATGTGGTTGGAGTTTCTGGATTGAGAGGGGAAATTTCTTTTTCGGGCCAGGTAAAATCAAGAACTTGTTGAATTTGTTGGCGATCGGGCCTGCAAGCAAAAGGAGCAATGAGAAAAAGAACCTGCCTCGAGGGAATATCTATGGTGAGAATGCGGCTGTAGAGAACGTAAAGGTTTTCTTCTCCATAGAGTTTAATTCCCGTCCAATTTGTATCCTCGCCAAAATCTGAGGGCGAGTCTGCCAGTTCTGTGAGAATGCGATTAAAGGTTATCCATTGAGATTGGATTTCAGGGGTAGCAAAGCCATTCAACCACCATTCGCTCTCGTAGATTGCGATGCCATTAAAATCCATTCGCAAACTGGGACGTTGCAACCAGAGTCGCAATTCATCGCTGAGGGGTAGAGGGGAATGTTGCCGATCGCTTTTCGTTTTGCATTGATTGAGCCATTGCCAGAGTTGTCCTTGTTTGATTTGACTGTCGAGGTGGCGATCGGCAAAGTTTTCGCGATCGCGTAAAAATTCTTCATAAGCGCGATCGCCACGACGAAATACCTGCAACCAGCACAAGACAGGATCGCTTCCCACTCGCCTTATGCGCGCGATTAAGCGCAGGTTGCCTTCTTTGCGCTTTAAATAGGGATAAACCCGTTCAAAGCGCCCTAGCGCCTGTTCTAGACTCATTTCTTCCAATACCCCGCACAGGCGATCGACGTGATCTCCCAGTCCGGTTTTTTCCGCAACTTGCTTATTAAATGCGGCAGTGCGATAAACGTACATTCAACGAACTTCCCAGTGTATAGACCGATACCTCTATTTTCTATTGTGGAGGATCGGGCTGGAAATTGGGGGAGATGGGGGGAGATGGAGGAGCTTCGGGAGATGGGGGAGATGGGATGTTATTCGTTATTTAAAATGAGTAGCGTGTTATTGTCGATTTGGGTGGGGTTTCCGTTTTTGTCGATCGCGCCGAAGGATTCTAAATACGTGCGGACGGGTTGGGAGTAATGAGAAAAATTAAATTGGCGATCGCCAGCACAAACATCAGCCCAAAATTCTCGCAAGTCTCGGGCGAGGTCTTCTGCTTCTCGGCCGGATAAATTAAGGGGAGGGAGTTCGACTAATCGGTGCATGAAGGGGTAGGAGCGATCGCCGATGCGCTCTCGGGCCACTTGCGGTACATTCTGCAAATGGGGGATTTCTTCAATATTAAAAGACTCGATTTGTAGGTGTTTTATGCCGCGATCGCTTTCCCATAAGTGCAAGATTCGATAGGGATTGGGATAACCTACTGTAGAACCGGTCGTAATGTCATAAATTCCCTCTCGTTCGGCAATATCTTGAATGTGAAGATGGCCGCTAAAAATCAATTTTACTCCTGCTTCGCGTAATTTCTCTAACAAAATAGGCGCATTATCGAGCATATAACGCTTACCCATCAAATGTTGAGATTGTCCGGGTAAGTGTTCGATAACATTGTGATGAATCATCACCAAAATAAACTTATCTTTAACGTCTAATAAAATTCGATCCAGCCATTCCAATTGCTCTGCATCCAAACAGCCTAATTGTTTTCCGCTCGCATCAAATTGATTGGAATTTAAGGCAATAAGTTGAACCTCGGGTAAAATTTCACGAGTGTAATAAAGTTTTTCTGTATTTTCATAACCTGCCTTGCGATAATAGCGCGGAAATTCAGACCAACCAATATTTTTTGATGTGGGTAGCGGGGTGAGGACATCGTGATTGCCCGGAATAACATAAGCGGGAAAAGAAAGAGATTCGAGACGTTTTTGCAACCATTGATGGTTTTCTTGTTCTCCATCTTGAGTCAGATCTCCGGGGATGAGTAAAAAATCGAGATCGAGTTGTTCTAAATGATTTAAAACAGATTCAAAAATAGGAATACTCGCTTCGACGAGGTGAAAGCGCGGGTTGTTAAAATCGACGGTATGGGTTAGAGCAATATGAGGATCGCTGGCGATCGCAAATCGAAAGTTCAGGCTCATTCTTCAATGGGTTTTTTCTCACTATATCAAGTTGGAGGGATAACATGCAACTCTTTTCAATTCTCAATTCTCAATTCTCAATTCTCAATTCATTGTTCGATGTTTGGGCAAATCGTACCATCGAGAGAATCGCGATCGGAAATTTCGTTCCATCCCGATAAAATACCTTGTAATTCCAATTGTAAAGTTTCTAAGGCCTGGATTTGTTCGCGAATCGACCGATGTTTAATTAAAAGACGTTCTCGAACAATACCGCAAGGAACTTCGCCGCGATCTCGCACGGTTAAAATTTCGCCAATTTCTTGCAAGCTCAATCCGAGAGCGCGAGCGCGTTTGATAAAATGCAAGCGGGTAAAAATTTCGGGTTTAAAGAGGCGATATCCGGCAGGCGATCGCGTTACGACGGGAGCGAGTAATCCTCGATCTTCATAATAACGAATAGTTTTGACCGATAAACTGCTCTCGTTTGCTACTCGTCCGATTTTTAATAATGGTTCTGAGGCTAACAAAGTTGTTATTTGGTTGTTGTTGATTTTCCCCTCTTGGGAGGGGTTAGGGGTGGGTTGTTGTTGGTTTTTCGGCTAAATATTATTATAGCTTTAGTATCGATCGCGAACAAGCCATGTTGATGATGAGCAATTCTCTAAATAGAACTTTTGAATTAGGTTTAGCAGGTGCGATGGCGTTTTTTGTTGGGATCGCGTCTGCTCCTTCTACAATTGCCCTGGAGGGAGAAACTCATTCGCCATTATCTTTAGAGGATACATCTTGGCAGTTTGTAGGATGGGATGGCGATCGCTCTCTTTTGGAGGGAACGGCAATTACGCTAAAATTTAGAGGCGATCGTCTCAATGGTTCTTCGGGTTGTAATGGTTATACAGCAATTTATCAAAGCAATACCGAAACAATGAGGGTGAGACGAGTGGTGACGACTCGCATGATTTGTCCTTCTGAGATCGTAGAACAAGAGGAGGCATTTTTACAGGCTTTGCGATCGGCGCGGCGTTATGAGGTTAGCGATCGCGGACAATTACAGATTTTTTACCGTGGCGATCGCGGTTCTGGGACGCTTGTTTTTACGTCGGATATTGCGGCGATCGAACCTCTCGTTGGGACGAGTTGGCAATTGCTTTCTTGGGGCAGTCATCGGGTACAAAATGCTCCTTTAGATCGGGTGAAGATTACTCTACAATTTTTGGACGAACGCCTTACGGGATCGTCGGGTTGCAATCGCTATGATGCTCATTATGAAACGGTAGAAATGCGCTTGACAATTGCTTCGGTTTCTATGACGGAAATGGCTTGTTTTGGAGGAGTTGCTCAACAAGAATCGCGATATTTGGCGGCGCTACAAAATGCGATCCGATATGAGATTAATCCAAAGGGACAACTGGCAATTTTTTATCGGAGCGATCGCGGTTCTGGGACGCTTATTTTTTCTTTGGAGAGGTGATTTTTAGCAAGGTCAGAGTGTTGATCGGTTCTTGCTCAGAACCATAAGTTTTCTGGGGGGCTAGCCCCACTTCGGCGCTGCTCAGTGACCGCCCAGACCCCAACAGTGCGCGTTCCCTTGCGAGTGCTTTCCTAAATCAACAAGAATGAGCACAATACTTCAGTTTTTAATTTTAATGAATATTTACTTATTTGATAGATTTGGTGTTATTTCAAAATATTCTGGACTTACGCAGCGACACTATATCTAGTGTATTCAGAGATTGAAATTCGCTATCAGTAGTGTTATATTCCCCTATTTGCATAAGTCCAGATATTGATGCTGCGATCGCCGATCCTCCGAGGGTTTTAACCACCATCTCATAGTGATAACCCGTTTTAACGGTTATTTTGCGATCGCTTTCCCCAGCCTTCTTTAGATGGCTTCTGCTGTGAGCCTTGGATTCAAATCCAAGGCCGATCAAAAATGAGAGCGAGGTTGATAACTAGATGGATGAGAGAAATAATCTTCAGTTACCAGTGTGGGAGTCTCGTGGTTTTTCAAAATTATTTGAACAGACAAGCGATCGCTCTAACCTTAATCCATCACTCTCCTGCCAGTTTCTCGCGATCGCTATCATTTTCAGTCTGACAAACCCCTCATTCTCATCGGGTACGGGTCGCAACAACTCCCAATCTAGCGATCGCGGAAGATGTCAAGGTTTGCTAGGGAATCCGCATATTTACCCACAATACTCAGCAAAGCCCCGTTAAGATAAGAGAATCAATCATCTACCCATCGAGATCGGGCGACTGAATGTTAGGCCAAATTCTCAACGAACGCTATCAAATTATGGCAATTTTAGGATCGGGAGGATTCGGTCGCACCTACTTGGCACGAGATACCCAACACCCCGATAATCTCTTCTGTACGGTTAAGCAATTACAGGTTGGGAGTTCGGATTCAGAACAGATGGCAAGATCTCGAGAAACTTTTTCTCGGGAAGCAGAAACGTTGAAACAGTTGGGCGTTCATCCACAAATTCCTCGCGTACTGTCCTATTTTGAAGTCTCGGGGGATTTTTTTTTAGTACAAGAATATATCGAGGGATATCCTTTAAGCAAGGAAATCGTGGTGGGCGATCGCTGGGATGAAAGCAAAGCAATCGAGTTTCTGCTGGCAATTTTACCCTTATTAGATTTTATTCACGCTCGCGGGGTCATTCATCGCGATATTAAACCCGATAATATTTTGCGTCGCCAACAGGATAATCGCTTGGTTTTGGTGGATTTTGGCAATATCAAACAAATTTATCAATCCGAGAAGGGGGTGAGGGTGGCGATCGGAACGCCGGGTTATATGGCAAGCGAACAATTTCAAGGTAATGCTTATTTTTGCAGCGATATCTATTCCGTTGGAACCTTCGTCATTCAAGCCTTAACTGGATTTCATCCCCAATTTTTTCAATACGACTCCCAAACCGGAGATATTCTCTGGCAAAAAAATATTTGCAGTCCCGCCTTGGCAGCCGTTCTCAATCGCATGGTCTCCTATCGCTTTGGCGATCGCTATCAATCCGCCCGAGAAGCCCTCAAAACTATCGAACAGCTCCACATTCCTCGCTCCCATACAGAATTGCCGCCGATCGCTTCGGTCTCTTATTTTCCCCCTCCCCCTACCAAGACCGGCCAATTTTCTAGCAACCGGTCGGCGATGGCAACGGTTTCTCGTCGGCGGCGGGTGAAAAAAACTAAAGTTCGCAAGACCAAATATCCCAAAATATTTGTCTTATTTTTAGGATTGCCCGTCATCATCATTTTTGCGCTTTCCTTTGGGATTACTGTTTCCTTACAAAACGCTTCTCGTCCGCCGATCGCGACCGAGCAACCCACTCCACAACCCCCCGCCAATTCTGAAGTTTTGGAAACGGCTTCGGGTAACGAGATTCCAGCCAATTCTTGTACGGTAGATGTTGCAAACGGTCTCAATATTCGAGCGCGGCCCAATGGTGCAAAAATTGGTGGCATGGTACGGGGAGAACGAGCAATTTTAACCGGGCTCGAAGATGGAAATTGGGTGGAAATTAGCAATCCCATTCAAGGATGGGTGGCGAAGAATTATTTACAATGCGCTCCTTCTTCGTTTATCGAACGCGCATCCTCTCCTGCTCCAACCATAGATGCGGGACAAAGACTTTTACAAACTGCTTTTGCCAGTATGGAAGCCGGAGATATATCCAATGCGATCGCTCGAGTTCGAGAAGTTCAACCGGACAGTGCTGCTTATCGCGACGCACAAACGGCGATGACTCAATGGCGGAGAATTCAAGAGCGCTATCAAGCCATGCAGCAGGCCAAGCGATCGCGGCGTTGGGAGGATATTTTGATCGATCTCAATACTCACGGTTTGCCGGAAAGCCCTTACTGGCGGGGTAAGTTTATCGAGTTAGGAGAACAAGCGCGCTTGCGGAATTAAAAGGATCGATTTTTTTGCCAAGCCGAAATACTGTCGAGAGAAGAATAATGGACGATCGCCAAAACTATTACGAAATTTTAAATATTGCTCCAACGGCTACCCCAGAGGACATTAAAATGGCGTTTCGCCGTCTCGCCCGTCAATATCATCCTGATTTTAATCCCAATAATCCCCAGGCGGAAGAACAATTTAAACGCATTCTCGATGCTTATGAGGTGCTCTGGAATCCCGAACGACGACGGCAGTACGATCTCCAATTAGGAATCGAGGCAGAAGAGAAAAAACCGCACCAAGCTAACGAATGGGATTTTTATGTGCAAGGGATTGAAAAGGCCATTCAAAAAGATTATCAAGGAGCGATTGACAACTATAACCGAGCCATTAATCTCAATCCTAATTTTTTGGAGGCTTATCTCAAGCGAGGCGAGGTTTTTTATACGTTAAAAGACGATCGCATGGTTTTGGGAAATTGTCGGCAAATCTTGCAATTTTTCCCTGATTGTGCAGAGGCTCATTACTATCAGGGGCGATCGCGATATCGTTTGGGTTACGTTCAATCGGCGATCGAATCTTACGATCGCGCTATTGGTTGCAATCCCAATTTTGCGGCGGCTTATTATTATCGCGGTGTTGCCAATCACGATTTGCACGAACATTTTCCCGCCGAGGGAGATTTAGAGCGAGCGGCAGAATTATTTCAAGAACAAAGCGATCGCAGTGGCTATCAATTGGCGAAAGATACTCTCTCTCGCTTGGGAAAAAAAGATTGGCGAGAGGATTTTAATGGGGGAATCAATCTAACTAAGCGCATGGTTTGGGCTGGATTCGGGATCGTTATTAATCCCAGTAATGGTGGGACAAATGCCTTTTTAACTTTGCAAATTGGAGAAGCAGTGGTAATGGGGACGTGTTGCGCTGCGATGGCCAATATTTTATTTATCTTGGGGGTTTATTTAGGTTGGCAAGATCGAATTGTTTTTCCATTTTGGTATTTATCGATTCTCGGTTTTTTGCCTTGGCTGAGTTTGGCGGTATTGGGGTTTAGTTTGCGATTTCTCTTTCGCATTCGCGCTCATTTTGGTGCGGATCTGTTTTTGGCAGGAATCAGCGTTATTCCTATTGGATTTTTAGCCCTAGCGAGTGGAATTTCAAGTCATTTAGGGGGAACTGCCATGGCAATTTTAACGCTTTTTACCAGTACGCATTTAATGATTACTCTCTATAACGGCACGATTAAAATTAGCGGATTTTCCGAGGCGATCGCGGCTTGGTGCGTTCCCATTATGCTATTAATAAGTGGCTGGCTGACATTTACAGGATTTCAAGTTTTAATGAGTTATTAGTTATTGGTTATTTGTTTGAGGAGAGCTGCACGTTGGGCGATCGCTTGCCAATCTTCTGTTTGAATTAAAGCAGGGGGGAATAATTTACTGGATAAACCTACGGCGATCGCTCCTGCTTCAATTAATTCAACTGTATTTTCTAGGGTAACTCCCCCTGTTGGAATGAGGGGAATATTTTCCAAGGGTGCTTTAATGGCTTTGAGATAATTTGCTCCCCCAACCGTTTGAATGGGAAAGACTTTAACGCAAGTTGCTCCGGCTTGCCATGCGCTAATAATTTCGGTTGGGGTTAAGGCTCCGGGGACAACGGGAATTTTAGCCGCGATCGCTTCTTGAATTAACTGGGGATCTGCGTGGGGAGAAAAAATAAATTGTACTCCCGCATCAATGGCTCGAGCCAGTTGTTGGGACGAAATAATGGTGCCCACCCCAATAAAAGAATGGGGGAACTCGTGGCGCAATTTTTCAATTAAAAAAGCCGGACGATCGCTATTCCAAGCAATTTCAATAAAATTAATGCCTCCCGCGATCGCTGCCCTTGCCATTTTACGCCCCAATTGCCAGTCTGGGGAACGAATCACGGCAATAATGCGCTCTTGTTGCAACTGCTGCAACCAGTTAGATAAAGAGGTTTCCACCGAAGAAAATGCCAGTACGAAAGATTCTTGGATTTTACTGCTCGGGGGTGAGTTTGGGAAATACCGATAAGTGTGATTATCGGCATTACAATCTCTCTATCTTCCTATCCACAACGCGATCGCACTATTTTCATTCTCATCCCGATCGAGGAGCTTTCTTTGTTACGATCGAGGCAGAGTTATCGCCGATTAGAGAACACATGATCCGAGAAGTTAAGATTCAGAACTACAAATCGATTGAAAGTCTCGATCTTGAATTGGGGCGAGTGAATGTTCTCATCGGAGAAAATGGGTGCGGAAAGACCAATATTCTCGAAGCGATCGCCCTAGCGTCTGCGGCGTATAGTGATAAGTTGGATAATGAGTTTTTAGTTTCTCGGGGTATTCGCGTGACAGAGCCTCAGTTGATGCGATCGGCTTTTGAGAAGGAGAATATTGATAAGAATATTAATGTAGAAATTTTAGATGATACAGAACATCTTAAATTTACTCTAAAACATGATAATGAACTATATTCTAAGTGGTGTTTATTGGACATCACTAATCATGAAAATCTTTCTACAAATAAAGAAGTACAAAAACCCATCAAAACAACAGAAATACAAAAAATCAATTCTGATGTTGAGGAAGAAACGCTCGATGTTCTACAAAGATTTGTAATGGTCATTGAAAATAATATTTCACCAGAAAAAGTACACGAAGTATTCCAAAAAGCTGGAATGAAAATAAACATAAGAAGAATAGTAAAGATTTCATCACTTCTCGAAGATTTTCTCGTATTTTTTCCTGACAATACTTCACTCAGAATTTTTGAAGAAGAAGAACAAATACAGCCATTAGGAATTCATGGTGAAGGATTGTTTAAATTCTTGAGATTTCTTGATATGAAAGAAGATAAAACAAGATTTAACGAAATAAAAGAACGACTTCGTTTAATTAGTTGGTTTAAAGATTTTGAAATTCCTAAAGACTTATTTGAGACCGAACGAAAAATATATATAACTGATAAATATCTCGATCGCGATCTCAAATACTTCGATCAGCGCAGTTCAAACGAAGGATTCTTATTTACCCTGTTTTATCTTGCCCTCTTCGTTGGCGAAGAAACTCCCAAATTCTTTGCGATCGATAATATTGATAATGCACTTAATCCGAAATTATGTTGGCGAGTCGTTGAAGAACTAATAGAACTCGCACAAAAATACGATAAACAAACCATTCTGACAACCCATAATCCTGCTATTCTAGACGGATTAGATTTACATGATGAGGAACAGAGATTATTTGTTGTTTATCGAAATAAATTTGGACGAACTCGAGCGAGACGCATTTTTCCACCAAAACCAATCGGACAGAAAAAACCTATCAGACTTTCAGAAGCATTTTTAAGAGGTTATATTGGAGGAATGCCCAAGCATTTTTAATATGGCTAGATTTGGCATTATTGCAGAAGGAATAACCGATCAAGTGGTGATTGAAAATATTTTAATGGGATATTTTGACACTTCCGATCTTGATATTATCGACCTACAACCCAAACGAAATAAAGATGCAAGTTCTTTTGGTGGCTGGGAACAGGTTTTGCGATATTGTCAAGAAGAAGACTGGGAGGAAACATTTCAACTTGTCGATTATGTTATTATTCACATTGATACTGACGTTTGCGAACATCCCAACTTTAATATCCCAAAATATGAAGCCGGACGAGAATTAAGCGTCAAAGAATTGCGCGATCGCACGATCCAGAAACTCCAAACTCTCATCGGCGAAACATTTTATAGTCAATTTTCAGAACAATTTTTCTTTGCGATCGCGATTCACTCCATCGAATGTTGGTTGCTCCCCCTGTATTGCAGCGAGACCAAACAAGCCGAACAAATTAAAAACTGTGAAAAAA
This sequence comes from Cyanobacteria bacterium SBLK, assembly GCA_017746715.1. Classification (GTDB taxonomy): domain Bacteria; phylum Cyanobacteriota; class Cyanobacteriia; order Cyanobacteriales; family Spirulinaceae; genus CCY15215. Next base: position 40,938 of record JAGHZQ010000026.1, read on the forward strand.
GATTAAAACGAGCATTAACCGGAGAACTGGCAAAATTTACCAAAACTTACGACGATTACGATCGCCTCTCCGAAAATTATTATTTAAACCCGAAAAAATTCCCCCAATATTATCCCAAAAATCCCAGTTTTCAATTATTTATTGAAGACATTAAAACTCGAAATATTACAATTTAAAGAAAGGATAACAAAGACCGAGACGAGAGCGATCGCCCCTTCCTCAGTAAAAATTACTAGACTGACTATTTTTTGTGACATTTTATACTAAATCTCGCGATTTTATGCTCGGTTTATAGAAAAGTTAACTGGAAGTTAAAGAAAATATTGACTTGACTCCTTTAACAAGAAATAGGTAATGTAATAGAGAGTTTTTCCCTAAAGTGTCGAATTGTTTGAGTTTGCCCCAAATTCATCAGAACGCAGAGTCAAATTAAGAATAAAATCAATTGTTCTATTGAGATACCGCCAATTCGCAAATGGCTTCTACATCATCAGATCTCATTCTCATTGTTGATGACAATCCAGCAAACCTTAAACTTTTATTCAGATTTTTAAAAGAATCGGGATTTAAAGTTTTGGTCGCATCGGATGGAGAGAGCGCGATCGCAAAAGTCGAACAAGTTTTGCCGGATTTAATTTTGCTCGATGTAATGATGCCGGGATTAGATGGTTTTGAAACTTGCGATCGCATTAAAAAGAACCCCCTAACCCAAGATATTCCCATCATTTTTATGACAGCACTCTCAGAACTCGACTCAAAAGTAAAAGGTTTAAACTTGGGGGCAGTAGACTACATTACCAAACCCTTTTATCAACAAGAAGTTCTCAGCCGCATTAATTTACACCTACAATTGCGTCAGTTGAATCAAGCACTGAACTCGCAAAATCAACAACTCCTAGAAGAAATAAAGGTGAGGAAATCCGTTGAAGGAAAATTGCGCCAACTGACCCAAGACTTAGAACAACGAGTCGAACAGAGAACTCGCGAACTGGCAAGCGCACTAACGGATCTAGAGGCTCAAAAAGAGCGCCTCAGTTACGAAGCCTCTCATGATACGCTCACGAATTTAGCCAATCGCACCTTATTCGTCCAGCATTTATCGGCAGCCTTGACGCAATCAAAAAATGATTTTGCCGTTCTCTTTCTCGATTTAGATCGCTTTAAAAGCGTGAATGATAGTTTGGGACACTTAGTCGGGGACGAGCTTCTCAAAGCCGTTGCTCGACGCTTAAGGAACTGCATCGACGATGGAGACGAAATCGCTCGCTTGGGAGGGGATGAATTTGCGATTTTAGTATCGGGCGATCGCGATCGCGCCACTACCATCGCCCGAGAAATTCTCACCCAACTGCAAACCCCCTTTTTCCTCGGTAACTATCGCGTTTCCACCGATGCCAGCATCGGGATCGTTGGCGGCGACGAAGGCTATCGAAATGCGATCGACGTTCTCCGAGATGCCGATGTTGCCATGTATCGCGCCAAAAAAGACGGACGCGGACGTTTTGCCGTTCTCACCCCCGAAATGCAAGTTCTCTCTTTAGCGAGATTGAAATTGGAGCGAGACTTGCCCCGCGCTCTCGAACGGCAAGAATTTTGTTTGCACTATCAACCTATTTTGAACCTGCAAACCAAAGGTTTATTGGGCTTTGAAGCCTTGATTCGCTGGCAGCATCCCGAACGGGGATTGTTATTTCCAGGAAAATTCATTGTTCTCACTGAAGAAACCGGATTCATTCAACCTTTAGGAGATTGGATATTAAAAACTGCCAGCGAACAATTGCGACAGTGGCAAGACCGATACGATCGCGCCCTCATGATGAACGCGAACGTTTCTCCGATACAATTATTACAATGGAAAACCGATAGCACCCTCGAATCTCTTTTGGATTCTCTGCCCGTCGAACTTTCCAGACTCAAACTCGAAATTACCGAGAGTTGTTTTGTCGAGGAAACATCAACCGCTAAAATTCAAATATTAGAGCAACTTCACGATCGCGGCATTCGCCTGTGTATCGATGACTTTGGAACGGGATACTCTTCCCTAAGCCGCCTTCACTCTTTTCCCATCGATACCTTAAAAATCGATCGCTCTTTTGTCAACAACCTGTATCGAGAGCGGGGTGGGTCGGCGATCGTGCAAACGACAATTGCTTTGGCCCATCATTTAGGAATGGACGCGGTTGCAGAAGGAATTGAAACGCAGCAACAATACTCGCGCTTAAAAGAATTAGGGTGTGAATTCGGACAAGGCTATTTCTTTTCTCGACCGTTAGATCTTCAGCAGGCCACTCAATTTCTCGACTCAATCTTTTAAAGACCCGTTTTTGTTAATTCTCTTCTTCTTGAATAACTCATGATTATGGAACAACAAAACAAGCCCATTATTTTGATTGTTGATGACAATCCAACCAACATCAAAGTCTTATTTAATTTCTTGAAAGAGTCGGGTTTTAAAGTTTTAGTTGCCAAAGATGGAGAAAGTACCCTCAGCAAACTCGAGGAAGCCGAACCGGATCTGATTTTTCTCGATGTGATGATGCCGGGTATTGATGGTTTTGAAACCTGTCGTCGCTTGAAAGCCAACGAGAAAACTCGCGATATTCCTGTAATCTTTATGACCGCTTTATCGGAAACAACCGATAAGATCAAAGGTTTATCTTTAGGAGCAGTTGATTATATTACAAAACCCTTTCAACAAGAAGAAGTCCTCGCGCGAGCGAACTTACATCTCAAACTTCGTTCTTTAACCTTAGAATTAGAAACAAAGAATCAACAATTACAAGATTTTAACAATCAGCTCGAACGACAAGTTGATGCGAGAACGACAGAGCTTAAAAATGCACAATCGCAACTGGTTTTGAGCGAAAAAATGTCTTCATTAGGCCAGTTAGTGGCTGGGGTTGCCCATGAAATTAACAACCCCGTAAATTTTATCTATGGCAATCTAAAATATGCTTCCGAATATGCCGATAGTTTATTGCATTTAGTCGAGCTCTATCAAAAATATGACAGTCAAATGACCGTTGATGAAATTGAGGATTGGATAGACCAAATCGATCTGGATTTTGTCAAAGCCGACTTGCCAAAACTCTTAAAATCCATGCAAGTCGGTGCGGAGCGAATTCGCGAAATTGTCTTATCGTTGCGTCATTTTTCACGAATAGATGAAGCTGACTTTAAAGCCGTAGATATTCACGAAGGCATCAATAGTACCTTAATGATTTTGCACGGTCGCATGAAAGCAAAGGGGGACTTCCAAGGAATTGAAATCAGCAGAGATTATGGAGATATTCCTCTTGTTCAATGCTATCCCGGCCAGTTAAATCAAGTATTTATGAATTTGCTGGCCAATGCGATCGACGCTTTGGAAGAATCGGAAAAGACCGAACTCGAAATTCGTGTCAAAACAGAAATATTTGGCGATTATATCATTATTTCGATTGCCGATAACGGTACGGGAATTTCCTCCGAAGTCCAAGCCAAATTATTCGATCCTTTTTTTACAACGAAACCCATTGGGAAAGGAACGGGTTTGGGTTTGTCCATCGCCCATTCTATCGTCGTCGAAAAACATCAAGGAAGTCTGCAATGCATTTCAACCTCGGGGGAAGGGACGGAATTTATTATTAAAATCCCTTGTCACATCCCCTAGAGACTTGTTTGTCGATAATAAAGATCGATCCAGTGTTTGGCTTGACGAATGGCACTTTTTACAGTAGGAGCATAAGGAACTGCAAGTGCCGATCCGAGATCGTAATTCACCCAAGCGGCATAAATTTTTCGTCCTTCCCATTCATCGCGCTCGATTTCTACCCGAAAATGACGATCGCTAAAAGTCAAGATAATTTTGGGATAGTGAGGGTCAATCGCGCGATCGCCGTAGAATTGCATGGAATTGTAGGGATTAATTCGATATTTTTCTCTTTTTGGGAATATGTCTTGTCAATGTGCCATTCCGATAATCGGCGATCGCACCCTGCATAAGATTCGGACAATTGAAAAGAGATAAGTTTAGGGTCTTAAGAATTCGCAATTCTTGAATTCCCCACTATCTTACTGTCGATCGTGCCTAAAGATCGACCCAAGAAAAAAGTAGTCACCTAGCGAACGACTACTTCATCTGCATAAATATTGACGGAGACCATTATAATGGCAAACTTAACCGATCTGCATATTTCTTCCTTACTGCATTCTACCCTTAAGCAGAACCAAACTCGCGTCATTCAAGACCCCCGGCAGGCCGATCGCATCCAAACAATGCTCGCGCAATTCGATTGCGGGGTTTTGCAAGAGAAACTCGAGCAACTCGATCTGAGTTCTGTTGCGACCTCCCTAGCATCTCCCCAAGGTCAAGGATGGACGGAACGGCAGACTCATCTCGCGATCGCTCGCTATCTCCTCTTTCTCTTCGTATCCTATTTACACCCCTCCCAAATTCTCGTACCTCCCAAAGAAGTCGATTTTGTCTGGCACGAACATCTCCTCCAAGATACCCGAAAATACGCTCGGGATTGCGAAATGCTTTTTAATGGATTCGTTCACCACGCCGAGGAATCTCAATTATGGGAGAATGCTACAGAGGAAAATTCCCGCATTGCCTATCAGCAAACGCGATCGCTCATCCGTCAATATTTGCAAAGTTCTGAAGATGATTTAGCACGAGAATTGTTAGTGCAAGAACAGCAACAACAAGACAAAGAAAAAGGTGCTTGCGGTCATCCGGTTTAACCTTCATGAAATCCTCAATGACTCTCAATAAACTTTATTGATGAAACCTCATCCCGTTCTTCTTTTCAAGCCTTTTATCCTGTAGTTATTCAGAAAGTATGTTGGTCAACCGTCTATCTTTTAGAGGCGCTACTACGCGAATACATGATTTTAGTCGTGTCATGCCAGTAGGAATTCAATCCCTACATGTTAAGGGTATTAATGTCTCCGTCTCAATCAAAATAACTAATAGTTGCTGTCATGAGGTATCGATCGTGGACATGTCATTCTCATTCAATTGTATAGAGCTGATTCAAAAATTTGAAGGCTGCAAACTTGAAGCCTATCTTGAGCCGGCAGGCGTATGGACAATCGGTTGGGGTACAACATACTATCCGGATGGACGCATGGTTCGGCAAGGAGATGCCATCACCCAAGAAGAAGCCGATGGTTTTCTGTATAGCGAATGTCACAAAAACGCTCGCAGCGTTTCGGATTTTGTTAAGGTTGACGTTAATCAAAATCAGTTTGATGCGTTAGTGTCTTTTACATATAACATTGGTGTGGGAGCATTGAAAGACAGCACCTTACTCCGCAAACTCAACAAAGGAGACTATGAGGGGGCTGCGGATGAGTTTAAGCGGTGGAATAAAATCGTAAAAGATGGCCAGAAAGTTGTCTCCCCAGGGTTGGTTAATCGCCGCAATGCTGAAGCAGCTTTATTTCGTAAACCTGATGGTTTTGGACAACCTATCAAACTAGAACCTTCTCCCCAATATTCAGTCAGTTTGCTGGAGGGATATCGAACGGAAAAAAATCTGGTGGTCGTCGCTTATCATAACGAGCAAGTCATCGAAATCGTTGAACTCAAGACCTCTCTCCCAGACGACGTCATCGATTTTTTCAAGCAATATCCCAAAGCAAAAAAATTCGATATTGCTCCAGCAAACAAGGAAATTCCCCAAGGAAAGCGCATTATCTTTAACGGTCGCCAAGCTCCTCGCAAGGAAGAGGAGAATCTACTAAAGCGGAGTCAACCCCTATTATACAAAGGCATGAGCGATGATAATTTACCGGGACACGAGATTCGAGAACTGCAAACGCGCTTGCAGGAACTTGACTATTATAAATCTGAACCTGATGGCATCTTTGGGAATCGAACTGAGAAGGCTGTCAGAGAGTTTCAAGTCGATGTTTTGGGTTATGCTGAAGCCGATGGAAAAGTCGGTCCGAAAACTTGGGCAGCACTGTATTCGAATGCGGAGATTCCTTCTGATAAGAGCAAGCTTTCTCCCGGAACTTATTTGCGGTTAACCAAGACAAACCGGAAGGATAAATACGGTTGCTTTGTTTTAATTCTAAAGTATATCAAGGATGGACAGTTAAAAGGCCAGCTCGAGGTTTGTTCCGGAAAACCCGGCAAACAATTCTTCCGCACGGGTTCTAAGAGCAAAAGTGGTTCTATGGAACCGCTTCCCGAAGGAAAATGGTATATCAAGGATATTCGTTGGGCAGGTGGAAAGGATGTATATTCTGGCACGATTTTCATGCCAGGGGTAGGCCCCGTTACCACTCCGGTTATATACAAAGGACCCGGTGAAACTCAGCGCAGTGATATTGAAATCCACATTGACTGGAATCGTAATAATCATTCTCCAGGAACCGCAGGCTGTATTGGGGTGAAAAACATCGCAGATTATAAAATACTAGTCGGTTGGTTGCGAGATACAGACCCCCGAGATCTTTACGTGGATTGGGATTTAGGGACTTGTCCCAAGCCATCTAGAAAGTCCATTTGAGTTGTCAAGCAAATCAGCAGTGGCAAGGGTTTCAGCCTGCGAGGCATTCACGACTCAATTAGTTTTGCCATAGCGTTTCTGGAGTGATGTCGTTTTCTAACTGATAGGGGTTGAAAAAGCCTTTTCCGCTAGATCGTCCCCTATCATTAGCTCGGTTAGATTTCCCCCTATTTATCATTATTCCGTACCTTAGCCGCGATTGCTAACAACTCCGTCCAGCGTTTTTGTAACTTTTTCGGCGTTAAGCTGAGAATTTGCAAGATTTCCTCATCGCTTTTTGCTTCCCGTCGCAATTCTAAAATTTGCTGCTGTTGGGGAGAAAGTTGTTCGAGAAACGCATCCCATTGGCTTTCCGTCATGCCCAACCGTTGCTCCAAACCCGCCCCGAGCCATTGATGAACGAGTTCCCAATGAGAAATGCGGGCAAACTTTTCGACGTGATATTTGAATCGCTGTTGTAAATAATCCCGTTCCCGAGGGGTTAACCCCATGATTTCATCAATTTCCGATGCGGGTAAATCTTGCATTTTCAGCGCTAAATAATTGGCGCAATCTTCCCGTCCTTGATTTTGGAGATACTCGAACAAAGAAGCCATCACCCGATCGCGCTTGACTTTTTCCCAAGGATCCGGGTTATCGGAAACCATCTGCGATCGCACTTGCTGAACCACCGCCGATCGCTGCATTTTTTCCGCATCTTCCCCCTTAGAAAATTCTGTTGCCCGTTCGATATCCACCGTTGTTTCTTTGGGCTGACGGCGAGCAAAGGTTTGCGCTCTTAAAATAATCAATTGTTGAGAGTAACCATTGGGAAGAGAAATGCGCCGCTTGGCATATTGTTCCGTAAAGGCCATGTATTCCGCTAATTCTAACTGAGTGCGGGGTTGATAGTTTTCGCGAACTTCATTTTCCCGACGAAAGGCTTTTAAAGACTCCGCATAAAAATCTTGTAAAAAGTCCTCAATCAAGTTGTAACGACCGGAAAAACCCAATTGTGCCTTAGCAGGGGCAATATGGCGATACACGATGGTGCTGAGGATGCCGTGAAGTTCCACCCGACCGCGTTCGGAGCCCGATTGGTAATAGTCCAAACACTTATTGAGGCGATGGCGTATCAAATAGAGTTGGTGAGAGCGGATTTCCCCAGACTTTTGAATGCGGGTGCTTTTGCTGCAAACCCGTTGGACTTCCACAGAGATACGACTGGCTAATGCCTTAGCCGATCGCGGCATCCTGCCGAGGCGAGTTTCCAGCTCGTTGAGAATAATGGTTTCTAAGGATAAAGGAGAAGAAGAATTTTGTTCCGGATAGACAGAGGTTTGGATAGGAGAAGAATTAACGAGATTGCAGGTGTTAGCGTTCATGGTAATGCCCCGGTAGAAAGATGGAAACAGTGCAAGCAAAAGGATGACTTTAAGTTACGCCGAACCTTGTTGCTTACATCAGAATCTACGAACCCCACCTCCGCCATCTAGGAATTCCTGTGTCACAACCCCAATTTGGCGCATCTCTCCGAAACTTGCGGAAATTACAGAGCAGCGCCAACAATCGCCAAAACGCTTTCTATTACTGGTATCGAGCATCTTTTTTGCTTTGATTCAACATGCCTCATTGCCCTCGCATCCCGCTCAATTACAGGGGACGGTTAGGAAAATGCGGCCTCGCGTCCGAAATGACGATCGCAGTCTTTGTAGAATGGGCGGGATTTTAGCCCATGACCGAAGAAATAGAATTGGGCGATCGCTCGTTGAAATTACCCCTCGATCCATTCTTCAGCGAGTTCCCATCCCAGACCCTTTCGCAAGATAAAAGGTTTCTGAGAAGTAAAATCGAGGATGGTAGAAACTTGGTAGCCCAATTCCGAACCGCGATCGATGATGATATCGACAAAAGGATCGAGGGCGTCAAACAGGCGCGATCGCTCGAGTCCGATGGTCGGAAATTCGCCGTCTTCGTCGGGAAGGTGTGCGGAGGTAGAAATCAGGGGATTTTCTAAGGCTTCGAGAAGAGTTTGACAGATAATATTATCGGGAACGCGGATTCCTGTCGTTTTGCGTTTGGGGTTCATAACAATACGCGGTACTAATTTCGTAGCGGGGAGAAGAAAAGTATAGGGACCGGGGATGAGGCGCTTCATGATACGATAGGCTCGATCTTCCACCAAGGCGTAGCGGGCAATATTGGAAAGAGAGGAACAAAGGAAGGTAAGGGGTTTATCATTGGACAGTTGTTTGATTTTCCGGACTCGCTTGACAGCTGTTTTTGCGTTGAGATCGCAACCGATCGCATAGACGGTATCGGTGGGATAAAGCATGACCGCACCATCGTGGAGTGCTTTTGCTATTGTCTCTATTCGCCGTTGTTGTGGGTTATCCGGATGAAGTTCGTATAAGGTAGCCATTGCCTTGAAAAGGAAGGATAAAAATGTCCAAAATTGCCTATTTAGATTGTCCCACGGGAATTGCCGGAGATATGTGTTTGGGGGCGTTATTCGATTTAGACGTTCCTCTGGACTACGCGATCGCCCAGTTGGACAAACTCGGCCTCGGAGATGAGTTTGCCTTGCGAGTAGAAACCGTTCAACGTCAGGGACAACGAGCAATGAAGGCACATATCGATTTACTCTCGGAAGGAGAAAAACATCACCATCATCCTCCTACCCGACATCTACCCGAAATCGAGCATTTAATCAGAAGCGCAAATTTACCCCAACGCGTGGAAAAATGGGGCTTGCAAGTTTTTAAAAACTTAGCAGAGGCAGAAGGGGCAGTGCATGGGATTGCACCGGAAAAAGTTCATTTTCACGAAGTTGGAGCCACTGATGCCATTGTAGACATCGTAGGGACTTGTTTGGGACTGGATTGGTTGGGGATAGACGAACTCTATTGTTCGGCACTCCCGACGGGTGGGGGAACGGTCAAGGCAGCCCACGGTATTTTACCCGTTCCGGTGCCGGCAGTTTTGCAATTATGGGAAATGGGACGAGTACCAATTTATGATAATGGGATTGCAATGGAGTTGGTTACGCCGACAGGGGCGGCATTAGCCGTGACTTTAGCAACGCATTTCGGTTCTCGTCCTTCCCTGCAACTCTCGCGGGTGGGTTTGGGTGCGGGAACGAAGGATTTACCCCTTCCCAATATTCTCCGCATTTGGTTGGGAGAAGCGCGATCGCCGGCCCAGATTGAAGAGATCGCGGTTTTGGAAACCCAGATCGACGATATGAATCCTCAAGGCATTGCTTATACTTGCGATCGCTTATTGGAAGCGGGGGCATTGGATGTTTTTACGCAAGCGATCGCGATGAAAAAGTTTCGCACGGGTATCCTTTTAACTGTCATTTGCTACCCCTCTCGCATTACTTTATTAGAAGAAACGATCTTTCGAGAAACGACGACTTTAGGCATTCGCCGCCGTTTCCAAAAGCGTCGCATTTTGCAGCGAGAAATACAAGAAGTTTCGACAATTTACGGCACGATCCGAGTTAAAATTGCCCGTCAAGAGGATAAAATTCTCAATATCCAACCCGAATACGAAGACTGTGCAAACCTTGCGCGGGAAAGCGATCGCCCTTGGCAAGAAATCCATAAATTAGCCTTGGATATTGCCACCAAAGAAGCCGAAAAACCATAGAATCTAAGAGAATAGCAATCCGTGGAACTGGCATGACTTCGACATACTTCGACATACTTCGACATACTTCGACATCGCTCAGTACAAGTCGCTCAGTACAAGTCGCTCAGTACAAGTCGCTCAGTACAAGTCACTCGACGACCCCCTGCCCGTTTCTTGGGAATTTCAAATTCCTAAAGCAGCCGCGATCGCCTCTTCTTTGGCGCGAAAACCTACTAAAACAGCCGTCCCCTCTTTAACCATTATCGGACGCTTGAGTAACATGGCATCATTCGCAAAAGCATTAATCCATTGTTCGTCTGTAAAGCTGTTTCTTTGCTCTCCCAAGGCGCGATAAGAAGCACCCGAAGTATTTCGCATTGCCTTCGCCGTGAGAGAATCCACCCATTCTCGAATCATTTCTGACGTGGGTGGACTTTCTTTTGTGTTGATAAATTCATAAGTTACCCCCTTAGTATCGAGCCACTTTAAAGCCTTTTTGCAAGTACCGCAATTGGGAATCCCATAAATTTGTAAAGACACGATTTTTATTCCTGAAACTCTATCTACCATTACAAATGGTATTTTAATACATTATTACCCGTTCTTCACAATTTCAAACAGAGACAAAAGGGTGTTATTATCGTCTCTGTCGGTATTTTGCCTCTCTTTGTCATTATGATCGATCTCTCAAGCTCTATCAAAGTTTCTCAGCATCCTTCAAAAGGAAGAATGGTAATTGCGACGCAACTCATCCAATCGGGTGAAGTCATTGAAATTTCCCCCGCGATCGCGATCGCTGACAAAACGCGAGAACTCTTGAAACCCACCGAACTTTTTCAATATTGTTTTGTTCGACCCGATCGCTACCTTGGCAATCGGCCTGCAAGCGGTTATCTTGTTCTAGGATTGGCAACGTTCTGCAATCATTCAGATCGACCCAATGCAAAGATTGAGTGGGTCAAAAATGAGATTGGAGATTGGGCGCATTTAATTGCTTTAAATGCAATCGACTCGGGTGAAGAAATTCTTTTATTTTATACAGATATTGAAGATTATGAATCATCCAATTGGGTACAATGAATAATATTTTGTAGTTTTTGAAGAGAAACTAATCGATCGAATCATGCCAAAAAACGAGTTTTATCTTCTCACAGATTCTACTATTACTTGTAGTTATTTAGTATCTAAATGGATCGAAAGTTTTTCACATGACTCTAATTTCCGAGGAATTTTAGTCAAAGAAGAACAACCATCAATAGATATTCTGCAAAAAAGAAAAACGTTTCATGCAAACTATGTGGGTCAGAAACAGTTAACTCATACAATGAAAAAAGAACTGAACTCGATCTATAGCGATTTTGATGATACTGAAAAAGCCATGATCGATTTATTTGGCATATCTAAATCTTCTACAACAGGATACACAAACACATTTTTTCTCGGCAATAATGTCAATGGAAAGTATGCAAAAAATTTTTTACAAGCAGCCTGTAAAGATGTTTCTCCTTATATTTTTGTTTGTGTTACCCAAATTCTGAAACCTTGGTGGATAGAACTCAGTCATTCAAAAATTTTTAATGTTCATTCTGCTGTTTTACCCTATGCAAGAGGAGTCTATGCTATAGAAAATATGGCTACATTGAGAGATATTGACAAATTCAAGCAAGCAGCAGGATTTACGATTCATTATATTGACGAAGGAGTAGATATGGGGCCGATTATTCGAGCAGAAAGAGTCATCGATCCTTTTCGCTTCAATTCAATATGGAGTTTGAAAGGGTATATTTATATGGCCGAATTTGATGCGTATATTGAGATGGCTAAGGAAATTTTAGCAAACGAGGGAACAATGCCCGCCGGAATCATTCAAAATCCTAGTTTGCGAGGTCCGAACTTTCTAGGCAAAAATTTTACCTCTGATAAACGGAGAGATGCAGAAAAAAGTTATGTAGAAATGAAAAGTCAAATCAAAAATGTTTGAGAAAATGAAAGGATTTAAGAAAATCAATCAACAATCCGTGGAACTGGCATCCTGCCAGTTTCCTACAAGATGAGGATCGGAAAACTGTTCGACTCGAACAAATTCCGGAGGGCGATAACCCGGTTGAGGCAGTTCTTTGACCTTCAAGTTAATATTCTTCAGTATTGCGACTCGCCGCCCTTTCTCTTCGCCGATCTTCGCGTTGTCTGCGCCGTCTCATTTCCGCATAATCGCGATCGCCTCTTCTACTATTATCCCGCTCGCTCTGAGAAGGGCGGCGAGAAGGGCGCTTTTTCCGAGGAGGAGTATTGCGAGAGCCTTTCTTACCATAGCGATCGCGCAGATCTTCACGCATGGCGATAAAAAAGTCCCGCCGCAAACAAGGGTACGCCCCCACCCAAAGGTTCTGACTGGGAATATAAATATCGCTGACCTTGCGAATATTTTCCAGATCGGGATCGTTGGACATGACCAGACATTCCACGGGTTGACCCCGGGCAATGGCCTTGTGAATGCGCTGCAAAGGCGCTTTAATAATGATTCTAAATCCTTCCTTATCGCCAATTTCGACATTGATACGGCGTTCCCGGTTTTCCACAATGACCAAATCCCCCAAACGGTTAAAACTCTCCGCCTCATCGATAATATCTTCCGTAATAAATACATCCAGTACCCGACCCCGCCAAAAACCGCTATAACGCCATTTTCGATAAGAAGAATTTTTCATGCTCGCCCAATACACCGGAGACCACAGCCAATAAAAGCCAAAAATAATCCCCAAAATAAACTTAAATCCTTGCGCCACCCCCCCAAAGAGAATATCTAATACCCAAAGCACAATCACGCCAACAAAAGAAATCAGCAGCCGTCGCAACACGTCCCTCACGGTTCCCCAAACAGCAGCATATTGGGAACCCGTAGCGATCGTCGGGACTAACTGTTCGAATTTTTCTCGGGTGATGGGAATGAGCATGGGGCAGAGGGAGCGACGGGAGCAGGGGAGCGACGGGAGCGGGGGAGTCAAATCAAAGAATTTTTTCGAGACCGTATACTAAAGATTTTAATTCGGTAACTTTGCGAATGGCGAGGAGAACTCCCGGCATGAAAGAAGCGCGATCGCTGGTATCGTGGCGCAGAGTGTAAATTTGACCGGGAGAACCAAAAAGAATTTCCTGATGGGCAATCAGTCCGGGAAGGCGCACGCTGTGAATGCGGATATTTTCATCCCCAATACTTCCTCTCGCCCCCGTTAACTTTTCCGTTTCCTCCACCGAGGGCGGGTTGTAAGTCTTGCCTAATTCTGCCAGCATTTGTGCCGTTTTAATCGCCGTCCCGCTCGGTGCATCGGCTTTTTGGTTGTGGTGCAATTCAATAATTTCAACGTGATCGAAATATTTTGAGGCTTGAATAGCAGCTTGCTGCATTAAAATCACGCCAATGGAGAAATTAGGCGCAATTATCGCCCCCGTGCTGGCTTTTTCGGCAAAATCCGCCAAATCTTTAATTTGTTCCGGGCTGAGTCCCGTCGTCCCCACCACCGGACGCACGCCATAAGCGATCGCACTGCGGACATTTTCGTAAACGCCATCGGGATGAGTAAAATCCACCATAACGCCTTGGACTTTTTCTTGGGTCGCGACGACTAAAATACTTTGCAGGTCATTGACGATGGGAACTTCCAATTCACCGCACCCTGCAATCACTCCCGCATCTCGTCCCAATAAATCCGGGTTGAGGTCTACCGCACCCACCAAGAGCGTATCTTTGGCTTCGGCAACAACTTTAATGACCTCGCGCCCCATTTTGCCCCCCGCACCATTGACGACGACGGGAATTGCTGCTTCATTGACCATCTTTTTTGTCTCGCTACGTTCAAGCCAAACCTTATTTTACCCCCCACCCGTAAAATTCACGCATCGCTGTAATATTGAGAGCAATTTCTCTTCAGTCATCTGGCATTCGGAACAATGATATCTTTGCGGAAATGGGTTGTCGCGATCGCCTAAAAATCCCTGTTGCAAAAAGTGTCATAGTCGATCGTGAAATTAACGATGATTCGCTTAGGCTCGATATATTCGTTTATTTTTGCCCGAACATCATGGTGAAACGTGCCGAGTTTTATCCTGCCAAATTAACCCCACTTTTCGTTCGCCTCATCCAAAGTCTTTCTTATGGGGTCGCTTATACCGCCTATCGCTTGAATTTAAAAGTTGCCGACAGGGATTTAGATAAATTAAAAGCCATAGAGGGCGATCGCTTCGTTCTAATGCCCAATCATCCCTCATTTAGCGATGCCATCGCCCTCTGCCTCCTCTCTGCGCGCTCGGGACAGTTATTTCACTACCTTGTCGCCCATGATAACTTTCGCGGTTGGCAGGGGGAATTTTTGCAACGCATGGGCTGTTATTCTATTAAACGCGGCGCGGGCGATCGCCCCAGTATTGCTTATACCCTCGCTCTCTTGCGCCAAGATGCCACCAAACTCGTTATTTTTCCCGAGGGAGGCTGTTCTTATCAAAACGATACAGTCATGCCCTTTCGCCCCGGGGCGGTGCAAATGCCCCTGCAAGTGCTGCAAAAACTCGCCCAGCAAACCGCAGTAGTTCCCAATTTCTTTCTCGTTCCCATTAGCCTCAAATATCGCTATCGCACTTCCATGACCAATACGATCTCCAATAGCCTGCGCCAATTAGAAACTACTCTCGATATTGTACCGAAAAACAAGTCATTTTATCCGCGCTTACGAGCGATCGGCGAAAAAGTCCTCAATAATATCGAACGAGAATATAGTATTTTTACACCTAATTTATATGAGTCAGATCTCAATCGACGAATCAAAAAAGTGAGAACTCATCTTATAACCGATTGCGAACAAAAATTAGGAATCGACTCGAATTCTCATCTTCCCCTACGGGAACGGGTTTATAAAATTCAATTTCTCCTCGACTCTCAAAGCGAACTATCTTCCGGTTCTGCAACCCTTTATAAAGCCACGATTCGCCTGCTCAACTTTGATGCGCTTTATGATGGTTACGTTGCTGCCGATCCCACTTCCGAACGCTTTTTAGACACCTTGACTCGTTTGGAACGAGAAGTGTTGGCAATCGATCGCCCTCAGCCCAAAGGCGATCGCGATGCCTTTGTAAAAATCGGCGATCCCGTCAATCTGAAAAACTATTTACCCGCCTGCAAGCAGGATCGCACCCAAACCATCGACAATCTCACTCAAAAGATACAAGATGCCGTCCAACAAAATTTAAATACCATGCCCTCTCATGGGACTTTCGCTTTTCCCAAATCAATTTGCTAAGATTATTAGAATTGCTCCCTCGAGGAATTAAGCAAGTTGGCTAAAATACCGCAATTGTTGTTTTCGGCGATCTGTACTCCTCGCAAAGGTTAATTGATTCAGAATTGTTACAATTTTTCGTCTTTCTCAACGACGAGCATCTATACTTTTCTCCAGAATTGTCTCTCTCCTCTGCTATTATCCAACAGATTCGTTGTTTTTTTGGCTGAAAAATAAACCTTCTTTAGGGCGATCGTTTGGGAAATTTTTAAGTATTGGTATCTTGTACGCGTAAATTGCTCAATGTTTTTGCAGGAGAATTGAATGAGAAGCCATCACTATCAAGTGGGGGGAAGTCTAAGCGATAATGCACCGAGCTATATCGAACGACGTGCCGATCGAGAATTATACAACGCTCTCAAACAAGGAGAATTTTGCTACGTTCTCAACTCTAGACAAGTGGGAAAATCTTCTTTATTGGTTCGCACGCGCCATCAACTTGAAAGAGAGGGATTTAAGTGTGCAAGTATTGACATGACCAATATTGGCAGTGAAACGATTACTCCCACTCAGTGGTACAAAGGAATTGCCGTGGAATTGTGGCGGGGTTTTAAACTCTTGCGAAAAGTTAAATTTAAAACTTGGTGGGCGGAACGGGAAGGCATTTCTGTCGTACAGAAATTGAGTCAATTTATTGCAGAAGTCGTGCTGCAAGAATTCACAGAAGACAAACTCTTTATTTTTATTGATGAAATTGACAGCGTTCTTAGTTTGAATTTTCCCATTGATGACTTTTTTGCTTTGATTCGCTTCTGTTACAATCAAAGATCCCACGAGCCAAAATACAATCGCCTCAGTTTTGCCATTTTTGGAGTGGCGACGCCTTCGGATCTAATTTCCGATAAAAAGAGAACTCCCTTTAATATCGGTAAAGCTATAGAATTACAAGGGTTTCAGATTGACGAAATCGATGCCCTCACTGCCGGATTGACAACGAACAAAAAACAAGGAAAGATTATTGTTGAAGAAATTTTGAGATGGACCGCCGGACAGCCATTTTTAACGCAAAAATTATGTCAAATTGCCATCGAATCCGGTCGCAATGGCAATAACGAAATGCTAACGATTCCGCCAGGTGCGGAAACCTTCTGGGTAGAAAGTCTGGTCAAATCGCGCATTATTCATAAATGGGAGTTGCAAGACGAACCCGAGCATCTTCGCACGATCCGCGATCGCATCAAGCGCAATGAGACTTATAGCGCTCGTTTATTGGGAATTTATCAAAAAATTTTACAGGGACGCAGTATTAAATCCGATGACAGTCGCGAACAAATTGAATTGATTTTGTCGGGTTTAGTTATTAAATCAGAAGGAAAATTAAAAGTTAAAAATAGAATTTATCAGGAAATTTTCAATTTAGAATGGGTAGAAAAACAACTAGAAAAGTTGCGCCCTTACTCGGAAGTTTTAAAGGCGTGGATTGCTTCCCACTATACTGATGAATCGAGATTATTGCGCGGTAGAGCCTTAGAGAAAGCCCTTGAATGGTCTCAAGGAAAGAGTTTGAGCGATATCGATTATCAATTTTTGAAAGCCTCTCAAGAACTCGACCAAAAAGAAATGAAGATCCGATTGGAAGCCGAGCGGGGTAAAGTCATTGAGGCTCAGCTCATTCACGATCGCCAAGCGGCCAAAGTGCAACAAATTTTTTTGGGAATTACCAGTATTGCCTTAGCGATCGCCTCGATCTTGGGAATCACTGCCTTTTTGCTATACCGCAAAGCGATCGAAAGTGAAAATAATACCAGAATGAGTGAAATACAGGCTCTTGTCTCCTCTTCCAATGCCCTTTTAGCCTCTCGAAACCAATTCGATTCTCTCATTGAAGCCATCAAAGCCACCCAAAGGTTGCAAGAGGTCGATAAAATCGATTCTCGAATCAAAGCGCGAGTGCATAGTAGCCTGCGCCAAGCTATTTATAAAACCATCGAGTACAATCGCCTTTCGGGTCACAATTCTGGGATTTGGGGCGTTGCTTACGCCCCCGACGGAGAAACGATTGCGACGGCAAGTAAAGATGGAACGGCGAACTTATGGAATAGAGAAGGACAATTGCTGGCAACCTTGGAGGGACATAAAGCAGCTGTATTGGGGGTAGCTTTTGCCCCCGATGGCAGGACGATCGCCACGGCCAGCGAGGACAATACGGCTAAACTTTGGGATGTCGAGGGAAATTTACTCGAAACCTTAACCGGACACGATGCGGCCATTCTCGATATCGTTTTTTCTCCAGACGGAGAAGCGATCGCCACCATGGGAGAAGATAGCGTCGTTAAACTGTGGACGCGAGACGGACAGCTGCGCTATACTCTGAGCGGTCACAATGCTGCTGTGTGGGGCGGCGTATTTTCCCCCGATGGAGAAACCTTAATTACGGTGAGTACCGATACGACCGTCAAATTTTGGAGTCGAGAGGGGCAATTGCAAAACACCTTCGTCGCTCACGACGATCCGGTTTGGGATGTGGCGATTTCTCCAGATGGCCAAACCATCGCAACAACGAGTTCCGATCGAACGGTCAAACTGTGGACGCGGGAAGGAGGATTGCTCGGAACGCTGATCGGTCACGAGTCTCGGGTCTTAGCGATTGCTTTTTCTTCAGACAATCAAACTCTTGCTACTGCCAGTGAAGATAATACCGCAAAAGTCTGGACGAGGCAAGGACAATTGCTAGCTACTCTAACCGGACACGATGCCGGTATTTGGGATATTGCTTTTTCTCCAAAAGGAGATGCTTTAATCACGGCCAGCGATGACAAAACAGCAAAACTGTGGAATTGGAAAGATAGATTTCTGACCGTTCTAATTGCCCACGAAGGCGGGGTTTGGGATGTAGAATTCCTTCCCGACGGTCAAACGGCAATTACGGGCAGCGAAGATAAAACTGCTAAGATGTGGACGCGAGAGGGACAATTGCGCCAAACTTTAGTCGGACACGAGGGAACGGTGATCGGGGTTGCCGTTGCGCCCGACGGCCAAACGATCGCCACGGCCAGTCGGGATAGCACCACGAAGTTATGGCAAGGCAACCGGGAAATTGCCGCATTTCCCAGTCACGATAATGTGGTTTTTGACGTTGAGTTTGCCCCCAGTGGCGATATTTTTGCCACGGCGAGCGCCGACAAAACCGCCAAACTCTGGAACGTGCAAGGAGAATTGCAAGCAACGCTCCTCGCTCACGAAGCCACGATTACCGACCTAGGGTTTGCACCAGACGGTCAAACCCTTGCAACGGCCAGTTTGGATGGAACGGTTAAATTCTGGAATTTAAAGGGAGAGTTGCTCGATTCGTGGATCGCCGACCCCCTCGGGACGGCTGCAGTTGCATTTTCCCCCGATGGAGAAACCGTGCTGACAGGTGGAGAAAATAGTACTGCCAAACTTTGGAGCAGATCGGGAGAATTACTGGCCACTCTTTCCGGACATAATGCAGGAGTCTGGGGAGTCGCCTTTTCTCCCAATAATGATATTCTGGCAACGGTCAGTTGGGATAAAACTGCCAAATTATGGACTCGCGAAGGCAAGCTGCTTCTGACTCTCATCGGTCACGATGCTGGCGTGATGGGACTTTCCTTTTCCCCGGACGGGAATATTTTAGCGACGGCCAGTTGGGACGGGACGGCAATTTTGTGGCATTTAGAACGCATCCTCAATTTAGATGAATTTACGTATGCTTGTAATTGGGTGCGAGATTATCTCCGCACCAATATGGAACTATCGAAAAGCGATCGCCATCTTTGCGATCGCGTCAATCAATAAACGATACCTACAGACGATGGGGAGGACGGAATGAAGAATCATCACTATCAAGTTGGGGGCAGCCTTGCCGATAATGCACCGAGTTACGTCGAGCGTCGTGCCGATCGAGAATTATACGAAGCCCTCAAACAAGGAGAATTTTGCCACGTCCTCAACTCCAGACAAATGGGCAAATCTTCTTTATTGGTTCGCACGCGCTATCGCCTCGAGCGGGAAGGATTTAAGTGTGCAAGTATTGACATGACCAATATTGGCAGTGAAAACATTACCCCCACGCAATGGTACAAAGGTATTGCTGTGGAATTGTGGCGGGGTTTTAAACTTTTGCGAAAAGTTAAATTCAAAACTTGGTGGGCAGAACGAGAAGGTATTTCTGACATCCAAAAATTGAGCCAATTTATTGCGGAAGTATTGCTGAAAGAATTGCCCGCAGATCGACTCTTTATTTTTATTGATGAAATCGATAGCGTTCTCAGTTTGAATTTTCCCATTGATGATTTTTTTGCCCTAATTCGTTTTTGTTACAACCAAAGAACTCACGATCCTCGTTACAAGCGACTGACTTTTGCTATTTTTGGAGTCGCCACCCCTTCAGACTTAATTTCTGATAAAAAGAGAACCCCTTTTAATATTGGCAAGTCGATCGAATTACAGGGTTTTAAAATTGATGAAATTCATTCCCTCGCGGCAGGATTGAAGACGGGGTACAATCGCGATCGCGTTATTGTGGAAGAAATTTTAAAATGGACGGCAGGACAGCCATTTTTAACGCAAAAATTGTGTCAGATTGCGATTGAAGCCAGCCGCATTGAAACCGGTAAATCTTTGGTAATTCCCCCAGGAGCAGAGGCATTTTGGGTCGAGAGTTTGGTCAAATTGCGAATTATTGACAAATGGGAATCCCAAGACGAACCGGAACACCTGAAAACCATTCGCGATCGCCTCAAAAGAAATGAAGTATATGGCGCTCGCTTGTTAGGAATGTATCAAAATATCTTGCAAGAACAAGAAATTAAAACAAATGACACTCGAGAACAAATTGAATTAATTTTATCGGGTTTAGTAGTTAAATTAGAGGGAAAGTTACAAGTCAAAAATAAAATTTATCAACAGATTTTTGATTTGAAGTGGGTAGAAACGCAATTGGAAAAATTACGCCCCTATTCTGAAGTATTCAAGGCTTGGCTGGATTCCAAACAAACCGATGAATCGAGACTATTACGGGGAAATGCCTTAAAAAATGCCCTAGAATGGTCTCGCGGAAAAAGTTTGAGCGATATTGACTATCAGTTTTTAAAAGCCTCTCAAGAACTCGATCAACAAGAAATACAAATGCGTTGGGAGGCAGAACGGGCAAAAACGATTGAAGCTCAACTCATTCGCGATCGCAAAATTGCTAAAATTCAACGACTGCTGCTGGCAACTGTAAGCGCGGGTTTTGCGATCGCGTCCGTATTGGGAATGACAACTTTTTGGCAGTACCGCCAATCGGCAGCCAGCGAACGCACGGCCAGAATTAGCGAAATTCGGGCACTGGCTGCGTTCTCAAACGCTCTTTTTGTTTCCCAGAATAAATTTGACGCACTGATAGAAGCGATCGAAGCCGCGCAAAAATTGAGTGCGATCGAGCGAGTCGATCCGCAGATTGAGGAACGAGTGCAACAGGTTTTGCGCCAAGCGATTTACAGTACGGCAGAATACAATCGCTTCTCGGGTCATAAAGCAGGAATTTGGGATGTCGCCTACGCACCCGACGGACAAACCCTCGTCACGGCCAGCAAAGATAAAACCGCAAAAGTATGGCGTAAAGATGGAACCTTGTTAAGAACGCTCCAAGGTCACGAAGCCCCGGTTTTAGGGGTGGCTTATGCTCCCGATGGAGAAGCAATCGTGACGATCGGGGAAGATAACATCGCCAACCTCTGGACGCCTCAAGGACAATTGCTACATACCCTCGTCGGACACGATATCGCCATTGTAGCGGTGGCATTTTCTAGCGACAGCCGGACAATTGCCACGGCAGGAGAAGATGGTATCGTCAAGCTCTGGACGCGAGAAGGAGAATTCTTGCACGATCTCATCGGTCATACCGCTGCCATTTGGGGTGTGGCTTTTTCGCCAGACGGCGAGATTTTGGCAACAGTCAGTTCGGACAGAACCATCAAACTGTGGAATCGACAGGGAAAATTGCTCGATACGATAATCGGACACGATGCGGCAGTTGGGGGCGTGGCTTTTTCTCCAGATGGAGAGATTTTGGCAACCGCCAGTTCGGACAAAACCATCAAACTGTGGAATCGACAGGGAAAGTTGCTCGATACCCTCATCGGCCATGAGTTTCGGGTATTAGATGTTGTTTTTTCCCCAGACGGTCAAACCCTAGCAACGGCTGGTGAAGATAGAACCGCTAAATTATGGGCGCGAGATGGACAATTGCTGGCTACCCTAACCGGACATCAAAGCACGATCTGGGCTGTTGACTTTGCACCCGATAATAAAACTTTAGTGACAGTTAGCGATGACTATACCGCTCGGCTATGGAATCTCGAAGAGGCATTTGTTACTTATCTTTCAGAACATAGAGCGGGAGTTCGAGATGTCGCCTTTGCACCCGATGGCAAAACATTGGTGACGGGAAGCAACGATGGTACGGCTAAAGTATGGACTCGCGGGGGAAGATTGCGCGAGGTTCTGAGGGGACACGAAGGGACGGTTTTAGGAGTTGCCGTTTCTCCCGATAGTCAAACGATCGCAACAGCGGGCGAGGATAGCACGGGCAAATTATGGCAGCAAGGAAAACCCATGACTTCCCTCATCGGTCACGATATTGCGGTTTGGGGAATTGCTTTTGCTTCCCACGGAGAAATTGTGGCCACGACAAGTGCCGATAAGACGGCCAAACTCTGGAATTTGCAAGGAGAATTACTGGCAACCTTGCTCGACCATCAAGCAACAATTTTAGATATTGCCATTGCTTCCAACGATCGCGCCTTGGCTACGGCAAGCTGGGATGGAACGGTGAAATTATGGAATTTAGAAGGAGAATTATTGAACTCTTGGATCGCCGATGAAATTGGTGCCTCTGCCGTTGCGTTTGCTCCCGATAATCAAGTTCTGATTACGGCAGGAGAAGAGGGTTTACCCAAGCTCTGGAATTTGTCTGGAGAATTGTTGAGCGCTCTGTCCGGACACAAAGGTGCTATCATGGAGGTGGCTTTTAGCGCCGATGGAAAAATGATAGTCACGGGGAGCTTGGACAATACGGCGAAATTATGGACTCGAGAGGGGAAACTCCTAAGAACCCTCACCGCTCATAGTGCGGCGATCGTGGGGGTTGATTTTTCTCCAGACAGCAAAATATTAGCGACGGCAAGCCGAGACAATACCACAATTCTTTGGGATTTAGAGCGCATTCTCGAGTTAGATGAATTGACCTATGCTTGCCATTGGGTTCGAGATTATCTCCGCACCAATACAGAATTAACAGAAGAAGAGCGCCATCTTTGCGATCGCATTTATTTTCAAGAGTAAAGGGTAAAAAATAAAGCGTTTTCTTGGATTTGCTGAATGGATGCCTATTGTCGAGATGTTAAAATTGACCCAATCGACTTCATGCTCCTTGTTTTCATTTATCCTCGTCCTTTTATCTTCAACCCTCCAATGACCTTCGACTTGGAATTTCCCGGCACGCCCTTGCCCGCTAATTCTCACTTCTATATCGAGCGACCGCCCATCGAAGAACAGGCCTGTCGGGAAATTCTCAAACCCGGGAGCGTTACTCGCATTAAAGCACCGAGGAGAATGGGGAAAAGTTCTTTACTGGCGAGAATTCTCGATCGCGCCAAAGCGGAAGGTTTTCATGTCGTTAATATCGATTTTCAGCAGACTGACGAATCAATTTTTGACTCCATCGATCGCTTTTTACGGTGGTTTTGCAAAATGATTACCCGCCAATTAAAAATCGAATCCCTACTCGATGAATTTTGGGATGAAGATATTGGCAGTAAAGTGAGTTGCACCCTTTATTTGGAAGGATACGTGCTCGAGGAAATCGAAACCCCCATCGCCATCGCCCTCAATGAAGTCAATCGCATTTTCGAGCATCCTGCCATCGCTCGGGATTTTTTGCCTTTACTGCGTTCTTGGCACGAACAAGCCAAACAAGGAACCTCCTTTGAAAAACTGCGACTCATTGTCGTTCACTCAACAGAGATATACGTTCCTTTGAACCTCAATCAATCTCCTTTTAATGTAGGGTTGCCCATTCAAGTTCCCCAATTTACCCCCGATCAGGTGCAAAATCTCGCCTTGCTCTACCAGTTAGATTGGGCGGCATCGGAAGACGGAAAGAAATGGTTGCTTTTGCTCATGGAGACCATTGGCGGTCATCCCTATCTCATCCAGCTGGCATTTTATCATCTCTGTCGAAATACCGTCACCCTCGAACAATTATTACAGGAAGCTCACACGGAAGCGGGAATTTATAGCGATCATCTGAGAGAATTATGGGGAACCCTGCAAAAAGAACGGCAACTGGCAGAGGCTTACGAAAAAGTCGTCTCTACTCCCGGTCGCGCGCGTTTGGAATCGATCGCGGCCTACAAACTCTACAGCATGGGTTTAGTGACCTTAGAAGGCAGCGAATGCAGTTGTTCGTGCGAACTCTATCGCTTGTATTTTAGCGCTCAATTGGGATTGTACGGAGATGCTGACATTCCCGATAGCAACTTAGCCGCCATTATTTTTACCGATGTCGTTGGTTCTACAGAAAAAATGGAGGCAGATCAAACTCATTTATTAACGCTAATTCAACGAGACTTTCAACGCATGCGAGAGGTCTGTCGAGAACACGATGGTAAGGTATTAAAATCCATGGGGGATGGATTGTTAATTTATTTTGCCAGTGCCGTCAATGCCGTTGCTTGCGCCATCGCCATGCAAACATCCTTGCAAAAAGCCGGCGCTCTCCTCGATCCACAAGAAATCCTTTATCATCGTATGGGAATCCATTTGGGGGATGTTTGTTTTAGTGGCGAGGACGTGCTCGGATTGGGGGTTAATATTGCCGCACGCTTGCAAAGCAAAGCCGATCCGGGGGGCATTTGTTTGTCTCAAACCGTTTATGATGTTGTCAAAGATCGCTTGGATTTACAAGTCCAAGATATGGGAGAACAAGGATTAAAAGGAATTGCTCGCTCCGTGCGGCTCTATCGCGTCAATCTTTAATTGAAACAATAACTTTTCTCTAAAAATAAACTTTTAAAGAGACAATGCAATTCGCTGCTGGGAGAAGCAGAAGTAGTAGAATAAAAATTTAAGCCCAGCATCTTTTCTAGCTATCTTAGAGCGATTGTCATGCCCGATTTCCAATCTCCAATTGATGCTACTCGCAGTGACGCTATGACAGGTGAAGCGGCAGATGGAGTCGCGAAAAAAACGCCCTCTCGAGTCGCATCTGCTCCTTCTCTCCCCTCTCCTCCTCCAGCCAACTTGCCTCTCGAATACCCAAACGGGCCGGTTCCTCTTGACTCCCCCTTTTATATTCCCCGACCTCCCCTAGAAGAACAGGCTTATAACGAAATTCTCAAACCGGGTTGCGTGCTGCGCATTAAGGCTCCCAAGGAAATGGGCAAATCTTCTCTTTTAAATCGCGTTCTCGCTCGCGCCGAGGCTTTGGGATATTATCGAGTTAACGTTAATTTTCAACAAGTCGACGGTGTCGATCTCGATAAATTTTTGCGGGGGTTTTGCACGCAAGTCAGTCGGGGACTCAATCTCAAGCCCAACTTAGATGAATATTGGGATGAAGATATTGGCAGTAAGGTCAATTGTACCTGTTATTTTCAATGGTATTTACTCGATAATCTCGATCGCCCGGTCGTACTGGCCTTAAATGAAGTCAATACTTTATTTGAATATCCCCAACTCGCCCGGGAGTTTTTGCCCTTACTGCGATCGTGGCACGAAGAAGCCAAACAATTGGGGGTCTGGCAAAAGCTGCGCTTAGCAGTGGTTTATTCAACAGAGGTTTACGTACCCCTCAACATCAATCAATCTCCGTTTAACGTGGGCTTGCCCCTGACAATCCCCGAGTTTATCGCCCAACAGGTAGAAACTCTGGCGGACTTACACGGTTTGGATTGGCATGCAGGGCAAACCGAAAGATTGATGGCCCTGGTGGGAGGACATCCCCTACTCATTCGCTTGGCGTTGTACCACCTCGCCCACCCCGATCCCGGCAGCCCCAAAGATTTAGAGCAACTTTTAGCAGAAAGTGCGACAGAAGGCGGGATTTATCGCGAACATTTGCGGCGACATTGGTTAACGTTACAACATAATCCGGATTTGGCTGGCGCGATCGCCGCGGCGATCGCCACGGATGCGCCTATTCCCCTCAAGCCCATTCTGGCTTATCGATTGGAAAGTTTGGGGTTAGTGATGCTACAAGGCGATACGATCGATATCCGCTACGAACTTTATCGCCGCTATTTTCGCCAGCAATTCCTACAAGAGGAAGAGAACAAAGAGCATCCCACCAGTCCATCTCCCATCAAGAGCAATCGCTTGCTCGAACTCGAACGGCAAAATCAACAGTTACAACAGTTGCGAGGTCTTGATGAATTAACGGGCCTGCTGGCACGACGCAGTTTTGAAGAGCGACTGCACGAAGAATGGCAGCAACTCGCCCGAGGGGGAATGCCTCTCTCGATTATTCTCTGCAATATCGACTGTTTTAAGATTTTTAACGACGTTCACGGCTATGCTGATGGGAATAACTGCTTGCAATTGATTGCCGGGGTATTTGAGGCGGGTATCGACCTCCCCGATAGCGCGATCGCTCGCTATGGAGGGGATGAATTTATTGCCGCCCTGCCTCAAACCGATGGCAGCTTGGCTTTGGGACTGGCCGAACAGTTACGAAAACAAATCGAAATCCTAGGCATTCCCATTAATACCGATAAATATGGCGGTTTTGCCAAAGATATCGTGACGGTGAGTTTGGGCGTTGCCAGTACGATTCCTCACGAAGCAGTCTCCCCATCCGTTTTAATTGAAGCGGCGAACGATGCCTTATATCAATCCAAGCGCAACGGTCGCGATCGCATCTCCATGAGTGGGACGTTGAATTTTTGTTTTGACGATCCGGAGTGGGGAGTAGGGGAGATGGGGGAGTAAAAGCAGGAGAACTCGTTGCGATCGCGATCGCTCTTGTTATCTGGGTAACATCACCTTCCTCCCTCGCAAAACGTCACAACAGAGATTGGGACGCGATCGCAAATTTTTTTCCGATTTCTTTATATTCTGAAACTGGTAGTAATACGGATATGGCTATGCGCTTCCTTTCCCATTCTCTTTCAATTCAAAGCAAAAGTCCGAACGCGAGATCGATTCGGACGCGAAGGGAATAGGTTAAGAATCCTTGCGATCGCGATCGCCTCCCCCTCGCAAGAAGCGTCACGAGTCCTTCTATTTTGCCATCACCCAGATATTCCCAACCTGTCACCCCCCGTTTCTGCGAACGTCACCCCCTACCCGGCCTGCGATCGCGGCAGTTTTCTCGCGCCCGTCCGATAGTAAGGATAAGGATTTATACAGGGTTCGCGATGAAAACTTTACTTTTTGCTTTGACTGGAATCATGACCTTCGTTCTCGTCACGCAATTGCTTTATGCTAAGAATTACGGGGATCGCAGCATTCAGCACGATCTTGACGGCACTCGGGGAGAAGTGCGTTATGCACCCCCTTATCGGGGAATTCCGACGATCACCTTGCCCTCTGGCACTCGCTAATTTTTAGGGCAATTTGCGATCGCTAACAACAAGCTCCCAAAATATTAAATATTGTTGCAAGGCAGCAATTATCCGTTGCAAGATAATTCTCTCTCTCCGGTATGATGGCGAAACACGATTAGATTAAAATTTTTATGACGGCTCAAACCGATATTCCCGCTTTGGCAAGCCTAGAATATTTTCCTTATTTAAATGAAGCGGGTCAGATTTCCGAGGAATTGCAGAAAAAGATCGGCGTTTATGCTATCTTCGATGGCGATCGCGGTCTACAAGCGATCGCTTATTCTCGCGACATTTATCTGGGTTTAAAACAACATTTAATCCGTCAGCCCGAGTTGTGTTACTGGCTCAAGTATTACGCGATCGAACGCCCCAGCCGTACGATATTAGAGGAAATTCAAGCCGCATGGATTGCAGAAAATGGAGACATTCCACCGGGCAATGATACTCAAAAATCGGCATGGCACGATCCCATTGATGCCAAAGTTTCTATGACAGAAGAAGAGAAAGAACTCTACGCCAAAAGTGAAGATAAAGAGAAAATCAAGTTACTCAAAACCATCGCCCGACGAGTGGAAGCAGAATTAAAAGAAAAACTCCAACAAACCCGCAATACAGAGATGGAAATGCGTTTTAATCCCAAACTTAAGGAAAAAGGTCTCTTGGATTTGAAGTAATGGCTATGTTGAAATGTACTTAGAAATAGCTCTGTTTCAAAGTTTCAAGCACAATAGAGAAACTTGAAGAATGAGCGATCGCTTATCAAAAATATAGTATAATGAGATGACATTTTCAACAATCAAATCGATGGAAAGTTTACTGCCGAGCAATGTCTTAGAGTTGAGTATTTCTGAAAGAATTCAGCTAGTGCAAGATATTTGGGATAGTATCGCGATCGCACCTGAAGAGGTAGAAATTCCTGAAAGTCAGAAACAGGAACTATCTCGCCGTTTGGAACAATACGAACAAAATCGCGATCGATTTTCCAAATGGGAAGATTTCAAACAAAAATTCAAGTAACTTATTGGCGATCGTAGAGAATGACGTATCAAGTTTTACTTTCTCCAGAAGCAGAGATAGATTTAGAAGATGCTTATAATTGGTATGAAGAGCAAAATGCAGGTCTAGGCTCTGAATTTATTCGAGTCATTGATGCCAGTCTCTCTGCTATTCAAAGAAATCCCTTTGCTTATGCTTTAGTTTTTCAACAAGAGAGACAAGTCCGACGAAAGCTAATTCGTAAATTTCCTTACAGTGTATTTTATTGTGTAGAAGATGCAATAATAGTGATTGTTGCTTGTTTTCATGTTAAGCGCGATCCTCAAGAATGGCAAAAACGTTTATAGCGATCGCAATTTGGGAGACAAAGATAGTATATTTTAAATATATCTGCTATAATCGAGAACCAATATGCAAAGATTGAGAATATAGTTTTATGTCAGAGCAACAATGAAGAAGAGTTAGCACGGGAAGAAAATTCCCTTAATCAGATTGAAGATTAGAGTTAATTCGCTGGAAGAGCAATTCGCGATCGCACAATCGATCCCGAACCTCGCGATCGTGAAAAATGCCAATTAAAGCGACTCCTTTTGCTTTTCGTTCTGCTAATAATTCTATCGCGATTTGCCGATTTTTCCCATCGAGGGCGGAAGTGGTTTCATCAAGGAGTAAAATAGGGTAATCAACAGCTAAAGCACGGACGAGATTAATTCGTTGTTTTTCCCCTCCAGAAAAAGTTGTCGGGGAAAGTTGCCAAAGACGTTCGGGAAGATTCAATCGTGCAAAAAGCTGTTTAACTTTTTCATAAGCGAATTCTAAATCTATACCCAATTCTAACAACGGTTCTGCCGCAATATCAAGAGCGGGAACGCGAGGAATAACCCGTAAAAATTGACTGACATATCCAATTGTTTTGTGACGTACGGCGATAATTTCGTGGGGTTCGAGATGGGGAAGATCGACCCAACTTTGTTCGTGCTTGACCCAAATTTCGCCGCGATCGATGCCATAATTTCCGTAAAGCGATCGCATGAATGTCGATTTTCCCGCACCAGATTCCCCGGTTAACGAAACGCATTCTCCCGCATCAATTTTTAGAGACATTCCTTGCAAAACCGGGAGTCGTATTCCTCCTTGATCGTGCAAGATAAATTGTTTCTCAATCTTGTTTGCATAAAGCAATGTTTTATCGGATAATTCGGCAAGAGGAGGGGAAGAATTTTGCGTAATTAGCATCATTGATAGTTGATAGTTGATAGTTGATAGTTGATAGTTGATAGTTGATAGTTGATAATTGATAATCGATCGCTAAGGGATTAAAGTGGCACTCACCAATTGTTGCGTATAAGGATGTTGGGGATCGTCGAGAACGCGATCGGTTAATCCTTCCTCGACGACTTTGCCAGCTTGCATCACCAATAAGCGATCGGCTAAAAGACGCACTACGCCAATATCGTGAGTCACTAAAATCACGCTTAAATTAAAGTTCCTCACTAAAGAACGCAGAAGATCCAGCAAGCGTGCCTGTACCGAAACATCCAAACCCCCCGTCGGTTCGTCCATCAGCACTAAACGCGGTTTCGTGACCAGGATTCGTGCCAGTTGCAATCGTTGCTGCATTCCCCCGGAAAAGGTCGCTGGAAGTGCATCCATGCGATGGGGATCGATTTCTACCTCTTGCAGCCAATGGGACGCTTCTGCGCGAATTTTACCGTAATGGCGCACGCCAATATCCAACAACCGCTCGCCAATATTTGCTCCTGCGGTAACATTCATTCTCAGTCCGTCGCGAGGATTTTGACGCACGAATCCCCACTCGCTACGCATGAGACGGCGATGTTTGGGTTCGCAAAGGTGATGGATGTTTATAGAACGATCCTTGCGATCGCAGTAGATCGCTTCACCCTCCTCAATGCTAATGTACCTCGCGATCGCTTGCAATAATGTCGATTTTCCCGATCCCGACTCTCCCACGATCCCGATAACTTGACGGGGATAAAGCGTAAAAGAAATGCGATCGCAGGCTTTAATCTCGCCGTAGGATTTGCTCAAATTTTTAACGCGTAGTAGGGGTTTCATGACATCTAAAACGTAAGAATAACGGGCGAGTATTTCCCGCCCAAATAAAAATTAACCGCGCTGTTGTAGGATCTTTTTAATGCCTGCTTTGGCTGCTTCAATGGCTTCAGGAGAAGGGGTTGTTTTTTGCCAGCTTTCGCGCTGTTGTAAAGTCTCGCACCATTGGGTTACTTTGGGATATTCCTCTAAAGAAATCCCGAAAAAATGTAGGGTTGGCACGGTTGTTCCAGCTACAATATCGGCTAAAGTTAAGCGATCGCCAATAAAATAGGGTTGATTTTCATCGAGTTGGTCTTCAAAAAATTGTAAGACCGTACTCACTTGTTTTTGTGCTTTCTCTAATTGTTCTGGAGGCACGTCAAACTCTAAAGTCTTTCGCATTAAAGGAAAAGTGGGGGGAATTAATTCGTTGAGAGTCACTAATTCGATCGTGCGAATTTTAGCAATACTTTCCGCATCTGTTGGCATCAGTTGCGGATCGGGATATTTGGCTTCGAGATAGTCGAGAATTGCCAGAGATTCAAACACTTTGAAACCATCGTCAATCAAAACGGGAATGTGATGAAAAGGGTTGATCTCTAAAAATTCGGGTTTAAATTGTTCTCCTTGGTTGAGTTGAATAAAAACTTCCTCGAATTCTAAATTTTTTTCGAGGAGAGCAACCCAGACGCGACGGGTATTAGAGGAAATCTTGCTATTGTAGAGCGTTATCATAGTCTTAGTTTGGGTAGCGACTTTTGCTTATTGTAGCTTGCGAATTTTTTGTTTGTCTTCTTGTTGCTTTTTATTACAATAATCGGTATCGGAACAGATCCATATTCGTCCGCCGCGATCGTCCGTCACGACTTCATCTAAATAACTTTCTGTAGAACCGCAAAGCGCACAAGCTCGATCCCATTGTTCGACAGTAAAAGGATAATCTTCAAAGTCCAAACTCTCGACTTTAGTATAAGGCGGTACGGCATAAATTCGCTTTTCGCGTCCCGCACCAAAGAGTTGTAACGCTGGATTCATATTCATTTTGGGATTATCAAAACGCGGAATGGGACTGGGTTTCATTAAGTAGCGATCGCTCACCATAACGGGATAATCGTAAGCTGTAGCAATATGACCGTATTGGGTAATATCTTCATAAAGTCGCACGTATATCGAACCGTATTCTTCTAAAGCGTGCATTTTTTTTGTTTCCACTTCCGAGGGTTCGAGAAAACGCAAGGGTTCGGAAATGGGGACTTGATAAACGAGAATTTGCCCTGTTTGTAAAGGTGTTTCAGGAATGCGATGGCGAGTTTGAATAATAGTTGCTGCTTCTGTTTTTTCAGTGGTTGGCATACCGCAAACTTTTTGAAAAAAGCGGCGAATATTGACGGCATTAGTTGTATCATCTGCACCTTGATCGATAACTTTTAAGGTATCTTCTGTGCCGATAATAGATGCTGTAATTTGAATTCCCCCCGTTCCCCATCCGTAAGACATGGGCATTTCTCGAGAACTAAAAGGGATTTGATGACCTGGAATAGCGACTGCTTTGAGTAAGGCACGGCGGATCGATCGCTTAGTTTGTTCGTCAAGATAAGCGAAGTTAAATTCGGCTTTGATGGGCGGATTTTGGTTCGTATTGTTATTCATTATTATACTGTATGTAAACTATAAATTCTTACAGGGATGCTATGAAAAAGGGTATCTTTTTCATAAGTCATGCCAATTTTTTCGGAAACGCGAATCGAGCGGATATTGTCAGACTCGATAATAGAAATTAGACGCTTGAAGTGAAATTTATTAAAACCATAATCTCGCACGGCTGTTGCGGCTTCAGTTGCTAAACCTCGTCCCCAATATTCTCGTGCTAAACGATAACCAATTTCTATTTCATCGCGATCGCCGATCTTTTGCGCGAGTAAACCGCAAATGCCAATTAATTGTTGTTGAGTTTTCTCAACAACGCCGTAAAAACTAAATCCTTTGCGATCGTAGGCCGAAAAAACGCGATCGCAAATAAATTCTTCGATTTCTGCTTCAGTTAAGGTTCCATTTACAGAAAATTGCATCACTTCTGGATCGCCTAAAACCCGAGTCAAAGCATCGCGATCGTTCGCTCTCAGTTTTCTCAGAATCAATCTCGGCGTTTCTAGTAAATAGAAATAGTCCTGTAAGTCAGTTAAACATCTTTCTAATTCGTCCGTACATCTTTGATAGATCTCTAAATTTTCACCAAAGGGATCGATAATATCTAGGTTAATTCGTTCCCGAATATATTCTTTCAAAAGAAAAACTTTTGAGGCAAATTGAGGAAACATTGCCAGAGTCATATATTGTTGGCTTTGAGTCATGGTAAATGCGAAATCTGCCCAATTCATTAACTCTGGATTCAATCGTTGAGATTGATGAGAATATTCAATTCCTTTCTTTTGTAAAATTGTCATTGCATGGGTTGCAACCGGATCCCCATTAAAAGCCGTTGTACCTGCCGATCGCACTTCAATACCTTTACCTTCTATTCTTTCTCGGAATAATGCCTCTGCCATAGGACTCCGGCAAGTGTTACCGCTACAAACAAATAAAATATTCATAGACAACAATTCAAACCTCATCAAATTCTGGAGGGTAGATAATTTTTCCCGTATATTTTTGCTGGCAATGGCTGAGGTATTTCACCATAAATACCTCTGGTGGTAGAGGAAAAGGCGGTTCAATTCCGTAAGGTTCTGCGGGTTCAAAACCAAATCTCGGATAAAACCAACTATGTCCTAACACAATAACGCAAGGGATGTTCATGCGATCGGCAATGGCTAATCCTTCTCTAACTAATTGGCTGCCAATGCCTTGATTTTGAAACTCGGGCAATACCGCCATGGGTGCAAGTCCTAAAACAGATTGTTTCTTTTCACCCACTAAATCGATTTTGCTGAATAAGATATGACCGACAATTTTACCCGCAACTTCAGCTACTAGAGAAAGTTCGGGAATATAGCGATCGCCTTGTCGAATGCGATTGACTAATTGAGCTTCATTTTCTTGTCCGAATGCCAAACGATTTACCTCAGTAATCTCTAAATAATCGGCAGTTTTTTCTGGACGAATTATCATATCCTGAATTAATAACTGGCGACTGGTATTTCGCATTTTTCTGATGAGGTTCAGTTCTGCTTGAAAGTCAATATAATGGGGTAACTTTAGGTGTTGAACAAATCCTTGTGCTTCGATATTATCGGAGTGAGAAAGAACGAATTCTTCATCTTGTACGGGGGCTTCAATTTCTTCCCCTAATTCTTGAGCAGATAAGGCGCGATCGACGATCGCCATTGCCATTGCTTTGCGTTCGTTATAGCCAAAGGTTAAACCATAACCGCGAGTAAATTGAGGGGGAATTTCTCGATTGCCTTGAAATTGATTGACCATTTGTACTTCGCTGATGGTAATCTCCGCGATCGCAATTTCAAACCCCAATTCATCGGGGCAAATAATTACCTCAACTTCTCCCATGCGAATCTCACCGGCAAAGGGATGATTTTTCCCGTATCCGCGCTGGCTGGAATAAGCTAAACTTAAGAGGAAACCTTCATCCGCACGGGCTAAATTTTGCAATCTCGCATCTCTTTGTGCGGGAAAATAAAGGGGTTGACGGGTTAGATCGAAGGGTTCGCGATCGCCCTCGATTTCTTCTTGTATTAATCCTTCTTTATCTAAAGTATCGATAACTCTAGGAATATTTCGATCGCGGGTTTTAAGGGGTATTTTGGGTGCTTCGGGTGCATTTCCTTCTGCGGCTAATTTAAAATCCAATAAGCGATGGATGTAATCGAATGTCACTCCTAATTTTTGTCCTCCCGGAACATCTTTGAAAATTGCCGAAATCCGCCGTTTGAGAAACATTTTATTGGTATCTAAAGGCTGAGTGTAGTAAAAGCGGGGTAAAGTCGTTCGGTATGCTCGCAACAAAAAGATTGCCTCGACTAAATCTCCCCAAGATTGTTTGATTGCTAAGGCAGCGAGTTCGGGATCGTATAAACTTCCTTCTGCCATGACGCGATTCACGGCAAGAGCAAGTTGTTGTTGAATTTGTTCTAATGTTAATTCGGGA
The DNA here is from genome assembly GCA_017746715.1 of Cyanobacteria bacterium SBLK. GTDB lineage: Bacteria > Cyanobacteriota > Cyanobacteriia > Cyanobacteriales > Spirulinaceae > CCY15215. The sequence continues at coordinate 75,097 of JAGHZQ010000026.1, forward strand.
ATCTCGCGATCGCCTCTTCGCCATGCCTGCAATAATTGCTCGGCATTTTCGATAGCTTTTTCCCCTCCTTTGACGGCAACATAAGGCATGGTTTTACATCCCGATTTTTTAGATTCTTAATGAGTTGGTGCGATCGTTCTCAAATTTTTCTTTTTCAATTTTGTAAAAAATCGTTTCTTTGCCATCAATATTTTGCCGTTTTTCTCGAAACATTCCCAATCTTTCGAGAACGGCGATCGAACGGATATTGGGTTCGTCGGTACTGGCAGCAATCTGTTGGAATTTAAAAGTCTTGAAACCAACTTCGATGGCCGCTTTTGCCATTTCTGTTGCTAAACCTTGCCCCCAGTAGCTATCTGATAATCCATAAATTAATTGTACCTCGGGCGGTTCAAAAAATGGCCAGTAACCGCAAAATCCGATTAATATTTTTTGTTCGAGTGGCCTTACTCCCCACAATCCATATAAAAATTGAGACAGAGCAGTTTGATTGCGATCGATAATCTCTCGAGTTGTTTCAATTGGAATAACAAGATCGTCCCATAAATATTTGCGAACTGAGGACTGTATCCAAAGTTGATGGAGTTCGTCAGTATCTTCCTCAATAATTGGCGATAATTGTAATCGTTTTGTTTGAATTTCCATCATTTTTTCAAAAAATATTTAAGAATTAAAGCATCGCGATTGCGCTGCGAGGCAATCCCATCACTTCAGTTTCCGTAAAAAAATAGATATCGATACCTAAAGGATAATCCCAATGATTTTGCCAATCTTCCCAAAATTCCCGCGTTAAAAAATTAAGATGGCGAGCGCCTAAAATTCCAGGCCCGTTTAATTTTACTGCTTGTCCTTCTGTAAATGTAGAAACTTGGACGAGTAAAGTCGTTGAACTTTCCGGTTCCTCTGACGTTCCTCGGTTTAATTTTGCTAATTTGGGTATTTCTTCAATATTTTGTACGAGAGCAAAATTTGCATTTTGTAAATGTTCCGTAAAACGACATCCTCCATGAAATACAAGCCAATCTTTCAGAGAGCGATCGCAACTCGAACTCGGCCAAATTTTGGTTTCTAAATCAAACAAGGTCAAACAAGCAGCAGCACAAGCGGAAGTTAATTTTTCAGGTGAATTTAATTGCACTAAAATAGGATGAATTGTTCCGGGTTGTGCGAGGGAATCTAATAGCGATCGGAAAGTTTGCTGCGCGTCGCGAACGGGATTTTTAAAGCCGGGAAGTTGAGTTACCATAATAGACCGGGAGAATACATTACATCCGAATGCAAAACATATTTGCGACCTTGAATAACGACTACACCTTGATGTCTTAAAGCCTGAAGTGCGATCGTACCGATAGAAACGCAATCTCTCATTTAAACTAATAGGAAAACGTTCTTATCGAGCATTGTAAATATTTCACCCGGAACTAATTCTTTAATCTCCATAATGATTCACCTCATTTTAGTTACGATTAAGTTGATGCGATTGCCATCTCTTTTTTAACCGTTTGACTGATGACTTCTTCCGCCAAACCGAAAGATAGAGTCATCCCCACACTGCTCAACCCATTAACAATAGTAACACCTGATTCGGGATGAGCAATAAATTCGTTTTTTTCTAGGAGTTTGGCATACATGCCATACCACGCTTCAGCAATTTCTAGGGAAAGTTCTTTGGCAAATTTACTCAGATAATCTAGGACTTTTCTATCTTTTCCCGATAGTCGGGATGAGTCCTGCTGATTAAGATTTATTCCCCTCGCAATAGCGTAAAGAAATTCACTTTTGTCGATTCAGTTTGGCGTTGTTGAGTCTCTTTTTGCCCATCGAGTTCTTTTTGTAACGGTTCGATGACCGATTCTCGTACCCGATCGCGCCAATTCGGATGTTGTAGGAGAGCATCGCAAACCGCTGCCAGTTCTGCATGACGGCGCGATCTCCCCCCAACATACCCAAATCCGATTCTCTCTTCGACAATAGCCGTGCAACGAACAATGGTCATCTCTCCTAAGTTAAAGACTCGTCCTGTTCCTCCCGCACGTCCTCGCACCATTGTCAGTCCGATTTCCGGCGATCGCAAGAAACGATATTCCGGCAAGTCTCCCAAGGTTTTCACTCGCTTTTCGAGGTCTTCTGGAGAGCTTTTGGCAAGGGTTGCCATCCAGCTTTGTCGCTCTGTTTTTTGCTCCATTACGTCCCTTAGCTCATTAACCGAGATTTAACGTAAACTTAAATTTTCCTTAGATATTATATAGATGTCTATACAACAATAAATATATCTTATCCCAGAAAAGAAAAATTGACAAGCGAGAGATCTCTTTAGCTTGCGATCGCGCCGAAAAAAATGAGCGTAAGATAAAATATTGCTTATCGTAAATCTTGCAATGTTGATGCTTAAGCCAGTTGCAAAGTTTTGCGATCGCCGTTAAGGTTTGCGAACCCGTCCCATTTGTTAGATTGTTTCATGTCTAGTCCCGTTTATACAAAAATCGCCGACGAACTTCGCAAAAATATCCAAGATCGCGTCTACTCAATTGGAGAGCGCTTACCTCCCGAAATTCAGCTATCTGAACGATTCGGAGTCAATCGCCATACTTTGAGGCGGGCAATTTCTCTTTTGAGAAATGAAGGACTAGTGAGAGTGGATCGCGGTCGGGGAACTTTTGTTGCATCCATACCCATTCGCTATCCCATCGGCAAGCGAGTGCGCTATAATAAAGCCTTAAAAGCACAAGGTCAAATACCCAGTACTAAAACGATACGCTGTTTGGAAATTCCAGCAAACGAAACTATTGCAGAAGAATTACAGCTTAATTTTGGCGACGGAGTGGCTTTAATCGAACGCTTGGGATTAGCAGACAAGCAACCAATTAGTATTTGTACCAGTTATTTTCCCTTGCAGCGATTTCCCGATATTTTGCAACAAATGGAAGGGAGAAAATCCATTTCCAAACTGTTGCGGGAGGTCTACAATTGCGATCATTTGCGAAAATCGACTCGAGTTTCTGCTCGTCCCATTAAGCCCGATGATGCGCGACTCTTACAAGTTCCTCTCAATCAACCGATTTTATTAGTTGAATCCATGAATGTCGATCGCGAAGGAAAAGCGATCGAATATGGAGTTACTCGCTTTCGCGGCGATCGCATGGAGTTAGTGGTTGAAAACGATCTGAGTGAATAGTCAAATCAAGTCAATAGGTTGGTTTTATATGCTGAACTAAATTCAGCGTACCCCAACCTTAAAATTCAAAATTATCAATTAAAATCACGATCTCTTGTCCGAACGAGAGGCTCGAATCCTAAACAATGAATAGCTTTATCAATGCGGCACGACAAGGAAAGAATCAATGGTGGAGATACATCTTCGGTATTATTTTAATCTTATTTTCTTGGTTATTTGTTAGGTCGAAAACAGAAGAAACTCGAACCTAATTTTCCGGAAAATGGCAACTAATCAGGTTGGAAAACTCGCAATACTTCTACCGGATCGCAGCCATAAATTCCCGCTCCCCAAACCGCATTTTGTTCGATTACAGCCCAACCGCGATCGCGAATGACTCCCACATCCAAACAAGCCGATCGTGGCAATTCAACACGAGAATCCTCAAGAAGTTGTGCCACAAATTCTCTCAATTCGCTTTCCTCGCGATCGCTATGCTGAAAACCCGTCTCTCTTTGCAATTCCCCATTGCGAAGATAAACAGAAAAGGTTTGCAACTTGCGTTCTAAAATAAAAGTCCGAAATTCTTTTTCCCAATAAACGATTTCCGCAACGAGGACGGGGGTTTCATTGAGAAAATCTTCCGGTAACTCCGAACCAAAATAAACTCGAGCGGTAAAACTTTTATCATTAGGAGGCTTAATAAAAGCGGGTTCTTGGAGTTTTCTCGCTTCGGCTAAGGTCGTTAAATACACCCAACGCTGGCGATATTCTTCAGGAAGTTGCGGCAACCAAGTGAGAGGTACTTCTGACAAAGTTATCCCAAATTTTGCAGCAATACTTCGTGCCATCAATGCTTCGAGATAGAGAACGGGTTCGGGCAGAGAAAGAAGGCGATCGTTTACCCGCCAATTGGTTAATCTTTCTACATTCCAACCCAATTGAATTGCCGCCCTCCAAAGTGCTTGCGAATCTTCTGTAAAACGCGGGGTTAAAATTAAAGTCGGCATTCTTCAGTTATCAGTTATCAGTTATCGGCGAGATTTTGATTCTCTCAATCCATGATGATTCCTGCTTTAACTGCGATGCCATGTTGTTCCGCCGGGTTTATCGACTAAAACGATTCCTTTGGCTTTGAGTTCGTCGCGAATGCGATCGCTTTCGACAAAGTTTTTCGCTTTCCTTGCTGCGGTACGCCGTTCGATGAGTGCTTCAATTTCTGTCTCATCTATCTCGTCAGTCATTGCCTCCTCGGGTTTGACTTCAATACCTAAAACTCCGGTCAATTCGACTAGAGTTTTCCATTGAATTTCTAAGGTTTCTGAAGGCATTTCGATTTTGCCTTCGTGAGTCATGAGATTGCTTTCTTTTCGCAATTCCTTTGCTAATTCAAAGATAACGGCCAATCCTTCTGGGGTATTAATATCATCATCCATTGCCTCTTGGAAGCGATCTTTATACTCGTTGGAGTCTGTTTCCATTACCAACAATTGCCAGCCCAATTTTACCCCGTAGCGATCGCCAAAGCGCAATCCTTCTTGTAGGGTTTGCCAGCCATTTTCCGCCGAGGCGATCGCCTCGGCGGTAAAATCTAAGGGCTTGCGATAGTGAGCCAAAAGCACGAATAAACGCAATACCATTGGATCGTAAGGATGCTCTAAAAAGTCGCGAATGGTAATAAAATTAGATAGGGATTTTGACATTTTATCGCCGCCAATTTTTACCATGCCATTGTGCAGCCAATATCGCGCCAAAGGTTGACCCGTTGCGGCTTCCGACTGAGCGATCTCATTTTCGTGATGGGGAAACACCAAATCTCCTCCCCCGCCATGAATGTCGATGGTATCCCCTAAAATTGCCCGTACCATCGCCGAACATTCGATATGCCAACCGGGACGGCCTTTTCCCCAAGGGGATTCCCATGCGGGTTCTCCCGGTTTTGCCGCCTTCCAGAGGGCAAAATCAAAGGGATGTTTCTTTTTCGTTTCCTCCTCATCTAAGCGACCGCTTGCCCCAGCCTGCATATCTTCTAACCTGCGTCCGGAGAGCTTGCCGTAGTCGGGAAGTCGTCCCACTTGATAGTAAACATCTCCATCGACAGGGTAAGCATAGTCCTTATCGATCAAATCTTGAATGAGTTGGTGAATTTGAGGAATATGTCCCGTTACGCGGGGATATTCGTCTGCATCCAACACGTTTAAAGGGCGAATATCGGCAAAATATTCTTGGATGTAGCGATCGCTAATCTCCTGCATCGTCGTCTCGCGTTCGTTGGCACGTCGCAGGATTTTGTCGTCGATATCGGTGAAATTCTGCACGTAGCGCACGCGATACCCGCGCCAGCGCAAGTAACGGCGTACTGTATCCCAAGCAATATACGAGCGCGCGTGACCCAGATGACACAAATCGTACACCGTCACGCCACAGCAATACATTTTGACCTCATTTTCGACAAGGGGAACAAAGGCTTCTTTGCGACGGGTTTGGGTGTTGTAGAGTGTTAGTGTCATGGGTTAAATGGAGTAGTGCGAGATTTGAGGAAGTCTTCCTTAAGGAGCGTCCCACTTTTTCAGTCTACGCAATAATGGTATATGCTGACTATTTTTACAATTTTTTAGCGATCGGTTGCGATCGCGCCTAGAGAAACTATGCAAACAGTCAATCCTCAAGCGAGTAAAGTCCTCGAAATGGAAGCCCCGAAACAGGGCTTGCCCGTTACCATTATTACAGGTTTTCTCGGGAGTGGGAAAACAACCCTCCTCAATCATATTTTAAGCAATCAAGAAGGATTAAAAACTGCCGTTCTCGTCAATGAGTTCGGGGAAATTGGCATTGATAACGAATTAATCGTCGCGGCAGAAAATGACACGATCGAGTTAAATAATGGTTGTATTTGCTGCACGATTAATGAAGATTTAGTGAATGCCGTTTATCGAATTCTCGAACGGGATGACAAAATTGATTACCTAGTGGTGGAAACAACGGGTTTAGCGGATCCGCTTCCCGTTGCTTTGACCTTTTTAGGGACGGAGTTGCGAGATATGACTCGTCTCGACTCGATTGTGACCATGGTAGATTGCGCGAATTACAGTTTGGATTTGTTTAATAGTGAGGCAGCTTACAGCCAAATTGCCTACGGCGATGTTATTTTGTTGAATAAAGTCGATTTGGTTGAGGAAGGGGATGCCGATCGATTAGAGGTGAAAATTCGCGAGATTAAAACTGATGCGCGGATTCTTCGCACGACTAATTCTCGAGTTTCTCTTCCTTTAGTTTTAAGTGTCGGTTTATTCGAGTCGGATAAGTATTTTGAGCAAGCAGAATCCAAACATCACGACCATTCCCACGACCATCACGACCATTCCCACGACCATCACGCTCATTCTCACGACCATCACGCTCATTCTCACGACCATCACGACCATTCCCACGACCATCACGACCATTCTCACGACCATCACGACCATTCCCACGACCATCACGCTCATTCCCACGACCATCACGACCATTCTCACGACCATCACGACCATTCCCATCACTTAGAAAATGATGGGTTTACATCGGTTTCTTTCCAAAGCGATAAACCGATGTCAGTTCGCAAGTTTCAGCAGTTTTTAGATTACAATTTAACGCCAAATATTTTCCGAGCTAAAGGAATTCTATGGTTTGAAGAAAGTATCGATCGCCATATCTTCCATCTAAGCGGCAAGCGTTTTTCGATCGAGGATGATGAATGGGGCGATCGCATTAAGAAAACGCAATTAGTGTTCATCGGTCAGGATATAGAACACGATAAAATTCTGCAACAATTACAAGAATGCGTTGCTTAAAATTAGGGCGGGCAATGCCCGTCTTAGTTGAGTAAACTTTGCTATAGAAAATTCACATCCGCAAGGAGTTGCCAATCTTGGCTACCATTCTCAGACCCCTTAGTTATCGTTATCAATGGTTATACGATAGTATTACTCGCCTTTCGGCTTTGGCAGTTGGTGGAGAAGCGCGCTTTCGCCAATTGGCTTTACAAGGCTTGCCGATCGATCGCGAAACGAATATTCTCGATTTATGCTGCGGTGCGGGTCAGGTGACGCGATTTTTGACTCGCCTGTCCGAGCGCGTGACGGGGTTGGATGCGTCTCCCAAAGCGATCGCCCGCGCCAAAAAAAATGTTCCCCAAGCTAACTATATCGAAGCCTTTGCCGAAAAAATGCCGTTTGCAGACAATACGTTCGATATCGTCCACGTTAGTGCTGCATTACACGAAATGAACCCGGAACAATTTCGGCAAATTCTGCAAGAAGTGCATCGGGTTTTGCGATCGGGGGGGACATTTGCGATCGTGGATTTTCATCAACCTACCAATCTTTTTTTCGTACCGGGTTTGGCAATGTTTATGTGGCTGTTTGAAACCGAAACCGCATGGCAATTATTAAAGCGAGATTTAATTGCCGAATTGGAGAAAGTTGGGTTTGAGAAGTGCGATCGCTCCCTTCATGCTGGAGGAAGTTTGCAAGTCATTCATGCCCAAAAATAATCAATTCAAAATGATTAGCTCAAAGATTGTAAAGCAAATTGAATGCGAGCGCGCACGGCAAGTTCTTCTTCAGTAGCTTGCCAAGTTTGCAAATGGTTTTTAATTTGACCCATCAGTGCGGGTTGTTGAGTTGCCAAGCCTTGTAACCCCACGACAACCGAGTAGCGAACGACCCATTCCCCATCTTGCGAGACAATAATTAAAGTTTCGCAAACTCTTGTTTGATGGGGTTTCCGTAGATCGGGAGAGAGTTCCGACCATAAAATATTACCCAAGCCTCGAGCTGCGGCGCGGCGAACGCTAAAGGAAAAGTCTTCCCGAGCTGCTTTAATTAACGTATCTAACCCTCGCGGATCGCCAATTCCAGCCAAGGCACGGATCGCCCAAGCCCTCGCTCCATAGTTATAACCGTCGAGTTGTTCGAGAAGAGAAGGGACGGCAGGAATTCCAAGATTAATTAAACCTTCAACCGCCGAGACAGCAGCACCGGGATTATTGAAACCAAGAACCTCTATTAAAGTTGGAATTGCTTCCTCGCATTGCAGATCGGCTAACGCTTCGACTGCATCGAGCAACCCATCCGAAGAGTCAGCCAGATCGACCGCTTTAATATAATCTGTTATTTGCGTTGCCCCGAGCTTGTCGAGGGGTTGTTGGTTGTTGGTATCTTGGTGCGCGTTCCCTTGCGTCTTTTGCCGCGGGGTCGCACCGCTTGTTGGTTGTTGGGGTTGCCCCGAGCTTGTCGGGGGGTTGTTGGTGATTAGTTGTTGGCTGTTCATTAAAATTGGTGACTGGTGACTGTTATAAAAGGGAGTCCATTAGCTTCAAAACGCGAATACTATCTTCAGAGAGTTGCGGAGATGGGGAAGAAAATGCTTGCAGGTGATGTTCTAAAACGCCTTTGAGCGCAATTAATTTGAGACTATTTTCGGCTAGAGTTTCCGCGATCGCCTCGGCTGCGGGGAGATAGCCCACCGCTCCCAAATCCATCAAGGCAGAACGACGCAATTGCAAGCGATCGCCCTGTAATGCCTCGATCAAGTGCTGTCCGTATCGATCTTTTCCGGTCAGTTGATACAATGCTCTAGCGGCTCCATATTGCACTTTCTCCACGGGATGCTCTAAAAACGGTAGGATCGCCGCGATCGCTTCTGTCGCTTGCAACACTCCCAAGGCTTCGATAATGGCTTCATAAGGCTGGACGAGATGGGGTTTTCCCGGTACGGTTTTGGCGGCTTCGACTCCCCCTTCGAGAAACTTTAATAAGTGGGGAATGCAGCTGCGATCGCCGATTGCTCCCAAGGCTTGAGCGGCAGATTCTCTCACGTAAACATCGTCACAATCAAAACAGTGCAAGAGGGCGGGAATGGCTTCTTTTGCCTCCAATTTGCCTAGTGCTTTAGCGGCATTGCGACGTAGGGCGTAACCGCCATCGGGGGTGCGGCGATCTTCATCTTCAAGTGCTTCGATCAGTACGGCGAGTGCTTTGGGTTCCTTCACTCGAAAGCGTCCCAACCACCAAGCAGCATAATAACGCAATCCCGTATCTTCTTTTTGCTCGAGATTGGCGATCGCCGTTTCGATCGTGAGAGTTTTACCATTGGGAGATGCTAAATTTTCTGCGCCGAAATATTCTGACATGTTCGATCTTACAAGTCTCTTGCTCCAGCAAGAGATTATCATTTTGAATTTTGAATTTTGAATTTTGAATTGATTTGCGGCGAATCAAATAGCATTGTTGTCATGTACCGATCCGCCCAAGATTCTCCAAAGGAACGTTCCAACACCCGCCGCGTTTTGTCATTTTGGCGTTGCTGGCGGCAATAGTAATTTTGTCCTTCAAGATTTTCCGCGATCGCTTCCGAGTTTGCAAGGGGCAGACTTTCTTTGGCAATCTGACAGTGTAAGGATAAAAAGAGATTCACGCGTTCTAAAAATACTGCTTCTTCCTCCTCGTTAACAGGACGCACGAATAAGCAAAACTCAGAAAAAATATGCGCCCATTCCGGCAAAACTCGCGGTTGCGAAAAGTTAGCGCGGGGTAAATTTTTCAACCCCTGACGATATCTTTGTGAGAGGGAACGATCTCGCGTCATGGGAGAAAGATCCGCGATCGCCGCACTGACTCCCTTTTCACTCGCAACAATATCTGTCCCAAAGACAGGCAGATGATAATTTACTCTCGGAAACATCACGCAATGCAAAATATCAACCCGATCTCCGACTCGTGCCAGCTCTAAATGTAATTTGCGAAATTGAAGCGTTTGATAGCAATGATTTTCAATAATGAGTTTTTCTCCTTCCAAACCGCCTTCAACATAACCTAAATCTTTGGGAATGGGATAAGGAGATAAAGAAAAGTGCTCTCGCCACTGAGATTCAATACAATCTGCGAGTTTGCGAACTAAAATATGCTGGCGTTCTCTCAAAGAATAATGAAGTAGATTAACCATTTTCTAGGGATGTTTTCAGCAATTCAAAATGCAAGATTCAAATTAGACTTTGTTGTTTGCATTTTGAATGGGTCAGACAAGGGTAACACTGGCAATTGTACCGCCAAGGCGATCGATCTGTTGCAATTTACTTGACAACTCTTCACAAGGAACAAGCACGATCTGGGCCGTCCGATTGTTGCGAGAATGCCGAGATTGCTTTAATCCCAATACTTCAAGACGATAAAACTGCCGTTCCGAACCGATGGGTCTTGCCTCAGTTCGGGGTGCAGCGCGATCGCGCTGCACGGAGTCGATGGGAGAGCGATAAGCCCATCCTTCCAAACTGCCCGAAGGAACGACGACCCTCGAGGCCCTGTTAGCAACCAGTTCCTTAGTTAAGCGTGCTTCGTTGCTTTCAAACTGGGCGCGATCGCTATTGGCATAACCGCGATAGAGACGAAACATGCGGGTAAATCCGACGGTTCTCTGGCCGCGGTGACTGGCAAAACCGCGATAGTAGGGGACGATCGCCTCGCCAAAATTCTCCGCGTACTCCACTGAGTCGAGATAAGAATCGATATCGGCTTCAAATCCTTCTTTTTGATAGCGATCGAGGTGTTCTACCGTTTCGGCTTTGTCGTAGGGAGCGCGCCCCAATAAATGCTTGAAATTTAATTCCACCACGCGGGTTTGGGAATTGCCGTACAAGAATTTAGCTTTGTAGAGTTCCGATTTTGCGATCGCTCGCACGAATTCTCGCACGCTTAAAGTGCCATTATACAAGCGGGATTCTATGCCCCTTAAACGCTCGGATGCCATGACATAATCATTGCCGAGAATTTGACGATAAGCAGTTTGAATGACTGCTTTTACTTCTTCTCGGGGACTATTGGGACGCAATTTAATGGGATCGGTCTCGTTAAAAGCACTCGTCCCGAGACGAGAAGCTGCAATGGTAATGGCCACGATTTTCTCCTCTTCGATCGCGCTCTTCTCAAAACTTCCCTACAAACCCATTTCAATTCTCGATTGTTCCAGTTGGAGGCAACACTCAAAATTCACGTCAACTATTTTGAATTTTGAATTTTGAATTGATAAAAATATTGCTCGGAACGAGAGCAAGCAGCAAACCAAATCGTTGGGCTTTAACCGCCTTCTACCATTCCGAGCAAAAGAAAACCCTAGCTTAGGGCATTAATAGCATAATCGATGTAGGAGTTGGCCTCAACAGCAGGTTGTCCGCTCAAACCATGATTGGCTTTGATGTAGTTGAGGGCTTCGATGTACCAGCTCGGAGATAATTCAAAGCTGCTGTTGATTTCATCCAATCCGGCAATGAGGTACTCATCCATCGGACCGGTACCGCCAGCAATGAGACAGTAGGTCACCATCCGCAAGTAGTAACCGATGTCCCGCACGCACTTGGCTTTTCCTTCAGCAGTGGAAGCGTAGGTCGGACCGGACGTGGTTGTGGTGTAGGGGAACTTGTTATAAACGGCTTGCGCTGCACCAGAAGTCAAATTTGCTTCTTTGGCACTGAGGGCTTTAGCCGCTTCTAAACCTGCAGCAGCGCGACCGAAACGACCAAAAGCCGTTTGAATTTCCGAACCGCTTAAGAAACGTCCTTGAGAATCAGCGCTGGCAACAGCTTCAGTCAGGGGAGTTTTCATGGAAAAATGACCTCTTTAACAATGGTTTGCGAAAAATGTAACGGAATTTAACAAGTTTTTCACTTGATTAAATAGCAGGTAAATTGCTGAAATATCTCAAATTAGCGCGTTGGCGTGTTTGAGAGGCAATCTACGCAACTGCAGCAGCAGCGCGATCGAAGTAGCCAGCAATTTCAGACATGAGAGCGCTGCAATCTCCGGGGGTGATACCATCTTTGGAATTTGCGATCGCAATTGCAGCTTCTTTCATCTTGGCAACGCCAGCAGCAACGGAAGCACCGGGGGTTCCCAAAGCTAAGTAGGTTTCGCGCAAGCCATTCAAGCAGCGATCGTCTAAAACGCTCGCATCGCCAGAAAAGATAGAGTAGGTCACATAACGCAAGATGATTTCCATATCCCGCAAGCAAGCAGCCATGCGACGGCTGGTATAAGCATTTCCACCAGGAGCGATCAATTGAGGCTGTTCGGCAAACAAAGCGCGAGCGGCATTGGTAACAATAGCAGAAGCATTGCTGGTAATGCGGTTTACTGCATCCAAACGCTTGTTGCTATCGGCAACCATAGCGCTGAGAGCGTCGATCTGGTCTGCGCTGATATAAGCGCCTCGAGCGTCGGCTTGGGAAACAACCCGCGTAAATGCGTCAAACATTAAAGCATCTCCTAAAATTTGACTGAATAAAATTTTGATTCAGCTTTTCTTGAACCAGAATTATTCAATCAAATCGAACGTGCAGATTTTGTGCAGTCCTTTGAGATTTTTTTAACAATTAATGGCGTTTTGTAACAGAAACTTAATATTTCCCCCTGACCAAGGGGGATGGGAGGGGGCTGGTGGGTAACTTCTAGGTTTTCACTCGTTCCTAACCCCCTGACTCTAATTCTTCTAGCCCTTCAATCCGGCTTTATCTTGGTTGTATTCTTCGATTTCTACCTTGACGGGTTTGGCGCGCCAAATTTCCGTCGCGTATTCGCGGATGGTGCGATCGCTGGAAAATTTGCCCATGCGGGCGGCATTGAGGATGGACATCTTCGTCCAATTCGTGCGATCTTTATAAGCCTCGCTCACCCGTTCTTGACATTCCATATAAGCGCGGAAATCTGCCAAGAGCATATATTGGTCGTGATAGAGGAGAGAATCCAGCAACGGCTTGAATAGATCGCGATTGCCGTAGGAGAAATAACCCGACTCAATGCGATCGAGAGTACCTTTCAATTCCAGATCGCGATTGTAATAATCCATGGGGTTATACCCTTTAGCCTTCAAGTCTTTCACCTCCTGCGCCGTCAAGCCGAACAAGAAGAAATTTTCGGCTCCGGCTTCCTCGCGAATCTCAATATTGGCACCATCAAGGGTTCCAATCGTGAGAGAGCCATTCATAGCAAACTTCATATTGCCCGTTCCAGAAGCCTCTTTCCCAGCCGTAGAAATTTGTTCCGAGAGTTCTGCCGCCGGATAGATGCGCTGTCCGAGAGAAACGTTAAAGTTAGCCGTAAAAACGACTTTTAAACGTCCTCGAACATCGGGATCCTTATTCACCACTTCGCCAACAGCATTGATTAACTTGATCGCTAATTTGGCCATAAAGTATCCCGGTGCGGCCTTACCGCCAAAAATAAAGGTGCGAGGGACAATTTCCAAATCGGGATTGTGCTTGAGGCGATTGTAGAGAGCAATGATATGCAGGACGTTTAATAATTGACGCTTGTATTCGTGAATGCGCTTCACCTGCACGTCAAACAGAGAATTTGCATCGATTTCAATTTGATTGTGCTTCCAGATATAATCGGCGAGGGCTTGCTTATTAGCTTGCTTGATTTCATTCCAGCGAACGTGAAAAACCGGATCGTCGGCATAAGCCTCTAACTTCCGCATTTGGTCTAAATTCTTCAGCCAACCATCGCCGACTTTTTCCGTAATCAAATCGGCTAATTTGGGATTGCACAATAAAATCCAGCGCCGAGGGGTGACTCCATTGGTTTTATTGACGAATTTTTCCGGCCAGAGTTTGGCAAAATCTTTTAGAGTATCGCTTTGCAAGAGTTGGGTATGCAATGCGGCGACCCCGTTAATAGCATGGGATCCCACGCAAGCTAAATGTGCCATCCGCACGGATTTTTCGGGAGTTTCTTGAATGATAGACAGCCGTTCGATCAGCTCGGGTTCGTTGGGAAACCAAGTGCTGACATCTGCCAGGAAACGAGAGTTAATTTCGTAGATAATTTCGAGGTGGCGGGGGAGGAGATAACCGAATAAGCCGACCGACCAGCGTTCTAGGGCTTCGGGGAGAAGAGTGTGGTTGGTATAGGAGAATGTTTTTTGGGTGATGTACCATGCCTTATCCCATTCCATATCGTGCTCGTCCACCAACAAGCGCATCATTTCAGCAATACTGACGGCAGGGTGGGTGTCATTGAGTTGAATGGAAAAATGTTCTTGGAGGTTGTCAAGACTGGGATGCAGGCGCAGGTGATTGCGAATGATATCTTGCAGGGATGCCGAGACGAAGAAATATTGCTGTTCTAAACGCAATTGTCTGCCTTGGGGGGTGTTGTCATTGGGATAGAGAACTTTGGAGATCGTTTCTGAAGACATTTTGCTGGCAACGGCTCCATCGTAATCTCCTGCATTGAAGGCATCGAAATTAAAATTTTGGTCTTCTCCCGCTTCCGATCGCCACAAGCGTAAAGGATTCACCGTATTGGTATCGTAACCCGGAACCGGGGTATCGTAGGGAATGGCGGTCACGGTGCGATCGTGAACCCACGTGACCTTACGGCGACCCCGTTCGTCGCGATAAACTTCCGTATGACCGCCATACTTAACCTGTACCGTCGCCTCGAGGCGGGGAATTTCCCAAGGATTGCCAAAGCGCAGCCAGTTATCGGGGATTTCCGCTTGCCAGCCATCACGAATTTCTTGGTGAAAAATACCGAATTCATAGCGAATGCCATAGCCGATCGCGGGAATCTCGAGGGTGGCGAGGGAGTCGAGGAAACAAGCCGCCAGTCGTCCCAAACCGCCATTTCCCAAGCCCGGATCGTGTTCTTGTTCGATCAGATCCTCAAGATCGAGACCTGCTTCTTTAAGAACGTCCCGAATTTCGTCGTAGATGCCCAAATTCACCAAGTTGTTCCCCAAATGCCGCCCCATGAGGAACTCGGCAGATAGGTAGCATACCACTTTGACATTTTGTTCGAGATAGGTATCGCGGGTATTGATAAACCGATGTAAGAGGCGATCGCGCACGGTATAGGCGAGTGCCATATAGAAATCATTAGGAGTCGCCCATTTCTGGTATTTTCCTTGTCCATAAAACAAATTATCGGCAAAGGCACGCTTGAGGGTTTCCAAACTCATGCCCGTGCGATCGTCTTCTACTTTTATCTGAATGTTCTGGGGAGATGAATTTGTTTGAACCACGGGGTCACTCCGCTCCTATAGTCGTTTTTCTGTCTGGTATTGTGACCCCTGTTCTTCTCAATCCCCCGACTTCTTAATAAAATTGTTCGGTTAGGTAACTGGTGACGAGTGACTGCTTGTGATTAATTAACCTCCCACCAGCCAAAGCCGGGTCCAATGATGCGGATGGTAATCCAAGTTGCTGCGAGTAGGCCAATGCCAATCCAACTGATCCGGGTACTCCATTTCATAAAGAAAGCGGCTTGAGTTTTGGTAATGGGAATCCATGGCAAAATATTTTTTTCTTTGCCGTACTTTTCTCCAAGGGCTTCTTTGCGGCGTTTTGATTCACCCATAATTATTTGTTGTCTCCTGCATATAAGATAGCGTTTTGGAAGTTATGATAGCGTTTCCGGTCAATCGATCGTGCTAAAAATTAAAATAGCGGGCGGCAGATTTTCATGATTCAAATCGACTTGCTCGAACAGGCAAAACAGGGGCATCCTCAAGCGATCGCGGCATTACTCGCCCGTCAATTCCAACCCAAGGGAATTACGGTAAGCGTTACTTTGCATGAAGAATGCTTATCGGTCGCGATCGCTGCCATCCGCATTCCCAAACAAACTACTTTTAGCGCCTACGTGCGTCAATCCCTCAGCAAACTTGCCCCTCAAGGCATCAATCGCGTTGAAGTATCCGGATACCAAGAAGGCGATCGCGATGCTACATGGCAAGAAGCCTTTTTCTTATTCTCTCCCCCATCTCCCCCATCTCCCCCATCTCCCCTCGCTCCCCCCGCTCCCCTATGGTTGCAATGGACGATCGCTAATCTAAAAGGCATTGCCGTTTTGTTGGTACTGCAACACGCATTCTTGTTTTTAGGTGTTATTTCCGGACTCGATCGCCATTTAACAACGGGACTTTTTGTGGCGACGGCAATCGTAGCGGCGATGCAGTCCTCTCTTTTGCAAAAACGGTTTGCCCTCGGCGGTTGGTGGATTCCTGCAACCCTTGCTGGCTTGGGAGTTAGGGCGATCGTCTATCCCTTTCTCCCTCCTTTATTTGCCGTAGGAGTGGGGATTGTTGCCAGTACGCTTTTGCAATGGTGGACGTTGAGGAAAAAGGTTCGCGAGGATTTATTGTGGATCTGGGGTAATTTAGGGGGTTTGGTTGCCGGAATTGGAGCGGGATCGGCAGTAGCGCGGGTAGGAGCGATCGCGATGGAGAATTGGGCCAGCGTTTCTTTAACCTTGGCAATCTTCCTCGGATTTCTTGTTTTTAGTAGCATTCAGGGGGCAACTATCGTTTGCTTGCTGCCAAAACCGTCAAAATTTAAACCGCGATCGCCTCGGAATGCTCGCTTTATCACGTCGTGGAGTTTGACGGCAACTTTGGGGTTTGCCTTGTTCGTCACTCTTGCCAATATGGGGGGATCGGGATTAAATGCCCTCTTAGGACACGGATTTTATGGATGCGTTGTCGGTTTGGTAGCGGGAGGTTTGCAATCTTGGATTTTGACGGGCAAATTGAAGAAGAGCGATCGCTGGCTTTGGGGAACGGTAGGAGGATATGCACTTTTTTTTGGGCTGTCGGGACTGGTGGGGATGAATATTAATTTTTTTGCTCTCTTTTTGGCGATAGGTGGGGCGATTGTCGGGACGGCACAATGGTGGGGAGTATTGCGGGGGCAAGTCGAGCGATCTCATTGGTGGATCGCGGCAATGGCGATCGGCGGTTTGCTGACGGGATTGAGTCTCAATGGGTTGAGCGGGGGTTTAGTTGCAGGAGGGATGATGCTTTGGTTGTTGTCTGGGAAGGATCGAGGATGAGTTGCGAACAACTTAAATTTAGGGAACGTGCAAATATTTGTGCAATTGAGGAGATAAACGGGCATGAGGAAACGCTCTCAATAACTTTAAAGTTAGTGGAATCGTCCGATCGCGATCGCCCCATTCCGGTTGTAAAAACAAAGGACAATTTTCTCGCAAATATTGTTGATAAAAATAAGGTTCCGTGCCATCAGAAATCACAATTTTAACTTCGTTAGTTCGCTGCCAAAATTCAGAAATGACCGGAAATTTAGGGTTGAGATGTTCTTTCGGACTCAAAGTTATCCAGACCTCGGATGATAGCCTCTGCCAGCAAGATCCAGAAGTCTCAATTGCTACTTTTCTATCCGTTGTCAGAATCATTTCGGTTAAAAGTTTAAGATTGGGTTGAAAAAAAGGTTCGCCACCGGAAATGACAACCCGATCGCTTTTTAGTTCTGCTATTAAATCCGCAATTTCTACTCTTTCCGCTGGGATATTACTGCCTCCATCAGCATAACCCGTATCGCACCAAGAACATCCCACGGGACATCCGTAAAGGCGAATAAAGTCGCATGGGATTCCCAGCCAATAGCCTTCACCTTGAATGGTTTCTTGAAAAGTTTCGTGGATGGAGAGAAATGACATTAAAATTAAATATTTAAAATTGAACTCGAACGCGATCGCGAACGCGCAAGACCGATTCTTGTTGGAATTCTTCTTTATAATTGTTAATGATTTCAGTCAGCGATCGCTCGGCTTCTAAGGAGTTGGGGTGTAAAATAATTAATAATTTTGCTTGCTCTCGGTTATGCAAATAATACCCGTTAACATCTAATATAGAAAAACCATCGGGGAAAAGTGGCGAGATTTTGGTTTCGACAAATTCGCGCCACTGTTCGTCAGACACCATGCTACCATCGGGCAATCCTCGACCAAAGTAGAGTTCTTCTTTAATCCATATTTCTCTCGTTTCGCTTTCTTGTGCCAGTAGCTCTAAATCTCTGGCAAAAACAACAGGAGTAAAGAGATTGAGCCAACAAACAGCAGCCAAGAAAGAAATGGCAAAATAGCCAATCCGACGGGAAGATAATTTTGGAGAATTGGTTAACGATTGGGCGATCGCAATGCGATCCGGAGTGCCAAAATCGCAACTAGATTGTAGATTCAGCATTGATTTTTCTGTTTTAAATTTTGCAAAATAATTTTAAATTCTTCATGTTCTCTCATTTTTGCAAAGATTATTTTCGATTCGGCTAAAGTTATATATTTATCCGGTCTGAGTGCAATTGCCTGTTCTAAAGTACGGATAACGCCGTCAATATCTTCATGTAAAGTATAGCAGATCGCTTGTTCGTACCAAAATAAATCGTTCTCAACATCAAATTCTAAAGCACGATTGTAACTCAATATTGCCGAAAACAAAAAACCTTGTTTTTGTAAAATATTTCCTCGTCGATACCACGACCAAGAATCGGCCGGTTTTATTTTTAATGCCCGTTCGTAAAATAATAATGCCTGCTCTAAATTACCAATTTCTCGATAAATATCACCTTGTCGATAAATGCACCAAAAATCATTAGCACGAAAATTTAATGCTCTTGCAAAACAAGCGATCGCATCTTCATAATGCTTGCTTTTTCGCCATGCTTCTCCTTGTTTGTAATGACTCCAATAATCTTCCGGTCTAATTTTTAAAGCATGCTGAAAATAGGCGACTGCTCGTTCGTATTCTTGCAGTTCCTCTAAGGCAATACAGCCCATCTCATACCAAGACCAATAATGATAGGGATTGTTTTTTGCCGCTCGATGGTAACTGTCTAGGGCTTCCCCATAGCGCCAGATCTTTTCCAACAATCTACCTCGATCGTACCATATTTTGTAATCATCGGGTTGATATTCTAAGGCTTTTTCATAATAATTTAAAGCCTCTTCATAATAACCGCGATCGTATAGTTCGCGACCTTGTTCGTACCAATCTTGATGCTGTTCTAATTGTGCTTCTAATAAGCATTCGCTCAAATAATTCATGGGAATCATTCATTATTGTTAAAATTTATTTCGCGATCGCGAACTCTAAGGCTTATCATAGTTCATAATTAATATCTCATGCCGTTTTAGCAATCTGTTAGCAATGTTACCGAGCGATCTTCTCAGCTATCGCATGAATGGCGAAGCGATCGCCCCCAAACGACTGACTTTAGACGAGCGCGCGATTGCCCTTGCAGTCGAACAAATTGAGTGCTTTCAAAATTGTCTCGGTAAAACCCAAGGAGAACTCGATCGACAACTGCGGGACTTAGAAGGAGACAGTCCCGATTATCGCGTCAAACGAGGACTCGCTCACCTCCTCCGAAACAGTTTTTCGACATTTGAAATTGTTAGTCCCCTCGAACCGCAATTGCTGCGACAGCGAGTATTTTCTCATGCTGCGGCAACTCCTCCCCTTCCTCACAATCGCAATACAAGTCTTGAATCTTTGTCGAGTATTTTATCGAAAGAACTGAATCGAGAGGTTTTAGCCGCCGAAATCCAAAAAGGACTCTATGCCGACTTACAAGAAAACCGTATTCTAACTGAATTTGAAACCCCTGCTCCTGATAGTTTAATTCATCGTTACAATTTGTCACAAGTACAGGGAGTTTTTTATCGTGCCAGCGAAGTCACCTTGAATGCTCATCGTAACGTACCGGGAGAATATAAGCTCTTATTTCGCTATTTAAAGCTATTTCAATTGATGTTTTATATTGAAGGCGATGTAGAACATGGATTTACGATTACTCTTGACGGTCCCACCAGCTTGTTTAAATCGAGTACCCGCTATGGCTTAGCATTTGCTAAGATGTTACCCGCCCTTCTTCATGTAACGAAATGGAATTTAAAAGCAGTTTTAGAGCATAAAGATTACTATACTGGAGCCAAAAAAAAAGGTGTTTTTGAACTGGACGATCGCTGCAATTTAGTCACCCATTATCCTCCCGGAAAACCTTATGATAGCATGATTGAAGAATCTTTTGCCAAGCGATGGGAAAAAACAAAAACCGATTGGGTTTTAGAGCGAGAAGTCAATCTGATTCCCATTCCGGGAAGTGTCATGATTCCCGATTTTCGTTTGGTACATCCTGACGGAAAAGACTATATTTTAGAAATTGTTGGCTTTTGGAGACCGGATTATTTACGTAAAAAGTTTTCTCAAGTTCGACAATCGGATGTAGATAATTTAATTTTAGCAATTTCCGAACGCTTGAATTTAGAAAAATCTGGTATTAAAATGGAAAATGTTCCGGCAAAAATCATCTGGTTTAAGGATCAATTATCACCAAAATTAGTTTTAGAAGTATTGTAAAAAATGTATTTTGTCAAGAATGGGAAAGAAAAACTTATATTTTTTACTAACACGAAAAGAATCGCGATCGCGTCTCTTCTTACTGCTCTCATTACTTTATTTTTTTTCTGGTTAATTGGTGTATCTTTCGACCATATTAATCCGAGATTTATCGATTATATCTTGGGAATTTTACTGGCTTTATATTTTGGTTATTTAACTTTTCATTACTGGATTTATCTGTTGAAATTTAGAAATAGATCTGCTTTGATAATTGACGAACGAGGAATTCAGGATAACAGTTTTTTCTCTTATGCTGGTGCGATCGCTTGGGAGGAGATAGAAGAAATCTTTTTTTACGATCTGCAATTGAAAAGTGGCGGAAGAGAGAGAGCATTAGGAATTATTCCCGAGACGGGAAACAAGTTTTTGCAAAAATTTCCTTTATCATGGCACGTCAGGAGAATTGCGATCGCTGCATTTTTTCGCTTTCCCACAACCCAAACTCCAATTAATATTCTACTCCGAGATTTACAGTTATCCGAGCCTCAAGAATTTGAGAGAGACATTCAAGCAAGAATACAAAAATAAATAAGTTTTCTAAAGCAATTCCGCGATCGATCGTATTCTTTCCCTAAGAGCAAGAGAGTAAAGGTTATTTCCTTTACTCTCTTATTACCGATAATTCTGACTGAAATTGCTTATTTTCGGTTGTGCGGCTAGTCGCGACTGCCACCGCTCAAAATGATGATGAGACGCAGCATGAAAATAAACAAGTTGATGTAGGTCAGATACATCGACAAAGCTGCCGAGAGATATTGATCGTCTCGGTAGGTGCGGGGAAGAACGTAGAAATCAACAACGGACAACCCGGCAAAAATAAAGACCCCTGCCGCCGAAATAGCTACCTCTAAAAAGGTCGGTGTCGCTACGCCAAATAAAGCGAGGCCGAGCTGGGCAAATAGAACAACCAGCAGGGCAACCATTGCGATACTGACAGTTTTAGTCAGGGCAATGCCATCGCTATCGGAAAGATTAGAGCCAATGCTGCGAGCGGCAATAAAGGTGACACCGCATCCGAGTGCAGCCATGAGAACCCCGTTTAACCCAGCTTCCGAGTGCAAAGCGAGAAAGACGAGACCCGTTAAGGTATAACCCGATAGCAGACTGTAGACCCCGAGTAGTGGCAGGGCGATCGAATTGTTTGCTTTTTCAGCAATCCCGCGCACGACAAAGAAAAGAACGACCTCGGTAATGAGAGCCCCCCAAAAAGTCGGCATGAAGAGAGCGGGGTTGGAGTGAATCACCCCCAAACCGCCGTAAGTTCCGATCGCCGTGAAAATGAGTCCGCCCCCGACGAAAGGCAGCGCATTAGCAATAACGTTAGGACCGACAAGGTTTTGCTGGCCGGCTTTCTGCATTGCCTCGACGAAGTTACTTGAATTTGCCATAACCCGTTTTGAAAATGATGTTTTGATACTGACGTAGATTTATTTTATCGCATTTTCTATAAAGCGATCTATTGAAACAAATCTAAAAATTTTTTTAAGTCTTCGAGGAGATGACTTTTAAAATTCCAATATTCAGGTTTATAGTATTCAAGAGTCTTTTTTGATTTTGACTTGGTCTCTTGAGGACTCAATCTTTCTTTTTTGAGAGATTCATAACCATTTCTAAAACAGTTGCAACAATTTCATCTGGATTGTCAAAAGCTCTTGAAAAATTAACATACTTTATATTTTCGCGATCGCACTGTTCTGCAATGCGACTAAATGCCTCAATACATTCTCGTGAATGGGTTGCTGCAAATACTTGACAATTCGCCTCTTTGCTTGTTTTAAAAATGATTTCCCAAAGTTTCTCATATTTTTTGTAGTGGATTCCGTTTTCAATTTCGTCAATAAAAAGATGTCCATTTTGACTTTTCCAAATTGCACAAATAATTGCAACATAGCGATTTAATCCTTCTCCCATTGAAGAAAGTAGTACGGGTTGTTGTTTTCCTTTTAATTTTATCTTAAATACACTATGTCTTTCTGTCGGTCGAATGACCAAAGAATCTAACCGAGGATCGAATTCTTTTAAAAAGCGATCGATTTCTTTTTCTATTCCTAAATCAACAATTTTTCCATATAAACTCGATAATCTTATTTCATCAATTGTTGTGCTAGTTATAAAATTTATATTCTTATTTAATTTTGAGTCGTGGCTATAACGCAGCGATCCAGAGCGAGAACTATTATTGAGTATGTCAATAAATCTACTCTGTGAAATTTGCTCGGAGTCATTATTGACTTTTAGCTCTATTTGGTGAGTATCGCCGATATCTGCATATTGTTCGCCTATTCTATCTTTATCTTCAGGAATAGATATTGTCTTATTTAATTGTATTTCAAAAAAAACACGATGATTCGTTGTTTTTAACTCGAAGCAGTCCTTATCATAGGCAGTTATGTCAAATTCATTATCCTGTCGATTTTTTCCTTGTCTTCTGTAGGTAATATCTCGTATAATTTTAAGAAAATCTACTTTTGTTTTTGCTTGAGTAATAATTTCTAAAGCCTCTAAAAATGTACTTTTTCCAACGTTATTATCTCCGCCCAATAGATTAACTCTCGCTAAAGAGTTTACTGTTAGCGAGTCAAAACAGCGAAAATTCTCGATTTTAATTGATTTAACAAAGTGTATATCATTCATTTTATGATTTTGCGTACAGAACTATAGTATTATTTTTTTGCATATCTTAACATTGTAACGCACTGAGCGATCGCTGCTCCTATTTTCTTCAACTTTCAACAATAACAACCGTTCCCATATCCACCTTTTCAAACAGAGCGACAATATCCGTATTTCGCATTCGCACGCATCCGTGGGAAACCGCTTGACCGATTAATTCTTCATTGGGAGTCCCGTGAAAGCCGATCGCATTCTTGCCATCGCTCCAAAATCCGATCCAGCGAGTCCCGAGAGGGTTATCCTGACCGGGGGGAACGATTTCTCCCGTAAAAGGATGCTGCCAGGTGGGATTAACTACTTTTTGAAAAACCTGAAAATTACCTGTTGGCGTTTCCCAACCCTCGCGACCGATCGCCACGGGATAACTCGCGATTAATTCCTCATCTCGATAATAGTAAACTCGGCGATCTCTCAAACGCAAAACCAAACGAGAGGAACTCGCTGCTGGGAGAAATTTATCCGCATCCCCCAAAGGCGGAATCTCTAATAACGAGGTAAATTGCGTGGATGCAATCTCTTCAAGAGGAGAGGCGAAAACGGGATTTTTTACCCCCCAGAGGAGCAAACTCAATCCTATAACCCATAAGTATATCGAGCGATCGCCTCTTGACATAACCACCTATAAAAAATCAATTGATGCGACAAACCCGGCTTTTCAGAAACCGGGTTGTTTGACTTGCTTTTTAATGTTGGACGATCACCGTCGTTCCCATTTCCACTTGCTCGAACATGGCAACGACATCTTTGTTATACATCCGAACGCAACCATTAGAAGCGGCTTTCCCAATCGAAGAAACCGTAGGCGTGCCGTGAAAACCGATAATGCCGTTCGACATTTGAGCAAAACCAATCCACCGCAGTCCCAAAGCACTATTGGCTCCCGGTGGCGTGACCCGTCCGGTCCAGGGACTTTGCCAAATGGGATCGACAATCATTTGAAACACTTCATAAGTCCCCGTTGGGGTAGGGGTTTGCGCCTTGCCGATCGCCACGGGATAGCTGGCGACGACTTCGTCCCCGCGTTCGACATAGACTCGACGATCGCTTAAGTCCAAACGCAAGTGAGTCTTTGCCGCCTCGGGAAGATAGCGATCGCTACTACCGAGAGGAGGAACATCGAGGGAAGCCAAACTCGGGGTATCGATTTCGGAAAGAAAATTTTCCTCAGCGATCGCTTGTCCTTGAGAGGCGATCGTTAAGGCGACCAAACCGGATGCAATTGCGGTTAAACTGCGGGAAATGCGCTGATTTCTGACCCATGCCATCATTATTACAGTCCTCACCAAGACGGAAGTTAGAGAAATTTTAGGAAAGAATACAGATTTGCTTTTTAAATATTGTAAGGGAAACCTGAGTGTCTCCTGAGAATTTTCGGGGGTTCATTGCTCTGACGCGAGAAAATTTATACTTGTTTCCGAGAAGCCTGCGGCGAAAAGGCGAAAATAAGATAATCCCGATCTGGCGATCGCCCCCATTTGCTAACGATGTACTATTTGTCAATCAATATTACCAATGTCGAGACTTTTAAAATATACGCTTAAATGTTTGCTTTTGGGGATTTTAGCGTTTTTTATAGTTCTCCACTCCTCCCCCAGTATGGCACAAACAACCGTCAACCCAACGGAAAAAGCCCCCGTTGTTGCCGATGGGAAGGTATTATTTGAAGTAGGGGGTTTTGGCAATTTTTCCCCTCGGGAACGGGCTGAATTTATTAATCAGAAGTTAAAGGTAAAGATTGAATCTCTCAGCGAAGAAGATGCTCGAGTCGTGCGAGAAAATGGACAGATTATCTTACAAGTTGGAGATCGCTATCTTCTGACCCTTACAGAAAACGATCTCCTGTCTGCATCGACCCCCTTTCAACAAGGAAAATTATGGCGCGAAATCATTGATGTGGCTCTCGACGAAGCCAAACAACAGCGATCGCCAGAATATCAACAACAAGCCGCGATCTGGATGGTATCTTGTTTGCTGGGTTCGATTATTTTTATTATTATTTTACGCCTTATCCTCCGCTTTACTTCTAACAAGTTTTTCCGATGGATTGGCAGTCCGGAACATCCTCTCTATTCTTGGAAGCAGCCGGCTAATTTTTTGTTGAAGGTCGCTTGGTTCGTTCTGGATGCGAGTATCTGTTTGGGTGTTTTTTATTGGATTAGCGATCGCCTTCCCCAAACTCGGATCTGGCGATATCGCTTCTTCTGGTTGCTTTCAGAACCGGTTATTCGGATTAGCGAAACCGATCTAAAATCTATTAAAGATATCGTTGTTTTGATTTTAATGAGCTTGGGCTTGTGGTTCGCTATTAGTTTAATTGCTCGTTGGTTGCAAAGCTATATTTGCAACCAAGCTGGAGAAGATGCGGGGACTTACGAGGTTATCGCCGTTTTAATTCGCTATGCCTTAATCTGCATCGCATTTTTGATTGTACTGCCATTGTGGGGTTTAAATCTCGCCTCTTTAACCGTTCTGGGTGGTTTTCTCGGGGTAGGTCTTGGTTTTGGAGTCCAAAATATTGTTAATAATTTTGTCAGTGGTTTAATTATTAACCTCGAACGTCCGATTAAAGTGGGTGATTTTGTTACTGTTGCGGGATTGGAAGGAACGGTAGAAAAAATTGGTTCTCGCAGTACTCTGATTCGCACCCTCGATCGCGTTACCATTGTCGTTCCCAATTCCCGTTTTTTAGATTCGGAAACGATTAATCGAAGTTATGGCGATCCGATTTCGCGCTTGAAAATTTCGGTTGGTATCGCTTATGGATCCGATGTACCTTTAGTTCGCAAAGCCTTATTAGAAGTTGCTACCAGTCATCCCGAAGTTTTATTGCGACCGAAACCAGAAGTTTGGTTTCTGGAATTTGGCGATAGTTCTCTAAATTTTGAACTCCGAGTTTGGACGGCAGATCCCAAACAACAACCTCGAATTAAAAGCGATCTCAATTATCGCGTTGAAGCTAATCTGAATCATTATAATATTGAAATTCCTTTTCCACAACGGGATTTAAACCTGCGATCGCCGCAATTGCAACAATTGGTTCATTCTCTGCAAAAACAATATCCACCCATCTCGACAGAACTCGCGAAACCGGAAAATGAAGACGCAAGCGATTTCTCTCTAAAAAATGTTCTCATGACCATCGATGAAAAAGAAATGAAAGCGATCGCGGCGCGAGATTGGAGTTATATCGATATTGAAACCTTAGTCGCTCATTTAAAAGGCTCTGAGGGCATCGAAATTAAAGACCGCCGCTATCGTTTAAAAACATATCCTCGCTGTTTTATCGGGGCGGAATTGGTAGATTGGTTGATGGCACGCGAAACCTGCTCTCGCGAAGAAGCGATCGCGATCGGAGAACATCTTCGCCAACGAGGAATCATCCATCACGTCACCGACGAACACCCTTTTCTCGATGAATATTTGTTTTACCAGTTTTATTATTAACGAACTGCCTCAGAGGGCGATCGCCGAAAACGGTTCCAACATTTTCAAAGCCCTGCAATAGCATATTTTTGGACTGCGTTTCGCTGCAAGGAAACGGAAAGGGACAGATATCGAGCGATCGCTATGCCCAAGGAACGAGCAACCGCCGAAAAACTCAAGATTCTGATAAAATTACTCAGAGAAAGAGATAAAGAGAGCGTTAATAACCAACAACACTTCGGCGATGCGGCTGCTGAGCCTGTCGAAGTACAATGCAAGCCAACAACCAATAACCAACAACCAACAACAAAATTATGTTTGATGCCTTAGCCGATCGCCTCGATGAAGCATGGAAGAAACTGCGCGGTCAAGATAAAATTTCCGAAAGCAATATTAAAGACGCGATCAAAGAAGTTCGACGCGCTCTTCTTTCTGCCGATGTTAACCTGCAAGTGGTGAAAGATTTCGTCAAAGAAGTCGAAAAAAAAGCACTGGGTGCAGATGTCATATCGGGGGTGAATCCGGGGCAGCAATTTATTAAAATCGTCAATGACGAACTGGTGGAAATTATGGGGGCCAGTAACGTCCCCCTCGCCCAAGCAGAAGAGGCTCCCACGGTCATTCTCATGGCAGGATTGCAAGGGACGGGGAAAACCACTGCTACGGCAAAACTCGCCCTCTACCTCCGCAAGCAAGACCGCAATGCTTTACTCGTCGCCACAGATATTTATCGCCCCGCCGCGATCGATCAGTTGAAAACCCTCGGACAGCAAATTGACGTCCCGGTGTTTGAATTGGGAACTGATGTCGATCCCGTAGAAATTGCCCGCCAAGGGGTAGAAAAAGGGAAAGAATTGGGAGTCGATACCATCATCATCGATACGGCGGGACGCTTGCAAATCGACCCGAAAATGATGGGAGAACTCGCCCAAATTAAGGAAACAGTACGGCCTGACGATACCCTGTTGGTGGTGGATGCCATGACGGGACAAGAGGCGGCGAGTTTAACTCGAACCTTTCACGAAGAGATCGGCATTACCGGGGCAATTCTCACAAAAATGGATGGGGATAGTCGAGGCGGGGCGGCCCTATCGGTGCGCTGCATTTCCGGTCAACCGATTAAGTTTATCGGAATGGGGGAAAAAGTTGAAGCCCTAGAACCGTTCTATCCCGATCGCATTGCTTCGCGCATTCTCAATATGGGAGACGTTCTGACCTTAGTTGAAAAGGCCCAAGAACAGATTGATATTGCCGACGCAGCTAAAATGCAGGAGAAAATCCTCGAGGCGCGATTCGATTTTGACGATTTCCTCAAACAAATGCGCCTATTGAAAAATATGGGGTCGTTGGGGGGAATTATGAAGATGATTCCAGGCATGGGAAAATTGAGCGGCGATACCTTAGAAAAGGGCGAAGAGAAGCTCAAGCAAACGGAAGCGATGATCAGTTCCATGACCCAACAGGAACGCCAAGACCCGGATTTATTGGCAAAGTCCCCCAGTCGCCGCCGTCGCATCGCGAACGGTTCGGGACATAGCGAGAAGGATGTTTCTAATTTGGTTCGGGATTTCACAAAAATGCGAAACATGATGAAACAAATGGGACAAGGCCAGATGCCTGGTATGGGAATGCCCGGTATGGGAGGCATGGGAATGCCCGGTATGGGCGGTATGGGGGGACTCGGCGGCATGATGGGCGGCGGGATGCCCCGTCCCGGTTTTCGCGGTCATGGTGGCGGTAAAAAGAAGAAAGGCGGCGGGGGCAAAAAGAAAAAGAAAGGTTTTGGTACGTTGTAAAAGTTAAATCGGTTAAGGGTAAAACGTCTCTCTACGCTTAACCGTTTAGCTCTTTTTCTGTTTTTGTATTCTCGTTATGACTTCCGAAAGCGGTTCGCTATCTGAAGGAGAGTGAATCGCCAATATGGGGGCTTTCGCAAGACGATCCATATAAGCATAAAAGGCTTGAGTATTATCTCGATGTTCGAGGAGATAATTTCTTAATTCCTGGCGAGTCATTGTTTGAAAATTTGGAGTCATTGTAAAAACCTCCTGTTACCATCGCGATCGATTACAATTTTTTCTGGTGCAAGATAGGAATATGCTCTTCGGGAATATTTTCTAATTGAAGCTCTACACAAGCAAATTTAAAGGCTTTATCTATCGTTTTACCCGAACCAATGGCTTTATAAAAACCAACAGAAAAGGCGATCGCTGCTTTATCGCTAATTGAGTCGTTCATACCAATAACAAACGGAATATGTCGAGCGATCTCATCGGCTTGGATTTGAGAATAACAAGCATTGAGAATTAAGCAACGCACGCGATCGCTGACTAATTCAAATAATACAGCTAAGGCTTGAGGAGTGACAAAATGATTGTTACCATTAGAACTTTCAAAACAAAGCTCTCCTGTTTCCGTACCATGCCCAGAAAAGTGAACGAGATGAGGATTAAAATCAAGAAGAGCTTGGCTGATGTCTCTAGGACGAGTAGCAAAGCGAGATTCTATGTTAAAGCGATCGCGTAGTAACGAAACCCAACATCATCAATGCTTGTTTTGGGTTACGCTGTCGCTAACCCAACCTACATTTATAGCCTCTATTTTATCAAATTAGAGGCTTTTTTTTTCAAATATTTTCTATCATTCAACACTTCTGCTATTTTAGGATAGAGGCAGAGTGATAAAATAATTATTCAATTGATTTTTAAAGTTCTGCATTGAATCGAAAAAATTGATAACGCTGACTTTGACGCTCCCAGATTTCGTCAATTTCATCGAGTTCTCGGGTCATAGCTGCTAGATAAACTTCTAAAATAATGTTTCCTAATTCGCGATCGCGTTCCGATTCGCTTGTCTCTTCAGATGCCTCGAGTACGATGTTGGCAACGGAATCTTTTTCTTGTAACATGGTTGTTCTCCTTATCGTTTTGGCTGAGGGTGGGTTTTAAATCGTACCGAGTTGAAAGCGTCCTCGAGCAACGGCGTGCAGCATGCGATCGATCGCTTCTCGCTCTTCGCCGCTCAAACTGTCGTTCGTTAAAGCAGTGAGCAAACCGTAGCGATCGGCTAAAGTGATGACCCCCGTTTTTGCCGTTGTTGCGAAAAGGTTGGAAATCGCGTTGGGTAATAATTGGGATTGATTAGACATGACTCTGACGTGAACTCCGAACTCTTAACTCCGAACAATCTTAGTATCCCTTGTTTTTTTGGGGTGAGGGGTGATGCTCTTCGCCAGTTCCCTGCGAATTTCGTCAATATGAGAAGGGATGGGAGTTACACGGTAAAGGCAACGCAAATCTGAGAATAGAGCGATCTGGCTAACGAGAAAGTGCGATCGCGATCGCACTTTCGACCTATAATCTCGGAGGTGCAAGAGAGGAAGGCGATCGGTGAATGCTAATTTGTCCATACTCGCAGCATTTCATTCCCTCCTTTTTGGAATTCATAACTCACTCGTTGGATCTCGACTTGATATTCTTGTTCTACTAATGTTACCAATAGGGGATCGAGATGCCACGATCGCACCCCCGTAAAATTCTCTACAATTGGAAAAATACGCACTTCTTTAGCAACGCGGCACATTTCCCGAATTGCCTCGAGGTGAAATTCTAAAGAAAGTTGTTCTGAATAACAAAAAAGGAAATGGCTGCATAAAGCTAGATCGAAGGCGCGATCGCGAAAAGGCAGCTCGGGCAATTCCGCGACAATATAACGCTGTTCTACAATTCCTCGTTCTAAATCTACCAAAAACCGATCCATTGCGGCCATTCTCAACTCTCCCAAATGTTGGGGAGAATTCACGTCTTGCCAAACGAAACGTTCCCCATTCTGTTCTAATTTTTCGATAATAGCGGGATAAGTTTCTTGAATGCGCTGGCGAATTTCTGCGCTGCTAAATTGATAAACCGGATCGCAAGAAATCACTCGACATTGATTCTGAGTCATTTCTGCATTAAAACTAGACGGTCCCCCCGCACAATCAAGAATTGAGGCTCTAAAATCGTTCCTCGTCAAATGAAACATATTCAGATAATCTGCCAGAGAACGTCCCCAAGGAACAACCCGCTCGAGTTTCATTGAATTGGTTTTTGGTTATTAGTTTTCTCGTTTTCGAGCAATAAACCATAAGTTTATTAATCACTGGTGACGCTTCGACAAGCTCAGCGCACCGCTGGTGACTGATAACTGCTTGCCCCGAGCTTTGTTGAAAGGGTAACTGAACAAGTGGGTTGCCTGGGGCTCGAACCCAGAACCAATCGGTTAAAAGCCGAGTACTCTACCATTGAGCTAGCAACCCGATCGCGTATCGCACAC
Source organism: Cyanobacteria bacterium SBLK (assembly GCA_017746715.1). Taxonomy (GTDB): domain Bacteria; phylum Cyanobacteriota; class Cyanobacteriia; order Cyanobacteriales; family Spirulinaceae; genus CCY15215. The sequence goes on from JAGHZQ010000026.1 coordinate 105,893, forward strand.
GAATATCTAAGATAGCAAAGAATGATGAAAAAGGGAAGGGTTGGAGTCAAAATTCTTCAAAACATTTTTGTTCGAGTGGTTTGAAAAAGCTGGGAGAGCTTATCAAATAAGGCTTCTCCTTTCCGAGTTCCCACAATCTCCCCTGCTAAATCGAAAAATTCGCGATCGCACTGACGATCGCTTTCCACGATTTTGCTCGCCGAATAAAAAGTCATGTCATCACTGCGAAATTCATTGGTTCTTCCCGTTTGCCACTGCTTATCTTGACAATGCCAAGAAATCGATCGCCCTCTGAGGGTCAACTGAAACCACTCGATCTCATCGTGTCGCAGATCGACAAACAGATCGAAATAAAGTTCTCCCCCTTGATACCATATCCGCTCTTTTCCCGCCTCGCGATCGCGATCGAGGAGCTTGCGATCGATGGGTCGTAAAGAGCGTCCGAGAGATTGAATTTCTGTTTTCTGCATTGGGTTGAGAATTAAACATTAAGAATTAAAAATTAAGAATTGGAGATGGAGGAAATTATAGTCCGGAATTTTCTTCTAGAAAATACTGATGTCACCCTCCATAACGGATAAAACTTGGGACGCATTTAGCCATTGCGCGTCAAAAGCGTGAATGTGAGTGGTGGTGATTAAAGTTTGAAAGCGATCTTGAATGGCTTCGAGGAGTTGATTTTGGCGGCTGGGATCCAGTTCGGCTAAAACATCATCTAATAACAAAAGCGGTGCTTCGCCGATAACCTCTTCTATTAATTCTAACTCAGCCAACTTCAAAGCCAAAACTAAAGTGCGTTGCTGACCTTGAGAGCCGTAAAATCGGGCGGGGGTGCGATCGATGGTTAGTTCGATTTCATCGCGATGGGGGCCGACGAGGGTCGTTCCTTGCTGGCGTTCGGGGATGGCGCGATCGCGAATGCGAGAAAGAAAGGCCGTTTGTACGGCTTCGGGTTCGTCGCGATCGCAATTCACGTTAGGAGTATAGTTAATTGCTAGCACTTCTTTTGCCCCGCTAATGCGAGCGTGCCATTCTCGTGCAATGGGGGCGAGGCGTTGCAAGCCCCGCGATCGCCGTCGCGTGACTCGCGATCCATTAGCGGCTAGTTGTGCGTCCCAGAGTGCCAATTGGGTTAAAGTCTCCGGGCTGGGTTTTTCTTCTGTTTTTTTGAGTTTTCGCAAAAGAGCATTGCGCTGTCGCAGAACGCGATCGTATTGTTGCAAAATGTAAGCGTAAACGGGTTCGAGTTGAATTAGCAAAGAATCCAACCAACTGCGCCGATTTTCCGGACTTCCCCGTACTAAATCCAAATCTAAACTGGAAAATTGAACGGCGTTGAGATGTCCTAAAAAATCCATTTGCCGGCGCAGGTTTTCGCGATTGAGCTTTGCAGTTCTGCGACCTTGTTTGCGAAGAATGAGACCCAGATCGGTGCTGCTATAAGCGCGTTGTACCGTCGCGTCAATTTGCGAAGCGATCGCCCCTTCTTTAACTAAATCGCGATCGCGGCTGGTGCGGTGGCTTTTCAGAGTTGCAAGGAGTTCGACGGCTTCTAAAAGGTTCGATTTTCCCTGAGCATTATCCCCAACAATAATTGTTTTTTGCGCCTCAAATTTCACCTCCTGTTCGAGGTAATTCCGAAAATTTCTTAAGTATAAATGCTGCAAATACATTAAGGTTGTTAGTTATTAGTTGTTGGTTGTTGGCACATTATTTCTCTTCCTCTGCTCCCGAAGCTCCCGAAGCTCCCGACGCTCCCTCTTCCCAAACAAGAGGATAATCCTCTGGGGAAAGCGACGACCATTCCCACATCGAACCTGCATAATTTTTTACCTCGAAGCCTAAATCTGTTAAAACTGCTACCAGCCAAGCCGAGCGCACGCCTCCGGTACAATAAGCCGCGATCGCCATTCCCGACACAATGCCTTTTTCTTGCAATTTGGCAATAATTTTCTCTCGTCCCAAGAGTTTTCCCTCTGCATCTAATAAATTTTTATAGTATAAATGAATCGCTCGCGGAATATGTCCGCCCCGAGATTCGCCATAGGGAGTTTTCCCTTCATATTCTCTCGCTTCTCGCGTATCGATGGCAATGAGGCGATTTTGGGCGATCGCTTTTTGTAGTTCTTCAGTCGTAATCTCCCAAGTCAAAACGCGTCGTACGGTAAAATTTCCTTGTTGAGGGGGGCTTTGGACATTGACTCCTGCAATTGCCCGAACGCCTCCATCGACGAGATAAGCGCGAGAATGTCCTAACGTTCTTAACATCCAAACAATGCGCCCTTCTTCTCCCCATCCCCCCAAGGGATCGCCCACAACAATAACGGGGCGATCGCGATCGATTCCCAAGGCTTGTAATTTTTCTGTCAATATTGCATCATCCTCTAATAGTCGGCCGCGATAGGGGCCATGGGGTTGAGAAAAATCCTGCCAAGCAACGGAACGAGAATTTTTGAGGCGTTGATGACGTAAATTAAAAGGACGGGCATCAAGGAGACTCGCCCCTTGTTGGATGAATTTTCGGGCGCGATCGCCGTCAACGATCCATTGTTCCTCTTGTTGGGTTAAAACAAATGTAGAGGAAGAACTTTCTCCCGTGCTTTCCCGTCTGCGGAACTCGGGCAATAGGAAAAATGCAGAGATTAACAGGGCGATCGCGATCGAAATCGAAACAAAATTAGCTTTTATCATTTATCAATTATTGATGAATAATACCCAATTATCAGTTATCAACGAATAATTATCAATTCCCACCAATAACTAACACTTCGGCTTCGCTCAGTGCAGGCAACCAATAACCAATAACCAACAACCAAATAAATGATTCGACTTTACGAGTTTCTTTTCAGAGGAGGACTTATTATGTATCCTCTGCTTCTCCTCTCTGTTTTTACCCTTGCTTGTGCCTTAGATCGGGCGTGGTTTTGGGCGCGCTTGTTAATTCAAGAAGATCGCATCGCTCGGGATGTTTTGGAAATGTCGCGCATTGATTTAGTGAAAGCTGCCGATATTGCTAAAGGAGCGAGTTATTTGCCCATCGGCCGTTTTTTATTGGCGCCTTTACGATTAAATACTCCTTCTCCGGATACATTTCGTTTGGCAATGGAAGCAGCAGGAGATAAGGAGTTTGCCAAGATGCAAAGGGGGGAAAAATTTCTAGAAACAACAGTTGCTGTCGCGCCTTTATTGGGACTATTGGGAACGGTAACGGGATTAATTAGAACTTTTGAAAACCTTAATATTGGGTCGGGAAATGCGATCGATGCGTCCAAAGCAGCAGCGGGAATTGGCGAGGCATTAATCACAACGGCAGCGGGTACGGTCGTGGCAATTTTTGCCCTTTTGGTCTTTCGGGTCATGGTGACATTACAAGCACGACAAATGGATTATTTTTCCGAAATTGGCAGTGAATTAGAGTTAATTTATCGTCAGGACTGGTACGAACCTGCATTGCAACAACTTCCCCCTTCCTTTTTGCCTTCTGGAGAGGAGCGCGATCGCTAAATTTTGAGCCCGAACTTTGCTTTAGAGTTTGTTTAGATATGATAATAACGTCTCAATATGTTCTAATTGATGGGTTGCCATAATCGATAAACGAATGCGACTGGTGGGGACGGTTGGAGGACGAATAGCTGGTGCAAAAATGCCGTTTTCTTGTAAGTTTTGTGTTATATTTAAAGCAGCTTGCGGACTATCTAAACCAATACACAAAATGGGGGACTCAGAAGGAAATAGGGTCAGTTTTTGAGTTAAGTGTTGTTTGATTTGCTTGACATTTTTCCACAATTTTTCTCTTCTTTCCGGCTCTTGGCGAATAATGTTAATCGCCGCGATCGCCGCAGCCGTATCAGCAGGGGATAATCCCGTAGTATAGATCCATGTGGGGGCGCGATTGCGAAGAAAATCAATTAATAGTTTAGATCCGGCGACATAGCCTCCCAAACTTCCCAAGGCTTTACTTAAAGTTCCGATTTGAATTAAGGGTTTATTAGTACAATGAAAATACTCGACGCATCCTGCTCCAGTACTGCCTAAAACTCCGGTTGCATGAGCCTCATCAACAAGTAGCATTGCATCATATTTTTCCGCTAATTCTAACAGTTTCGGCAACGGACATAAATCTCCATCCATGCTAAAAACGCTATCGGTTGTTATTAAACAACGGCGATAATTTTGGCGATGTTCTTGTAATTTTGCTTCTAAATATTCACGATCGCAATGTTCGTACTCAATAACCTTTGCACCGCTTAAAACCGCCCCATTTTTCAAACTAGAATGATTGTAGCGATCGCCTAAAATTAAATCCCTCTGTCCGACAAGTGCCACGATCGTTCCTAAATTTGCCAAATATCCGGAACTAAAAACCAGTGCATCTTCCGTTTGTTTGAGTGTCGCGATCGCTTCTTCTAAGTCCCGATGCAGTTGGCGATGTCCGCTTAATAACTGGGATCCGGTGCTTCCCGTCCCATAATCTCGCGTTGCTTCGATTGCTGCTTCTACAAGGCGATCGTCTCCTGCTAACCCCAAATAGTCATTGCTGGCAAAATTGATGACTTCTCGCCCTTCTAAATTTACCACCGCACCGCCGCGCCCCGCGAGCGCCTTGACAGAACGATACCAATGGGCGCGATGAATCGTTTCTAACGATTTTTCTAACCATTCATAAGCCATTTTTTAACGAAAAATAAACAATTAAAACAATATTTTGAAAGGAATTCAATTTTTGACCTTGCTGTTAGAGTTGTAAAAAAATTTGGAGGTACAACTGATGAAATTCTATCAGCCCAGTAAAGAACAAGCTCCTTATGGATTACGTGCAGTAACGATGGTAGCTAAAGCTGCGGAAGGGGGTATTGCTCAATCCCATAAAGCCATGCTTGCCGCAGACCAACATTTGATTTGGCAAACAGCGATCGATCTCGATCGTTTAGAACCAATTACTCCAGAAGAACTTGCTCAACACTTTAGCGATCCTCACCTAGCACGGCAATTAGTTCAAAGCATGGTGCTGATGAGTTTGGCCAATGGTCCAACGAGTCAGGAGCAAGAAAAGTTAATTAAAGCTTTTGCAACTGCCCTTAAGGTCGAGGAACCTGCTGTTGATACGATACAACACCTTGTTAATCATAATATGGCAATGTTTTACATCGATATATACCGTTACAGTAATGCAAATGATTATATTAAGGCACAATATCGCACCCAGGGCGGAATTTGGGGAGTAGCCAAAGCACTTTTGGGCGTAATAGGTTTGGTGGAAGACAAAGAGTTAGCTGGACGTTTTCATGCTTTGAAAGATTTACCAGACAATACATTGGGTTCGCATTTTTACCATTATTATGTCAATCGTGGCTTTGCATTTCCGGGGGAAAAAGGGGGTTCTCCACTCGGGTTTGTCTGGCATGATTTCGGCCATATCCTGGGGGGTTATGATATTACCCCCCAGGATGAAATATTAGTCTCCGCATTCCAAGCAGGATACCGTCGCACAGAAAATGCGTTTTATACTCTTCTGTTTGGGTTTCTTATTCATTCAACAGGGATCAATGTTGCTCCCATCCCCATGCCCAAATTAATCGGACGAATTGGCCAGGGCGATCTTGCCGAGCAAATGATTAAAGCACTCAAACGAGGAGTAGAAATGAAGACAGACTTAGGCGCAGACTGGAATTTCTGGCCCTATCTACCGATGCCTCTGGAGGAGGTACGGAAGAAGTTGGGGGTATCTGCGGCTGAATAATCAATGGTTATGAGTTAAGTTTCGATCGCATTCATCTAACCAATTTTTTAGGGTCGTTACAACGTCTTCTAAAGGCAGATCTTGCGATTCTTTGGTAGCGCGTTGGACGACTTCCACCTTACCTTCTTTGAGAGAACGTCCGGTAACAATACGATAGGGAATGCCAATCAGATCCGCATCTTTAAATTTAACCCCTGCCCGTTCCTTGCGATCGTCTAAAAGGGTTTCAATACCTGCCGAATTTAACGCTGTATAGAGATTTTCTGCCGCTTCCATTGCCTTTTTATCGTTAATATTGGGAACGACAATAATGGCGTGATAGGGAGCGATCGCGGGAGGCCAAATAATGCCATCTTTATCGTGGGATTGTTCCACCGCAGATTGTGCCAAACGGGAAACTCCCACCCCATAGCATCCCATCACAAAAGGAAATTCTTTACCATCTTCGCCGGTAAATGTTGCGCTCATTGCTGAGGAATATTTTGTTCCCAATTGGAAGATATGTCCGACTTCAATTCCTCTGGCGGTTTTTAACGCTTGTTCGGGATCGCGGACGCAGCGATCGCCAGCTTCGGCTGTGCGGACATCAACGACTAATTGAGGGAGGGGATATTGTTTCTCCCAATTCACTCCAAAAGCGTGATAGCCGGGTTTATTGGCTCCCGTAACAAAATTCTTTAAATCAACGGCAGTTTTATCGACCATTCGCAGGAATTGGGGATGAATCTTTTTATCTTTTTTAATGCAATCGTCACTCAAATCGGCGGCAATGTAACCTAAAGGTAACGCTTTTGTCGCCCATTTCTTTTGTGCTGCTTCGTCGGGAACTTCAAGGGATAAAACAGCATTGGCATCAAAGTCAGAAACTAACTTACTAATTTCATTTTGCAACTTGACATCATTCACATCGCGATCGCCGCGAATGCTGACCAATACCAACACCAACAAACCATTATCCAAAACCGCCTCGTAAAGAACATTTTTCAAGATTGCCGTGGGGGAGCATTCGGCAAATTCTGCTAAAGTTGCGATCGTGGGGGTATTGGGGGTTTCTCGGACTTCGTACTCGTTGAAAGGAGAAGGAACGGCATCGGGAGGAATCGATTCGGCTTTCTCTACATTTGCCGCATATTTGCCATCTTCCGTATATAAAATCTCATCTTCACCAATCTCTGCCAGCACCATAAACTCTTGAGAACCCGAGCCACCGATCGCCCCAGAATCCGCCTCAACTGCCACAAAATCCAAGCCACAACGCGAAAACATATTGCGATAGGCGCGATCCATATCCCGATACGTTTCCTTCAAACTCTCTTCATTAGTATGGAAAGAATAGCCGTCTTTCATAATAAATTCTCGCCCGCGCATCAAGCCAAAACGAGGGCGAATTTCATCGCGAAACTTGCTTTGAATTTGATACAAGTGCATGGGAAGTTGTCGATAAGAACGAATCATATCTTTCGCAACTGTTGTAATCACTTCCTCATGGGTGGGTCCGAGAGCAACTTCGCGATCGCGGCGATCGCTAAAGGCAAACATGATCCCTTCTGCTTTGGTGTAAGTATCCCACCGTCCCGACTCTTTCCACAATTCCGAGGGTTGCAGTTGGGGAAGCAGGCACTCTTGGGCACCAGTCGCGTTCATTTCTTCCCGCACGATTTGAGATACCTTTTGCAAAACGCGCCACATGAGGGGAAGATAGCTGTACAATCCACTGCCAATGCTTCGGATGTATCCCGCTCGCAGCAAGAGTTGATGGCTGGGAATTACCGCTTCGGCGGGGGGTTCCCGGAGTGTGACGAAGAGCATTTGAGACAGTCGCATACCAATTTCCCTTTTTCAGTGCAGTCGCATCGATCTAGGATATCAGGATCGCTTACAGATGGGGCGAGGGCGGTACAAAAATTTGCAAAGTGCTGATGAGATGTGGAGGTGCGATCGCTGAGAATATTCGCGAGAGATTTGAGCATTAATGTAATCTATAGGGGCTTTATTTTTTTGTGCAAAAATGGAATAATGGAAATCTCATCAATTATAATTTGGTCTATTCCATTCTCTTTTTCTATCTCTCTATAGCTGTTTTACATGACTCAACTATTCAACAATCTAAAAATTCAAGGGTTTCGAGGTTTTCAAGAAATCGAATTGTCCGATCTGGGACAAGTGAATTTGATTGTGGGTACGAATAACTCGGGTAAGACAAGTCTATTAGAAGCCATTTCAATTTTTTGTAATCCTTTGAATCCTTTTCGCTGGCTGGAAGTATCCCAACGTCGATTTTTGTTTAATAGAAGACCTATTTACTTACGACCAAACATTGAATCTCTCAAATGGATTTTTTATAAACAAGAACATCTACAGGAAGAGGATTATAGAAAAATCTTGGTACAGGCTAATGGAAACTTACCCATTAGAAAGTTAGAAGCTGAATTTTTAGAGATTTATGGTAGTCTACAAAAGGATAAAATTGATGATGAAGAGTCTGAGAATTATCGAGAAGGATTGGAATTGAAAATAAAAGCTCAAGAAACTTTTTATCTTCTGAATTATGATGGATATGATGTTACAAGTGAAGAGTTTCAATTTTGGGAAGACGAGCGTTTTGTTTACAAAAAACCACATGAATCTTTTATCAAAAATGCAACAATATCTCCATCGTATTCATATTCTGAACCAGTAGGCTTTACAAGATCAATTCTTAAAGACAAAAAAAGTAAAAAAGAAATCTTGGATTTAATTCGCCTTTTCGATCCTTATATTGAGGATATAATGATTCTTTCTCCAAAAAGACAGAGTGTTCTTTATCTTGGCCATGAAAAATTAGGATTAATTCCTCTCGATGTATTTGGAGATGGTATTAAACGCACCTTGTCGATCGTATTAGCATTGCAAGCTGCTACAGATGGTGTATTATTAATTGATGAAATAGAAACATCAATTCATGTTTCGGCCTTAACACCTGTTTTTTCATGGTTGGTAGAATCGTGCTTAGAAAAAAATGTACAACTTTTCATAACAACCCACAGTCTTGAAGCTGTTGATGCAATGATTCAATCAAAAATAAGTCAAGATCGAATTGTCGCTTTTCAATTTAATGATGTAAATGAATCGATTAAAAGATTTTCTGGAGATATTTTAAATAGATTACGCTTAAAAAGAGGACTAGATATTCGGTAATTTTTATGAAATATTTTTACTTTGTTGGTGAAGGACCGCATGATATTGCTTTTCTAGCTAAATTAATCAAAAAATCTTTCGGTTTATCAACAATTACAAAGTTAGAAAACTTGGATTCTTTTTGGCTGCCATTAATTCCCAGAACTTTTCCTAATCCAGAAGATGACGATCTCTTAAAACGTCTTCCAGTGCCGCATTTTCTACAAAATGACGATTTCTCCATTGCTTTACATAGTGCAAATGGAATTGAGAAAATTGTTGCAACATTAGAAGAAAGTTTAGCTGTAATTGACGATCTATCGAAATTATTGGGTATTGCTTTAATTTTGGATGCTGATGGCAAAGAAACACCTTTAGAAAGATTTAATAGTTTAATTCAAAAATTATCTATAAGTTCGGAATTACCCGATCTATCAGAATTTGTTGATTTCAGAGAAAGTGAATTAGGTCAAGTCAAACAAAATGAAAAAAGATTTGGAGTTTTTATTATTCCTAATAATAAAGATTCTGGAACTTTAGAGGAGATTCTTATTGAATGTGCAAAGACAAATTACACAAACTTATACGAACTGGCAGAAAATTATCTTAGTAGTGTCGATTTGGAAAGTTTAACAAAATCGGACAAAAAAGCGTTTAAGAAACCTGCTGGTAGAAATAAAGCGATTGTATCGAGTATTAGCAGTGTTCTCAAACCAGGAAAAGCTATACAAGTTTCCATTCAAGATAATCGTTGGATAGACTCAGTAACCCTCAAGCTAGAGAATATTGTACTTATTCGAGAATTCATTGCTAAAATCTTAGGTATACATGATTTCAAGTAAATCGCCAGTTTGAGAAATAATAAAATTGTATATAAACAAAAAAGCGATCGCTTCGAATAATAAAAAAAGGGACGCGATCGCGTCCCCTGACACTCTTCTAACAAAAAGGTTTTAACTCTTTTCTAAAAGAACTTTTTGTTTCTCTGTTGGGCGAACGACTACTTTGTTATCTTCATCGATATCAACTTGAGCCGTATCCCCTTCCTTCACGCGACCCGAGAGGATTTCTTCCGCGAGAACGTCCTCCAATAAGCGCATGATTGCCCGACGTAAAGGACGCGCCCCATAACTGGGATTGTAGCCTTCTTCCACCAAGCGTTCTTTGAACTTCTCCGTCACTTCTAAGGTAATTTCTTGCTCGGTTAAACGGGCAAAAACTTCTTTGAGCAGAATTTCGGAAATCTGTTTGACCTCATCCTTGCTCAACTGACGGAAGACAATAATTTCATCGAGACGGTTGAGGAATTCGGGACGGAAGTAGTTCTTTAACTCTTCATTGACTAAAGAACGAATGCGATTATATTTCGCATCATCTTGGTTATCATCAAATTCAAATCCTAACCCGGCAGCACCTTTTTCAATCACCTTAGAACCGATGTTGGAGGTCATGATTAACAGGGTATTCTTAAAGTCTACCGTGCGACCTTTGGCATCCGTCAGGCGACCGTCTTCAAGGATTTGCAAAAGCATATTGAAGACATCCGGGTGCGCCTTTTCGATCTCGTCAAAGAGAACGACGGTGTAGGGACGGCGACGAACTGCTTCGGTGAGTTGTCCGCCTTCGTTGTAACCCACGTAACCCGGCGGAGAACCAATGAGTTTGGACACCGTGTGGCGTTCCATGTATTCCGACATATCCAAGCGGATCATTGCATCTTCCGACCCGAAGAAATAAGCGGCGAGGGACTTGGTGAGTTCGGTTTTCCCAACCCCAGTGGGGCCGGAGAAAATAAAGCTGGCAATAGGACGATTGGGATTTTTCAGTCCTACCCGGGCGCGACGAATGGCACGAGAAACGGCTTTGACTGCATCTTCTTGACCGATTAAGCGCTGATGCAGGGTATCTTCCATGTGTAGGAGCTTCTCGGATTCGCTTTCCGTGAGCTTTTGTACGGGAACTCCCGTCCAAGAGGCGACGATGTGAGCGATTTCCTCGGCATCGACGTGAGGACCGTCTTGGTCGCCGTTTTCGTCATTTTTCTTGGCAGCGGCGATGGTGCGAATTTGCGCCTTAATGTCCATTTCGCGATCGCGCAATTCTCCGGCTTTATCAAAATCTTGGGCGCGAACCGCGTCGTCCTTCTGTTTGAGGATTTGCCGCAATTCCTTATCCAATTCTTTCGCGGCGGGAGGAAGCTGAGAATTAATCAAGCGAACCCGCGAACCCGCTTCGTCGATCAAATCGATCGCTTTATCCGGGAGATAGCGATCGCTGATATAGCGATCGGAGAGTTTCGCCGCCGCTTCTAATGCTTCATCTAAAATCTTCAATTTATGGTGCTGTTCGTAGCGTTCCCGCAAACCGTAGAGAATTTCGATGGTTTCTTCTACGCTGGGTTCCCCCACCATCACGGGTTGGAAACGCCGTTCTAGGGCCGCATCTCGCTCGATGTGCTTGCGATATTCGTCGAGGGTGGTTGCGCCGATGCACTGGAGTTCTCCCCGTGCTAAAGCAGGTTTGAGGATATTCGCCGCATCGATCGCTCCTTCTGCTGCCCCCGCACCGATCAGGGTGTGAACTTCGTCAATGACCAAGATCACATTTCCCGCCGAGCGAATTTCATCCATGATTTTCTTCAGGCGTTCCTCGAATTCCCCGCGATACTTGGTTCCTGCCACCAAGAGACCGATATCGAGAGTAACGACGCGCTTTTCTTCGAGAATATCGGGAACGTCCTGTTGAGCAATGCGCTGCGCCAAACCTTCTGCGATCGCCGTTTTCCCGACCCCCGGTTCGCCGATTAACACGGGATTATTTTTGGTACGACGACCGAGAATTTGAATGACCCGCTCGATTTCTTGAATGCGTCCCACCACGGGATCGAGCTTGCCATCGCCGGCCATTTGCGTTAAATTAGAGCCGAACTCGTCGAGGGTGGGAGTTTTTGTGCGTCCGCCGCCGCCGGGAGCCGTGGTGACTTCTGCTGTTTCCCCCAGCATCCGGATAACTTGAGTTCTGACCTTGGATAGGTCCACGCCTAAATTTTCTAAAACTCTTGCTGCAACCCCTTCTCCCTCGCGAATCAGGCCGAGAAGTAGGTGTTCCGTACCAATGTAATTGTGTCCGAGTTGGCGAGCTTCTTCTAAAGACAACTCTAAAACGCGCTTAGCTCTGGGGGTAAAGGGAATTTCTACTGCAACGAAACCCGAACCGCGACCGATGATTTTTTCGACTTCGATTCTGGCATCTTTGAGATTGACTCCCATCGACTTGAGAACTTTGGCAGCGACGCCGGTTCCTTCGCCAATTAAACCCAAGAGAATTTGCTCGGTACCCACGAAGTTGTGGCCTAGACGGCGCGCCTCTTCCTGAGCCAGCATTATGACCTTAATGGCTTTTTCTGTGAAGCGTTCAAACATGATTTGTTTATCACCTGTTGCTTGCCCATTGTCAGCTCATTCTAGCACAGGCCAATGGATCCCCACGCTTTTCGGTCGCGATCGGTTATTGCGGCATTTTCGCCGACTTGGGTTTGCGATCGCCGATTTTGGCCATACCCGATTGCGGTAAAAATTAGCGATCGCTGCGAACAATTTTGCCAATTTGTATTTGCTCATTAAAAAACAAAATGAATATTGCCACATTATGCGATCGCATTTACGACTGTCTGAAATAATCAGATCCTTATAGTGCCAGCCAAGTTAAGAGAGCGTTGCCTTCTCATGAAGTACGCGCAAAACTAGGGAGCTTATCGTGTAAAGTTCCCAATGAAGTCATAGAATTATATCAATTTTAATTGTTTCCTCGTACGATATCGGCTGCATTGACTCCATACCGAGATCTGGCAGCTTCGATCGCCTCTTGGGTCGATCGCCCCCAAACTCCATCGATCGCGCCGTTATAAAATCCTGCTTGTTGCAAGCGCTGTTGCAAATCGCGAATTTGTTGGGGACTGAGGGAACGTTCTAAAGCAACAATGGTTTGTGCGCCGACGATACCATCGGTTTCTAAATCGCGATCGCCCTGAAATTTCACGACGGCATCTCGCGTCCTTTCGTCATAAACTCCCGTGAGGGGATAGGGAAAGTAACCGAGAATTTGCAAGCGTTGTTGAATTTGTCCCACGGCATTTCCCTGACTGCCGAGAGTAAAGATGGGAAGAGCGGGAGAAGAACTCGGCGGAACATTCTGCGGGGGATCGCGACGGGTTTGAGATCGCGCTACCGCCGAAATTGCGGCGCGAGTTTGCACCCCGGCAATTCCATCTTCGATCAAACCGCGATCGCGCTGAAATCGACGCACGGCGGCTTCTGTGGCTTCGTCGTAGAATCCGCTAATACTGCCGTTAAACACCCCGATCGCTTTCAATAACCCTTGCAGTTCCCGCACCGCTTCCCCGCGATCGCCCCGTCGCAAAATTTCGGTTTGTGCGTAAAGATACTCTTGAGGATAGGGGATGGAGAGACCCTCAAATGCCAAGGCGATCGAACCATTCGCCATCCCGATAACACCGATGGTCACGCCAAAAATTAGCGGTTTTATCATTAGCCTTTTTCCCATTCGCGAGCATTTTGCAGAGCGATTTCACCTCTCCTCATTTTGACATTGGCAGTCGGAAATTGAGATAATTCTTCAGAAATTTTGCAGCGATCGCCCTCTCGCCCTTGTTAATTTTTCTTTGGAGAGGGAGATTTCGGGAACAGGGCGATCGCTCGGCGAGTCTAGAACAGACCGACAAACCGCGATCGAACTCGAGGTTTTCTCGGAAAAAAGCCATTGCAACTCTGCTTTTGTAACAAAATGTTACGGAAATCCGGAATTTTGCATAAAAATAACGCTTTTTCCCAGAACACACTATAGATATTAATATTGCTGCATTTTTCAGGGTTTTGCGGACGACTATTAATTCAATCTAAGAATGGCATCGATTCGCATGAGGTTTTTGTCTTGTTGTTAATATTCGGGGAATTATGAAAGGGATAAGACACTGGAAAAAAGCACTGGCTGTTTTAGTCTTGCTCTGGGGGAGTGTGGGAGAAGGGAGAGCGATCGCTTCTCCCTCAAGTCAAAGTTATCTCTCTCGAAACGATTCTCAATTAAATATCGCAACCAATCGAGTAGCTTTTCAACTCGCACAGGTTAATGACGATTTAGGTCGAGAAGGAGAATGTCGGGCAGTCAAACGAGAAACCGCTTTATATGGAGCTAATAGCATTCGTGCGATAACGGGAATTTACTTAAATACAAATGATGTCGTTCAACTCTTAGAAGATAATCGCAGAGGGCAAAGATTAATTGCCGTTTTTCTTCCCCAACTCAATATTTCGGGTTATGTGGAAACCAGCGAACTCAAAATTTGTCCGCTTGCTGCTTTTGTACAACCGCAATTCCCCAATAATCCAATTCCCCAACAACCGAATAATCCTTTCCCTCAAGCACCTCAACTCTCTTCATCGGCAAGTCAATGCGAAATTACGCGAGCTACCTATCTTTATGAAGCTCCCGGTTTTGATTCTAAAAAGAGAGTATTTTTAGAGGTGGAAGAAAGTCTCGAAATCGAACCCGGTCGCAGCGGAATGGCAGATAATTTTCAATGGATTTATGTCTCTAGAAACTCTCGCAATCTTTCTAGTCGCCGTCGCGATTCTGGATGGATCATTGTGGATAGCGTCGGGTGTCGCGAATTTTCCAATCAAAGTCCTATTAACAATCCCGATCCCGATTTTAATTCCGATCCTTTGATTTTCACCGATCCGCTTCCCCTTCCCGAGCTATAAAGATGTTCGGGATATCTCGGGATAGGAGCGATGTGAGGTAAAGTTTTTGTATAGTTGTTTATTGTTCAGGAAACGAGGAAACAAATGAAACGCCTAAGTAGTGCATGGGTTTTATTGGGATTACTGTTCGGGATTGTTGGAGAAAGTGCCGCGATCGCGATCGTTCCCCCCCAAAACCCAAACTCTCCAACCCCAAAAAACACTCAATTCGATCGTGCTTCGACTCCATCGCCTTTTCAACTCGCACAAAGTTTAGGCCGACAAGGAGAGTGTCGTGCAGTCAAGCGAGAAATCCAACTCTATGCAGACAACAATATCAGAGCGTTAACGGGAATTTTCTTAAACACGAATGACGTTCTCCAGTTATTAGAAAATAGTAGAGCAGAACAAAGATTAATTGCCGTTTTCGACCCGCAACGTAATGTTCGGGGTTATGTGGAAACCAGCGAACTTAAACTTTGCTCTCCCACTCCATTAACAGCTGCTCCTGCAACTGTTCCCGTGACAACCTTTAACCCGATTCCTTCAACAAGATTAAATACGATCCCCTCAACAAGATTAAATACGATCCCCTCAACTCAATTTACAGTTGTTCCCTCAACAAGATTAAATACCATTCCTTCAACGGTATTTAGTCCCATTCCGCAAACCGTCCCATTGAATACAACGCCATCAGTAACATTTTCCTCTAGTCAATGCCAAGTGATCCGAGAAACAAATCTGTACGAGTCTCCCGGTTTCGATGCTCAAAAAGGAGAATTTCTCGAAATTGGCATGAATCTTGAGGTCGATTCTCGACGAAATGGAAGGGCTAATAATTTCCAATGGATTTATGTTGCGACTGCTTTTGGCGATGCAGGATGGGTAATTTTGGATAGTGTTGGTTGTCGCTAAATTGTCATGCGATCTGGGTGAGTAATTGCTCGCTCAGATCGTGAGAAAGGGTAGATCGGAAAATTCTTTTGCAGAGAATTTGAGGTCAATATAGCTGTCTTTTAATCAAATTGCAAAACCTCAAGAAGTTCTGAAAAGTCTCTAAATGAGTAGGATTATCTTTAACTCTAGTTTGTAATTGTTCTAAATAATATTCTTTCTTTGTATCTCCGGGATGTTTTTTATTATAAACGATGTTTTTGGCTCTAAAAATTTCTTTTAAATATTCACAGTGAAAATCAGCATGATTTCTCATATCGTAGTCTCCCATTTTTTCGGGATCGTCTTGAGAAACATCGTAATAGTTGACATAATCCGATAATGGCGTTTCTAAGGGTTGCCTAGAATTAAAAATTTTGTTATTACCTAACAACCAAGTCTCGAGACAACGATTTTGTACGATAATTTCAATCTTTGTGTCTCCTAAATTTATCTTTTTTTCTTGTATATGTTGATTTACCTCATCAATTTTTTCACTGACAGTCTCTTCATCAGCATCAAGACATAAAACCAAATAGTCATAATTATTGGTTTCTTTGATTTTGTCAATTGCATTATCAAGACTATCATACAATATACGAGGATAGCCTTTTGCACTAATCAGATAATAATTATTGTTCTTTGCTTCATCGTGATAAGTGACTCGTTTCAATTCTGGAATTAAATATTTCAGCCATTCTGGGTAAAGTTTTTTCTCTGTATGCCTTCCTTCTACTAAAAAATAAATATTCATTCATCCTCCTGCTCTTCTTCATCTTCAAGTACATTAATCAAATCGATAAATGCTTTCTGTCTGGATTCAGAAATATGAAAATCTTCTGCTTTTTTCACAGTTACAGAATTTCCTTTACGAGTCACTATTTTCCAGTATTTTGGACTAATATTATTAATGATATAAGGATGATGACTTGTAATGATAAATTGTAAGTTTCTATTTTCACAAATTAGATCGGTTACACTGTCGATACAATTCACACCTAAACTATTTTCAAACTCATCAATTAGGATGACACAATGATCGGGAGATAAATATAATTGGCTAATATACATCAATGTTTTGAACATTCCTGAAGAAATATTATCTTGTCTGATCCAAAATTCAAGATTTTTTTCCTTTATTTTTACGATAGTCACCTCTTTAAATATATCAATCAAAGCTAGGGAAATTTCATCTTGATTAAATGGTTCAATTTTTATATCTTCAACTTTATTAAATATTTCGGTAAATGTTGATTTTATTTGATTAAAAGTTGTTGGAATGTACTTATAAACTAATGGTAACTTAATGTGGATAGGCAGCTCTGCATTTTTTATTGCTGCTAGATCGCAATGTTCGTATTTTTTTGAAATAGAAGCAGGTAGATATAATTCACTTAAATCATTTGAATAATCAGGAAATTCAGTGATTATTATTTTATCAAATTCTTTTTTAACGGGTTTAATGTACTCTTCTTCACCGAGTAATTCAACGACACTTTTAAAGGAGGATAATTTGGGGGTTGATTTGTTTTTAAATATTATGCCTTTTTCTTGTGTTCTTTCAACAAGAGATTCATTATTTTTTGTTAAATATTCATATAAAATTTTGTATTCACTCTCGTCATCAGGATCGCTTATAAAAAGTAAATTATTCTGGCGAACTTCAAATTTCCCAGACCACCGATATATATTATTGTCTTGAGTTGAAAATACGACATCCCAACAAACTCCGTTGAGAGAACTGCCATTAGCAATCCTTTTAAGCTGACGAATAGCTTTCAATATTTGCGTCTTACCTGCACCAGATACACCAACCAATAAATTCAAACTGGATGAAAATTCCACATCATTAAGTTTCCATTTGTACTTTCGGTCTTCATATTCTAATTTTTGAAGTTTCATAATGTTAGATTGGATTAAGTAAACTCATACCGTTTAAGAATTCATTTACTGGACTCCTAACGAATTTATCATAACTGATAAGCGAGTAATCATAATTTTTTGAGAAAATTCGAGAAGCGATCGCCAGCCATACAAAAGGGCAAAGGAGAAAATTCCTTTACCCCGAGAGAATGAATATGCAATGCGATCGCAGTTATTCGGCAGTCGTTGCTAAAACACCTTGTGCTAACTTATCGGGAACCTCTTGCAGGCGCTCGTATTGCCAGTGGAAGAAACCCACCCCCAAAGTCAGCGATCGCAACTCGACAATAAAATTGTGCATCTCTGCTTGAGGTAAATACGCCGTTACCTCATCCCAATGCTGCCACCCGGAGAGGGATTCGTAACCGAGGATTTGTCCTCGCCGTCCCGATACCAACTGCAACACCTTTGAGGTAAAATCGGCTGGAGCAGCGACTTTAATCGACAAAATCGGCTCTAATAAAACAGGCTCGCACTGATTCATTCCTTCTGTCATGGCAATGCGTGCGGCTTGTTTAAAGGCTTGTTCGGAACTATCTACAGAATGATAAGAACCATTGCTTAAATTCACCGACACGTCTACTACTGGGAATCCTAACGGACCATGAGCCAAATAGTCCCGCACCCCCGTTTCTACCCCCGGAATGTATTGTTTGGGGACGACACCGCCAACAATGGTATCGCTAAACTGGAAACCTTCCCCTCGCTGTAAGGGTTTGATATCCAAGAAAACATCTCCAAATGCACCGTGACCGCCGCTTTGGTGCTTGTAGCGTCCGTGAGAGGTGGTGGTTTTGCGGATGGTTTCCTTATAGGGGACGCGAGGGAGATGGGTAGTCATGGGAAGATTATACTTGCGATGCAAGCGGTCTAAGGACACTTGCAAATGAATTTCTCCCTGACCCCAGAGAATAATCTCTCGCGTATCTCCGTGCTGTTCCCAATGCAGAGATGGGTCTTCTTCCAACAATTTGCTCAGTGCATTGCTGAGTTTAACCTCATCTTTGCGTCGTTCGGGGGTAATGGCAAGAGCGTAAACCGGTTCTAACTTGTCGGCAACGGGTAAGATTTGGGGATTTTCGCCGCTGCTGAGGGTCTCTCCCGTTTGGATGCCCTCCAGGCGAGCGATCGCGACGATTTCCCCGACGGTTGCTTCATTAATCGATTCTTGTTGTTGTCCCGTAAGGCGATAGAGTCCCCCCACGCGTACGCCATTAAGAGCCATCCCATCAATTAATTTGCCCTGCCACACCCGAGCGAGAGAGAGTTTTCCTCCTTGAGGCGTATAATAAGTTTTCAGAACTTGAGCGAGGGTTTCGCCGTCGGCTGCGGGTTCGAGTCCTCGCCGTCGTGCCGTAATGCCGGGATCCGGGGCTTCTTTCACCAACGCATTGAGGAGGGGACGCACGCCATAATCTCGTTCGGCAATGCCGAGGAAGACGGGAACGATGAGATCGGCACTTAAATCCTTTTTCAGATCTTGTAGAATTTCTTCTTGAGGCGGATCGATTTCTTCGAGGAGTTCTTCTAAAAGATGGTCATCAAAATCTGCAAGGGTTTCCAGCATTTCATCCCGGGCGGATTTTTCTTCTTCTTGCAGGCGTTCCGGGAGCGGGACGGGATCGGCAGGACTGCCGGGATGATAGTGATAAGCCTGTTCGCTCACTAAGTCGATATAACCGACGAGTTCCTCTTGCTGGCGGATGGGATACTGTTGGGGAACTAGAGGACGACTGGAGACAACTTTCAGAGCGTGGAGAATGTCCATAAAGCTGTCTTTGGAGCGATCCAGCTTGTTGACGAAAACGAGGTGGGGGATTTCCCAATCGTCGAGAAATTTGAATAAAGGAGCAAGGGTAAGGACTTTGTCAACAATGGCTTCGCAGACGACGATCGCGGCTCCAGCTCCCGTGAGAGCGTTATAAGTTTCTTGGAGGAATTCGACGGATCCGGGGCAGTCGAGAAAAGTAAAATTAATGTCTTGATATTCGCCTCCAGCAACGGAGACTTCAACGCTCATCGCGCGATCGCGGGCTTCTGGAGAACTATCTCCAACGGTATTGCTTTCTTTAATGCTTCCCTTGCGAGCGATCGCGCCCATCACCGAGAGGAGGCTTTCGAGGAGGGTGGTTTTACCGCACGAGTAAGGTCCCACAATAGCAACATTACGGGCGCGGTCTAAGATATGGTTCATAAATTGACCCCTATATAACGCTAACGGTTTCGCCGACTGACACGATCGGTAATTCGGGGGCGATGTCTTATTGAGTTATTGAGAGTTCCGGTTCGCATCTCGACCGGGAAAAAGGTAGTCTATCGCAATATTCGGCTTCGTGCCAATCGTCATGTTTTCTTGATATTTACGAGCCTATCGCGTTTAAGGAAGGGTTAATGAAAATTGCAATGTCTTGTAAAAAAAGGGGGTTATAAGGTTAAGTAAGGTTAAATTTTGTTGTTGGTTGCTGGTTATTTGTTATTTGTCGTTAGCGATCGCAATAAAATTTTTCGGAGTGGCGATCGTTATTCCAACTGAAATGAGTTGAGAGTAGTGGGGAATCTTGCCCTCCACTTATCGATTTATCGAGTCGCTCTTGGTAAGATATGCGATATTCTATTGTCCCAACATATTGCAGAGTATTTGGTGATTTTCCTCGGCTTTATTCACGGTAATAAAAATCTTCTCGATTGGATAACTTTTGCTATTTATTTACTTTGTTAATTATTGTTAAATCATTGCCCTTTTTTTTTTTTTACTCTAGACTTGCGATGTAGTCTCGATTCTCTATTCCTCTTTAATTCTTCCTTTGTAAGAAGGAAAATAGAGCTTTGGTTAAGATAGATTCGGGTATTTTTTCGAGGAGTATCAAACTGTGAAAATAAGTCTTAGCTTTTGTCGCAAGATTGTTATTTTGCTGTTAGTAACATTGATGGTTAGTTTGACAGGTTTTGGTTTTGTCAATGTAGATGCAGCCAATGCCTCGCGCATAAAAACACTCTGCAATAAAGATATTTCTTTGTTGTCATGGAAAGGAGATTATTTACACCGTCCCGATTCTGCCCAAGGAGTCACCACTTGGAGTACGGGGATTGGCAATAAATGGACTGTTGAATGTATTAAAGGCAAAAAACACACGATTAAACTGAAATCGTGGAAAGGAGATTATTTACACCGTCCCGATTCTGCCCAAGGAGTCACTACTTGGAGTACCGGTATTGGTAATGAATGGGTTGTTAAACCGATCGCAGATAGTAATGGTAAGATCGAACTCGGATCGTGGAAAGGAGATTCCTTACACCGTCCTGATTCTGCCCAAGGAGTCACTACTTGGAGTACCGGTATTGGCAATCAGTGGATAGTCGTGCTGTGGATAGAGAGTAAAAAAAGCTAATATCCAATTCGGAGATTAACCATAGTAAAAGTGGTTGGTAGGGTGGGTAAAAGATAGTGTTAGAGGTATAGTATTAGCCCTTATCCTATTGCTCGCCCTAAAATTTTTAACAATTAGAATGAATTGACTATATTTTAGGTGAGTTAAAATTCGATCGTCTTTTTTCTTTTAGCTGAATTTTCACTAAAGCGAAAATACTGAAGTTTCTTGATTAAATGCGACGGCTTCGAGGTAGTCGGCAAACATGAAATTAAGATTTTGATCTTTGTCGAGAAGAATGTTGCAGAGCGATCGCTCCTCGGGTATAATCTGAGTCGATTTGCCAATTTTGGCAATTCTGGAGATTTCCTCGGTGTAGTTTGCCCAAAAAATAATAAAAATAATGGTCAATCCTGCTAACTTTTTAGTCAAAAATTTAGAAAAGACAGTTTTGAGCGGCACTTGGCTCGAAGATTTAGTTGCCAAGCATTCCCTTGTCGGCGATTCAATGTTTTTCGAGGTCGAGCAATTTCCTTGGGCAAAAGATTTAGAAGCAAATTGGCTGACGATTAGAAAAGAACTCGATGCAGTTCTCGATCGCGTCAACGATTTGCCCAATTATCAACAAATTTCAACTCGACAGGCGAATATTACCGATGACAATCGCTGGAAAACTTACTTTTTTTATGCATTTGGTTACAAAGCCGAAAAAAATTGTCAGCAATGCCCGGAAACGACAAAATTACTCGATAAAATTCCCAATTTAAAAGCAGCTTTTTTCTCAATTTTAGCTCCTCACAAACACATCCCCGAACACCGAGGCAAGCATAAAGGTCTAATTCGTTACCATTTAGGATTAAAAATTCCCGAACCGCAGTCAGCTTGTCGCATTCGGGTCGGAGATCGCGTTGCTCATTGGGAAGAGGGAAAAAGTTTGATTTTTGACGATACTTTTCTCCATGAGGCATGGAATGAAACCGACGATTATCGCGTGGTTTTATTCCTCGATGTCGCCCGTCCTTTACGGTTTCCCATGTCTTTCGTCAATTGGTTGGCCAATCGTTTAATTGCGGCTTCTCCTATTGTCCAAGAAGCGAAAGAGAATCACGAAAGTTGGCAAAGACAATTTGAAAATAGGTAAATTCAATCGAAACGGGCAGGTAGTTGCTGAGCTTGTCAAAGTGATGCCCGTTCCATTTAAAGCTCTGAGGATAACTATACTCAATTAATGCCCATTCTACGGTAAACTGGGGAAAATTATAAGTTTTCGGGGTTTTGCTCCGATGGTTGCACCCACAATTGATTACGATGTCCTTTTTAATACCATTGAAGAATTGGTCTTGCATCATTCTCCTAGTGGTGTTGAAGGGGAAATTGATGGATTTCTGCGCGATCGCCTGACGAATTTGCAAGTGGAACATTGGCAAGATCGGGCGGGTAATATTATCGCAAAAATTCCGGGGAAAGATCCCCAAAACGCGATCGCAATTACGGGACACAAAGATGAAATTGGGGCAATTGTCAAAACCGTTGCCAGAAATGGACGCTTGAAAGTTCGTCCTTTGGGTGGGGCGTTTCCTTGGGTATACGGGGAGGGAGTCGTGGATATTTTAGGCGATCGCGAAACCATTCCGGGGATTCTTTCTTTTGGATCCCGTCACGTTTCCCACGAATCTCCCCAAAAAGCCTTACAAGACACCGCTCCTGTATTATGGGAACGGGCATGGGTAGAAACTAAATGCAATGCTATCGAATTATCGGACGCGGGGGTGCGCCCGGGGACGAGGGTAGTGGTGGGAAAACACCGCAAGCAACCCTTAAGAATCAAAGATTATATTGCCAGTTATACCCTCGATAATAAAGCCTCAGTTGCTATTTTACTCGCCCTTGCCGAGCGGGTGAAAAATCCCCGCCAAGATGTTTATTTAGTCGCTTCTGCAAAAGAAGAAGTCGGGGCGATTGGGGCGCTTTATTTCACCCAAAATCAACCCTTAGATGCCCTCATTGCCCTAGAAATTTGTCCTCTCTCCCTCGAATATCCCATTCAGGGGGGCGATCTTCCCGTATTGCTGTCTCAGGATGGTTATGGAATCTACGATGAGGGACTCAACCGGGAATTGAAAATGAGTGCGGATCTCATCCGCATTCCCCTCCAATTTGCCGCAATTAGCGGTTTTGGCAGCGACGCATCCATCGCTATGAAATTCGGTCACGTCGCGAGGGCTGCCTGTTTGGGCTTTCCTACAGAAAATACCCACGGTTACGAAATTGCCCATTTAGGAGCGATCGCCAATTGTCTTGCTATTCTAGAGGAGTATTGTCAACAGGGTGAGCCAGAGGAAAAGTGAGACGCAACACAATTTTTCAGTTACTACTCGCCGTTAACTGTTTGTTCTTTTTCATTAATTTTTCCCCTAACGTTTCAGCGCAAGATTTGGAACGCGCATTTCAACAGGGTAACGCAGCTTATTCTGCGGGAAATTATCCAGAAGCCGAGGCAATTTGGCAGCAAATTATCGCACTCTTTCCCAATAATACGGCTGCTTATGTTAATTTGGGCTTGGCTTTAGTGGAACAGGGAAAAGTAGAAGCAGCGATCGCGGCTTATCAAAAAGCGATCGAACTCGATACCAATAATGCTTTTGCTTATAATAATTTGGGCAATGCCTATAAAGAACAAGGTCAATTTGGGGTTGCCCTTTCTGCTTACCGAAGAGCCACGCAAATCGATCCGGAGTTTGCCGTTGCTTATAGCAATTTAGGGGTTATTTTACGTCAAAAAGGACGCTTTCGAGATGCGATCGCCGCCTACGAACGAGCGATCGAATTGGATGCCAATTATGCCCAAGCCTATAATAATTTGGGAAACGCTTTGCAAGATTGGGGTAAATTAGATGAGGCAATTACGGCTTATGCAACGGCAATTCAAATCGAGCCAAACGCCATTCGCTATCATAATTTGGGGGTTGCTTTAGCCGCACGAGGCGATTACGATCGCGCCATTGAAGCCTACCGACAATCGTTAGAATGGGATCGAAATCGTATTGATACTTATATTCGTTTGGGTTTGGTTTTAGAAGCGATCTCCAAAGTTGAGGAAGCCTTAGAAGTCTATCAACAAGCATTAGAAATCGATTCTGATAATCCGTTTATTTATAGTAATTTGGGGAATGCTTTAAATAAACTCGAACGTTTTGAAGAAGCCGTTAACGCCCATCATCGTGCTGTAGAAATCGAACCCAATGCCATTCGTTATAATAATTTGGGGTCTACTCTCGCCCAACAAGGAAATTTAGAAGCCGCGATCGAACAATTCCAACGAGCGATCGAACTCGATCCAAACTATCAAACCCCACAGGATAATCTTGACGCTGTGGAGAGAATGAGGGAAGAGTGAAAAATGAATAGTTGATAGTTGATAGTTGATAGTTGATAGTTGATAGTTAATAGTTGATATAGCAAGTCCATTTGAATTGATAATTTTTAATTTTGAATTGTTTTGACCCATTCTTGAATTCTTTGGGTGACGCGATCGCATAAATTCGGCTCGATCGCGTCAAACCATTCGATTTCTGGATAGGCACGAAACCAAGTACGCTGGCGTTTGGCAAATTGGCAGGTGTGTAATATAGTTAAGTCTTTGGCTTCTGCGAGGGAAATTTCTCCTTCGATATATTGTTTGATTTCTGCATAACCTAATGTTTTTAATAAGGGTAAATCCCAGCCGTATTTATTCCCTAATTTCTCAACTTCAGCAACGAATCCCATCTCGATCATTTGTTCGGTACGTTGGGTAATTCGTTCTCTGAGACGATCGCGATCGCAGTCCAAACCAATTTGTAAAATGGGATAATTAGGGGGATTTTCTCCTTGTTGGCTGGAGATGGGTTTTCCAGTAACATAAAAGACTTCTAAAGCTCTTAAAGTGCGAGTGTTGTCGTTGGGATGGATTTTTTTGGCAGAGATCGCATCCACTTGGTGCAAAAATTCATACAGTTGAGGTTGTCCCAAGTTTGCCAAACTCTCCCGCAGTTGGGGATGAGGGGAAACGCGAGGAATTTTTAATCCTTTAGCGATCGCTTTTATATACAGTCCGGTTCCTCCTACGAGAAAGGGGATTTTTTGAGATTTTGCGATCGCTTCTCCTGCTTGTTCTTGATATTCAGCTAAGGTAAGAATTTCCTTTGGATCGCAAATATCGATTAAATCGTGAGGAACAAGTTCTCTTTCTGCTAGGGTAGGTTTTGCCGTACCGATATCAAATTCTCGATACACTTGCCGAGAATCCGCACTAATAATACGAGATTCCTGCTCTCGTGCGAGAGACAGTGCCAAACCCGATTTTCCCGTCGCCGTCGCACCACAAACTACAATTAAACTGCGATCGCTTTTCATTGATCCTCCAAGTCAGAATTTATCGGGAGACATCTTGAAAAATTCTGCCAATTTTGTAATATATTCTGAAGTGAGAGGACGATTGCGATCGAGAATTTCTCGTACAATTTTTTCTTCTCCTAGAATGGGAATTAAATCACGATCGGACAAATTAGATTCTTCCAGTAAAGCGTAAATTAAGTCTACTCCTTGTAGAATGGGAAAATGTTCGTGGGTTTCTTCATAATCATAAATTGTCAATCCTAAAATTTTCAGATAAGCGCGATCGTCGTCCGTCAGTTTGGGGCGATCGAGGATTTTATTAATTTGTTCTTGGGTTGCTCGATATTCTGCCTCATTTGCGATCGGACGAGGTGGAAAGGGGGCAATCAATTTTATGTCTGGTAAAGTTAATAAGATAATTATAGAGCGATCGCATTCCTTTTACAACCAACTGCTGACAAATGCGATCGTAAAACTTGCCGGGACGTAAGCATTAGAAAAATCAATATCGCTGTGGTGAATGCTTAAAAAAATTATGGAATAGTAAATTTTTGTTTTCAATTGTTTTATCTTAGGTATACATAGTTTAGTATGTAGAGTTGATTGATTTCCGTTCTGAGGAGGTTCTGAGGTGACTGGCATTTCCGCAATAGACTTGTTTTGTGGGGCTGGTGGCCTGACCTACGGCTTTGAGCAAATAGGTTTGCGGGTTATTGCAGGATATGATATAGATCCAGCCTGTGAGTTTCCCTACAGGAAAAACACTCGAGCAAAATTTATGTTACAGGATGTAGAATCTTTGCAAGGCAAAGACTTGCTTGACTCTTTTCCTGAAGGCGATATAAAAGTATTAGTAGGTTGCGCTCCATGCCAACCTTTTTCAACATATGCAAGAAGATATAATAAACAGAAAAAAACAACAAAAAAATGGCATTTACTTAAAGATTTTATTCGCTTAATTGAAGAATGCAATCCACAAATTGTGTCTATGGAAAACGTTGTGCAATTAAGACGTTATTCAATTTTTAGAGAATTTATTATTCAACTTAAAAAACT
Source organism: Cyanobacteria bacterium SBLK (assembly GCA_017746715.1). GTDB lineage: Bacteria > Cyanobacteriota > Cyanobacteriia > Cyanobacteriales > Spirulinaceae > CCY15215. Next base: position 132,205 of record JAGHZQ010000026.1, read on the forward strand.
AGGATATTTTGTGAATAATTATGATGTCAGATGTGAGTATTATGGAATTCCGCAGACACGAAAAAGATTAGTTGTTTTTGCCTCCAAGATTGGTTATATAAATTTAATTTTACCAACTCACAATAAATCAAATTTTGAAACTGTACGAAGTACAATTTTTCATCTTGAAAAACTTGAGGCAGGTCAATCCTCTCAAACAGATAAGCTACATAAATGTAGTAAGCTATCAGACCTTAATCAGCGTCGTATTCGTGCATCTAAAGCAGGTAGAACTTGGCGTGATTGGCCTGACGAATTAAAATCGGACTGTCATCGCAAACACAGTGGAAAAACCTATCCGGCTGTCTATGGTAGGATGGAATGGGATCGTCCTAGTCCTACAATTACAACTCAATGTTTTGGATTTGGGAATGGACGCTTTGGTCATCCTTCTCAGGATCGAGCAATCTCGTTAAGAGAAGCTGCTTTGTTGCAAACTTTTCCACCCGAGTATGAGTTTGTATCTTCGGAACAGCCCGTACAATTTAGTGTTGTAGGGAGATTAATTGGTAATGCTGTCCCTGTGAAGTTAAGTCAAGTTATTGCCCAAAGTATTTTGAATCATATTGTGAAACAAGAGTTAAGGACTTGATGCTGTACTCTCCAAATATTCTTGGTTGTTGAGATAATCTTGGATATTGTTTAGTATTTGCTCCAGATACTTTATAACTTCTTGCTTAATTTCTATTAATTCTTCGATTGTATAATCTCTTCCAACTTTTTCAAATGATCTGAAACCATGTGCTAGATCGTTACGATTTGATTTGACTTTGAGTAAATTTTCTCCGTGTTTTGTTGTATCATAATTAGTATCCGAGGAAAATCCGTAATTTTTTGCTATTTTCTTAATCTCTCTTGCATCTACATTACCTGAAAATAATTCATCTCGATTAAAACTGACTACAATAATATCAATGGAGATTCTAGAGATTTCTGAATAAATATTATCTGGAGATCGCTTTTTTAAATTTTTTAAGATGATTTTTTTTATTTCTGGTTTAAGGTCGTCAAAGGAAATTTCATTAGTGTTTAACTCCTCAAAAATAGCTTCAACAGCATTTCGCATTGTAGACTCAGCTAAATTATAAAGTAATAAAAAACCATTAGCTTTTAAAGTTTTTGCTAGTTCTACATCTACAGATTTAATTTGTTGAGTTCCATCTTCCATAAACTGTGCGAGCTTTATTTTTTGGGTAATTAAACTCTCTAGAAAAGTAAAATAACTTTCTATTTCTAGAGCACGAGTATTAAAATCTAGAAGAATATTGTGCATTATTTTTCAAGTAATCGATCTCTAACGTATTCAATACGTCGTATAACTTTAGGTCTAGAGTTACTGGAATCGGAAGTTGTATATTCTTTAAATTCCTCTGATTCGAGCCATTCTAGAGAATACGGTACTAAATTTTCATTTTCTCGTAATGCCAGTGCAACTCCTACTGAGATAGCTTCAAATCGAATGCGGGGGGTTCTGATATGTTGTTTTCCTTTACTGAACCCATTAGGAAAATACTGAGCTACAAATTCTAACATCGCATTAAATTCATTTTCCATTGTTTTTTCATCAAACTCCTCATTATTCTTGTTCTCAAGATATTCATTCAAGAATTCATTAACCCTACGCTTAAAATTCTCATAATTATCCAGATAAGCAAAAAATCGCAAAACAAATTCTTGAGGTTCTTGTCTTTTTTTCGCTGCTTCGGATAATGGACATAACTCATCAAATTTTGGATTTTTAGATAATTTTTCCATAAAACTTAGAAAAGGTCCTGGGGATATTCCACGACGTTTTTCCATATCGTTGAGTTCTACGCTTCCTGTATTAATACGTTCAAACATATCTCTCCTAACTTCTTCATCTGCTTTCTCTGTGAGTTGGATCATCCGCAAACTGCTACGCTTAAAGCGTCTCTGTCGAGAAAGCGGTAAATCTTTGAATTGAAAACCATTTAAAGTTTTGAGCTTCTTTAAATTTTTCAATGTAAGTTGATTGTGAAGAAACTTTTCTAAAGTACGAATTCTTTGTGTACCATCTACAATCTCTAACCGTCCTAAATCATTCTCCGAATCGTAAATATCTGCAACAAAAATATAGGGTATTGGTAGTCCTAGCAATACAGATTCAATAAATTTTGATTGTCTACCATCATCCCAAGCACTATCTCGTTGGTAATCGGGTATAAAAAGTTCATTTTCGTCGTTTTCTTTGCCTTCAGAATATTTATGAACTAAGATTTCAACAGGATATTCTTTGGTATCATAATCAACGGGTTTTTGCTTTTCTCGTATTTCTGCTTCTGCTATCTCTTTCTGTTTGGGAGTAATTTGAGATATTTCTGACTTTAGTGACATAACTACAATATTTCCGTAAAAAATATGAGTAATATAGTCAGTTTATCATTTTATCGTGCTAATCCAAGATAGTTGCTCAGTATCGAGGTGCGAGAACTACAAATATCCCCATCTGTCGCGCACGCAACAAATATACCCCAACAAAAAAAGGCACGCGATCGCGTGCCTTGTCAACGAAGAAACTTAAATCTTAACTCTCTGTTACTTCGGCTTCAATTGCCTTTTGCTTTTCCGCGAGAGCCTCAGCCGTTTTCTGACGGTCTAACTTAAAGTAGAGAACCCCCAAAGGCGGCAAACATAAATCCAGAGAATAGGGCTTATCGTGGAAAGACCATTCCTCAGCCCATTTTCCGCCTAAATTCCCCATATTGCTACCGCCATATTTCCCGGCATCGCTATTAAACAACTCCGTATAAAATCCCTCCTCGTAAACGCCAATGCGGTAATGGCTGTGAGGTTGGGGGGTAAAGTTGCAAACGCAGATGATATAATCTTCGGGATCGTGACTGCGACGAATGAAAGAAACAACGCTATGACGATTATCGCTGCAATCGATCCATTCAAACCCTTCCTGTTCGTAATCCTTATCATATAATGCCGGCTGACTCTTATACATGGCATTGGCATCGCTGAAGAAACGCTTCAGGTTTTGGTGCGGTTCGTGCTGCAATAAATGCCAATCTAAATCACCCCAAATATTCCACTCATCCCACTGACCGAACTCCATGCTCATAAACAGGGTTTTCTTGCCGGGATGGGCGAACATATAAGTAAAGAGAGCGCGGACGTTGGCGAACTTTTGCCATTCGTCGCCCTGCATTTTACCGATCATGCTGCTCTTACAGTGAACCACCTCATCGTGGGACAAGGCGAGCATATAGTTTTCGCTGTGGTTGTACCACATGCTGAAGGTGACATTATTTTGGTGGAACTGACGAAACCACGGATCCATATGGAAATAATCCAACATATCGTGCATCCAGCCCATGTTCCATTTTAGGTTGAAGCCCAGACCCCCGACATAGGTCGGCCAAGACACCATCGGCCAGTCCGTAGACTCTTCCGCAATGGAGAGAATGCCGGGATAGTAGCTGTAGAGAACGCTATTCACCTGACAGATAAAATCGCGAGCCTCGAGGTGTTCGTGACCGCCGTATTTATTCGCCGTCCATTCCCCATCTTTGCGGAAATAGTTGCGATAGAGCATGGACGCCACCGCATCTACCCGCATGCCATCGATGTGATATTTATCGAACCAGAAGAGGGCATTAGAAACGAGGAAATTGCGAACCTCATTGCGTCCGTAGTTAAAAACGAGAGTTCCCCATTCCTTATGCTCCCCAATGCGAGGGTCTTCGTATTCGTAAAGGTGAGTCCCATCAAAGCGAGCGAGACCGTGGCCGTCTTTGGGGAAGTGGCCGGGAACCCAGTCTACGAGGACTCCAATGCCGTTTTTGTGGCATTCGTCCACAAAATACATGAAGTCTTCGGGGGAACCATAACGGGAAGTCGGGGCAAAATAACCCGTGACCTGATAACCCCAAGACCCATCAAAGGGATGTTCCGCAACCGGAAGAAGTTCGATGTGAGTAAAACCCAACTCTTTCACGTAAGGAATGAGACGTTGAGCCATTTCGTAGTAGGTGAGATACCGCGCCCCTTCCTTGTAGTCGTTGGCTTGAATAGACGGCCCTTCTCCGTTGAGATAACGAGCGGGATAGTGCATGGCTTCGTGCATCCACGAGCCTAAATGGACTTCGTAAACAGAAATGGGTCCGTTGAGGGTATCGCCACTGCGGCGTTTTTCCATCCACTCGCTATCCTTCCACTCATAAGCATCGAGATCGGCGACGATGGAGGCGGTTTTCGGTCTGACTTCTTGCCAGAAACCATAGGGATCGCTCTTTTCGTAAATATGTCCGTCCCAGTTTTTAATCTCGTATTTGTAATGCGCGCCGGCTTTTAATTCTGGAATAAAAATATCCCAAGTTCCGCCATCGAGTTTCCGCATTTGATGGTGGCGACCGTCCCAATTGTTAAAGTCTCCTAATACGGAAACGTTACGGCTATTGGGAGCCCAAACAGAAAAGTACACGCCCTTGACCCCATTTTGTTCCATGGGATGCGCGCCCATTTTTTCGTACACGCGGTGATGGTTGCCCTCGCCAAAGAGATGCAGGTCAAAACCGGTGAGAACTGGAGATTTGAAGGCGTAGGGATCGTGAATGACGCGATCGCGTTCTCCTTCGCGAATGCGGAGTTGATAATGAGCGAGTTCTTCGGTTTCGATCTTGCACTCGAAGAAGTTGGGATGATGAACCGCCTGCATAATGTGTTCTTGGCGCTCGTCGGGACAAATTACCCATGCCTGTTCCGCGTTGGGAAGATAGGCGCGGACGACCCAACTGTGAACTTTACCGTTTTGTTCGAGAGGATGGGGTCCGAGGACTTCAAAGGGGTCGTGATGCTGATTCCAAACGATTTTGTTAACTTGTTCTGGAGCAATCATGTTGGCTTATCTATAAGGGCTATTTATCTCAAAAGGAGAGAGGTTGGTCGAGAACGCCGTTCGTTTCGATGATTATTAATATATTGTAATATTTCGCCAATTTGCGAAAATTCTCTGATTTTGCTGAGAGTGGAGGAAATTTGGAGCGATCGCCCTTCTCTTTCTTTCTGTTGGATGGCCAAACTAATGATGCGATCGCCCTCCTCCCGATAATTGAAGGAAAGGCGATCGCGGTTGAGCGAGGTTAAGGATTAGACAGGGAATTCCCTAGTGCAGTACAGTGATGAAACTCGACAAAAAACGCGAACATTGCAGCGTTTTTGATTCCTCAATGCCGAAAGCCAAGACCCAAAAAAAGACAAAATCGAAGGAAACTCTAGAGCAGAAGTTGTGGAAGTCGGCGGATAAGCTGCGGAAAAACATGGATGCTGCCGAGTACAAGCACATCGTGTTGGGTTTGATTTTTCTCAAGTACATTTCCGATGCCTTTGAGGTATTGTCCGAAAAATTGGTGGTGGGGGAAGGGGAATGCGAGGGAGCGAATTTGGAGGATAAGGCTGAGTATTTGGCGGAAAATGTCTTTTTCGTACCGGAAACTGCCCGTTGGTCATTTTTGCAGGGGAAGGGGAAACTCCCGGAGATCGGCAAGTGGGTCGATGATGCGATGGAGGCGATCGAGCAGGACAACCCCCAACTGAAAGGGATTTTACCGAAGGTTTACGCCCAGCAGAAGTTCGATAAAAGTTCTTTGGGGGGGTTAATCGATCTCATCGGCAGCGTTCGGTGGGTAGGGGATGCGACGGCGACTTCGGAACGGTTGGATTTAGATTTGGAAGGGAATGGGGTGAAGTTGAAGCAAGGAGATATTTTGGGGCGGGTTTACGAGTATTTTTTGGGAGAGTTTGCCCTCGCTGAAGGAAAGAAAGGGGGACAGTTCTACACGCCGGAGAGTATTGTTAAGGTATTGGTGGAGATGGTAGAACCTTACGAGGGACGAGTGTTCGATCCCTGTTGCGGGTCGGGGGGGATGTTCGTCTGGAGCGAGAAGTTCGTGGCGCACCATCAAGGACGGTTGGATGATATCTCGATTTACGGGCAGGAGAGCAATGAGACGACATGGCGGTTATGCAAGATGAATTTGGCGATTCGGGGCATCGATACGTCGCAGATTAAGTGGAATGGGGAGGGGTCGTTTCTCAATGATTCTCACCCGGATTTGAAGGCGGATTTTATTTTGGCGAATCCGCCGTTTAATGATAGCGATTGGAGTGGGGAGTTATTGCGGAAAGACGGACGCTGGCAGTATGGCACGCCACCGACGGGAAATGCGAATTTTGCATGGGTGCAGCATTTTCTCTATCATCTCGCACCGACGGGATGTGCGGGGTTCGTTTTGTCGAATGGGTCTTTGTCGTCCAATACGGGGGGAGAGGGGGAGATTCGACGGGCGATCGTTGAGGCGGATTTGGTGGATTGCATCGTAATGTTACCGACGCAGTTGTTTTACAATACGGGGATTTCGGCTTGTTTGTGGTTTTTGAGTCGGTATGAGAATGGGAGCAAGTATCGGGAGCGCAAGGAGGAAATTTTGTTTATCGATGCGTCGGAGTTGGGATATATGGTCAATCGCCGCAATCGGGCGTTTAAGGATGAGGATATTGCTAAAATTGCGGGGACCTATCGAGCGTGGAAGTTGCCTTCCTCTAACCCCTCCCCTTGGGAGGGGGATCGCCCTTCAGGAGAGGGATCGGGGAGAGGGTACGCGGATATTAAAGGGTTTTGCAAGTCGGCAACTTTGGCGGAGATTGAAAAGCATAATTTTGTTTTGACTCCGGGGCGGTATGTGGGGATACCGGAGGAGGAGGACGATGGAATCCCCTTTGAGGAGAAGATGGGAGCGTTAACGCGGGAATTGGGGGAACAAATGCGAGAAGGTGCGGCGTTGGATGAGGAGATTAAGCGGCAGTTGGCAAAGGTGGGGTTTGAAATTGAAGGGGTGGAATGATGCCAGCACGGGATTTTTACCACGATGCGGTGAAGAATGCGTTAATTAAGGATGGGTGGACGATTACCAACGATCCCTATATTTTGAATATTGGAGGTAGAGATTTGTTTGTGGATTTGGGAGTGAAGAGGATGGGATTGCTGAGGATTTGTTGCGATCGGGCATCCCCAAGGAGAAAATTGTTTTGGGGTTTCATCCGCCGGAGGTGCGCCCTTATACTGGGTTTGCTGTGGGTTAGGGGGGTTGAGTGATGAGCGAATGGCAACAATTTAGACTCAACGAACTATGCAAAATTACCTCGAGTAAGAGGATTTTCAGTCGAGAGTATGTCGATTCCGGTATTCCCTTTTATCGCTCAAAAGAAATTATAGAAAAGGCTTTGGGAAATCCAATTACGGAGTGCTTATTCATTTCAGAAAAAAGATTTAGAGAAATACACAAAAAATTTGGAAGTCCGAAAGAAGGAGATATTTTAATCAGTTCAGTTGGAGTGAGAACTGGAATACCATATCTTGTCAAAAAAAAGGATGATGAATTTTATTTTAAAGATGGAAATCTAATATGGATAAAGTGCTTGTCTGAACTGCTTAATAGTAGTTTTTTCTTGTACTGGCTAAAATCAAATCTAGGACAAGAAAGTCTTGAATCAGTTATGATAGGTTCTGCACAACCAGCCTTAACAATTGTTGGTGTTTCTGAACTTTATCTAAAAATTCCCGATATTCAAGAACAAAAAGAAATTGCTGCAATTCTATCCTGTCTAGATGCAAAAATTGAAAACCTCAGAAAACAAAACGAAACTCTAGAACGAATTGCCCAGACGCTATTTAAGCATTGGTTTATCGATTTTGAGTTTCCCAACGAGAAGGACGAACCCTATCGCTCCTCCGGTGGGGCGATGCAGTCTTCTGCGTTAGGCGAAATTCCTGTAGGCTGGCACGTTGGTAAAGTTGGTGAGGAGGTCGAGACTTTGGGAGGTGGAACACCATTAACGAAAGAAATATCATATTGGGAAAATGGCGATATTGCTTGGTATTCTCCAACAGACTTAACCAAAGCCAAAACTTTATTTTCAATAGACTCTGAGAAAAAAATTACCGAGTTAGGATTGAAAAATAGTTCTGCTAAATTGTTTCCTAAATATTCTTTGTTAATGACGAGTCGAGCAACTATAGGTGAAATAGCAATTAATACAAGAAAAGCATCTACAAATCAAGGATGTATTACGATTGTTCCAAGTCGGAAATTTAGTATTTATTACTTGCACGGTTGGTTATTAACAAAAATTAGAAAAATTAAAGTTTTAGCTTCTGGTAGTACATTTCCTGAAATCAGTAAATCTATATTTATAAATTTAGAATTTATTGTACCAAATCCCGATATTTTAGTTAGACATAAACAAGCAATAGAACCAATCTATAAAAAAGTAGAAAATAATATTTTCCAAATCCAAACCCTAACCAAAACCCGCGATACTCTTCTACCTAAACTCATGAGCGGCAATTTCAGACCCTCCCCTAACCTCTCCCCTGGGGAGGAGGATCGGAGTGGAGCGGAGCGTAGAGAATTGCCGATCGCGACTGGGAAACCCCGACAATAACGAATTCCTCGCCGTCAATATGCAAGCGATCGCTCGCATCAACCGCGTCTACTTCAAGAAAACCGATCGTGATTTTCAATGAAGGCTGAGGTATTTACAGAGGCAGCAGGGAATGAATGAGGCTCGTTGCAGAGGTAACTGTATCTTTCGAGCGTTGCCTCCACTTTAATTGCGAGTTGTCAATTCCATCCATTTGTGACTTCCTCGACAATCAGGGCATCGGCTTCTTGCTTGCGAAGGCTGAGATACAAGCCACCTGCATTAATTTCTACGGAATATCCCAAAGGTGCAACCCGAAGGACGGTAAATTCGGTTCCGGGGGCCAATCCCATCGAAAGAAGTTTGCCGCGATATCCTTGATAGGCTTTTTCGTAGCCCAATACGCGCCCCGTGCTTCCGGGTGTCATTTCCCGCAGAGAGAGAATCGTTTCGGTTGCGTCTGTCGTTTGAGGCGATCGGGTTTCTTCTCTCGGGTCGATCTCGATGGGGCGATCGCTCACCATAATTGTTTGTGCCATTCCCGCTCCCAAACCCATACAGTTATTATCAATAGCCACAATAACAGAACCGCTAGGCTGATTGCTAATTATTTGCAATTGTACTCCGGGGATGAGTCCCATTTCCAACAGGCGATCGAGTCCTTCTCGACCCCGATATCCGACAATCCAAACTTGCGAACCGCATCCTGCTTCAGACAAGGGAAATGCCGCCTCCGGAATTGACGAGCTCGCTTCGGAAACATCGGCATTTCCCGTCCCGCCCAAAAAAGTAAACCCCCAATCGGGTTGCTTTTGGTTTCGTTGCCGTCGGTTTTTCGCTTGTCGGTGGTGATGACCGTTCACTGAACTCCTTGAAAACAACTTCTATTTTGTTAATAATTATTCTCAATAATTGTCTTGTTCTAGATATAGATTGAGAATATAGTAATTGCAAATAATTTTCAATTTTATTTAATCTTTAATGAAAAAATCAGAGAAAGGGCGATCTGAGAATGTGGGGAGAGGCGATCGCCAGTGGGAATATCGCCAAGATTCTGCCAAAACGTTAAACTAGAAAGTCGAAGCGCGATCGCCAAAATTCTCATGCCTTTAACCCCGAATCTCTCGGCGCTATCTCCCAGAAACCTCCCCTTCGATCTGTCCCTCCTCCCCCAACCTACCTATATTGTGGGAGGATGCGTACGAGATGCGCTTTTAGGTCGCACCCATCCCTATTTTGACGTAGATCTGGTTTTGCCGGGGGATGCAGTGGAAACGGCACGACAGATCGCTGGTTATTACAATGCTGGGTTTGTGATTTTGGACGAAGTTCGCCGGATCGCGCGGGTGGTTTTCGAGTCGGGAACCGCCGATTTTGCCCAACAAATGGGTAGGAATTTAAAAGAGGATTTGAAGCGGCGGGATTTTCGCATTAACGCGATTGCCTACAATCCCCGCACGAGAAAATTTATCGATCCCCTCAAAGGTAGACGAGACCTCGAAGGGCGCACGATTGGCGCAATTTCCAAAGCCAACCTCGAAGACGATCCCCTGCGCCTCCTCCGCGCTTACCGTCAAGCTGCTCAACTCGACTTTACCATCGATCCCAAAACCCGTACTTTCCTTTCTCAACTCGCCCCCAATCTCGCCAGAATCTCCGCCGAACGGGTGCGCCAAGAGTTAAACTACCTACTGGCAGCCCCCAAAGGGGATCGCTGGCTGCACGCGGCTTATGAGGATGGCGTACTCCCGATTTGGCTCGCGGATGCAACAGAAGAGAGCATCAAACAGATCGACGAAATCGATCGCGTGGCTTGGGTATTGGGGACAATTTGGCAGGATTTTGCCGAATACTTGCATCGTCCCGTGGGGAATAGTACCTCGGGGTTGAGCTTGGCCAAATTGGCTTCTTTGGTTTCCCCCGATCCGGAGATCGCGCGATCGCAATTGGAAACCCTAACCTATTCCCGCAACGAGATCCGCTTTGTTTTGACAATCCTCCAACACTATCCCTCCATTCTTTCTCTGGGTAACGCTCCCATGCCCCTAGAAGACCAATATTTTTTCTTTCAGGAGGTGGGGAATGTTTTCCCCGCTTTAGCCGTATTTGGGGTAGCTGGGGCGGCTTGTCGGGATATATTGCAAGAAAACCAAGCCACAAATGCGATCGCCCCTCTAGTCAATGCCTATCTCGATCCTGAAAATCAAGCAGCGCATCCCGTCCCCTTAATCACGGGAAACGATTTGATTCGTTACTTGGGGTTGCGTTCTTCCCCTGCCCTCGGACAACTCCTAACTCGATTGCAACTCGCTCGCGTTACAGGCGAAATTGCCACACCAGAAGAAGCCTTACAATTCGCTGCAACTTTAATTGCCTCTCCCTCGTCTTTTCAATAAACCCCTCGACTCTGCGCGGGGCAAGCAATTGTCAATTATCAATTATCAATGTTTAATCCTCAATCTAGAATTTTAGCGGGCGTTGCATCTTTCTCGCGCATTTTGGCGATCGCGGCGATCGCCGTTGTTTCTAGCTCTCCCATGGCGCGATCGGCGGATTTTACCGAGGAAGGGGAGAGAATTTTTGTGAGAAGTTGTATCGCCTCTTTCAATAATTCTCAATTCACCCAAGAGCAGAAAGAAGGGATTTGCCAATGCGTTCTCGACGGCTTCAAACAAGATAGCGTTACTAATGAAGACCATGCCACTTTTATCGCTAATGCCAAAGATCCCTCGAAATGGTCTCCAAGCATTCGTCGCGTCATGAGCGATTGCGCGCCGAGTTAGGGATGGGGGAGATGAAGGAGAAGAAATAACTGGTGACTGGTGACTGAATTGTTATCCCCCTAGCGTGCATTTCTTTTTCCAAGGGAAGTCGATAAGATGACAAAGCACCTTGACCTGAAAACTCTGAATGTTGGAAACTTCTTTGACTTTCCCCTCATTACCCCTGCAACGCCCATTATTGGCAATCGGTCACGGTACCCGCAATGAAGCAGGACGACAGACTTTTATTGATTTTGCGAAAGCATACGAGGCGATCGATCCTTCTCGTCCCGTTATTCCTTGTTTTTTGGAACTGACGACCCCGAGTATTCAAGATGGAGTCGATTATTGTATCGAACGAGGTTACTCGGAATTATCGGCAGTGCCCATTCTTCTTTTTGCAGCACGTCACAATAAGTTTGACGTAACCAACGAACTCGATCGCGCCCGATCGCGCCATCCTCAATTAAAATTCCACTACGGTCGGCATTTTGGCATTGCCCCCGAGATTTTAGACTTGTGGAAAGAGCGTTTGCAGATGTGCGATCGCCTCGAAAAAAATCCCCGCCAACTCGAGCGATCGCAAACCGTTTTATTATTTGTCGGACGGGGTTCTAGCGATCCCGATGCCAATGGTGACGTATTCAAAATGGCGAGAATGCTATGGGAAGGAAGCGGATATAAAACCGTAGAAACTTGTTTCATCGGCATTACTCATCCGCGTTTGGAGGAAGGATTCGATCGCGCTCGTCTCTACAATCCCCAACGTATTATCGTGTTACCTTATTTCTTGTTTACTGGGGTATTAATGGAAAAAATCTTCCAGATTTCCGCGCAACAACAAGAACGATATCCGGATATTGAAGTTGTCTGTTTGCCAGAAATGGGCATTCAACCTCATCTGTTACAACTCTTACGAGAAAGAGAACTGGAAACGCAACTCGGTCAAGTGCAAATGAATTGCGAAATGTGTAAGTTTCGTTTGGCAGCATTGGACGGAGCGGAAAATGGACATCATCACCATCACCATCATCACGATCGTAACCACGATAGTGCTCCCGTCGATCCTTATGCTGATGTGGAACAATATCATGGGAAAATTTGGCAGGTACCTTAATGGTTTAATGGGTAATGGACGAACAAATTTTTCAAATTGGAGCAACGGTGCGTTTGGCGGTACAACCGCCTTATTTTAAAACAGCAGAACCCATGCCGATGTTGCGCCCTCCCGATATTGTCAGGGTTGGAGAAGAGGGAACGATCCGCGATCGCCGTCCGGGAGGATATTGGGCGGTAAAATTCCCTCGGGGAACTTTTCTTATCGATGCTCAATATATCGAGGCGATCGCCTCTTCTCCAGACCCGAAATAGTCTGACTCTGTGAACTCGGGCGGCCAAATTTTCGCCATCGCCAGTTCCCAACCCGGAAATAATTCTCGAATGCTGACAATATCTTTATTTTGGAGGATTGAAGGATTTCTTGATTTTATCTTGCGATTAACCCCTTTTTTTTGCAACCCGGAATCCCTTTAATACTCAAAGCAAAAACTCCAGTGAACAGGGTGAGAATGCCGGATACCCAAAAGGGGAGCGTATAGCTAAAACTGACCAAAACTCCTGCAATGGTCGGGCCGATCGCATTGGCAATACTGAGATAGGAGGAGTTAATACCGAGAACTTCCCCCTGTTCGCGATCGCTACTTTGGACGGAGATAATGGAATTAATTAAGGGCACTGGAAAAACACTAAAAGCAATTAGCAAAACCACCAAAAGGCAAAAGAGCGGTAATGAAGGCGCAAGGGGCATCCCCAAGAGAGACAGTCCTCGTCCCGCAAAAGCAACGGCGAGCACTACGGCAAGATTGAAGCGGCGAGCGATCGCCTCGATCGCAAAGACTTGAGTAATGATGCCGACGACTCCCAAGATGGTAAATAAAATCGCCAGTTCTTTGGCATTGCGACCGAGAATGTTGATGAAAAAGGGTTGGAAGGCAAAGGTAAAAATTGTGAAAGTCGAACCACTGAAAAAAGAGAGCAGAAAGAGACGACCGACGATCGGACGACGGACTGAAGTCAGAATTTTTCCCAAGCCGAAAATTTTCCAACTGAGATGGAGTTTTTGGCGTTGGGAGAGGGTCTCCGGTAAAAAGATCCCCGTGACGATCGCGGCGATCGCGGCGATTGTGGCAGCGACAAAAAAGCTCATTCCCAAGGGAGTTACCCCCGGAAAGGGCGGTAAGATTTGGGCAAAATAACTGATGGCGGGTCCTGTCATAAAACCCAAGCTAAAAGCCGCATCGACGAGTCCAAAGGCTTTGGGACGTTCTTCAGGTGTCGTCGTATCGCTCACGATCGCCATGACAATAGAGTTATTTCCTCCCGTTAAGCCATCGAGGATGCGAGCGAAAAATAACAGGCTGACAATGGGGGTAAAACTGGCGAGAAGATTGGCGACAACGGTTCCTAAGAGGCTGATAACCAATAGGGGCTTGCGTCCCCAAAAGTCGGAGAAGCGTCCGAGGATGGGGGTTGCCAGAAATTGAGAGGCGGCAAAACCCGTCACTAGCAAACTGGCTTGAAAGTCGCTCAGACCGAATTGCTTAGCGTAAGGATAGAGAATGGGAATGAGAATGGTAAAACTGACGGCGTTGATGAAGGCGATCGCAGCGACAATCCAAAATCGCAGGGGCAAGGCAAAAAATCCTTTCAAGTTTTGCATAAGGGAACGGGTTTTTTCGCTGAGAGTAATAATTTAAACTGATGATTTGCATTGAATATATTAATGCACTCAATTTGTAAACAAATGTTGCAAAAACGAAATTTATCTGTTACATTTATTTACATAGAAGAAACATTTGAGATATTTAAACCTTCAGAACTGTTAAATAATTGCGGTTTGGAACGGCATCAAACATCTCAAGCATCTCCTCCCAATGCAGCAAGCTCAGCGCACAAGCCGTTATTTTTCGGCTTGCTTTTTTTTGCCTTATTGCTTTGAGCGATTGCATTGGCATGGTTTTTTATCCTTGGGATTATCTCAAATTGCTGAGAGATGTTAACATTCATTGAACTTTACCTCACACGCGCACAAGTCGAATGATAAACGCACAACGGATTGGAAAAATAGCCAGTACGGTTTTAGCGGGTTTGGCGATCGCGGGTATTGCTCCCGCGTCCTCGCAAGCGGGTATCGTCCCTCCCGAAAATCCCCTACTACTCGCACAAAATGTCAGCAATCGTCAATTAACGGAGCTTTTACGTCAAGGGAGAGAACTTTCAGAAGCCGGAAATTATGACGGAGCCATTCGCGTTTACGAACAAGCGGCACAATTAGATCGCAACAACCCGCGAATTTTCTCCGGCCTCGGTTATTTGCAGGCCAATCAAGAAAATTACGCGGCAGCAGTGACCGCCTATCGCAGGGCAGTGGAACTCGAAAGAAACAATGCCGATTTTTACTATGGCTTGGGTTATGCTGCCGCAAAAACGGGAGACTATAATACAGCAGTAGCCGCTTATCAAAGAGCGATCGCCCTTGCTCCCAATCACAAAGATAATTATTTGGGTTTAGCCGTCGCACAGTTGCGATCGGGGGACAGTAACGGAGCGATTCAAACTTATCAGCGCATCATCGAAAATTTTGAGAATAGCGGCGAGATTTACGGAACTATGGGTGTTGTCATGCTCGAGCAAGGACAACTTTCTCAAGCGATCGCTTTATTGCAAAAAGCCCAACAGGAATACCCCCGCGAGGTAAAAATCAAATTACCTTTAGCCGTTGCCCTCCTCAAACAAGGAGACTACGATAGCGGCGTGGCAATTTTAGAAGAAGTCGTACGTCTCGATCCCAATAACCCTCAAGTTCAGATCCAAATCGGCAAAATTCGACAAGCGCAAGGAGAGGGAGAAGCTGCCGAAGATGCTTTTCGCAGAGCCGCATCTCTCGCCCCCAATTCTCCCGAAGTTCACCTTGCTGTAGGAACGTTTTGGTTGAGTCGAGAGATGTTTTTGATGGCAACTTCCTCTTATCGTCGGGTCATCGAACTCTCTCCCGATAATGCTTTGGCACATTATAACTTAGCGCTTTCTTTGAAAGAAAGACGGCGCAAAGAAGAAGCGATCGAGTCATTAAGAACCGCTCTTTCTCTTTATCAACAACAAAATAATGCCGAAGGCATCGAACAAGCCGGCGAACTATTAGAAAAATGGGACTGAATTTTGAATTTTGAATTGGATTGACTGTTAAAGTGGTTTTTTAGTCGGAATACCAACTCGACGCGGATATTGGGCGGGAGTTGGTTCTTTTTTTTCTAAATAAATACAATGGCGAATACTTTTACTTAAAGGAGTTTGTAAGGATGCAATTTCTTTAATTTCTCCGCCTAGTTTCTTAGCTGCAAGGCTTAAAGATTTGGTTTCTTCTGCACTCCACTGTCCTCGATATAAAATTGCGATCCCTCCTAATTTCAGGAAGGGAAGGGAGTATTCCGCACAAACAGAGGGTAAACCTACGGCTCGGATCGCGGCCAAATCGCAAGATTCTCGTTGGTTTAAATCTTGTCCGATTTCCTCGGCTCGTCCACTTAAAATCTTGACATTTTGTAAGTTTAATGCTGTTATAATCTCATCTAAAAGTAGCATTTTTTTTCGCACTGAATCGAGTAGCGTGACTTGATAATTAGGACAGGCGATCGCGATGGGAATCCCCGGAAAACCGCCTCCGGTACCAATATCGATCGCTGTTTTTGTTTCTTCTTCTTTCCCCAATATTTTTAAAGGTTTAATGCCCGCGATTGCATCCCAAAGATGTTTTTCGAGAAATTCTTGCGGTTCGGTAATTCTCGTTAGATTGCCTCGTTTATTTTTGTTAATAATTTGCATGTATAATTGTTGGAATTTCTGTAAATGCTCTTCACCGGGCTGCCAATTCGGAGTAGATAAAATATTGCGAACGATCGCCAAATCCAAATATTTTTGAGTCATCACTGAATATTTATGCAAAACTCACGCTCTATTTCTAGCATCTAAAAAGTGTAGTTGTTGATAAAGTAGAGAGATTTTCGGTAAGTCAATCTTTTTCTCTCTAGCCATTTTTAAAGCATTGCCTAAAATCCCCTCAATTTCCAAAGGACGCTTAAAATTATAATCTAATTTCATACTGGTTAAATAAGGCTTCATTTTTTCGGTATGAGAGAGCATTTTTGCAATAAAACCCTGATTAATTTCGCGATCGCAACTTTTTGCTCCTATTGCGACCTCTTGCATAATTTCTTCAACCAGTTGACGACTGTAGCGATCTCCCATCATTTCCTGCGTTGTTGCATCTAAAATGACCGATAAACTATTATAGGGAATATTCCAAACCAGTTTTTCCCAACGACTTTGCAATAAATCTTCTTTAAGGACAATTTCGATATTTGCCTTAGTAAAATCTGCCGCGATCGCCTCCATTCGTCCCGTAATTCCACAAGATTGATAATTCCGAGCGTATTCAGCCAAAGAAATTGCTTGGTAATCAATATGACGAATATAACCCGGTTCGATCTTATTAGCACATATAAAACATAAGCCTCCCATAACAAAAGCCTGCGGAAAAATTTCTGCGACCTCTCTCTCAAAATCTAATCCATTTTGCAAGAGGAGAATAATCGTATTTTCCCGAATGAGAGGGGTAAGTAATTGAGCAAGAATATGATTTTGCGTGGATTTCAGAGCGACAACGATAACATCGCATTGAGGCATTTTTTGAGGATCGTTGTAGGCGTTCACGCAAGATAATGTAAAATCCCCATAAACCGACTTAATTGTTAAGCCTTTTTCTCGAACGAGATTGTAATCGCTACGCAGGAGAAAGTGAACGGGAAATCCTGCCCTTTGCAAACAACCACCGTAATATCCTCCTACGGCACCCGTTCCGATAATGGCATAACTTTGCATAACTTAAAAATCAATCAAATTAGAGAAGCGATCGCGATTTATAGAATAATATCTTGCCAAGCAATTAACAAGCTAATGGGAGCGGGAATCATTTCACCGCGAAAGTCGAGCAATGTAACTAATATTAAATAAACAAGAGCTAAAAAGATAGAAATTGCCCCAGTAATAATAGCGAGAATTTTGCCGCGAGTCATTTCAATACACCATCAACAACGAATAATAATTATACGCCATACAATCGAGAATTGGTGAGATTTTTGCTACCTCTGTTCGCCAAAAAGATGTTGAATAACGCGATCGTGGTCTATTCGCAAACTTCTCATTTCTGCGGCCATATCGGCGATAACTTGTATGGCACTGGTTATCATAGCGCGATCGCGTTCGGCTTGCTGGCGATCGCGTTCGGCTTGCTGGATTAATTCTCTCATCACGGCGCGATCGCGTTCGGCTTGCTGGCGATCGCGTTCGGCTTGCTGGCGATCGCGTTCGGCTTGCTGGCGATCGCGTTCGGCTTGCTGAATCAATTCTCTCATCACGGCGCGATCGCGTTCGGCTTGCTGGCTGACACGATTGAGTTCTGCCGTTAAATTGGCAATATCGTTGGTATTCTTGACGGTAATACTTGCAGCTTCTTGTAAAATCGCGCGAATCTGTTCTATTTCTACATTCGCTCGATCTACATCTTGCTTGACTCGTTCGAGTTCTACTGTCATCTTTTGCATTCCCCTATTTTTTCTCAGTTTACCAAATTGCGACACAGAGCGCGATCGCGCTCCTTCGAGGTGGCATTGGTTGTTAAATAATCTTTCATCCAGTGACAGCCTTTTTGCAATAAATCCTCTAAATCTAAATTCCACAAGATTGCAGTGCGATCGCGACTGGCAGAAGCCAAAATTTTCCCATCCGGACTAAAATGCAAACTTTCAACGCTGTTTTGATGGCCTGTAAATGTCGTTAATAGCGTACCGTCCAAACTCCATAATTTTATCGTTCCATCATTCCCTCCCGATGCCAAAAACGTTCCGTCGGGGCTAAAAACAATGGTTTTGACTTTATGGGAATGCCCTCGCAAAATCTTATCGGGTTGAGGTAAAAAGCGATTATAATTTTGTTTGCGCCAAAGTACAATTGTGCCGTCATCTCCTGCCGAAGCTAAGCGATCGCCGTCCGGACTCCAAGCAATTTCCCAAATATGACTGCTATGGCCGGTTAAAGTGGTGGAAGGCTTTTCCCAGGAAAAAATACCGCGACTCGCTTCCCCAAACCAAATTTTTACGGTATTATCGTTGCCTCCCGTTGCCAACCTCGTCCCATCGGGACTCCATTGCACCCATCGAGCACCACCTTCATGCGGATGCCATGTCTGCACTATTTTTCCCTCTCGACTCCAAATTCGTACCATCCCATCATCGCCCACAGACGCAATCTTATTACCATTGGGAGAAAAATTTGCATCCGATACTTTACCGCGATGGCCTTGCCATGTCTGCAATACCTTCCCGGTGATTGTCTGTATCCGGATTTTGCCATCTTCTCCCGCGAGAGCGATCGCGCTTCCATCCGGGGAAAAGCTCGTCCGATCGGCCAAGAAGTTGTCATTTGCGAAAGCTTTCATTAAGCGACCGTTGCGCTGCCAGACGAACAGGTCTCCTGCGAAAGTTGTAACGAGCAAACTTTGACCGTCCGGACTAAAGCGAACTTGACTGGCTGGTGCAGAATGCTCGAGGGCAATCAAAGAACGATGAATGGGACGCCATAGCTTAATGGTTGTATCCGCACTGGCCGAGGCCAAACTCCTACCGTTGGGATGAAAGTGGACGCTATAAGTTGGGGCATTATGTCCGGAAAAAATTTCCAATAATTCTCCTTGCAGATTCCAGAGTTTGATCGTGCGATCGGCACTGGCTGTTGCGAGAGTGCGACCGTCCGGACTGAAAGCAAGTCGCCAAATTTTCCCTTCGTGTGCTTTCCAAGTTGATGAGATCCCTCCGTCGGGATGCCAGAGTTTAACGCTGCCGTCGCTGCTGCCAGAGGCTAATAATTGACCGTCCGGACTGAAAGCCAAACAATTAATCGCTTGAGTGTGACCGGAGAAAGTATCGAGGTGTTTTCCCCGTAAATCCCAAATTTTAATCAGACGATCGCTGCCTGCGGATGCTAGCATTGTTCCATCGGGATGAAAGGTAAGGTCGTGCAACCATCCTCGATGTCCTCGGAACAGGTGCTTTAATTCGCCATCTCGACTCCAGAGGGCGATCGTGCCGTTGCTTCCTACCGAGGCCAAACTGCGACCGTCGGGATGGAAAGCGACACCCGTGACTTTATCGGCATGACCTTGTAACGTTGCTTTGGGAATGCCGTCTCGCTGCCATAATCGAACGCTACCATCGTAACTGGCAGAGGCCAAGAGATTTCCGTCCGGACTCCATGCCACGTCCCGCGCGCGATCGCGATGGCCTTTCAATACTTGCAATAACTTCCCATTTTTCTGCCACAAGCGCAAGGTATGGTCGTCGCTGGCCGAGGCAAGCAAATGACCGTCCGGACTAAACGCAACATCAATAATCGTTCCTTCGTGACCGTGCAAGCGATTATATTCTTTGATTCCATAAACAGCTTGTTGTAAGGCAGTAATTGCACGGATGCGATCGTGAGGATTGACTTCTCGGGATGATTGCAAAGATCTGGCGGCGCGGATGCTTTCAGTCAGGCTTTCCAGCTCTTTTTTGGAGGCGAAAAGCTGTTCTGAAGCAGTACTCAGGGCGTTTAATTTCACGCCGATATCGCCGATGGTAGCGCGGTGCCACTGCCAGAGGGCGATCGCGGTGAGAGTTAAGGAGGCGGCAAGTCCCGATACGAGAACGAATAGCAAACGCTGTTTAATCGAGCGGCGATCGCGGCGATCGCGTTCTTGAAAAGCCAAACTCGCTTCAATCAACTGCCTTTCTCTCGAACTTAAATCCTTATCTCGTTCTTCATACCAGCGCCGCGCCTCTAATAAAGGCGTTCCATATAATAACAATCCGTCTTCTTTTCCTGCATTTACCCATGCGTTGGTATTAACTCGCAAGCGATCCTGAAAGGTGCGAAAACCACGATCGTCCTCGATCCACCGTTGCAGGCGTTCCCAAACGCGAATGAGGGCTTCGTGAACTAATTCAACGGTAATCTCTTGAGGTGATTTTCCGCTCGAAAGAACGAGCAAGCGAGCC
This sequence comes from Cyanobacteria bacterium SBLK, assembly GCA_017746715.1. GTDB lineage: Bacteria > Cyanobacteriota > Cyanobacteriia > Cyanobacteriales > Spirulinaceae > CCY15215. Next base: position 152,603 of record JAGHZQ010000026.1, read on the forward strand.
TCGACGAGTTTTTGCAATAACGCATCGCAATCTTCTCCTAATTCTTGTAGGGTGGCAACTCTGCGAGTGTCGGCGATCGCCTCTCCGGGGTGAACGAGCTGCAAAAAAATACGCTGCGATCGCGACTTTTCTTCTTTTGCGAGAGTATGATAAGTCCGTTCTGCATGACCTGCCAACGCACGCTCGACTCCTCCGATGGTTTCGTAAGCGTGATGGGTTAAAGTGCCATTTTCTTGCTTTTCCCACATTAAAGTAAGAGAGAATTCAAGAAGCGGTAAATTTCCCGGCTCTTCCCCGACGGCATCAAGGATGCGATCGCTCAATCCATCTGCAATTTTAACGTTTAATTGTTGCGCGGGTTTTTCAATCGCTTCTCGCAATTCATCCCGGTTCATGGGTTGTAAAAGTTCGGGAGGATATTCGCATAAAAGATCGGCAAAAGGACGATAAGATAGAGCGCGTTCGAGAAAATCCGCTCTCAATGTTACAATGAGCGTTAATAGCGATCGCTGACCGATGGAGGAAAAATTAGAACTCGATCGATCGAGTAAAGGTTCGATCAGAAATTGTATAAAATTTTGTCGCATTTCCCGATCCGAACATAAGGTATAAATTTCTTCAAACTGATCCACAAACAGAATAAAACGTCTTTTTTTTGCATTCTTTTGTAAAAGGCGATCGCTCAAATTCTCTAAGTTTATCTCTCTCGCAATTAAAGCTACAGCCAGCTTGTTGATTTCAATCAGTCTTTCCGTTTCTCCCAAATGAGCTTCTAAGCAATCGATAAATTGTTCTGACAATCTTAAAAAAGGGCGATCGCTCGGACGCACATCGATAATAATTGCTTCGTCTTTGATTTTAGGGATCGCTCCGGCAAAGATAACGGAAGATTTGCCACTCCCCGATGCACCAATTGTTGCAATAAAGGGTTTTGTATAGATTGCATAAACTAATTTTTCAATTGTATTTTCTCGTCCGAAAAAGAAGGGCGAATCCTGCTGAGAAAAAGCAGATAATCCCTTATACGGACAAGGCAAAGAATGGGTTTGGGGTCTCTCCTCTTGGGAGGAGTTGGGGGTGGGTTGGGGGTGGGTTGGGGGTGGGTTGGGTTGAATCGTTCCCGTTAATTTTTGCCAATCGATCGGGAGTTCTGTTGGATTTTGACAGATAACGGGCAACCATGACGCGCAGGGACATTGATCTTCTAAAACTTGCAAGCGTTCTCGTGCTTCTCGGACGGCTAAATAAAAAGAATTTCCCTCGGTAAAGGATGTTAAAAAATATTTTAAAAATTCTTGGGCAACGAGATCGGGAACGGGTTCTCGCATGACAATGGTTTGAGGAATATGCAGGCTTTCTAACTGCCGTGCTAATCCCAAACCATCGCAGGAGTTAAAAATCGCGATTTTAACGCCTTGTTTGACTGCCTTTTTTAAGGCATGATTGACTTCTCCAATATCGATTTTTTCTTGTCCATTGATTTCTAAATAACCGTTTTCGCCATTTTCACAACTGGAACTATGTCCGGCAAAAAATAAAATATCCCAGCCTTGTGCATCCCATAAATTCTGATATAATAGTTTGCGAGATGGTTCGACGAGAAAAATTGTTTCAGTGTCGGGAAGTTGGGAGAGAAGATGACGATCGCTTTCGATATCGATGCCTTGGGAATGTCCCAAAATTGCTAAAATCCTTGCCCGTTCCCGAGGTTGAAAATGAGTATTCGCACGTTCGTAAGCGGGGGCGCTGAGAGCTAATTCTGCTTGAGGATAGCGATCGAAAAAGTCCCATAAATGCCAAGGAAGACGGCGCATTATTGTATCTTCAACTTGAACGATCAGGCGTATTTCTTCTTGAGGAGACAGTTTTTCTAGGAGTTTTTCTCGAGGGGAGCGGAAGGACTCCGATCGCAACCATTGGTTGAATTGATGGACTAATTGTTCTGAAGTTTGTCGAAAGGCGATTTCTAATTCTCGAGGGGAACCTTGAAAGACTGAGTTTTCCGAATCCTCGATACGACTGACAAACCAAAGATTGCGGTACAACGATTGCCAATTGCGATACTGTTGCGCCAGAGTTGGCACGGGGGGTAAACTGCCCTTGGTTCGGGTTTGGGTCGAAAGTACGTTATCTTCCGAGCGTATTTCTAGGGTAACAGCCGTATCTTGCTGCAAGTCCCCATCGAGATCGAGGATGACCAGTACCATGTTGCGGTCTGTTTGGGAGGTTTTGCCTTTCTACCAGTTGTAGCGCATCCTATCCGGAAATTTTCTCTCATTAGCAGGTTTTTAGCAAGAGCGATCGCAATGGACTAAAGCGCATCAAGAAAATGGCTTAAATTTTCTGGGAAGATTACGGAGATCGAGATTTTCTCAAAAGTTAATTTTTGAATTGAAGTATTTCTCGGACGATCGCTTGTTACCAGAATATCAATTTAAGTTCTCTTATTGGGATTTTACCAAAAGTCACCGTCACGAAAACTCCCAAATTGAAATGATGTTTTGCGTAAAATTGGTATTAATATCCCAACCACAACGTTACCCCCAAACATAAACCGGGGAGAAGGAAAAAAGCCGAAACAATATAGATAAATGCCCAAAATTTTTGTTCGCAAGCGACCTTGGCTAACATTTTTGCTCCCAAAATCGGTAAATTTCTAAGAAAAGGAATGCCGTAAATAACGATGACACCGATCGCGTTATAAAGCAAATGCACGAAAGCAATTTCTAAAGCAGGTAATTGATTCGTCGTGACTGCCGTTGCCGCGATTGCTGCGGTGATGCAAGTGCCGATATTTGCCCCCAAGGTAAAAGGATAAACCTGCTCCAAACTCAAAAATCCCGTTCCCGCTAGCGGTACGATTAAACTCGTCGCGGTCGAAGAAGATTGTACGAAAACCGTAACCAGCGTCCCGGAGAAAATTCCTTTTAAAGCTCCCGAACCGATCGCGCCTTCCAACATATCTTTGGCTTTTCCGACGAGCAATTCTTTTAGCAATTGACCTAAAAAGAAAATCGCGGCAAAAATTGCCCCCATCCCCAAAATAATCAAAATTGTGCCATTCAAGGGAAAGGGAAATCGATTGGCGATCGCTTCTAAAATTGCCTCAACGGGAGAAGCGATCGCTCCCACCCAATTAAATTTCTCGGCATCTACAACAACTTCTCCCACCAATAATCCTGCCAAGATTCGCGCCAGTTTCTCAAAAAAGTGAGTAAAAATTTCTAAGGGTAAAAAGAGAACCACGGCAATGAAATTAAAGAAATCGTGAATCGTCGCCGCCGCAAATGCTCGTTGAAACTCCTCCTTCTCTCGCACGTAACCGAGACTGACGAGAGTATTCGTAATTGTCGTGCCGATATTGGCCCCCATAACCATCGGAATCGCTACGGAAACGGGCAATCCTCCCGCTACTAAACCAACGATAATAGAAGTAATCGTACTCGAAGATTGAATGAATGCCGTCGCTAGAGTTCCGACGATTAAACCTGCAAAAGGATTGGTAGCAAAGGCAAACAACTCGATCGCGCCGTCTCCTGCGATCGCGCGAAATCCCGAACCGATCGCCCCCACCGCCACCAGCAGTAAATAGATTAACGCGATCGCCCCGAGCCAATAATACACGCGGGTTGACGATGCGATCGTCTCTTCTGTCTTGTTAACTGTATCGCTCATAGTCAATCGAGAATAGTTATTCCTCGGGTTCTCCGTTAGTTATTTTAAACAATTTTTAATCTTTACTGTGCGTTTAATTACGCTTTGTTTTTCACTTTGCTCGAACAATCAATACTTAACGTCTTCTTTAGATGATAAAGACAAAGATCGGGCTACGATAGACGCAAATTCTCAACTCAATTTTGAGTAAACATTTCACTTGCCAGCGATTCGTAATTCTTACAGAGAGGACTTATGGCGAAACGAACCTTTGGTGTTATCGGTTTGGCAGTAATGGGAGAAAACTTGGCTCTAAACGTCGAAAGTCGGGGTTTTCCTATTGCAGTCTACAATCGGACTGAAACCAAAACAAAAACATTTATGGAAACGCGGGCGCAAGGAAAAGACGTAAAGGCCGCCTATTCCCTTGAAGAATTCGTGCAAATTCTCGAACGCCCTCGCAAAATTTTGGTGATGGTAAAAGCGGGCAAACCCGTCGATGCAGTCATTCAACAATTAAAACCCCTCCTCGAAGAAGGCGATATGATTATCGATGGGGGAAATTCGCTCTACGATGACACCGAACGCCGTACCCAAGAGTTAGAAGCCACCGGACTCGGATTTGTTGGCATGGGGGTGAGCGGCGGTGAAGAAGGGGCATTAAATGGCCCGAGTATAATGCCGGGGGGAACTGAAAGTGCCTACAGAGAACTAGAGCCTATTCTCACCAAAATTGCTGCCCAAGTCGATGATGGTCCTTGCGTAACCTTTGTTGGACCCGGCGGTGCAGGTCATTATGTAAAAATGGTTCATAATGGTATTGAATACGGCGATATGCAGTTAATTGCTGAAGCCTATGACTTGATGAAATCCTGTTTAGGAGTAAGCAATCAAGAACTCCATGAAATTTTTGCTGAATGGAATGAAACGGATGAGTTGAACTCATTCTTGATTGAAATTACGGCAGATATTTTCAAGTATATCGATAAAGACACCAATACCCATTTAGTCGATCTAATTCTCGATGCGGCTGGACAAAAAGGGACGGGACGCTGGACGGTAGTGAGCGCATTGGAATTGGGCGTACCCATTCCCACAATTTTTGCGGCGGTCAACGCTCGCGTCATGTCTTCTTATAAGGAAGAACGGGTGGCAGCATCCAAGGAAATTACGGCAACGGTTACGCCTTTTTCTGGAGATAAGAAGGCATTTATTGACAAAGTTCGGGATGCTTTGTATTGTTCCAAAATGTGTTCTTACGCTCAAGGAATGGCCCTGTTGAGAAAGGCTTCCGACGAGAAAGGATACAATCTCGATTTGGCGGAAGATGCCCGCATTTGGAAAGGCGGCTGCATCATTCGGGCGGGTTTCCTCGATAAGATTAAAAAGGCATTTACCGATAATCCCGCACTGCCTAATTTATTATTAGCTCCGGAATTCAAACAAAGCATTCTCGATCGCCAAGCTGCATGGCGAGAGGTGTTGATGGTTGCCAGTAGTGCGGGTATTGCGGTCCCGGCATTTAGTGCCTCTTTGGATTATTTTGATAGCTATCGTCGCGATCGCCTACCGCAAAATCTAACCCAAGCTCAACGGGATTATTTTGGGGCGCATACTTACGAGCGCATCGACAAGCCTCGCGGGGAGTTTACCCACACGGAATGGATGCAGGGTTAAAACCCTATTGTATTGAATTTTTGGGGCGTTTTAGCGAGCGCCCTTTTATTTTTTATGGTAGGTTGGAAGGAATTGCGATCGCGCCAAGATTGCCTGAGAAGTGCTTATGTTTAAAAAGATTACTTTTGTCTAACGATAATATTGAGCCTGAGTTTCAAATAAGCTGAAATAAATACCGCCTAGCTGCATGAGTTCCTCGTGAGTTCCACTTTCAGCAATTCGTCCTTTTTCCATGACATAGATGCGATCGGCCATTTTTACACTCGATAAACGGTGGCTGATCAAAATAGCCGCTTTGTCCTCGAGTAATTGATGAAATTGTTGAAAAACTCGCTCTTCTGCTTTTGGGTCTAAAGCACTGTTAGGTTCGTCCAAGATGAGTAACTGAGAATCTCGCAGAAATGACCGTGCCAAGGCAACTTTCTGCCACTGACCCACGCTCAGCTCTTCACCACCATCAAACCGCTTTCCCAAAATCGTTTCATAGCCTTGGGGAAGTTGAGAAATCAGTTCATCGACTCCAGCATCGCGAGCGGCGGCGATAATCTTGTCTGAGTCGAGAGGAGAGTCTATATTTCCCAACCAAATATTTTCTTTGACCGTGAGATGATAGCGAGCGTAGTCTTGGAAAACGATACTAATTTCTCGTCGCAGTGCGGTAACGGGAAACTCACGCAAGTCGATGCCATCAATGGTAATACTACCGCGATCGATGTCGTAAAGGCGACCCAAAAGTTTGACGAGAGTCGTTTTGCCAGAGCCATTCTCCCCGACTAAAGCAATCTTTTCACCGGGTTTGATGGAGAGACTGATATCGGTGAGAGTCTCCTGTTGACTGGAAGGATATCGAAAGCAAACTCCGTTGAAAACGATGCCTTGTTGAATGGGTTGAGGAAACTTTTGAGGATTTTCGGTTTCGGCAATCGTTAACTTAAAATCTAAAAATTCAAATAAGTTATGGATAAAAAGATTATGTTCGTATAGCTTCGAGAAACTGACAAACATCCCTTGTAGAGCCCCGCTTCCTCGTTGTAAAGCCTGATAGTATATCACCAGATCTCCTAAAGTAATAAAGCCTTGGACGGTACGATAGACAATAAAGATATAGAACCCAAAAACAATCGCATTAGAGATCAATTGAGATAGGATATTTTTAGCGGAAGTCCTGAGATTTAAACGAATATATTGTTGGCGCAGTTTATCGCGTATTTCTTGGTAGCGATCTAGCAAGAATGAACCGAGGTTAAATAAGCGAACTTCTCGAGCGTATTTATCTTCTGTTACGATGGAGTTAATATATTGAGATTTTCTCTCCACTTCAGTTAACTGTCGCTGACAATCGTATATTTTTTCGGCTTGTACTAATTGCGTTGCCAAACTGGGTAATGCAGTTAGAAAAAGAATAAAAGGAGCGCTCCAATGAAAGAAAAAAAGTAACCCAGCCATTGAGAAAAAAGAAATCGCTTTTTGACTGAATTGAACGAGGTTATTGACAATTTGAGTGGGTCGATAAGGTGCTTCTTGGCAAGCCCGCTTTAGCATATTATAGTATTCAGAACGATCGTAAGCCTCTAAAGCAATTGCAACTGATTGAGACTGGATCTTACTTTGTATATAATCTGTAAATACTAAAGATTGAATTTTATTGACGATGTTGGCAAGGGAACGACACAAAATAGTTCCAACGATTGCCAGACCACAAAATATAACAATGGGTCTAATTTGGTTGAAGTTTCCTCCCAGTTCGGGGGAATTTATAATGAGGGAAACACCATCGATGATTTGCTTGGTATAATGGAGAGATAATAGTGGTAAAATTCCTTGAAGCAAAATCAGAACAATGCTGGCTAAAATCAGGATGCGAGCGCATTCCCAAACTAACAGCAATGTCCGCCAGATATGAAAGAGGCGATCGCCTTTTTCTCGGATCGCCTGCCAAAATTGTTTAAACCATAAGAAAAAATCTGCCCGATCTTCAAAACTGGCATCCGGTATTGTTTCTGGGTCGGTTTCACCCTGTAATGGGACTGAGGAAGAGGTAAGATTGAATTTCATCTCTGTTTTTCTAATGTTAAGGATTCATTGACAATTATCCGATCGCATAAAATGATGGAGAGTTGTTTTTTGATTGCAATGCGGAACGAGTAGGATGGGATTATAATAACAAATTCTCGGATGTTCTGCGGTTGTGATAGCGAGATTGCGACGGTGTAATGAATAAGACCGATCTGTAGCGATCGGTCTTTGAATAGTTTCCATGAATTTGACTTCAGAAGAAGCCATCAAAGCTCCAAAACAAGGGGCGATTTGCACTATCCTACAACGGGTTTCCCGATCGCCCATCTTATTCTTCCAGTCGAGGAAGAGGCGACTTTCCTACCGTCCAGAGGCGATCGGCATCTCGAAGGTAGAATAAAGCAAAACAAGCGGCCAACATCGGCCATGCAGCAAAAAAGAGCAAATTATCAAAGGCTTGGATATACTTTGGAAAACTCGACAAAGTCGAAACAGCGTGCATCAGCAAAACCGCCCCATAGGTTAAGTGCTTTTTAAAACCGATAACGAAACCAATGACAATTAACAATTGCACTGCACCAATAATATAAATAATGGTATGCTCTAAACCACCAATTTTATAAAAGACTTCAAAGACCTTTGCCGCATGATCGGGCTTAACAAATTTATCTGCCGTCCAGATTGCCATCACTAAAAATACACTTAATCTCAACAAAAGGAGAACAAGGGGCAAGCGGCGATCGAGCTTATCTGAATTCATCATGGGTGTAACTTCCTCAATTGCTTATCTTCGAAAATAATCTTACATCTTTCTATTAATTTTCTCTGAGAAAGCAGAAAGTATTGAGCGCAAACAGTTATCTTTCATCTAGCGATCGCAAACTTTCAATGCTCCTATTGCCACTCAGACGAAATATCTCAACTGCATTGCTTCCACTTCGCGTATGAGCTAAACAGCAGACTCTCGTTATCGTATCATCGGGCCAGACAATTTGATGGCAAAAATAACGGTGCATATGACCGCACAAAACCAAACGAGGTTTTAAACTATCGACCAGCATTCGTGCATATTCATTACCTACCATTTCCGGATCGATAACATCTAAACGATTGTCTGGTGTCATTAAACCCCTCGGCCACTCATGCAGCAAAAGAATATCGGCACGTTGAAATTCTAGCCCTTGCAAAACTTCATTTTCGGTAAATCCGATATAGTCTGCATTAGAGTGTCGATCGATCTCTTCAATAGGCGGACGTTTCTCAAACAAATGTTCTTTATAAATTCCCGATAATCCAACAATTTTTAATCCTGCTAATTCTACTGTTCCCACTCGTCCTAAATAATAACAATTGGTGGCAATTTCTGTATTGTTAGCAATGCGATCGAGGAAACCATAAGGCTCGTGATTACCTCCAATAAACCACACTGGATAAGGAAAAACCGCACTTCCGTTATAAAAGTGGGCAAAACTTCCTAATTTTCTATATTTCCCTGGTGCATCCATTGTTTGCAGATCGGCTTCGTGGCGATGGGGTTCAAAGTCGCCAACCTGCAAAACAAAAGATAGTCGAGACTCCCATTTTTTTAAGAGTCCCAACATTTCGTACATTTCCCCATGCACGTCTCCCACTCCAGCAAAATAAATATCTTCTCCTGTCATTTTTTCTTCTAATATGCTCCTTTTTTACTGAGAATGACACCAAAGGTTCGGAAAATTAATTGGAGATCGTAACCAATCGACCATTTTTCTTGATAGTCCAAATCCATTTTTACGATATCGTTAAAATTCTTAACCGAAGACCGTCCATTCACTTGCCATTCTCCCGTTAAACCCGGCTTAACCTGCAAGCGCTGCCAATGATATTCGCTATATTTCTCGACCTCATCGGGAGTGGGCGGACGAGTTCCTACTAAACTCATTTCTCCCTTAAGAACGTTCCAAAATTGCGGAAATTCATCCAAACTGGTGCGGCGTAAAAACTTGCCGACGGGCGTAATTCGAGGGTCATTTTCGTTTTTGAAAATGAAACCATCTGCTTGGTTTTTCACCAGATGCTTGAGGCGATCGGCATCGGTTATCATCGAACGAAACTTCCACAAACGAAAAGTTTTGCCGTTGAAACCGCAACGAATTTGGCTGTAGAATAGGGAACCGGGACTGGTAAAGTAAAGAGCGATCGCAATGGGGATGGCGATCGCCCCCGTTAAAATTAATCCCACCAACGCGCCTAAAATGTCGATCCCTCGTTTGATGGGATGAGAAACGGAAGGATGAATCTTTAAAAGAGTTTTTGGTTCGTTTAAAGGAGAATCGAGAGACTCGGGAACGTAAGTCATAGCCGAGTGCAAAGGTGGGGAAAAATTGGGAGAAGTAATCACGGCAGTAGATACAAGGTTAAGTTAACTTGGAGCGTCTTCTAACTCAATCGTAAGCGGATTTTTCTGGAAACGCATAGAGCGAATGGAGAACTTTACAAAATCTTTAAATAAATTCACCCAAATCTTGTAACCGATTGTTACGTCTATTGAAGATAAGCGATCGTGACACCGGATCCGCCTTCGTTTTGAGGGGCGAGTTCAAAGCGATCGACTTGGGGATGACGTTCTAAAAACTCGTGAACCCCTTGACGCAAGCGCCCGGTTCCTTTACCGTGGATTATCCAGAGAACTCCGGCTCGGGTTGCCACAGAAATTGCTTGTTCAATCTGAGATTCTGCTTGAAATACTCGACTTCCACGAATATCGACGTTATTTTGAGAAGTCCGCACCATTGCGACTTTTGGCACGGATAATTTTGATGATTCTTCTTTTGTTTCTTTTTTGCCCTGCACTGCTTGCCCCGAGCTTTGTCGAAGTGTTGTTTGTTGTCTTTTCTCTATTGTTGGCTTTTTCTCGACTTTTTTCCCGTCTAAAGATTCAATATCTGTCGCGGGAACGCTCATTTTCATCAAACCAAAACGAACGTTTAATTCCGTACCATTTTCGTTAATACTCAACACTTCAGCCGTTTGTCCGAGGCGAGGAATGCGAACTTTTTCGCCGACTTTAGGTCGATAGCCGAGATCTGCGTTGGGTGCCTCAAATTTGGGAGAATATTCCGCATCGATTTTTTGCAGGCTTTGTACGGCTTTTTGTGCCTTTTGCATGGTCTGCTGTTGGCTCAATTCCCGCATAATTTTATTGATTTCTGCTTTGGCTGTGGCGATCGCATCGTTAACGGCTTTTTGTTGGGATAATTTTAAGGTTCTTTCTCGCTCTTGCAAAGATTGCGCTTTTTGGGACACTTCTTCATAAAATTTCTCTGCCTGTTGCAATAAATTGGCAGCTTCTTTGGCTTTTCCTTCTTGTTGTTTGCGCTGTTGTTCTAACCCTACAATCGTTTGATTGATTTCCCGAGAAAAACTGCCGACGCGATCGCTGGCTTCTTTAACGATCTCTTCGGATAAGCCCAACCGTCCGGCAATGGTGAGAGCATTAGAACGTCCTGGAATGCCCCACAGCAGTCGATAGGTGGGGGATAGGGTTACATCGTCAAATTCCACCGAGGCATTCTCAAAGCGGGTATCTTGGTATTTAAGGGCTTTCAATTCGCCGTAGTGGGTGCTGGCAATAGTGAGACAAACGCGATCGCAGAGATATTTTAACAGGGAAATTGCGAGGGCGCTTCCTTCGGCGGGATCGGTTCCGGCTCCAATTTCATCGAGGAGGATGAGGGACTGGGGATCGGTGGCGATCGCTTCGACAATGCGACCGATGCGGCGAATGTGACCGGAAAAGGTGGATAAACTCTGTTGCAAGGATTGTTCGTCGCCAATATCGGCGCAGACTTGGCTAAACCAAGGCAATTCTACGGGTTCGCGAGCGGGGATGAATAAACCGCTTTTTGCCATTAGTGCGGCGAGACCGACGGTTTTTAAGGTGACGGTTTTTCCTCCCGTATTAGAGCCCGTGATGGCAACGACGCGAATTTCCGGTCTAATTTGCACGTTGATGGGGGTGACTTCGTTGCCTTGCTCGTGTTTGTGCTGCCAAACGAGGAGGGGATGGCGCAACTGACGCAGGGCGATCGCTTCTTCTGGCTCTATAAAGCGGGGGGGATTTGCTTCTAACCAATAACTATAGCGTGCTTTGGCAGTGGCGAGATCGAGGGTGGTGGCAATAATGAGGAGGTGCTCTAAATCTTTCCGAATGGCGGTTATTTTCTCCGTTAAGCCCTGTAAAACGATCTCTTCTTCTCTTTTTTCCTGTCGCTGGGTTTGGCGCAGTGTATTGCCCAAATTAACCACCGCACTAGGTTCGACGTAGAGAGTCGATCCCGTGCTGGAGGTATCGTGGACGACTCCGGGGATGGCATCTTTTTGAGGTGCTTTCACGGCGAGGACGTAGCGATCGCCCCGTTGGGTGATGGTGGGTTGTTGGATGGCTCCCCCTTGGCGTTGGATGATGCGTTGCAGGATGCCGTAAATCTTGTCCCGCAAGGATTTGAGTTTGTTGCGGATATCTGCGAGCTTGCTGCTGGCGCGATCGGTGACTTGGCCGCGATCGTCGATGCAATGATGGATTTCTCGTTCTAAGTCGGGATAGGTGCGAACTTGGGAGACTAGGTTCTGTAGGGTGGGGATGTCTTCGCGATCGTCGAGGAGTCTGCGGATGCGGCGCATTCCGGCGAGGGTGGAGGCAATATCGAGGAGTTCTTCTCCCGATAGGGTTCCGAGCAATTCTACCCGTTCGAGGGCGTTGCCGATATCTTTGATTCCATCAAAGGAGAGTCCGCTCGTGAGGTCGTTATCAAGCAGGTAGGCTTCTTTGGTTTGTGCGAGAAGTGCGAGGGTTTCTTCTCGGGTTGGGGGAGGAACGAGATGACGCGCCGCGATCGCGCCGAGTTTGGTGGCGCTAAAGGTGCTTAAGTGTTGGCACAGGCGCGGCCATTCCAGTAGTTCTAGGGTTTCGTCCATGTTTTCCGGCGCGATCGGGGTTTGGGGGTGTAATACAGATTGTAACTCAATATGAGGCAAGATTGGCGATCGCTCGCGATCGGATTGGAAACAGTTCGCTTAAACTAAAGCTATCATCTCCTATTGGAGGATTGTCTCATGCCGTCGCCTTTTCCCGGTATCGATCCCTATCTAGAGCATCCTAATTTTTGGTCGGAAGTCCATAATTTTTTGATTGTGGCGATCGCTCATTCTCTCATTCCGCAAGTTCGTCCGAAATACCGCGTCGCGATCGAAAAGCGCATTGATGAAGTGAGCGATCGCAATGGTAGCGATTCTCTATTGGTGGGTATTCCCGATGTTGGCATACAACGTTACAAAGGCAATCGCAATTTACTGGAAATGGAGGATGAAACGAGGGACGAAACTCGGGCAATAACGGTGACTTTACCCGTTCCTCAACATATCAAACAAAGTTATTTAGAAATTCGCGATCTGGCTTCTCAAGAAGTCATCGCGGCGATTGAAATTCTCTCTCCTGTCAATAAACGCAATCGAGAAGGAAGAGAGATTTATTTGCAAAAACGCCGACGTATTTTAGGCAGTTTAACGCATTTGATTGAAATCGATTTCTTGCGAGGTGGGCAACCGATGCCGATTGTCAACGATCGCGATCGATTCGATTATCGGGTCTTAATCGCTCGGGGCGATCGCCGTCCTCAAGCCAGTCTCTACGGGTTCAATTTAAGAGATTCTCTGCCTTGTATTTCCATCCCATTACAATCGACAGATCGAGAGCCAATTTTAGATTTACAATCGCTATTTGATGAGGTCTACGATCGCGGCGGTTACGATTACGTTATCGACTATTCTCAAAATCCCGTTCCGGCTTTATCGGAAACAGATTTAGATTGGGCGATCGCACTTTTAGAACGGGTGGGACTGCGATCGTGAGTCAGATTGCTGTCCTCTGAAAAAAGAGTTAAACTCTAAGCAGAATTTGAAATATGGGCGATCGCTATGCCGGATAAAGATTCTCAACCCGAGAAAAAAGAAGAGAATTCTTCCTCTTTTGAGGAGGAACGAGATGCAGCACAAACATGGATTCGCGATCTCGGTCGTTTTTTAACTCGGTTGACTCCCCTGCAACAAACTGCACGCATTCTGATTCAATGGGCACCGATGGGGAGTAGCGGTTTTGTTTTGGCTTCTTTCCTGTTAAAACAAAATTGGGTTGTGGCGATCGCGGCTTTTCCAGCGTTAATTATCACGGTGATTTGGGCGGCTTATACAGAGAGCATTTTGGCGAGATTGCAGGAAATCTTTCAAGAAAAGGGCACGAAGGATGTCGATCGCATCATGGCGTGGTTGGGGTGGCAGTTGGCAGGGACGGAGGAGAAATATTTACGCTGTCAAAAGAGTGCTTGTCGGGATTATACGACGGAAGGACACAAACCCGCTCTGAGCATCTTTATTCCCGTACTGGATGAGGTTTTTGTGCCGTTGGAGTTGAGCAATCGCTTTTTGCGGAATTTTGAGGGAGATTGTTTGCCGATGCCTGCGAGTTTGAGGTGGGATAAGGAGGTGAGGGAACGAATTAAAAGGGCTGAGGGGTTGCGAATTTGGGATTTATTGAAAAAGGTACGGGAAGTACCAAGTTATCGTCGTATGGCTATTCTAGCATGGGGCGGTTACGGAAAGACAACTTTATTGCGTCACGTTACCTATCTTTACAGTTATAAAAAACAACCGAGAAACGTTCCTAAATTGCTTCCAGTTTTGTTCTATTTACGCAGTCAGCAAGAGCGAATGGTTGAGGGGAAATTGGATTTACCGCAGTTAATCGAAAAGCATCACATTCCCGGTTTACCTCAAGGAAATGAGTTGAATTTGCCGCCGAATTGGGTTAAGAATTTGCTGAGGGAGGGGAAAATGCTGGTGATGTTTGACGGGTTTGATGAAGTGAAAGAACAGCAGCAGAAATCCGTGAGTTTGTGGATTGGGAAACAGATGCGGGAATATCCAAAAAGTGTCTTTATTTTAACATCTCGTCCGGCAGGTTATAAAAATTTTATTGCCGAGGATCGCTTTGGTACGGAAGTTTTTGTCAAGAGTTTTAATGACGACCAGAAAGAGCGTTTTATTCGTCGTTGGTATCTCTGTCAGGAACGATATGCGCGAGGGGGCAGAAATACACCGGAGGTGAAACAAGCGGCGAATCAGAATGCTTTAAATCTGTTGGGGCAAATTCATGAAGGAAAGCGATCGGAGTTGAAGGAGTTGGCGAAAAATCCGTTGATGTTGAATATGATTGTCAGTTTGCATCGCTGTTATCCGGGGGAGAATTTACCGCGACGACGGGCAGAATTGTATCGAGAAATTATTCGCTTGCAGTTGGGGGACAGACCTTTGGCAAGAAATATCGATACGATCTTATCGGCAGAGGAAAGTCAGAAGGTTTTGCAAGCACTGGCTTTAGATATGGTATACAAAGATTTAACGGAAGTCGGGAGAGAAGTGTTATTAAAGCGCTTGCAACATCATCTCGAACAAATTGATGATTCGGTGGATGTCGTGCAATTTTTAAAGGAGATCGAGCAAGTTAGCGAACTGTTGGTGAAAAAAGATGAGAATTATATTTTTTCTCATGTCAGTTTTCGCAACTTTTTGGCAGCATCTGCAATTCGGGAATGGAAACAAGAGAAGTTATTGTTAGAATCTTGGCACAAAACGGAAGGATGGCGGGAGACGGTTTTACTGTATACGGCATTGGTGAATCCAGTGAAAATCGTGCGCGAATTGTTAGCAGATGGCTCGAGAGAAGCGATCGATCTGGCTTATAAATGCTTGCAGGAAACGCCGCGAAAGGTCGATCCGAAGTTGGCAGCAGAAATCGAAAGTCTTCGAGAGGATGTGACTGATAAGCGTTACGAAAAGTTAGAGGAATATTTGAAAAATGGAGAATGGAAAAACGCAGATAATGAAACTTATATTGTAATGATTCAAGTGGTCGGGAAAGAAGCAGGAGATCTTTTCGAGAAAGAAGATATTGATAATTTTCCCTGTGACGATCTTCGCACGATCGATAATCTTTGGTTAAAGTATAGTAACGGTCATTTTGGCTTCTCCGTCCAAAAAGAAATTTGGCTGGAAGAAGGAGGAGAACCGGGAGTGTACGATCGTGTTATATTGGAAAAGTTTGGCGATCGCGTTCAGTGGAGAAAGAACAAGGTATGGAAATTCTCAGAAATCCAATTCAATCTCTCTGCCCCCCGAGGACACCTACCGTTTTGGTGTTTTGTGGGAGGGGGGGGACACCTACCGTTTCGTCGTGGGGTGGCGTGGTTGTTCGTGGGGGTGGCGTCGGGGATCTCTTTTCTCGCGCAGAGACTTGTAGACTGTAGAATACAACATTCTCAGACCACTGTCAAATAAATTTTTCCGGTGTTTTTTTACGAAATCATAGGGTTTTCCTGAATTCATTACCGGGTACGGGGGCGACTGGCTACCAATTATTACGAGACCCGGTGCTGGAACTCCTTGCGTAACAATCGTTTCGCTTGCCAATCGCCCGATCCTCAAGAATCATCAAAAAAACGAACAGCAACTTTGGGATCGTAACAATTCGCCAAAACAAATTTTTTCGCCACTTCTCGCGCTTCCGACGTATTCACCTCCCAAATTGCCCAAGGTAATCTCATTTGACCAGGAGGCGGTCTTTTTCCTTTAGTCCGAATGATTTTAGGTAAAAACTTGCTCCCCCAATGACAGCGCCTTTCTGACTTGGGTTTGGGTTTATATTTCTTGCAAAACTTGCGATATTTTCTCGCGCATTCCTCCAACGTTTTCCCTAATGCCAAAAATGCTGGATGCCATTGAGTTAACCCATCATCCGTCAAGCGATCGTACATCCCGTAATTGCTAAAATCATAAAAGAATCCCGGCTGCATATTCGCCGCTTTCGGATTTGCGTGAATGTAACGCAACGTATTCAAAGCACGGCGATAATTCGTATTTTCAAACCCACTACTGTGATAGCGTTTTTCCCAAAAATGACCCGTGCGATTTAACATCCGATTAAAACACATGGCACTGTACCAATTAAGAAAGTGCATGATTTTAGGCAAATCTTCCGGCTGTAGCGGCTCTAAAAGATAGTGAATATGATTACTCATAATACACAGCGCATAGAGTTTAAATTGATATTTCTCCAGCGCTTTTTTGAGACAATAGAGCAGCACCTCACGGCATTCTTGACGAGTCAGGCGAAACTCGCGGTTATTGCAACGGACAGTGATGTGATAACAGTGATTTGGTTTGAGTTCTCGCGGTTTTTGAGGCATGAATTGATGGGATTCGAGCGATCGCAAAGTACAATAATTGGCATAGACGTGCAAGCCGCAGATAAGGCGATCGCCAATTTCTCCGATCTTCCTCAACTGCCCATCCGAGAAACAGAGCCTTACTATCAAAACTTACCTTTTCCTGCTTGCGTTTTTTTCTTCACGATGGATGACGATCTCGGCTATTACAAATGGCTCAAATATCCTCTCTCAGACGCTCGAAAACGGGATGAATTAGAAGGCGATCGCTGGCATTCTTTAGATAACAATGCCCTCGCGCAAATCGTTGAGGCGATCGCCATTTGGTACGATGCAAAAAACCATTCAATTACTGAAAAAATGGATTGGGTATTGGTTTTGCAAGAATACTCAATAATGATAAATTTGCAAATTTGAGATGTACCCTACATTAATCCTTTAACATCGGGAGCAGATTGAACTTTGTACACCAAAATAATCTCTTTTTGGGAATAAGGCAGTAAAGTAATATTCCAAATACAAAAACCGTTGCGATCTGCCGATATATTATCCGTCGATTCCTCCGAAATAATCGAGACTTTAACCTGTTCTAACTCGGAAATCGGCACCCGCTCCGTCACTTCAATTGTTCTCGATTCATTACTAATATTAGATAAATAAATCTGCGTCGTTATTGTTGTCGTTTTCCAGCGAGAAATCGCATCTTGTTTTTGCTCTTGCTTTTGAGTTCGCTGGACTCTCATTCCCGCATCAGCCCCCCAACCCAAAGCAAATTTTTCCCCAGAAGCAACAAAGAGAAGAGAAGTGTTCCCAATAAATTCCGTCGAGCGAATTAAATCGACAGGCGCGGCTAAAAGCGGATATTCAGAAGGATTCACTTGTTCGCTTTTTAAAATAACTTGAGTTGCCAATTCCGGCATTAAAATATATTTGACTTCCGGGGAAGTTTCCCAAGCAAAAATCGGCACGCGATAGGGATGCCCATCAGAAAGAATCGTCGCTTTCGTTTGCGATCGCAATATTCTAACCTCACCCCCATCATCCACACCGGGTAATTCCTGCATCCCCGTCCCTAACCCCGTCGTTTGAATAGTTTGCTCTCGGGTTTCGACAACAATTTCTGAGGATTTCTCTTGAATATTCAAGCGATCTTCATTTAATAAAGGCGGATCGGCTCCAAGGGAGGGTCTGGCAGTCGAAAAAATCAAATCGATATTGTGCCAATCTTCCCCTGTTTGCTGCCAAACACAGCCATCGCAGCGTAAAGAAACGGTCGGATTTTCCCCCTGTTGTAACCGCGCTTGATGCCACGGTCGCCATAAAGCATTAGGAACGATATAATTAATAATAAGTTCGCATTCTCGTGCTATAGTAATGTTTAAATCGACCTCAATATTTGCCCTATAAAAATAATCGGGACGAGAAACCGATTGTATTCTTGTGATTAAATCGTTTAACTGGCGAACGAGTTTTTCTTGAGCTTGATAAGTCTCGATAATTTCGCCCCTAAGAGCGCGCAATCTTGCAAAAAGTTCTTGGAATTGCGATCGCCAATCTTGCACGTCTAATCGTCCCCAAGCGGCATCGATAGGCACTTCCGCCATCGCTCGTTCGAGAATATCGGCAAGCTCTGAAAATTCCGATTGCCGTCCGTCGCGATGGCGATCCAACCCTTGAAAAGTTTGCTGAAATTCTCGCCATTGTCCCATCAGCGATCGCATTTGTTCCGGGAGATCGCTTTCTTTCACTAACATTTGACGGCGCACTTGCAGCTCGTTAATGCGATCGCCAGAACTCGCATTTTGCAATGTCCCGCGCAATGTTTTATCGGCAAGAATGGGGGCAACATTGGCAATCGTAATGCGCCATAAACCGGGCGTTAACGTCAGCGTTTCTTGACGTTGTACGAGAGCGCGATCTTCTAAAAGCGTTACCGTTGAAATCGGGGCACGAATGATTAAAGTTTGCAGCGTTTCGCGGGGGGCTAAATTACCTTGCATCTTTTTTACCCATTGTGAATGGATATTAACTCGGTTGGCGACCGCAATATCCATTCAGCTCCGTAACCAAACGATCTTCGTCGTTCGTTGCCGTTTCTAAATTCTGAAGTGCCGCCAAAATTTCGTCTTGATTTTCTGTCGCAAAGGCATCGACAAAACGCCTCGTCATCAAACTGGTTTGTCGATACATGACGATAAATCCTTGACGATAACCATTGAGGGTATTGTCGCTCAACGATAAGTTTTCCATTTTGTTTGCCGCTTCCTCAATAGATGCAGCCGCCGTTAAGAGTGCTCGCAATTGGTCCTCTCCTTCACCAGCATTTGCAGACTCTGCGGCTTGTACGGCTTCATTGGCAACAGCAATGACGCGATCGCATTGAGCCTCCTTTGTATTTTGGGCAAAAGCCGGAGTTGCTCCCGAAAAAGGACTGAGTGCCAATGTCGCAATACAAATGGCGAGGGGAGAAAGGGTTTGTTTAACTTTCATTTTGAGTTGGGGTTCGATAAAGTGAGGGGCGAGCATTGCCCGCCCGAAAACAGGAGAGAGAAATTAACTGCTTTGAGAAGTTGGAATGGTAATATCAACGATATTAATATTGTTGTTTAAAGTGCTCAAAGGCGGGTTAATGTCTGCTGAATTCCCGACCACTAAAGTCATCAAGCGATCGGGCTGGAGATATTCCCGCGCAACCCGTTGTACGTCTTCAACTGTCGCGGCTTTAATGCCTTGCTGATATTGAAAAATATAATCGGGAGGATAGTCGTAAAACTCATAGCGCATTAACCGTTGAATGGTTTGAGCGGGCTCTTGAAAATTGAAGACGAAAGAGTTAAGAATAGACTCTTTGGCATAGTCTAGCTCTGCTTGAGAAATCGGCATTTCCCGCAACGTTTCAATTTCTTTGAAAATCGCTTCAATAAACGGAACTGTTGCATCCGATCGCGTCTGACCTCCCGCAATAAATATCCCCGGATAATCGTATTGGGGACTCCAAAAACCATAGACGGAATAGGCCAAGCCCCGACGCGATCGCACTTCGTTAAACAAGCGCCCGCCGAAGCCATTTAAAACGCCATTTAAGACGCTCAAAGCCGGGTAGTCGGGATTTTTCAACATTCCCCCCAAATGACCGATGTGAATGGTGCTTTGGGTCAATTGGGGCTGTTCGACGAAGAAGAGACCGCTTCGAGATTGTCCGGACACTTCCGGACGCGAGGGCAGGGGAGAAACATCAGCCGGTTGCCAAGTGCCAAATTTTTCAGCAATCAAGGCCTTCATGCGATCGCGATCGAAGTCGCCGATAATGCCCAATAACATTTGTTCGGGCCGAAAAGAACGTTGATAAAAATCAATCAGATCTTGCCGAGAAATATTAGCGAGGTTTTCATATTCGATCGTGCGAGCATAAGGACTTTTATCGCCATAAATCAGCTTGGAAAATTCCCGACTGGCAATATCATCTGGGCTGTCATTGCGACGGGCAATTCCGCCTTTAATCTGTTTTTTAGCAAGCTCGAATTGGGCGGTATCAAAAGCAGGTTCTTGAATGACTTCCGCAAAAAGGGAAAAAACTTGCTCTAAATCTTCGCTGAGGGCATTAAAACTGGCACTGCCTCGCGTTTCGCCGATACTGGTTTCCACCGAAGCCGCTCGACTTTCGAGAATTTCGTTTAATTCGTCAGGGGAGTAATTTGCAGTGCCTCCACTTCGCATCACCGACCCGGTGAGTCCGGCTAAACCTACTTTATCAGCGGGTTCTAAGCGAGAACCGGTTTTAAAAAAAGCCGTTCCCCCGACGAGGGGCAACTCTCGATCCTGCACGAGGTAAACCACCATGCCATTATCGAGTTGATAGCGATCGTAGTCGGGAAGTTGGACTTCTGGCAGGGGTGGAAATTCCAATTCGTCATAATGCCTCGGCGTTGCCGCTGTAACCGATCGCCCCGAAAAGGCAATCAGTGCCAGCGTGACTAAAAATAATCCCAGCCATTTCAGTGTTTTTTTCATGCTTTTTTTAAGGAAGTAGGGAGTGGGAGAGGAGTGGGAAGAAGGGGAGAAAAATTTATCCCTCATTCTTCATTCTTCAAAAGTTTGCCAATGGTTTTGTTTTCTGGGGTAAAAGTGGCGCGGGCAACCCGTAAAATATCATCGGCGGTTACGGCTTCAATTTTTTGCAACTGCTCGAATAAATTACGCCAGTTTCCCGTTTTCGCTTGGTATTCCACGAGGGAATAGGCTAACCCGGCATTAGAATCTAACGCATACAAAATATTCGCTCTTGCTTGAGTTTTGACTCGTTCTAATTCTTCTCGGGTCACGGGTTCGGTTTGCAAGCGTTCGATTTCTGTATCTAAAGCGACTGCCACTTCTTCTAAAGTATGTCCGGGGGCTGTCGTCGCATACAACACCATTAAATTTGCATGCTTATCTCCAGGAAATCCCGTAAATCCTGCCGCACTCAGGGCGATTTGTTGCTCTTCTACGAGGGATTTATAAAGACGAGAGGTGCGACCGTTGCTGAGAATTGCCGCGATCGCATCGTAAACGGCACTATCGGGATGATTCAGAGAGGGACGGTGAAAGCCTTCTAAATAAATGGGTTCGGATTTGAGGGTTAAGCTCACCTCTCGGGTTTCTCGCTGAGGGGGTTCCACGACGGTGACTTCTGGAGGGGCGGGTTGAGCTGGGTAGCGTCCGAAATAGATTTGCGCCAGTTCTTTGACGCGATCGGGATTCACATCGCCGACGATTGCGATCGTAATATTATTGGGGACGTAGTAACGCTCAAAAAAGTCTCTGACATCTTTGGGCGTTAAGTTGCGAATATCTTCGTCGTAGCCAATGATGGGACGCTTGTAAGGATGAACGGTAAACGCCTTATCCTGAAAGGCTTCTATTAATTGACCGATGGGAGAATTATCGGTACGCCATCGCCGTTCTTCTAAGATCACGTTTTGTTCTTGGAAAAATTCCCGAAAGACGGGATCGAGAAAGCGTTCCGACTCGAGGGACATCCAAAGTTCGAGTTTATTGGCCGGCAAACTATAGGAATAAACGGTGAAATCGATGGAAGTTCCCGCGTTTAGACCCTTTCCACCTGCTTGTTCGACAATCTGACCGAATTGATTTTTAATGCTGAGGGCATCGGCTTGTTGTTGAACTTGGAGAATTTCCCCAGCCAGTTTTTCGGCAGCTTCGTTATTTTCATCCGCGATCGCGGCTTTCTTTTGCGCCACTAATTCGTCGAGGCGATCGAGGAGGGGTTTTTCGGCCGCGTAATCTTGCGTTCCGATGCGGCTGGTGCCTTTAAAGGCAAGGTGTTCGAGGAAATGAGCCACTCCGGTTTTGCCATCGGGTTCGTCGGCTCCTCCTACGTCAGCATAGGTGGCAAAGGAGATAACGGGGGCTTCGTGACGTTCGAAGACAATGAAGCGCAAGCCATTGTCAAGAGTAAACTCCGTCACTTTTTCGATCGCGCGATCGAGATAGGGTTGAATATCGGTATGAGGAGGGGGGGAAATCCGTTGGGCAAACGCGGGAGCGGGAAGCAAGCCCCACGCCAAAACGGCAATCCAGAAGTAACAAAAGAGTTGTTGCCAAAGAGCTAATCGTTTCATTCGGGCCTGTTATCAATAGCGATCGCGAGCAGAGTTGGGGATAACTCGCATTCAATCTTAAAAATAGCTTTTTTTCGAGAATGTTGCAGAATTTCCCAGGGGGGCGACTGCCCCAATAATGAGATAATCGATGGGCAACCCTCTCGACCACGTGCGATGAAAATCTATCCCTCGCAATCCAATTCACGGCAAGCAATACTCAAAGCAGCAACGGTTTTATTGGTATTATTCGCGATCGGTTGTTGGACGGTGGGAGATTATGGCGTCAGTTGGGATGAAGGTACGGAAATTTCTACGGTGAAATATAATTACGAACTCATCGCCCGAGGTCGCGAAATTCCCAAAGATTTGAAACATTACGGGATCGTTTTCAATCTCACCGGCGAAATTGCTTTTCAACTCAAAGAATACGCCACCAAAGGACTCTCTCACAATCCCTTAGAGGCCCGGGCGATCGAAGAGGGAGATGCGGGCATGGCACAAGCCATTTACGAACGCCTGAAAGTCAAGCACGTCGTCACCTTTTTCATTGCGTTTATTGCCTATATCTGCGTTGCGGCGATCGCGGGCATTCTGGCAGGGATGGATTATGCTTGGTTTGCCCCCATTATCTTAGCTTTGTTTCCCCGTTTTTGGGCTCACGGATTTTTTAATCCTAAAGATATTCCCTTTGCCGCTACGTTTACCCTCGGAACTCTCATGGGGGGATTATTAATCGATTTTTATCTCAAAAGAAAGGAATGGGAACTCAAAGTCGGATTCAATAAAATTACCCTCTATTCTCTTCTCTACGGAATTTTGGTGGGATTGGTCACGGGAACGCGCATTGGAGGATTTTTCCTCTTATTTTTTCTCGGTCTCGCTCATTGTTTGACAAGATTGAATTTGCGCCAGATCCTCCGAGATATTCCTCGCTATTGGCTTTTTTATCTCCTTGTCGGAATGGCTTGGATGGTGACGACAACGATTGTCTATCCAGCGTCTTGGTCGAATCCAATTGGCTGGTTTTTCGACACCCTCCACTATACTTCCAATCATACTTGGCCGGGGGTGAATTTATTTGCAGGCACAGAAATTACACCGGATGAGAATCCTTGGTATTATTTACCCTTATGGATATTTCTCGGCAATCCTTTGATTTGGTTAATTTCTTTTGTTATGGGTTTGGTTTTTATTGTTGCAAATTATCGGATTTTTACCAACTTACAGCGTGCTTGCGTTGTTCTGGTTTTACTGCAAGTTTCTTTTTCTCCCCTGCTTGCCATTTTTCTCGGTGCCAATATCTATACGGCGATGCGTCAATTCCTCTTTATCATTCCGGGAATTGCGGTAATTAGTGCAGTTAGTCTCTGTTGGCTTTATCAAAAGCTCTGGGGACAGACGGGGAAATTATTTGCGATCGCTCTCTTCATGGTTTTAATCAGTCCCATTCTTTTTGATATGATTACCCTGCATCCCTATCAACATCTTTATTTTAGTCGCGCCTCGGGGGGATTGAGCCATGCAAGCGGGCGTTTTGATACGGATTACTGGGGATTAACCCTGCGAGAAGGAACGGAATGGGTCAATGAAAATGCCGAACCCAATTCAACCCTCGCGATCGGCGGGCCGACCTATATCGGTCAAATGTTTGCCAAACCCGATATCCAAGTTTTGGATCTAGAATCCGATCTAGAGTATGGGGTCAAAGGCCGCCCCGATTATTATGTTGCCATGCCCTATATCGCCTTACCGGATTTATTTCCCGAATGTCCGATCGCCCATCATGTGGCTCGACAAGGGATTCCGATTACCATTATTCGAGATTGCCGTCAGAGCAAAGAAAATTCCTGAATTTTCGTCAAAAATAAAATCAACATTTTTTGCAAAGATTTATTGCGATCTCAAATCTATTCTAATTTTTATGCTAATTTCCTTGTGAGTTCAAGACCGCTACTTCGAGTAAAGAAAATAATGATTGGTAATGTCAGTCTCAACGCGATCGCGTTGATTAAATCCCTGGTCAAATCGGCAATTTATAAGATTAATTTAGACCACGAACGCAATCGCCTCTTAAACAACCGCATTAATAACATAGAAAGTTCGTTAATTCGGATTAAGAATTTAGGCTTTAAACCGAGTCTAATTTTCGATGGCGGAGCCAATCAAGGAGAGTTTACTCGCTTTTGCGTCCAACTTTGGCCCGAGGCTACGATTGCTTGTTTTGAAGTTTTACCCCATCGCGTGACCGAATTGAAACAATTCGCGCAAAAACACCCCAACGTGAAAGTTTTTCCCGTCCTTTTAGGCCAAGAAAATAACGATCGCATTCCCTTTTATGAATTAGAAGGCGATGCAGAAACCGCCTCGAGCATTTTAGATGCAACCAATTCTTTTAATATTCCCCCCAAATATCATCCCATGCGAACAATGAATGACATTATTGCCAAAGAGTTTAACGGCCAAGCGCCGGATTTGGTTAAATTAGACGTGCAGGGTTACGAATTGGAAATTCTCAAGGGTGCAGAAGAAAATTTAGCACAAATGCAAGTGATTATTGCCGAACTTGCCGTCTTAGAACTCTATCAAGGGGTACCCTTACTTTCGGAAATTGTAGAATGGTTCAGGCAACGAAATTGGGAGACTTACGATATTTGTGGATTTTGGCGTCGTCCCTTAGATTTGGCCATGTGGAATGTCGATTTTATGTTTATCCCTCGAGAGCATTTCTTGCGACAAGATAAAAGCTATGGAGACAAAAAACAAAAATGAAGAAGCATTAAGATTTATTTCATTCAAGACCTTAAATGCTAAGTATTGCAACGGTTTGAAAAAGAAATTGAAAGGGATGGGGGCAAAAATTGCGATCGCTCGAATTTCTGAGACAATGCTCTAGCAACAGAAATTCGTCCCGATACGAAATTTTACAATACCTTGCAGGAGGCTATCTTTTATGAAATTGGCTTATTGGATGTATGCCGGTCCCGCACACATTGGGACTTTACGCATTGCCAGTTCTTTTAAAAACGTCCATGCGATCATGCACGCGCCTTTAGGAGATGATTATTTTAACGTCATGCGATCGATGTTGGAACGAGAACGGGATTTTACTCCCGTCACGGCAAGTATTGTCGATCGCAATGTTTTGGCACGGGGTTCTCAAGAAAAAGTCGTGGATAATATTACCCGCAAAGACAAGGAAGAAACCCCCGATTTAATCGTTCTCACCCCGACTTGTACGTCCAGTATTTTACAAGAAGATTTACAAAACTTTGTCGATCGCGCTCAATTGGACTCGAAAGGCGATGTCATGCTGGCAGATGTCAATCACTATCGAGTGAATGAGTTGCAAGCTGGCGATCGGACGTTGCAACAGATCGTGCAGTTTTACATGAATAAAGCCAAGAAAAAAGGCGAACTTCCCGAAGGTAAAACCGAAAAACCCTCGGTGAATATTATCGGGATTTCTACCCTCGGTTTCCACAATCAACATGACAGCACGGAACTCAAGCGTTTAATGGCAGATTTGGGAATTGAGGTCAATACAGTGATTCCCGAAGGTGCCAGCGTCCACGAGTTAAAAAATCTACCGAAAGCATGGTTTAATCTCGTTCCTTATCGGGAATTGGGGATGATGGCGGCACAATATTTACAAGAGGAATTTGGCACGCCTTATGTGGATATTGCGCCGATGGGAGTCGTAGAAACCGCTCGCTGTATTCGCCAAATTCAAAAGACGATTAATGAACAGGGTGCGAATGTCGATTATGAGGAATTCATTGACAATCAAACCCGCTATGTATCTCAAGCGGCATGGTTTTCTCGTTCCATTGACTGTCAGAATTTAACGGGTAAAAAAGCGGTGGTTTTTGGGGATAATACTCATGCTGCTGCCATGACTAAAATCCTAGCGCGAGAAATGGGAATTCACGTCGTGCTTGCAGGGACTTATTGCAAATATGATGCGGACTGGTTTAAAGCGCAAGTCAGCGAATATTGCGACGAGGTTTTGATTAGCGATGATAATGGTGCCATTGGCGATGCGATCGCTCGGATCGAGCCTTCTGCTATCTTTGGAACTCAGATGGAACGTCACGTCGGCAAGCGTTTGAATATTCCTTGCGGAGTCATTGCCGCACCCATTCACATCCAAAATTTTCCTATCGGTTACAGTCCCTTTGTGGGTTATGAAGGCACGAATCAGATCGCGGATTTGGTGTATAATTCGTTTACTTTAGGGATGGAAGATCACCTCTTAGAAATCTTTGGCGGTCACGATACCAAGGAAGTCATTACTAAAGGAATTTCTGCCGATTCCGATCTCGATTGGAGTAAGGAAGCCAAAGCCGAATTGAATAAAATCCCCGGTTTCGTGCGAGGCAAAGTCAAGCGAAATACCGAAAAATTTGCTCGCGATCGCGGTATCGGCGAAATTACTTTAGAGGTGATGTACGCGGCGAAAGAAGCAGTCGGTGCTTAAAGTCATGGCTTAAACCAATAACCCTAAAATAGAGAGTTCGGGAGTCATTAAAAAGGCTCCCGGATCGCATGACATCGTATTCGTTTTCCTCGTATTGCCCCGACCGCAATACAAACCCTCGCAATAGAAACAAGTGTATCTTAAATACCAATGAAAATCGAGGAGGTGCGATTGCCTTCTTCTCAAGGACAGCACAATTCGAGGAAAATAACGGAAAAGCGATCGCAAAAAAACATACTAATAAAATTCATCTATTCCCTATTTTTTACCCATTTTCAACCAACTCAAAACTTGCTCGACTGTTAATTCGAGATAGATTTCGTGAAGAACGGGTAAACAATCGCTTCCAAGAAATAACTTGGGCTGTTGCTGCGATCGCAAGACTAAAACCGAGCGATCTCTTGGATCTAATAACCAACCTAAATCGCAACCATACTCCAAACAATAACTAATATTATCAATAACTCGACTCGAAGACTGTTCCGGCGAAAGAATCTCATTGGACAATTTCACCCTCAATATATTCCCTCGCAGGTTTGGTTTCGGGTAACGCTAGAAATTGTTCTAGAGTGGGTCTTGCGGCGACGGTTGTTGTTGTCATAACTGCCCATCCTGCATTCATTCATTCCTAATGTAGCAGCGTTCGCTATAATATTTTTGTTCTGCGTGTTACGATATCTAAAGATTTTGCGCTGTTTGGGGGGAAAGTACGATGATTGCGAGGCGATGGTTGCAAGGAATGCTCGGGATTGCTTTAATTTTACTGCTCGCGGGATGCAGTGGCGGAAAACCGCCCTTGAGTCTCGCACCTACAGGGGAATGGGTCAAAAAAGCGATCGCCTTGCAAGTGCGCCAATCCCAAGAAGTCCTCAGCGATAATCTCAATGCTTCCAACCCCGATGTAAAAATTTCCGGGATTTCCATCAAAGCGATCGAGCCGCTCTATATGGCTCATTTAGCGACTTATCATATCACTGGGAGCTATAATTTAGAAATCGATTTGCCCAACCAAAAGGTCACGCAAAAGCGGAATCTGTTTGATATTTTCCTACAGCGTCAAAAAGAAGGTAAAACATGGCGTTGGTTAAAACGAGAAACGCTAAATTCCGACGAAGAACCCGTCTGGACAAGCTATTTAGTCAGACCCTATTGACAACTATCAACTATCAACTATCAACTATCAATAATGTCTCATTCCGATCGCCCTAGAGAATACGATGCCGTCCTCGGTTCTCAGAAAACCGTTCCTCGAGGTGCATTGATTTTAGGGGGATTAGCAGGAATCAAACAAGGTTTATCCAGTCCGGTTATCGAATCGAGAGTAGAAGCCATTCGCGAGGCGGTAAAGCATGGCAAACAAGGTTTAGAATTGATTATAAAAGGACTTCAAGATGACTCGGAAAAAGTTCAGAAAGCGGCTTATCTCTTATTACAAAACCGTCGAAATACGGAAGTGAATCGTGCTTTACGAGCCTATCTTCCCTATCGACTCTTTACTTGCACGAAAACCATTAAAACGGGAAATGGACTGACAATAAATTCAACGGGAACAGCGATCGCCTATCAAAAAGGCAAAAATATTCGCGTCATGAATCTCGATCGCGAGGAAACCCTTTATACTATTCCCAAATATCCGCGCATGCGTGAAATGTACGGTCTTTGTTCCGATGCCGAGACCCTCATCCGCATTAAAAATAGCATTCACAGTTCCAGTCCCGCCATCGAAATTTGGCAGCAAGGAGAATTGCAACGCAGCCTTTACGGCCATCAATTGGATATTACCGCGATCGCGATCGATCCCCGAGGAAAAATGCTCGCTACCGGTTCCGAAGATGGGAGCATTCGACTCTGGCAGATTGCGACGGGAAAAACAATGGGAACTTTTAGCACTCATTTAATTTTTGGGTCTCATACCCGTGCTGTTTCTCACCTGACATTCAGTACGGATGGCAACACTTTAATCAGTACCTCCCAAGATGCAACGATTAAACTGTGGGATCTGCAAACCCGCGATCGCCCCTACACCCTGAAAACATTTTCCCCTCGCGCTCTTCTCAGTCCGGTAGGTTTGATCCTCGCCGCGATCGCTTGGCAAGGCAAAATTCAATTATGGGATATCAATCTCGAAAAAAAGACCAATCATCTCATCAGTACCTTTGACGATTGCATCGATTCAACCTCTACCCTTGCCTTTAGTCCCTACGGTCGCATTCTCGTTAGCGGGGCGAGAGATGGTCGCATTACCTTCTGGGATGTCTATGGAAAAACCCAATTTCACGAACTTGCCGGTCACGACGGTGCAATTGATTCTCTCGTCCTCAATTCCGGCGGCGATCGCTTATTTTCCACCGATAAGAGTAAAGTGGTAAAAGTTTGGGAAGTGAGCGATCGGTAGTTGATAGTTGATAGTTGATAGTTGATAGTTGATAATTGATAGTTATTTACTGATAATCAATCCGTTCATTTTTGCCGTACATCTCCCAAGCTAAGTCTACCAACCCATTTAAAATCGCAACGGCGACGGTTGCACTGCCCTTGCGCCCGCTAATGCGAATATTGGGGATCATCGTATCTTGCAGGCGTTCTTTGACCACATCTGCATCAACAAATCCCGAAGGCGTTGCGATCGCTAGTGCGGGTTTAATTTCCTCGGCTTCGATTAATTCTACCAATGCCGTCAGTGCCGTTTGTGCCCGACCGATAATAAAAATTGCTTCTGGATAGCGTTTGGCAAGGGTTTGAATCCCCCAAGCAACCTGAGATTTGCTCTTTTGCGGGCGAGTAATAGTTTCCATGCTGCAATACACGGGATTGGCAAAAGTTTGCTGAATGATGGGGGCAATGCCCACTTGAATCATGGGAACATCCACAATAATCGTCGTTCTTGCCGCCAGTGCTGCCACTCCCGATTGTAATGCCCCGTCGGAAAAGCCTATTAAGGATTTATACTCAAAATCAGCCGTTTCGCGAATGACCCGTCGCAGAATTTCGTATTCTGCGGGGGCAAAATCATGTTCTCCGATCTCGCGATCGACGATCGCCAAACTCTGAGCGTCTGTAGGATGCCATTCCATAACAATTCTAGGGTCGCAGGTGGGGGAAATCAGGGCAATCGCGGTATTGTTGCGCGATCGGCTAACCCATTCAGTTTATCTTCTAGCGGGAAAAATTAGGCTCTTTCGCATTTCTGGCAATCTATGAACTTTTTTCGCAAAGCGATCGCCGCTCTTATTCCGTTAAACATCCTGCTGTTCGTCCATACCGCAATCGCTCAAACTTATTATCGTGCTGGCGATTTCACCATTACCCTAACAGAAAACAACCCTAAAACGGGGCGAACTTATCGAGGCTGCGACTCCCTCAGAAATTGTATCGTTTTGTATTACGGAACTTCGTGGCGAAATGGCAACCGTCGCGGGATTACGTGGGAAAATGGCAGTTATTTTTATGTTGTTTCTTGGCAAGATGACGATCGCGCAAGTCCCATGTATTTAACTGTATTTCAAGGGGAAAAACAACTTTTGCGGAAACCATTGCAACCCCTGCGATCGTCAGAATAATTTAACGTAAATTCAGGATAAGCAGAACCAAAATAATGAACCTTAGAGCCAACCCACTCATCATTGCGGGAAACGGCGATTGAGTTGCGCTTCTACGATTTTGATGGTAACTTAGTACCATTGAAAGCAGAACGAGAACGAGAGCGGACTGAAGGGGCTGAGACCAATTTGCAACAATTGTGCGTTCGCGTAGCCGTATCGCCTGCAAGCGATGGGATTAGACCCCGATAATTTCCCTCCACCACAATAAAGAGTCAAAAAATCACGGGAGAAGGCGATCGCTTCACCCATGAAGTCTCTTTCTTCTTTCGTTGCTAGGATGAGAAAAACCACAAAAACCCGCCATGTCTGTCAAAATTGTAGAACAAACACCCCAAACCCAATCCCCAGAAGAGTTCGTCCCTTCACCCCCTCCAACCGATTTAATTTTTGACGACGGAGAACCCTTGGAAAGCAATCGCCACTGCATCAACATCAACGTTTTAATCGAGTCCGTACACGAGGCATATCGCGGACGAGACGATTATTTTGCTGGGGGGAATATGTTCCTCTATTTCAGTCAGCAACAGGTCAAAAATAAGGACTTTCGCGGACCTGATTTCTTTGTGGCTTTAGATGTAGATGGGACCAGAGAGCGCCGAGGTTGGGTGGTTTGGGAAGAGCAGGGACGTTATCCCGATGTGATTGTGGAACTGATGTCACCCTCTACGGCAAATATCGATCTGGAAGACAAAAGAAGACTTTATGAGAGAACATTTAGCACGCGCAATTATTTTGTTTACAATCCCTTCAATCCCGAATCGTTACAGGGTTGGCGCTTGGGCGCAAACGGACGCTATCAGGATTTGACTCCCAACGATCGCGGTTGGTTGTGGTGCGACGATCTGGGGTTATGGCTGGGAACGTGGGAGGGGACGATATTGCGGGAAACGGGGACTTGGTTGCGCTTCTACGATGCCGATGGCAATTTAGTGCCATTGGGGGCAGAATGGGAACGAGAGCGGGCAGAACGGGAACAAGAACGGGCAGAACGGGCTGAGACCGATTTGCAGCAATTGCGCGATCGCTTGCAAGCAATGGGGTTAGATCCCGATAATCTCCCTCCAACACAATGAAGAGTCGTGTAGGTTGGGTAGAGGCACAAAACCCAACACGGTCAAGGCTTTGTTGGGTTTCACTTCGTTCTACCCAACCTACTAGCGCATCCATCTTAATTTGTTGGGTAAGGCGATCGCTGAAAACCTTGTAAAATGAAATTTAAAGAATTCGGACTACCCAGCATTTTAGCCTAGATGCGCTACTACCGTTTAAGATTTGTTGTTCTAGGTGAGGAATTTGATGAGAATGGCGGTGAGAATGTCGGGTGCGTCTGAGGTTCTTACTGGCTGGAAAATCCACTTATTTTCTTTGTTTTTCAGGCGGCCGGCGCGTTGCCATTTGCTGCCAATGCCGCGAATGTAAAGGTTGAGGGTGGTTGACTCTTCTTCTTTGCCTCGGATCTGGATGCGTTCCCAAATGGTGTAGGTGTACCCGGTTATCATGAGAACTTTGCCCTGTTGCCAGCGCGAAGCGAGCAACTGCTCCCAGTTTTTGGGAGGCTGCGGTGCTTTTGTATTCATTTTTGTTAGTGTCGAGCCGTTTCTTGCTGTCGGGTCGGTAGCGGTTGATCTCGTGGCGATCGCTTTCTAAACTAAGCTCGGCTTTTCCCGATTCTTAGTGGGTAGTATTAGTGATGAATTGAATGGCTTGCTCGGCTGTTTTGTGATAGCTATAGCGATCGGCTGCGATCGCTGCTTTCCACGCGAAGCGCTCTTTACGAACTGTCCCCATGAAGCGGTTTTCATTCATGTAGAATGAGGCGATCGCATTTTGGAAGTTCACTTCGGATTGGAATAGGGAAGCGATCGCTGCTTCGATGATTTCTTGTTGTTCTTCGCTGAGTTGCGACTCGGCTTTATATTCTTCGATTTTGGCTTTGAATGTGTCGGTGTCGATCGCAGTTGCGGTGTTGTTTTTAAACTGAATCCAAACAATATTTTCGCGGATGCTGACGGTTGCGATATCGCTGGCTTGGTATTCGGTGGCTTTAAAGCAGTCCCATGTGGCGACTCGGGCGGTGAGAGTGAGTTGTTGGGGGGAGAGTTGTAATGCGGTTGCGGTAGTCATTTGCTAGGATGTCCTTAATCTTATTTTGCTTTCCCCTGTTGGCGCAGGGGGTTTTTGTTTGTTTCCCTTTGGCTAACTATAAACTACTAATTAGTAGTTGTCAATTGCTAGTTAGTCATTTGCAATTTAAAGAAAGAAAAGGAGAATAAGTTAAAGATGAGTGGGACAAAAGCCTTGAAAATTCGAGTGGTTCGGGACTATGATGCTGACGATCTACCGGAGTGGCTGAGAAACACAGCTAAAAATTCCGGTAAGTCTATCAGTCAAATATGCAGGGATGCCGAGATCACGACAGCCTACTGGTACTCTTTGCTCAAAGGAAAATACGAATCGATCGCGGACGAAACCTTAAAAAAGTTAGAGAAGGCTTTAAATGATAGATATCCAGCAAACTGGAGAGACAACGAGAATATCTAATGCTATATCACACTAAGAACTCGAGTTCTTGGTTCATAGCTCAAGTAGGCTGGTGAAGGTTCAGAAATTATTTCGATAATTGCATCTCTGCTCTTAATTTGCGATCCACTTGGATTCAAATCCAAGGCTCATAGCGAAAGCCTGCTTTAGCAGGCTAAGAGTAACACTTCACCTATTTTCCTTATTTTGAATTAATTCCTAACCCGTTTTAACGGGTTTTCGCTATGAGACGGGGGTTTCAACCCTCGGCGGAGCAGCGATCGCAGCATTAATTCTATTACCGATTTATTTTTTTAACTCCCATGAACCCTAAGAAGAAAAGGAGTTAGGGATTGCTCCAACCGTCAACGATCGCCAGTGCCGTCTCGGTAAACTTGTTATCGAAAAATGCTTCTATCGCCTTCCTCCCTCCTGATTTCACCGCACCGATAAGCCTCTGTTTATCGTCTCGCCAACACCGGGAATGTTGGTCTGAAAGCGCGTGAGATTGGGGGTTTGGGGAGTCATGATAAGCCCTAGATGGATCGATCGCCGTTTGTCCCTTCTCGCTTCCTCCCGAAACACGCGCAGAGGAAACTCAAAAGGCACCTGACAATTAGGATAGCGAACCAAAGCGCGATCGCAGTTAAGACTCACGGTAAATTCAATAATACTTTCACACCAGCGATCGATGAAATGCCGCGCAATGCTTCGACTCGGGCAATCGATACGCACCTCGCGATCGGGGATAACCGTCCAATCCCATGTAGGTTGATTGATGACCTTGAAGAATGCTTCAAGATTGGGTTTGTCATTCATCGGCTTATTCTCTCGCAAGCAAAATTTGTGCATCTTGGCATATTGCGAAACGAAAAGCAACCCTCTCAACAGAACCCCGTACTGTCCCTGTTTCCCATTGGGTCTAGCAGTCCTCCGTTGGGAGATTGTCAGGATCGATACCTCGAGCCATGAGGCGATCGCGTAATTGCTGCAATGCCGCTTGTGCTTGCCGTTCTCCTAACTCAGCACGTTCGGCACGTTCTCGCTCCTGCTCTTTCTCTAGCCGTTCCCGTTCCGCACGTTCGGCACCAGCAAGCAACAAATTACCCTCACCATCCCACCAGCGCATCCAAGGTAAATCATGGTTTTGGTAGACCCCTTGCCAAATCCCCAACTCGACTCCCATCGACTCAATCGGGAAATGTCCGCGTTCGTTGGGAGTCATCCGTTGATAGCGACCGTTGACCAAGCGGTACACCTCCACACGCTCCCGTCGTACTTCGTAAATCCCATAGTATTCCGGTTGGATTTGGGTCTCGTACACCCAAAATTTGCCCGTTTCTGGAGTGCGATCGCGCTCTTCCGCACCGCTTCCCGATACAAATTCCAAGACGATCGCGGGAGGAATCCTTTCCTGCCAAAGGACGTAAGAGCGTCGCATTTGTCCGTTCAACAGAGGCGGGATATTGGGGACATAGAACCAATCGGGAGAGACGCAGCCTTTGAGGGGAGGATGGGTCACTTTCCAGTAGATACCGCTATCTTGCCCGATGTCATAGCGTCCGTCCGGATGCAAGCGATCTAAGACGGGAGCGATCGAATCGGTGAGTAAGATACTTTGGGGATGTTCTTGGAAGTTCTTCACGAATTCTCCGTCTTCGCACGGTAACTGGGTATGGTCGGGTAATTGGGCTAGGGTGTGGGTTGGAGTAATCGTCATGGTTCTCAAAGATTGGGGATTCTTTATATCTGGGGATTCTTTATATCTTAGGAAATTCCTTCTGGAGAATGCCGCGAAAAATATCAGAGTCAAAGCATCAGACAGCTCGATAAAATCCTCCCTGTGGGGAGAATAGGGAGGATTGACAAATGAAAGATACACTCTTGCGATCTCTAAAATCATTTAATATCGTCTAATATCGTCAGTTTTTTATACCCCTTCCGTCCTCCTTGGAAAGGGGGAGGCAGATCTTCTCTCATAAAAGATATTTAGGGAGAATTTACATTTAGGAGAGATTGACACATTTCAGATAACCCCTGCGATCGCCAGCCAAAATCATTCAATCTTCCAATCTTTTTACATCCACTTCAATCGCCTCCACATCAATCGTTCCCGGAGGAGTCACGCGAATAAATTTTCCTTTTTCCACCTTCAGGGGTTCGTTACAATTAGGACAATCAATATCAATTCCATTAAAAGCCGTAAAAGAATAGCCACAGACCGGACATTCATCCTCCACGATATTGCGACCCACCCACCAACGCAAGGCAAAAAACGCCACAAACAGCAAGATAAAAGGTAGAGTAATGAGAAAAATAAGCCAATTGAGCACCCAACCCAATCCCAAAGAACTTAAAAGAATAACAAAAGCTAAAACTGTTAACCAGCAGCCAACTCCCGATAAATTAATTTGAGCGAGTCGAGAAAAATTTTGATTCATAAGTGCGATCTCCTAGGCATTTGCCTTATCTACTTCTTCTAATAATTGTTTTAATTGTCGGGTGAGGGTTTCTTTCCCAAATTTCGCCAGAGTACATTCCCGCAACCATTCGCCATCGCAACGGGGATCGGTTTGTTCGGCCAGACCCGTTAAGATTTCAATACAGGCTTTGGCAACAGCAACCGCATCGCGATGGGGAACTTGCCATCCTAACTTACCATCTTGTAGGGGATCCGCAGAGCCGTCGGTATCCCCCGAAAGGACGGGAATGCCCGATGCCATTGCTTCGAGATAGACAATGCCGAATCCTTCCTGAGAGGGCATGATATAGGCATCGGCAACGCGATAATGGGACGGAAGCTCCTCTGTTGCCACGAAACCCGCAAAAATGACCCGATCGCCCATTCCCAAATCGGTTGCCAATTTTTCTAAGCGGGGGCGATCGTCTCCTCGTCCGATGACTAAATATTTGACATCGGGAAATACTCTGGCAATTTCTGGCAAAGCGCGGATGGTCACATCTACCCCTTTATAAATATCCCCCGACCACAATCTGGCCACCGTCATCAAGACCTTAGCATTTTCCAAACCATATTTTTGCAATAAATGGGAGGGCTTGCGATCGCGATGGAAAATCGTCCCATCCACAACACAAGGCAAAAAGCGCACTTTATCGGGGTCGATGTCATTGACTTGACAAGCGATATCTCGGCTGTAACGGCTAATCGTCCAAATCGAGTTGGCTTGTTGCAAGGCAAAACGCTGTTGCGAAGGCAAGGGCTTCCAAACCTCTTTCCCGTAAGTCAAAACGGTATAAGAAATGCCTAGAGATTGGCAAAATATTTGAACTAAAGGGGCTAAATTAATATGACCGCAAAAAACGTGTCGGGGACGGCGCAATAATAAACATGACAGTAATGCCATTGCCAGTTTAATGCGTCCCAACCAAAGGGGTAGAGTTTTGAGATAGTGAAATTTGACTTTTTCGCTGGCAAAAGGATTTGTGCATTCCGATGAATCCCGCAAGAGAAAAACTTCGGCATGCTTACCCTCTTCACAATCGGATAATTCTCGATAAGCCGGAAAAATATCTTTAACGTAGGATTGAATGCCGCCTTCTCGAGCAAAAATCTCCAGAAACACAAAAACATAATCGACCGTATTGTTTGAGTTTGGCAAAATATTAACTCCTGATATCGTTCATTGAATGGGCTTTATCTTTCCGAGTTTAATCCGTTCCAAATCTTTCGTCACCATTTCCTGAATGAGCGCGGCTAAGCTCATTTGCGGTTGCCACTGTAAATTTTCCTTGGCTTTAGCGGGATTGGCAACCAGTTGAAAATGTTCGTCCGGTCGCAAAAATTGAGGATTGATAACCACATAATTTTGCCAATCGAGATCGAGGCAATCGAAGGCCATGGCTACTAATTCTCGCACGCTATGGAGTTGTCCGGTACCGATGGCGTAATCTTCCGGGCGATCGGCTTGCAGCATTCGCCACATGGCTTCAACGTAATCGCCAGCATAGCCCCAATCCCGTTTAGCATCTAAGTTCCCCATTTCCAAAGTATTGCAATAGCCTAATTTAATCGAAGCGGCAGTTAGTGTCACTTTGCGGGTGACAAAAGAAGGCGGGCGGCGCGGAGATTCGTGATTGTAGAGAATGCCACTACAAGCAAATAAATCATAGCGATCGCGATGGTGCACCATAGTCCAATGGGCGTGCAGTTTGGCCGCCGCGTAGGGATTTTTAGGACGAAACGAGGTATTTTCATCTTGGGGGGAAACATCCACCGTGCCGAACATTTCCGAACTGCTGGCTTGATAAAAACGAGTACGATTGGCAAGTCCGACCTCTCTCACGGCGGATAGTAAGCGAGTCGCGGTACCGGTAATTAAATCGAGAGTGCCGAGGGGATCGTTCCAAGAATTCGGGACAAAACTGGGGGCGGCTAAATTATAAATTTCATCCGGTTGCAGTTCTTCGACAACCTCGCGCAAAATTTGTGCATCTCGCAAATCGACAGGGCGAATTTTGACCTTGTCCGCCAGTTCGTCAAGTTTGACGATGCTACTGCAACGTTGGGGGGGAATGAGTCCGATAACGCGATATCCCAACCCCAACAGCAAGCGACTGAGATAATAGCCATCTTGACCCGTAATCCCTGTAATCAGGGCTGTTTTTGTCATTGTTTGCCGCTCTCAATTGTCCATTTCAATCATAACTCGGGACTTCCCTAACCCGTCTGGAGAATTCCCCACGCGATCGCCGCGACAAAATTTTATATTTGCTCTCAAGGAAAAAGATAGAGTATAGTAGAAGGGATATTAGGAATCAGGGTAGCATTGTGATGATTAATTTATTGGTACAGTCTGCTTTTCAGACTGGTTGCGTGAGTGTTGCTTCCGAAGCACTCTTACGCCAACTCCTCAAACAACAAATCCTTCAGCCTTCCGATCGCTCCGCACTCAACGAACTCGATCGCGCTGTAACTGCCGGAAGCATTCGCAGGGAAGGTTTTGGCGATTGGTCGGCGATCGCCGCGCTATAATTTAGCTTCATAGTTTAGCCTCATCAGTTTGCTCTAATCATTTACAGCCTCAGTTCTTGATGGCTTGAAGGGTTATATTGCCAGAAATATGATAGGGATGCAGCATGCTGCATCCCTAAATTAATTTAACAATGCGTTAAAAAGCGAGAGATCTTCCCGCTTCCAACCCAGATAAACCAAGGTTCCTACGGAAAAGCGATCGGCTTCTGACTCGGTTTGTCTGACTTTGAAAATTTCTCCCGTGGCGATCGCGGCGATAATCATTTCGAGGTGAGTTCCTAAATAAGTGATTTGTTGAATGCGTCCGGGGAAACAAATTTCACAATCTGCTAGGGGTTCTGCCCCCAGTTTAATTTTTTCCGGTCGAATGTTGAGGATAATGCAATCTCCTTTTTTGACGCTTTCATCTTTATTCCATCGATCGACCAAGATTGCTCCTTTCTTGCTTACGATCCTTCTTTCCGCATCTAAAAAACCCGATAATAAGTTGGCTTCCCCAATAAAATCCGCCACAAAAGGGGTTTTTGGGTGTTGGTAAATCTCCCGAGGCGATCCCGCTTGTTCG
Source organism: Cyanobacteria bacterium SBLK (assembly GCA_017746715.1). Lineage (GTDB taxonomy): Bacteria > Cyanobacteriota > Cyanobacteriia > Cyanobacteriales > Spirulinaceae > CCY15215. Next base: position 190,967 of record JAGHZQ010000026.1, read on the forward strand.
AGATGACCTTGTTGGATGACGGCAATGCGATCGCTTAAGGCAAGAGCTTCTTCGCGATCGTGCGTCACCATGAGAAAAGTGAGTCCCATTTCTCGATGCAGTCGCGATAGTTCGGCCTGCATTTCTTTACGCAATTTTAAATCTAATGCCCCCAAGGGTTCGTCTAATAATAAAACGGCGGGTTGATTGATCAGGGCGCGAGCCAAAGCTACGCGCTGTTTTTGCCCCCCGGAAAGACGATGGGGATGGCGATCGGCAAATTTTTCCAGTTTTACGCGTTCGATCGCCCCTTTAACTCGTTCTTCGAGTTCGCTTTTGGGACATTTTTTCAGTTTTAAACCAAAGGCAATATTTTCTCTGACCGTTAAATGATTAAACAGGGCATAACTTTGAAAAACCGTATTCACTGGGCGACGATAGGGGGGAACCTCGTTCATTAATTGTCCCCGAATCCAAATTTCTCCGGCATAGGGGCGATCGAATCCCGCGATCGCTCTTAAAATAGTCGTTTTTCCGCACCCTGAAGGCCCGAGCAAACAAAAGAACTCGCCGCGATTAATTTTTAAGTCAATCTCTCGAACCACGATTTCGCCATCGAAGGCTTGGGAAAATTGACGCAATTCAACATCTGGCAGAAGCATTGAGAATTAAGAATTAAGAATTAAGCGTTGTCTCATGGTAAGGGATCTCAATTGTAAACTCCGATCGCGCTCCGGGTTGAGAGATAAAGTAAATGCGACCGTTATGCTGTTGGACGACAATTTGATAAGCTGTCGCTAAACCCATCCCCGTTCCCTGTCCGATGGATTTTGTGGTAAAAAATGGATCGAAAATACGCTCTTGAATATCTTGAGAAATTCCAGTTCCATTATCTTGAATGCGAACAATTGCGAGGTTATTTCCCTGCATTTTTTCGACAAATTCTGTTTCAATTTTAATTTTTGGTGCGAACTCCTCAGACATCATTTTGCATTTATTTTGCAAGGCATCGATCGCATTATTCAACAAATTGAGAAAAACTTGATTGAGCAAAGCCGCATAACACTCAATATCGGGCAAATCCCTCCATTTTGTCTCGATGGCAATTTTACCGTGTTTTCCCTGCAAGCGATGGCCGACAATCGAGAGAGCATTTTCAATGCCTTCTTGCAGATTTACGGGTTTGAGATCGGCTTCGTCCAAACGAGAAAAGTTTCGCAACGATAAAACAATATCGTGAATGCGCTTGACTCCCGTTTGCATGGAGTCAAGGAGTGGGAAGAAATCTTCGCAAATAAAGTCGCAGTCTATCTCTTCAATTTTATCTTTAATTTCTCCGATAGGTTCGGGATAATATTGTTTGTATAAAGAAATCAATTCTAAAAGCCCTAGAGCGTATTCTTCTGCATGTTTGATATTTCCTCGAATAAAGGCGACGGGATTATTAATTTCATGAGCAATTCCCGCGACCAATTGCCCTAAGCCGGACATTTTTTCTGCTTGAATGAGTTGCGATTGCGTTTGTTTCAAGTCCATAAGCGCCCGTTCGAGACGTTGCGCTTTTTCTTTCAATCGCGTTTCGGAAACTTGCAAAGAGGCTTCCACTTGCCTTCGTTCTCGGAGTTCCTTTTCTAGCTCTGCAAACAATGTTGCTTGATGAATGGCGATCGCAATATGCACGCTCAATTCTTCGCAAAGTTCGATTTCCCACTTCTGCCAGTGTCTCGTTCCTCGACATTGATGGCCGATTAATAATCCCCATAATTTTTTGTTTTCAACCACGGGAATAATCAAATTAGCTTTAATTTCAAAGTCTTCGAGAAAGTGAATATGACATTCTGTTAATCCCGCATCATAAATATCATCAATCGCTCGCACTCGTCCTTTTTGATAAAGTTCGGCCATGTGAGAAGAAAAACAATTATCTGTAACATCTGCATCTAAAGATTGTTTCCATCCAATTCCTACAGATTCTGCAATCACCGTACCGCTAAAATTTTTGTTAAAACGATAGAAAATAACGCGATCGCATTGTAAAACTTGACGAACTTCTTCGACAGCAAAATCAAGAATTTCTTGTAGGTTTAAATTTCCTTGAATTTGTTTGGCGATATTCCCGAGCAATCGTTCCCGTTCGGCGGGAAAATCAAATTTTTCTGCTTTCATCGGCAGACTTTCCTTTTGAAGGCTTAGATAATGAGTCAAATTACCATCTTTATCAAACAATGGTAAAAGGGTTAGTTCGCTCCAAAAGGCTTGACTATTTTTACGATGGGTTTTCAGTTTTGCACGACATTCTCGACCCAAAAGTGTTGAATGATAGAAAATATTTGAGAAAAAAAGCCTCTGATTTGATAAAATAGAGGCTAACAAATTTCAAATAATCAACAGAATGATATCAAATTTTCCCAAGATTGTCAAAGAAAGTCTGAGAGAGATTCCTC
>JAGHZQ010000027.1 GCA_017746715.1 Cyanobacteria bacterium SBLK
GAGGAATCTCTCTCAGACTTTCTTTGACAATCTTGGGAAAATTTGATATCATTCTGTTGATTATTTGAAATTTGTTAGCCTCTATTTTATCAAATCAGAGGCTTTTTTTCTCAAATATTTTCTATCATTCAACACTTTTGGACTTTCTCAATGGGACATCCCCGGAAGAAATTGCAAGTCATTTTCCTCTCGCGACATTAGAAGAAGTATATGGCGCGATACGTCCTTCGGACACGCTTTGCGAACGCATTTTATTTAGCCAACCGAGAAGCGATCGATCGCTATCTACAAGAAGGAGAAAAGAAATTTGAGGAATTGCAAAACTCTTTGCGTCAGAGAGACCCCGCATTTTATCAAAAACTTAAAAAAGCTGGCTTATGAAAATTCGCTTTCAAGCTGATGCAGATTTTAATCAGATTATCGTGAAAAAACATTGCTCTTTGCCAATCTTGCAGCGATCGCGATTGAAGGTTGGCTTAAGACCGATAATCAATAAATCGCGATCGCCTTTTTTAATAAATGACAGAACCCGACCAACGCGCAGAATACGACTCGCCTTGGAAAGAAGCCATTTCTTTCTATTTTCAACCCTTCATGGCGTTCTTTTTTCCCACCATACACAACGGACTCGACTGGAATCGAGGCTATGAATTCTTAGATACGGAATTTCAGCAGATCGTGCGAGATGCCGAAACTGGACGCAGGGATGCCGATAAATTGGTGAAAGTCTGGCAGCAAAACGGCGAAGAAACTTGGATATTAATTCACATCGAAGTTCAAAGCCAAGCTCAGACCGTGTTTCCCGAACGAATGTACATTTATAACAGCCGCATTTTCGATCGCTATCGCCATCAAGTCCTCAGTTTAGCCATCTTGGCCGACGAACGGGAATCGTGGCGACCCGATCGCTATAGTTACGCAATTTTCGGCTGTCGCGTCCTGTTGCAATTTCCCACGGTAAAACTACTGGATTACTCTTCCGAAACCTTAGAAGAGAGCAAAAATCCCTTTGCGATTATCGTCGTAGCACACCGAGAAACCCAGCAAACTAAAAACGATCCCAATAGTCGCTGTCGGGAAAAACTGAAAATTGCCAAGAGTCTCTATCAACGGGGCTATCAAAGACAAGATATCCTAGAACTATATCGGCTCATTGACTGGATGATGACCCTACCCGAACCCATTCAACAAGGATTCCAAACAGAAATCAGACGTTTTGAGGAGGAAAATCAAATGTCATTTGTTACTTACATCGAACGCCAAGCGCATCAAGAAGGACTCGAACAAGGACTCGAACAAGGACTCGAACAAGGACTCGAACAAGGACTCGAACAAGGCGCTCTTCGTAAAAGTCGAGAGTTAATTCTGAAAATATTAAACCTTCGTTTTGAATCTTTACCCGAAGAACTGGGAAAGCGACTCGAGGGAATTCAGGATGATTCAATTCTCACCCGACTTTTTCAAGAGGCAGCGATCGCAGAATCTCTCGATACGTTCAAAGAACACCTCGATCGCCAAATTCCCTCAAATACCGACACCAATTAAGACCTTCTTGCGACGCTTGGGAATCCAAACTAAATGAACATGGGCTAATCCCACAGAATGATTGCTGTGCCGGTAAGATTTAGATTCGTCTCTCATTGTAGATAACTTGACATCTATCTACAGGATAAAGTAAGCTAAATCCATGAACAAGAAAAAGATTGACATGGGGTGTCAACAAAACTTATTGCACCCGGACAAGGAGCTACGAGCTATCCTTGAGTATCTCTGTGGCGAGGCAAACAAAATCTTTAATTGTTCGGTTTACTATGCTCGCCAAATTTGGTTCAAGGAGAGTCGTTTTGTTGGCAAGGGAGAATTGTGTCGGCAAATGAAATGGAATCGCCATTTTCGAGCGATGTACGCTTCAAGCGCCCAACAAATTTGTAATGGTGTGGTTGAAGCATTTTCAAGTTTTTGTCAACTTCTAAAATTATTTGGAGAAAAATCTCTTGGTGCGCGTTCCCTAGGTGAGGAAACCTCACCGGGGTCGCACCGCAAGCTAGAAAACAAACCCAAACCCCCCAAATATCGAAAAAGAGGTTTCTTTACGGTGTCCTATCCTAAAAGATGGTTAAAGCTGACCGAGCAAGGAATCAGAGTTCCCCTAGGGAAAAGCGTAAAAGCATGGTTTGGGCTGGGAGAATTTTATCTCCCTATGCCTTCTAACCTAGATTGGAACAACATCAAAGAAATTCGTATTCTTCCGCGTCATGGCTGCTTTTATGCAGAATATATTTATCAAAGACAATTCCCTCTAGCCTCTCTTAATAAGGAGGGGAAAAAAGAGAGGCTAGATTCTCAAAAAATCTTAGGAATTGACCACGGCTTAGATAACTGGTTGACCTGCGTGACAAATGTGGGAACGAGCTTCATTGTCGATGGGAAACATCTGAAATCCGTTAACCAATGGTATAACAAACAAATTGCCACGATTAAAAAGGGAAAACCCCAAGGTTTCTGGTCAAACAGACTATCTCGCATTACCGAAAAACGCAATCGACAAATGCGGGATTCAGTTAACAAGGCAGCCCGTATAGTCATTAACCATTGCCTAGAAAATAGTATCGGTCGGATTGTTTTTGGCTGGAATAAAGGACAAAAAGATGGGATTAATATTGGCTCTAAGAATAATCAAAAGTTCGTTCAAGTTCCGACCGCAAAACTCAAAGAACGAATCAAGGAAGTTGGCGAGCTTTATGGTATCCAATTTTTAGAATCTGAAGAATCCTATACCTCTCAAGCTAGTTTTCTAGATGAAGATATTCTTCCTGTTTACGGTGAAAAACCCGTTCGCGCAGCGTCTCCGAAGGAGTTGTCTTGGAAACCATCAGGAAAACGAATTAAAAGAGGGTTGTATTGTTCTGGGGATGGCAGTTTCATTAACGCCGACTGTAACGGTGCAGCCAACATTTTAAGGAAAGTAGCGGCAACTTTTTTAGGATCTTTAGGTTGTTGTGCAAGGAGAATGGCAATAAGATTACTTTGTGTTACAATGCGATTACCATCCGCGTGTAAAACGGATCGATCCCCCCATTTAGCGAGGTGAATGTAACATGATTAACCAGACAAGCGATCGCAACTTACAAACCCTTGTCGGTCAAATTCGCGAAGACGAGCGACGTTTATCCGAGGGCGAACCCATCGGGACGATTGCCTTCGACGTTCCCCGCATCAATAGCGGCGAAGACAAGCGCTCGGGTTTGGGGCGCAAATTGGCTCGCCAACTCTTCCCAACAGCCGAAGAAGACCGGGTGGGGAGTTACATCGCTTACGGACGCTTGCTGTCTCAACTTCGTAGCGCCTACCGATCGCAAATTGCCGAAGCCGATACCGGGAAAGAAGAGCGAGATCGCTATCGGCAAGCAAGAATGTTAGGGGGTCGCGCTATCTTCGAAGAACTGCTTGGCGAACCTTTATCCGATGCCATTCTCAACCCTCTCCCCATGCCCGTAGAGATCGCACCCTATGACGAACTCGAGCCGTTTTTCACTCACATGGAGAAAGGAGAAGCCGCAAAACAATCCTGCCAAGCCTTCGTGCGCGGTGCTTATTACGACGACGGACGCATCGATATGTGCAAACAAGTAGTCGGCGATCGCTATATCGGCAATCTCGTCGAGTCCATTCGCAATAATGCCCACGTCGAGCACTTCCTTTTGGGGAATAATATCGTCGGCGATGAAGGAGCGGGGAAAATTGCCGCCCTCGCGAGAGAAGATTATACCCCGCACATTAAAACCTATTATTTAGCTGGCAACTGTCTGACGGAGAAAGGTGCGGCTCAGCTATCCGAGGCTTTAGCGAGCGATCGCCATGCAGAATCCCTATGGTTGAAACGCAATCCCCTCAAGGCTGGCGGTGTCGCGCAACTTGCCAAGATGCTCGAGCAGAATTCGAGCATCGAAACGTTGGATCTGGTCAATGTGGGGATGTTGGATGAGGGGGTTAAGGTTTTATTTGCCAGCCTGAAAAAGAACCGAACCCTCCGTCGCCTGTATATTGATGCAAACGGGATTAGCGAGATTGGCGCTCGTTACATTGCCGATTATTTCGACACTCTGAAATCGGAAAATCGCAAGGGGTTGACGGGTTTATTTATGGCAATGAACCGTTTGGGGGATGTCGGTGCAGAAGCGATCGCCAATGCCATTTCCGGTTATCCTTATTTGCGTCAATTGGATTTATCCTCGAACCGCATTCAAAATACAGGTCTGAAAACCTTGCTGCAACAGTGCAATACCTTGCCTGAGTTGGTTTATTTGGGACTCGGGCTGTATAAATCGACCTCGGATTTGAAGGAACTCCCCAACTATTTCGATGGGTTTGGTGCCGATCTCATTGCTGAGTTTATTCGCAGTAACGATACGGTGCAAATTCTCGGTCTTCGGGATACCAATCTTCGGGAAGGAGGTTTGGCACTCATTGCCGATGCAATGGCGGAAAACCATGCGCTCCTCGAACTGTACTACGAGCAATTCCGTTCTCAACTGCCGAAAGAACTCGAAAATCGCATTCGTTTTCTTTTAGAGCGAAATATCCGATCGCGATTGGGAATTTCAGTGCAGGAGTTCCAAAGTACCGTCAAGCGAGAAATCAAGCATTCCGACCAAATTCGTTTTATCGATAGTATCTATCGCAATAATATGTGAGGTTGAATGTCCGCGATCGATTCTGCCGGATCCGTCGGCTTGGGAACTTACCGTCTGGGCAAGCAAACTTATTTTGCTTGTCGGACGGCTCTGGAATTGGGATACAGGCATCTAGATACGGCAGCTTTGTATCGTAATGAGAGGGAAGTGGCTCGGGCGATCGCGGATTCTGGCATTCCCAGACGGGAAATTTTTGTGACTTCCAAAATTCCTTTAAAAGCCATCCGAACCGATCGCATTCAAGAAGCAGCCGAGCAATCTTTGCAACGGTTGGGAGCGATCGATTTGCTGCTTTTGCACGCACCGGGACCCGATCCGCGATCGGCTTGGGAAACGATGCTGAACATTAAAAACTGGCAGGCAATCGGAGATATTGGAGTCAGTAACTTTAATGTTCGGCATTTGCAACTCCTCGAAGACTCTCCTCCCCACTGGAATCAAATTGAAATTTCCCCCTTTTTGCAACGCAAAGAACTGATTCGCTATTGCGATCGCCACAAAATCCGCATCGTTGCTTATTCTCCCTTAGTGAAGGGGCAAAAATTTGACGATCCCGAGATCCTCGCGATCGCTCGAGCTCTCGGCTGTACGCCAGCACAATTACTCTTAGCTTGGTCTGTTAATTGCGGCTTGATCGCCCTCCCGCGAAGCTCGAAACGAGAGCATTTGCAAGAAAACTGGGAGGCAAGAGAGATAATACTGCCAAGAGAAATCATGCAAAAATTGAACAATTTTGAGGAGAACTATGCAACCCATCCACGTTGGGTAGAGAGTGGGGAGCAGGGGGGAGGAGAGTTTTGACGTTAAAAAATGGTCGATCGCGATTACAATAAATCGGACTTTTTCGTTCCTCGATTTGCCCATGTTTCTTGCTACTCGTCGCCGTCTTGCTATTTGGTATGCTACCGTTACGGCTGTCCTGTTATTGGTCTTTGCGACGGGATTCTACTTTTATGTTCGCAATACCCTCATCGATCGCGTCGATGACACCCTCAAGCACGTTACCGAAGTGGTAGAGCGATCGCTAGTCATTCAATCGCAACCCGCTCCCAAAGGCGGAGATCGCGTCGATATTGCTGCCAGTTTTCGCAACAATACCCAAACGGGAGAGGAAGATCGCATCGATCTCGAATGGTTCGATCCCCAAGGTCATTTACTCTGGTCAACCTTTACCGTGCCGCCGTCCATTCCTTTGCAACTATCGGGCAGGGCAATTACGGTGCATATTTCGCCGACTTATCTTTTGCGACAAGTGACAAAGCGCATCGAACGAGGTCGCTACGTTTTGGGATACTTGCGAGTGAGTCATCCTTGGTTTGAGGTCACAAAACCCAGTCGCAAGTTAATTTACGATCTGATTTTGGGAACGAGTCTGACAGTGGCTTCTGTGGCGGCGATCGGCTGGTTGCTGTCGGGACTGGCGATCGAACCGATTAAGGAATCCTATCAAAATTTGGAACAATTTACCGCCGATGCCTCCCACGAATTGCGAAATCCCATTGCAACTATTCAAACCAACGTACAAATGGCGCTTTCCTATCCCGATCGCGATCCGAAAGTCCGGCAAATACAGTTACAAGCGATCGAACGCCTCACGCAACGCTTGGGAAAATTAGTCAACGATCTCCTCTTTTTAACGCGATCGCAGCGCGGGATCTCGCAAGATCGATTTCAAAGTTTGCCTTTGGATGCCCTGTTAATGGAAGCGATCGAGGAACAGCGTTTTGTAGCAGAACAAGAGGGAGTATTGCTTTTTTTACGTATTATCGAGCCGGAAAAACGAGAGAATTTGCTTGAAGAAGAAACGTTTAACGTCTCGGGAAATTGGGATAGTTTGGCGCGTTTATTTACCAATTTAACGAGTAATGCGATCGAATATTCTCGCGGCGATCGCCTTAACTCGGACACAGAAAAAGCCAAGGTAGAAATTAAATTACAACGGGTAAAAAAAGATCGCCGCGACTGGTTGCAAGTGAAAGTTAAGGATACGGGTAAGGGAATTCCCCAGAAAGATTTACCCTATATTTTCGATCGCTTTTATCGAGTCGATCCTGCGAGAACTCGCGATCGCAACGCTTCCCAACCCACGGGATCGGGTTTGGGTTTGGCGATTGCCAAGGCGATCGTTGAAAATCACGCCGGACAAATTAAAGTCGAAAGTCAATTGAATCTGGGGACGACTTTTATCGTGCTTTTACCCGTTGCCAAAAATGAATCTTGAGGAGTGAGAGGAAGAAGCGATCGCTTTTTTTATCCCTTTGAGAAGTCAATCGCGAGATATTGTGGTAATTATGGGAGAATTTGCTAAGTTAGAGGGAATTCGTTCGATTGTGCGCCCTCATGTCGGAATCTGAAGAAATACGGGTTAAACCCCATCAGTCTGTTTTAAAAAAGGAAATTAAGGTCGATCCGAAAGCCTTACTCCTTGCAATCGGGAAAACGGCAGTGAGTGCGGGTTTGTTCGATCTGGGTGGGGTTTTGAAGGGTGGCGTTGATATTTTGGGCAGTCTCGGCGGGAAAAACAGTCCCCAAGAATTGGCAGGATTGTTAATTTTTCGCGCTCTTTTTCGGGGCATGAAGGAGTTGATCGACGAACATCTCGACGTGTTTCGAGAGGGAAAACCGAAGGATTTACAGGGATTGACGGAGGCGTTACAGGAGGCGATCGCTCGAGGGGATTTAGCGATCGATCGCGGTTTTTTCGAGCATCCTAAAAATTGCCCGTTGGTGAAAGAAGTGAAAGCGGGTTTTCGGTGTTGGTTGGATAAGTTTGTCAAGAGAAAGATTGACGCGGAAAATATTAGCGATCGCCTTCCCGCTTATTTTGTGTTTGCCCTGAGCGATGAGTGGCGAGAAAATCGCAATCGTTATGTTATTTTACAAGATGAGTTAGATACGCCCTTCGTACAGGCGAAGGAACGAGAACGGGGTTGGTTGCGCTATCGAGCTTGGTTGCAAAAGCAGATTGAAGAACCCATATTTTTTGAATCTTTTGGTTTAAAACAGATTTATATTCCGTTGCGTGCCTATTATGACGAAGAGAGCGATCGCGATGAGTTGGAGGGAAAATTAGCGTCGAGAAGGGGAGAAGAAAAGGTTAAGCGAATGGTTGTGGATTTACAACAAGAACTCGAATCTTGGTTGCAGGACGCGAAAGCAGATGATGCCATTCGTTTGATGAGTGGCGGACCCGGTAGCGGTAAATCTTCTTTTGCGAAAATGCTTGCCGCAAAACAGGCAGAAACGGGAGACATTCCGGTTTTATTTATCCCGCTGCATCGGTTTAAGGTTTCTGAGGATTTAATCAAAGCGGTTGCAGATTTTGTGACGTTTGACGGACATCTTTTTGATAATCCTCTGGACAAAAGCGATCGGGAGTTAAGATTATTCATCATTTTTGATGGTTTAGATGAGCTATCGATGCAAGGAAAATTAGCGCAAGAGACGGCGAGTAAGTTTGTTGATGAGGTGCGCTTTTTGGTCAGTCAGTTTAACTCTTATACAACGCGATTGCAAGTTCTTATTAGCGGTCGAGAGGTGGTCGTACAGGCATATCGAGATAAATTTCGCACGCCTTGTCAGCTTCTTTATCTTTTACCTTATTTTGTACCGAAAAAAGAACGAGAAAAATATTACAATAATGCAGAAAAATTACTCGAACAAGATGGGCGAGATTTGTGGTGGCGGCGTTATGGAGCAATCAAAAATAAGAATTATCAAGGCTTCCCTGATGAATTGAATCGAGATAATTTATTGGAGATTACGGCACAACCTTTACTCAATTATCTTTTGGCTTTGAGTTACGAACGAGACCAATTAGAGTTTTCAGCAGATACAAATCTGAATGAAATTTATGCCGATTTACTTGATGCTGTTTATGAGAGAGGGTATGAAGGAAAACGAGAACATATTGCAATTCAAGGATTAAAACAATACGAATTTTTTGGGATATTGGAAGAGATCGCCCTCGCTTGTTGGCATGGAGACGGGAGAACGACAACAGTAGGAGAAATCGAAAAACATTGTGAGGACAGTGGTTTTAAACAAATTCTAGAACGCTTTCAAAAGAGTTTACAAGAAGATTCTACAGCCAGTATTACGCGATTGCTGACTGCTTTTTATTTTCGAGAAAGTGGAGAACTCAGAGGGACAGAAAAAACCTTTGAATTTACGCATAAGAGCTTTGGTGAATATCTGACAGCAAGGCGAATTGTGGAAGGATTGAAACTGATTCAAGAGGAATTAGAAGAACGCAGTAAAAATCCTCGCAAAGGCTGCGATCGATCGGGAGCATTATCGATCTGGTTAAAATTATGTGGAGAGTCAGCAATCGATGAATATTTATTTAATTTTATTGTTGGTGAGATTCGTTTACAAAATCTTGAATTAGTGCAAGAGTGGCAGAAAACTTTGTTTAAGATGATTGAGTTTATGTTAATCCATGGAATGCCATTGGAAGGATTAAAAGAAAGGCCTCATTTTCAAGAAGAAATGAGATTGGCGCGAAATTCAGAAGAAGCATTATTGATTGTCTTAGGTGCTTGTTCGAAGGTTACAAAAAAGCCATTTGAAAAGCAATTTTATGATGATGAGATTTTTGAATTATGGATGTCAAAACTAAAAGTAATGAGATTTTTGGAGCATAGATATCAAGATTACAAGGACAGGGTTTAGAAGTTTCAACTATGATTTTTGGTATAATGTGTCTCAATTTACTCGATTTAAGAGAATGTATTGTAATTTATCAAAATTGGTTTAGAGCAAATCTTTACGGAGCAAATCTTTACGGAGCAATTCTTACAAGAGCAATTCTTAGAGGAACAATTTTGGAGGGTCAAGAGACTGATATCTGCACTACAACTTCTGAAGAGGATAAGTAGTTTTTCTGAAACTAGAATCACAAGAGCGATCGCACCTCCATCATCCATCGAAAACCGCAATTTTGTTATAATAAAAAGCGAATCGAGAAAGTTGAGTTTTTGCGATCGATATTGGAGAGATGAGTTAAACAAAAATCAAAACTTAATAACTTGTCAACTCCTCAAACAAATAACTCAACTTACTGAGCAAGCGTAGCCTACGGGGGGGGTTTGGGGGCGTCGTAACCGCTCCCAATGGCAGGGCGACCCCGCGTCGGCGCAAGACGCAAGGGAATGCGCCCTGTTGGGGTCTGGGGGGCTAGCCCCCCAGAAACTTACGGTTCTCAACCAAAACTTATCAAAACTATAACCTTTTTGATAAGTCCATCCCTTAACCCAACCTGACATTAAAATGCGATCGCGCCTCCATCATCCATCGAAAACCGCGATCGCGCAGTGCTAAAATACAGCAAAGTCCAAGAAGTCGAAACAATGAATCAAAAAACCGAAATCAAACCCGCGATCGTATTAATTCTCGAACAAATAGGATAAAGTTACAATATTGAATTGAGTAATAATATTATACTTGATAGCTAGAAACAGGCATCCTGCCTGTTCCACGAAGATCCGATTGATAGAAAAACTATGTTTCGGCTTTCTACCATACTATTATTAGCAAGTTGTTTGGGAACCCTCGCCCTGCCCGCGCGATCGCAATTGCTCCCCGATGCAACATTAGGGGCGGAAAATTCTCGAGTCTTGCCAATGGATGGATTGCGCGATCTCATTGAAGGGGGCGCAATTCGAGGAACAAACCTATTTCACAGCTTTCAAGAATTTAACATAGAAGCGGGTCGCGAAGTCTATTTTGCCAATCCAGAAACGATCGCCAATATCCTCACTCGCGTTACGGGAAACAATCTCTCGCAAATTTTAGGAACATTGGGAGTCTTGGGGGATGCCAATCTGTGGTTAATTAACCCCAATGGAATTTATTTCGGAGCCGATGCCAAATTGGACATTCGCGGCTCATTCGTCGCAACCACAGCCGATAGTGTTGGGTTGGGAAATACCAGTTATTTTAGCGCCACGGATATCGAGCGATCGCAATTGCTATCCATCGAACCGGGAGCATTATTTAATCATGCACTGGTCGCGCATCAAGGGGCAATTACCAACAGAGGCAATTTAAGGATTGGGGGCAACTTTACCCTTGTAGCAGAGAATTTAGACTTGATGGGAGAAATCGAAGCAGAGGGAGATTTAAAACTGCAAGCACGAGAAACATTGCAGATCCGCGATCGCCCCGAACATCCCTTTATTGCCAAAGCAGGAGGAGAATTACTCGTACAAGGCAATGAAAATGTAGATATCTTTGCGTTAAATCACCCCGAAAGCGGTTTATTTGCCGAGAGAGATTTAATCTTAAAAAGTCGCAATCCGGTATTAGGAGATATTCATTATTATTCAGGAGGAAACTTTCGCATCCTCAACCCCGATACTAACACCCTTGCAGACTTAAACAGCCCTTGGGATCCGATTATCCGTGCCGCAGGAGACGTGACGATCGCCAACTATAGCGGCGCATCTTTGCATATTTTTGCCGGAGGAAGCGTGACGATTACCGGAGATATTAACATTACAGGTCCAGATATTTTCAACGGACTGCAAGAAACCGTTATCCTATCTGATGGGACGATCTTCGCGATCGACGGAAAAACATCCCCAACTTTAGATATTCGGGCCGGAACGACCAATTTTGACACCACCGGATGTACGGGAATCTGTCCGATTTTGAGCGAGAGTGCTGCATCTGTTGCCGATATTACCCTCGCCGGAACGATTAACGTCTCTGGGGGTCAACTCTTGTTGAGCAATCGCTATTTTGCCAATACCCTGACGGGAAATATTTCCGTCAATGAGATCGATGCCCAAAATCCATCAGCAGGCGGCTCGATCGCGATCGATTCTCGCGGCGATCTCGAGGTTGGCGGCGAAATCAATGCAGCCGCATCGACCGGTACGGGGGGCGATCTCAGGCTGTTGAGTCTGGGAGATATCAATCTCAATTCAGGCAGTTCCCTGCGTTCGGGAGGTCGCATTGCCGGTAGTATTACCTTAGAAAGCAACGGCAATATTCAAGCTGACAATACGCGGATTTTGAATTTGAACTTTGGGAATACGAGGGGCAGTACGGGAGGAGACGTTTCTCTCCAAGCGCGTACCATCGTTCTCGAAAATAGCACGACAATCTCGTCATCCACATCTGGAGATGTCAATGCAGGGGGAATAACCCTCAATGCCACCGACACCCTTCGCATTGAAGCAGCAAGCGCTAACAGCGTCGTCGATATAGGCGCTCGGGGAAATAGCGGCGCGATCGCCATTAGCGTCACAAATTTGGAACTTCTCGATGGCGGGGCAATTAATGTCAGTACGGGAGGAAGTGGCAAGGGCGGCCAAGTCATGGCAAACATCAGCAATACCATGCGCTTGCAAGGGGAAAGCCGCGCTTTCGGCTTCGGTAGCGGTATTTATAACGTCATTGGTGCAAGCGCTACAGGGGACGGCGGCACGATTTCCGTCAGTGCAACGCGGCTGGAAATTCTCGATGGGGGACGGATTGACTCAAACGTGTTTGGCACGGGAAACAGCGGCGAAACGAGAGTCAGCGTTAGCGACACCGTGCTTTTGCAAGGGGAAAGCACTCAAGGCATCGGTAGCGGCATTTACAGCGTCACCACTTCAGGCGATACGGGGAATGGCGGAACTATTTTTGTGGATGCGGCAAATTTGGAAATTCTCGATGGTGCCGCGATCGATGCCAGTGCGGCGGGACAGGGCAATGCGGGGAATATTGAAATTAACGCCCAAACTACCGAACTCGACAATTTTGCAAGTATTGCCGTTCGCAGTACTTCCAGCTTGTCTGGAAGCATCACCCTGCAAGGGACGAATCTGACTCTCCGCAACAACTCGCAAATCGCTGCCGAAACTGCCAATGCCGACGGGGGAAATATTACCCTTGATTTAGAAGAAGTTCTGCTCCTGCGTCATCACAGTCTCATCAATACAACGGCGGGAGCCGCCGGTGCAGGAGGAAATGGGGGGAATATTACCATTGAGGCCGCCTTCGTCGTTGCCGTTCCGGGAGAGGATAGCGATATTATTGCCAATGCTTTTAACGGGAACGGCGGTAACATCGATATTACTGCCAATGCGATTTACGGCCTCGAATTCCGCGACGAGCAGACTGATGAGAGCGATATTACCGCTTCCTCCCAATTTGGCACAAACGGTACTTTGGTATTTACGTCTTTAAGTTTTCCCTCCGAACAAGGGCTTAACGAACTATCTGCAAGTGTTGTCGATGTGGAAAATGAAATCGGACGGAATGCTTGCGATCTGCAAGACGGTCGCATTGCGGGAGGCAGTTCTTTTACCATTACCGGACGCGGCGGCATTCCCGATACTCCCGATGATGCCCTCGTTCCCAGTCCTTACGTTCCAGAATGGACGAGTTACGAGGAGTCTCCATCTCTTGTTGTTGTGCAGAAAGATAAATCCGAGGAAAATAGAGAAGCGATCGCCATTCGTCCGGTGCAAGGCTGGCATGTTGATGCCGATGGCACCGTGCATCTCACTGCCGATGCGTCAACTCTGACCCCCAATGCGCTGACTTTAGCTCATCCCACCTGTCACGACTTTTTGAGTTAGCGCGATCGAGTTTGTTCGTTAAAAAGAAAATGCGATTTGGAAACCTAAGTTTTTAGCGCAGACTCAGCTAAGTTTAATCTTCAAGATGTTTACTACGAACAATACACCATTGGCTAAATCGAGGAGACTCATGCACAT
Organism: Cyanobacteria bacterium SBLK; assembly: GCA_017746715.1. GTDB lineage: Bacteria > Cyanobacteriota > Cyanobacteriia > Cyanobacteriales > Spirulinaceae > CCY15215. The sequence goes on from JAGHZQ010000027.1 coordinate 13,409, forward strand.
TAACCACGCACGAAAAATAGCGATCGCTGCTATTGCAGGCTTAATGCTGGTAGCGGGTTGCACCGCGTCCAATTCATCCCAGCAATCGAGTCGCGTCTCCGATACACCCGTCGCAGATGCACCCGCGACCTCCGATACTCCCACTGCATCCGATACACCCGTCGCAAGCGAAACCGATTTATCTGACGAATCCAATATTCGTTATTTTTCGGATAATAGAGGGGTAGCAATTCGCGGCACCGATCCCGTCGCCTATTTTACCCAAGAACGCTCTGTTACGGGTAAGTCAGAGTTTTCCCATACTTGGAGTGAGACAACTTGGTGGTTTGCGAGCGCAGAAAATCGCGATCGCTTTGCTGCCGATCCCGAACGATATGCCCCTCAGTATGGTGGTTTTTGTGCTTGGGCGGTCAGCCAAGGCTATACTGCTCCAATCGATCCCGAGGCGTGGAAAGTTGTCAATGACAAGCTGTATCTCAACTACAATAAAGGGGTTCAACGTCGTTGGGAAAAAGATATTCCGGGTAACATCAGAAAAGCAAATGCCAATTGGCCTGGTGTTTTAGTGAGTTCTGGAAATATCTAGATAGAGCGATCGCGAACTGTTGCACCCAATAACAAGAAGAGATCGTGCCAAGTCAAATCAATTCAAAAATACTTCATTTATTGACAATATTTTATCTCATTGTTTGATTTCCGCTTAGATATCATACCTAATACCAAATCCAGTTACTACAGACTGTATTCACGCAATCGCCTGTAATCCTGTAGGGGCGTTGCATGCAACGCCCCTACGGAAGGGCTGGGAATACCTCCTCAGCAGTGCGGATTTGGTATAATGCCCTAGGGACAAGGCATGCCTTGTCCCTACGATGTCACGCCACGAGCCAGCGATACCAATCATCTAAACCCTGTCCCGTGACAGCAGAGACTTGAAAAATAACGAGGTCTGGATTCACCGATCTGGCATAATCGAGACAGCGTTCTACATCAAAAGGAACATGAGGCAGCAGGTCAACTTTGGTCAGTACCATGACCCGACTGGCGCGGAACATATGAGGATACTTTAGGGGCTTGTCTTCTCCCTCAGTAACGGAAAGCATCGCAACTTTCGCCTGCTCGCCCAAATCAAACAAAGCCGGACACACTAAATTCCCTACATTTTCGATAAGCAAAAGAGAATTATCGGGGGGAGAAAGGTTGTCTAGCCCTCGTTGAATCATATCGGCTTCGAGGTGGCAGCCCGTCCCCGTGTTAACCTGAATAGCAGGGCAGCCAGTAGCAGCAATACGCTCGGCATCGTGGAGGGTTTCCTGATCCCCCTCGATTACAGCAATGGGAATCTGAGACTGTAAATCTTGAATCGTTCTCACCAGCAAAGTCGTTTTACCCGACCCTGGAGAACTTACCAGATTCAGCGCCTTAATGTTTTTCTCTTGCAATAACTGACGATTGTGACGGGCAATACGATCGTTTTTAGAGAGAAGATTTTGCTCGAGAAGAAGAGTCTGCCCGATTTTGCGATCGCGAACCTTGGGGGCATGACTGTGAGTAATGACCGTCCCGTCCGGCTCGTGGTGGCTGTGGCTGTGGGTAATGACCGTACCATCCGGCTGACGGTGGCTGTGGGTATGGCGATCGTGGTGATGATGCCCGCGATCGGAATGAGCGTGGGAGCGATCGGTATCGACAGCATTCGATTCTGTCGAACTAAGGCGAGTTATAGTGGTTTGCGCTCCGTCGGAGCAGCCGCAAGTTACGCACATAAAGTATCGATCTCCAGTTCTTTGATAGTGAGTTCTTGGCCTTGGATAATTTCGATTTGAGTGCTGCCGCAAGAACAGCAACCGTAGGGCAAATCCATGTCGAGTTCTTGGTTGCAGGCACGACAGCGACCGCGACCGGGAATTTCAACAATTTCTAACTCGGCTCCGTCAGCGAGAGTGCCTTCAGTGCAGATATCGAAACAGAAGCGCACGGATTCGGCCATAATCGCCGAGAGTTTGCCAATTTCTACCCGAATGCGCCGGACAGGTGCACCTCGAGCAGAGTCGCAGGCGATCGCGACAATATTGCGAGTAATACCCAGTTCGTGCATAAAAGTAACCTCCTTAACGATTGCGCTAACAAATTCTCGGAAGCTGGTCCCCCACGAGGCGATCGAGAACCCGCTCGGTACCGAAAGCGGTTTTGAGGGTAACGCTGCCATGGTGAGTCACCCGACCGATAATGCAGCTATCCGTCCCGGCTGGGTGCGATCGCATGGCTGCCAGCACCCGCTCTGCATCGTCTGGGGGTACGGCAACAACCAGCTTGCCCTCGTTTGCCAAATACAGAGGGTCTAAGCCCAATAGTTCGCAGATTCCCTGCACTGCACCATCTATGGGCAGCGCCTCCTCCTCGAGTTGGATGCCATACGCTGCCCCATCGGCAAATTCATTGAGTACTGTAGCCAGACCGCCACGCGTCGCATCCCGCATTGCCCGAACTTGAGGACAAACCGCAACAATCTCATCGACCAGCCCATTTAATGGTTGACAGTCGCTCTCGATTTCGCTCTCTAAGGACAACTCACCTCGCGCCACCAAAATCGCCGCCCCATGATTTCCCAGAGAACCGTTGACCAAAATCGCATCACCGGGTTGAAGGTTGCCGATCGCAGGCGTTACTCCATGCCGCATGACACCAATCCCCGCAGTGTTGACAAACAGCTTGTCGGCTTTGCCCTTGGGGACCACCTTGGTATCGCCAGTTACAATCTGTACTCCCGCAACCTTGGCCGCAGCAGCCATGCTCTCGATCGCCAGACGTAGGGTGGCGACGGATAATCCCTCTTCCAGAATTAGAGAACAAGTGAAATAAAGGGGAATCGCACCGCTAACGGCCAAATCGTTAACCGTCCCGTTAACTGCCAGTTCGCCAATATTCCCCCCCGGAAAAAACAGGGGATCGACCACATAGGAATCGGTCGTAAAGGCAAGGCGATCGCCTCGGGCAATGAACTCGGCGAGGGGAATGCGGGCTTGGTCTTCGAGCACCGCACTGGTATCTCCCTGAAAAGCATCAACCAATAGACCTTCGATCAGGTCTTGCATGGCGCTACCGCCGCTACCGTGGGCGAGGGTAATGGTCTTGTCCCGCAAGCGGCGTTTTTGTTGGTGAGGGGTTGAGGGTGAATGAGGAGGCATTTCAATGAACAATGATCGGTTATCAATATCGACCGTTCGAGCGCGAGGTGGGGAAGTGGAACTGGCATCCTGCCAGTGTCCTATTACTCAATGTACCCCAACCGGAATCTTTGCTGGCCGAGGCTTGCTTTCTGGCTTGCCCCCATACTTGTAGTAAGCCGCGCAAGCTCCTTCAGAAGACACCATACAAGCCCCGATGGGATGTTCCGGCGTGCAACCCGTCCCAAACACCTTGCATTCCCAAGGTTTTTTGATGCCCTGTAGAATTTCCCCGCAGGCACAAGCGCGATGGTCGGCGATGCGGCGATGGGGTAGGGTAAATTTGGCTTCTGCATCAAAATGACGATAGGCAGACTGCATTTTGAAGCCAGAGGCGGGAATATCTCCGAGACCGCGCCATTCAAACTGTTCCCGGATGGCAAACACCTTCGCCATCGCCTCGATCGCCACGGTATTCCCTTCAGTCTGCACGACCCGCCGATATTGGTTTTCCACCTCGCAACGCCCCTCGACCAACTGTTGCAGCACCATCGAGAGAGATTGCAAAATGTCCAAAGGTTCGAAGCCCGAAACGGCGATCGGTTTGTTGTAGCGCTCGGCGATCGCTCGGTAAGGTCGCGCCCCAATCACCATACTGACATGACCGGGGCCGATAAAGCCGTCAAGCTGCAAGTCTGGATTACTCAGCAGGGCTTCGAGAGCGGGAACTACCAGTACGTGGTTGCAGAAAAGGCTGAAATTTGGGATATTCTCTGTCTCGGCTTGGAGAACCGTGAGAGCCGTGCTGGGGGCGGTGGTTTCAAACCCGATCGCAAAGAAAATCACTTCTTGCTGGGGGTTGTCTCGGGCGATGGCGAGGGCATCAAGGGGCGAATAGACCATGCGAATGTCAGCACCTCCTGCCTTCGCCTCGAGCAGGCTTTGTTTGGAGCCTGGAACCCGCATGACATCGCCAAAGGTTGCAAGGATTGTATTAGGATGCTCGGCGATCGCGATCGCGTCGTCGAGTCTTCCCTTGGGCATAATGCAAACCGGGCAGCCCGGACCGTGTACCAGTTCTACCGTTAGAGGCAATAGGGATTCGAGACCGTATTTAAAGATCGAATGAGTATGACCGCCGCAAACCTCCATAATTTTGATGGGATGGGGGCGATCGAGTTGCCGGGCGAGTTGTTCGATTTGGGCGAGTAATCCCCGCGCTTTCTGGGGATCGCGAAATTCCTTAACGTATTTCATAGCAGCGATATCTAGTTTGAAATAGGGAATTTTTTTGTCGGTTGGGTTAAGGTACGAAACCCAACCGTAATAGGAAACGGGTTGGGTTTTACTTGGTGCAACCCAATCTAAACCAGGATTACGGGACTTCAAGGGCTTCGTGTACTTCTGCCATTTCTGCCAATAGTTCCAAAGTGAGCTTGGCTTCTCGTTCGTCAATGCGATTCATCGCAAAACCGACATGAACCAGAACCCAATCCCCAACGCAGCGATCGACGGGATGCTCCTCGTCCACAATGCAGGCAATATTAACCGGGCGACGAACGCCGCCAATATCCACCAGAGCTAGCTTTTGCTCGGGATTGGTAATTTGCGTAATCTGACCTGGAATGCCAAGACACATAATAAAAACCCTATCGTTAAACGTTGTTTGCAAGAGTCCGCGAGAATCTGAGGAACTTAAGGAGAATCGGCACGCAGCAGACGGGCCGCCGCGATCGCCGCTTGTCCCAAGGACAGCCCGCCGTCGTTGGCAGGAATTCGCTGCGGGGTTAAGACCTCGAAACCTTGCTGCTGTAACCGTTGAGTCGTGCGGGAAAGCAAAACCTGATTTTGCCAAACGCCACCGGAAAGTACGACCCGAGACAGATTGCGCCCTCGGGCGAGTCGGGTCGCGACTGTCGCGATCGCCTCGGAAAACCCGCCGTGAAATCGGGCGGCGATCGTTGCTCGATCGATACCCTGTTGTAAATCCCGCAGTAGTTGCGGCCAGAGAGATTTGGCCGACAGGATATCGCGATCGTTTTGGCGAGAATACTCAAAGGAGTAACCGCCGTTGAGATTTGCGTCCGGGGAGACCAATGCTTCTAGGGCGATCGCCGCCTGTCCCTCATAACTGACTGACTCCAAGCAGCAGCCCGCTGCGGCAGCAACCGCATCGAACAGGCGGCCCGCCGAGCTTGCGATCGGGGCGCGCAGCCCGGTATCGAGCATGCGATCGAGCAGAGGGCGCGGCTTGGCAGCTAAAAACCGCACCAAGGACAGATTGCCAAACTCTTGTTCGAGTCGTTCCCAACCTAAAGCCTTCGCAAGCTGGGCATAGGTATTGCGCCAAGGTTGACGCATTGCCTGCGCCCCTCCTAGCATTGCCACGGGTTCCAGATGAGCCACTCGCTCAAAGGTGCAGTAGTCGGCAATGAGGAACTCTCCCCCCCACAGTTCCCCGTTCTCTCCATAACCCAAACCGTCAAAGGCAATGCCGAGGACGGGTTCGCTCTCCCGGGGCAGCCCGCGCTCTGCCATGACGGCTGCAATATGGGCGTGGTGATGTTGAATCTCCAATAGGAATAGGTTTTGTTCGCGAGCCAAAGTCTGGCCGAGCTTGGTGGAGAGGTATTCGGGATGCAGGTCGGTGGCGATCGCTACTGCCTGATGTTCGAAAATCTGCTGATAAAGCGCGAGAGTCTTTTGGTAAGCCCCTAACGCCGCTGCATTTTCTAAATCTCCCAAATGTTGAGAGAGTATCGCTTCGCCAGAGCGAAGGAGGCAAAACGTATTTTTCAGTTCCCCTCCCATTGCCAAAATCGGCGGGGATTCTTCAAAACCAGAGGGCAGGGCGATTGGGGCGGGGGCATAACCTCGAGCCCGCCGCAATACTTGCACCCGTCCGCCATTCGCGCGCACTACAGAATCGTCTACTCGGTTGACAATATCCCGATTGTGGAACAGAAAATAGGTGGCAATCTCTCCCAGTTTTGCTTTCGCTTCCTCGTTGTCGATACACTGGGGTTCGTCGGATCGATTGCCGCTCGTCATCACCACGGGATGCTTGACCCGTTTGAGCATGAGATGGTGCAGGGGTGTATAAGGCAGCATTACCCCCAAAAATTGGCTGCCCGGAGCAACCGATGAGGCAATGGGGAGCGTTCTATTATCTGCACTTCGGGTCTCTCGCAAGGGCAGCAGCACGATGGGGGCAGCGGGACTTTGCAAAAGCGCCCGCGCCTCGTTACTCACTTCGCAGTAAGGTTCAATGACTGCTAAATCTCTCACCATCAGTGCAAAGGGCTTGTCATAGCGATGCTTGCGTTGTCGCAACTCGGTCACGACTGCCTCATTGGTGGCATCGCAAGCCAAGTGAAAGCCACCAATGCCTTTAATTGCGACAATTTCGCCCTTCTGTAGCAGGGTTCCCACCGCATCAACATCGTCCAGCATCGAGAACATATCTGCCACTACCGGGCGACCGTCGGCACGCTCCAACCAAGCGCGAGGACCGCAGCGATGGCAGGCGACGGGCTGAGCGTGAAAGCGGCGATCGCGCGGATCGTCGTATTCTTCTTGGCAGTCCGGGCAGAGGGCAAAAGTTGCCATGCTAGTGTATTGGCGATCGTAGGGAATCTGTCGCACGATGCTCAACCGGGGGCCGCAGTGGGTACAGTTGGTAAAGGGGTAGCGGTAAAAGCGGCTGAAGGGGTCTAGGGTATCGGCTAGACACTGGGGGCAGGTGGCGGCATCCGGTGAGATTTGCGTGCGGCTTTGCCCCCCTTGACTGGGGGTAATTTGAAAGTCGGTTTGAGGAATCGTCGCGATCGCAACTCGCCGCTCCTTAATTTCTTCAACTGCAGCGAGGGGCGGGAGCTGTTTCCTCAACTCGATACCAAACCGCTCGATTCCTTCGGGATTTCCCGCGACCCGAATCAGCACTCCCAACCCATCGTTAAACACTTCTCCCCGCAGATCGCAATCTGTTGCGATCCGATACACCGTCGGGCGAAAGCCTACCCCTTGCACCCGTCCCGTCACGCGAATTTCTACGGCGATCGGCTCGGCGCGAGGGGGCGATTGCGAATCAGTGGAAGGATAAACGAGCATATTATTTTTGTTATTTGTTATTTGTTAAGTAGTTGCTTGCACTGTACTTCGACAAGCTCAGCAGCCGCGAAGCCAAAGTGTTTGTTGTTCCTTTTATCGACGATCCGCTAGGGATTGACAATCTCTATTTTTTGAATTTTGAATTTTAAATTTTGAATTCACTAATGATTACTCGGTTATTCCCAGAGTCGGCAACGATCGCCAGTCCCTCACAAAATTGAATGCCATAGGGCCAGCACAGGCTATCTCGCAAAGCCGAGCCGTAGCTGCGGTTCTCGCCTTTTTGCCGATAGGTGTCCTGCCCGAACAGTCCGTCTGCCTGGCGATCGTGAAGATCCTTGACGACAAGCGCCCCTTTCTGCTGCCAGCCGACCAAGCGAGAATTCGCCGTATCTGCTGCCAGCAGCCAATCTCCTGCTGCTGCCACCCCATAGGGCATATTCAGACTGCGATCGGTGGGGAAATATTCCCCTCGGTTGAGTTCCACTGCCTGAAAATTGGCTTGACCGAGTACCGCCAGACAGGGCTGATTATGGGTTTGAGGCAAGCCGTCCCAAAGCATCAATCGATTGTTGCCAGCATCTGCCAATACTAAATTTCCTTGCCAGATCGCGAGGCTGTGAGGCCAGCGCATGCTGGAGGCGGTAGGCGTGCCGCCGCCGTTCTCGTTGCGGGTTGAGAACCCTGCCTGTCCCAATACTCCGTCTGCGGGTTGACCGTTGCGCTCTGGCAGTCGATCCCAAATCAGCACGCGCCGATTGCCCGTATCGGCGACATAGAGTCGTCCATCATGGAACATTACCCCATAAGGCCAGTGCAGCGTATTTGCTGTTGCTTCGTTGCCGCGATTGGGAAGATTTTGGCGAAAATCTGCCTGTCCCAGCACAATGTCGGCGGGGGCGTTGCTATCTTTGGGAATCTGATGCCAAATGAGTACCCGATGATTCCAAGCATCAGCCACAACCATCCCCTCTCTGTAGGTGCAAATCCCCGTGGGGACGGCAACCGTACGGGCGTTGGGTTCGCCCTTGGCATTCTGACCTTCAGAAACAAAATCGGGCTGGCCGATAACCCAATCTGCCGGTTGAGCGTCAGCGATGGGCAAGCTACGCCAACCCAACAGCCGATGATGACCCGTATCTGCCACCCACAGAGGTCCTTCTAGCCCGAACAAACAAGCCCCTCGCGGCCCGAACATCGTATCTGCTGCCGGAGATAGGGGCGCAGTTTGCCAAGAGAGGTCGTGTCCCGCACCCAATATGCGAGTCCCATTGGCGATCGCAAACGGCAGTCGGGGTGCGATTTCTGCTTGAGGGCTGCGCTGAGGAGAAAAGGACTTAACCGTAATAATATTTTGCTCTGCCTGCATCCCCTCTGTGGGGTTGGGAGAACCCGTTGAAATCCGAACCATCACGATCTATCCCCTCCTCTAGATTGTCCTGCAAGCCTGACGAAAACTCGACCGTTTGCGACTTTGACGGGATAGGGCTGCAACGGCACGGCGGGGGCAGTGCGGCAATGTCCTGTCGCTAACTCAAATTGGAAGCCGTGATACGGACAAACAAGCACTCCATTTTCGCAGTCGCCGCTATCAATGGGTACGCCCAAGTGACTGCAAGCGTTACGAAAACAGGTTACAGTCTCTTCTGTTCGGCTGAGTAGCAGTTTGTGACCTTCTAACTTCAAATCCAGCACCCCTTCTTCAGGGATTTCTGCGAGGGAAGTCACCAACGTCCAGTCCGGGTTGGGCGTTACTTCGGTTGCGATCGTTATGGGTTGGTAGGCGACCTCAACCACATACTCGATCTCGGGGCAATGGCGCTTAATCGCAGTCTCTACCGCTTCCGATAGGGTGAGCTGCGAGGCCGGACAGTGACTGCAAGCCCCCACCAACCGCACTTCTACTGTATCTGGCAAGCGGATCGATACCAGTTCGATGTCTCCCGCGTGGCCTTGGAGCATCGGACGCACTTCTTCTAGAGCCTGTTGCAATCGCTGCTGCAACGAAGGCTCTTTGACGAGATCGTGATAGCGTAACAACCCGTAAACCACTTCATCTCGTACCGCTTGTTTCAAGGCAGGTAGAGCCTCTTGCTTGACGCTGCGAATCAGCCGCGATAGTGCTTCTTTATGTAACGCTTCGATGGCCTGCCGGAGATGGGCAACGGTTTGCTGCTGGCTGCTGTCCCAATGGGCGACGATCGCCTCGTAGCGCTGAATCTCTTCAACCAAATCCTTCAGCTCTGGCGTAGTCGGACGGGGTGGGGGTGCCTGTACCATAGCTCTACTTCATCTTTACGTCTTTGAGCAAGAAGGGCATGATAAACCCGGTTGCCAAGCAAGACCCAGCCACCGACAATCCTAGAGACCCTGTAAAGTGCCACAGCCCTGCCAGTAGCAAGAGGCCGACACTCGTGCCAATCGTCGTTCCGCGCATAAAATATCCCGGATTGCGGAGCAGCTTGCCCTTAAATAGCAGCTTGCTTGAAAACCAAGCGACTTCTAACATTACGTTCTCCTTTTTTTGTTCTTGATTTGTAGGTTGCAGATTAAGCAATGACCCGAAGACCGATGAGGCTCAACCCCAGCAGGAGCGCGGGAATCGCAGCTGCCGGACCGTACAGCCCGCCAATCATGGCACTCAGGCGCAGACCGAGTTCTTTTCCGGCGAGGACGATACCGCCGATCGCGCCGCCAACAATGGCAAAGGCAATGCCAATCAGCAACCAAACGAACCCAGTGGCTGGGGTAATCTGTTGACTGATAAAGTCTTGAATAAAAATGTGGAGCAGAGGATCGTTGAGTAAGGCTTCCATAGGTTTCTCTTGATAGTGCGTTGGGATAGGTGAAATCGGGCAATCGGAGCTAGGTCTCAAACTGTAGGTTCAAACTGTAGCGGGTTGCTCTCGGGTAATGGCCTCCCAAGATTCCCGCGCTGCCTCTGCTTGAGCTATCTGACCCCAGGCTGCAAAAATTTCTTCTGCCTCCCGGTAGTGAGCAACGGCCTGCTGTTGGTAGCGGGGGTTGCCCTGTTCCGGCTGCTCTAAACTATCGGGCAGTTGCAAAATCGCATTAGCCCGGTTGGCGATGGTATGAGCGTAGGCAAGGGGCATATCCCGGGGGGTTCTCACTTTCAGCGCTTCGTCGTAGGCGCTAACGGCTCGCTGCAAATTATCGAGGGGATGGGCGCTGGGTAAGTATTGCAGCGCGTTGCCTAGATTATTTTGCAGCATGGCATACTCGCTGGGGTGGTCGATGAGGGCGATCGACTGAAGTGCTTGCTCGAAGGTTTGCACGGCGATCGCCTGTTTGAGATCGTCGCGTCCGGTGTGGGAGGTCATGGATAGGTAGGCGATCGCAATATTGTTTTGCAGAATCGCATACTCTTGCGGGTGACTTTTCCCGGTAAAAACCTCTAGGGCTTGCTGATACAGTCGGATGCAGTCGGCCAGTCGGGATCGCCCATAGGGAATGAGGGACTGCAAGACCAGACCCAAGTTCATTTGCGCCTCGGCTCGCTCCTCCGGACCCCCTTGCTGTACCAACATCGGTAGCGCTGCTTCATATAGGTCTTTCGCGGCTAAAAGCAACTCCGCTCCTTCATCCGGTAGAGATCGGAGTGCCGTTGCCTTCCCTACCTGCGCCCTCGCATAAGCCAAGGACTGTGGCGGGGCGACGGCAAGTGCCTCGTCATAGAGCTGACAAGCCTGCTGTAGCGGATAGGCATCTTCTGGCTTGTGTTGAAGCCGTTTAGCCATTTCCAGCAGCATTTCTACTTTTTCAGTCGCGTTTGCGGTTTCGCTATCGAGAGCTGCGATCGCGGCTTCGACGGCTGCATCGGTCATCGCGTGAGAACGGTCAGTCCGTTTATCGCTCAACGGTTTTATCTCCCAATCAAATTGGACGAGCAAGAATCTGAATGAAGTATTTAACAGTGGACTGGGCTATCGGAATCAGCATCAGCGATCGGATTCAGCTCTCAGTCGAGGCTCAGTTAAGCCATGTATTCAGTTATCCTACTGAAGGGTTTTCTGAGAACTGGGTAAAACCTAGATTTTCTTAAGAATTAAAAACCGTTTAATTAATAAAGATTCTTATTATTGAAGCGATCGATGACACCGTTATAATCGATTACTTCCTTTGATAAGATTGCTATTGAGGATATTTTTAAGACGATCGCTATCGAGAATTATTTTCATTACATCATCGAGAAAGTTGGGGGCAAATTTGTCAGTTACCGGACTTCGCGAATTGTTTGATTATCATCTGCTTAATAAAACGAAAAAATGAAATGGATTCAAGCAAACAAAGTTTATTAAGCAAACCTATTGTTGTTTATTTGCGAACGTAACGGATATGTAACGCATTTCTAATTTTCTTGTAGATCCCTGTAGCGACGATCGCCTTCGCTAGATTCTCCGTTTACAATTCAATGTTAACAGTGGACAATTTGCTATTTACTTATCTATTCATCTACTCGCTAGAGATAGCACTCGCTGTAGGAGTCACTAGGGATGGTGCATGCGTGCGAATTCAAAAGTGATGTTAGCTTGAGAGATAACAATATTCGGTATCTTAGCCTAGCGAAAGCAAGGCTGTATTTCTAATCATTTCAGATATCTTTGGTCGAGACATCCGTGCCAGACTGGATTAACTCATTATTTTGTTAACCTATCCATCCATATTTGAGGTAATTTGATGGCTAACGTGTTGTGGCTCCAGGGCGGTGCTTGCTCTGGAAACACCATGTCGTTTCTCAACGCGGAAGAACCCAGCGTTTGCGACTTGGTGACAGATTTTGGTATTAATGTTCTATGGCATCCCTCCTTAGGTATGGAGTTGGGCGATAACCTACAGCGACTGCTGCATGGTTGCATTTCGGGCGAAACATCTCTGGATATTTTGGTATTTGAGGGCAGCGTCATTAATGCCCCCAATGGCACGGGGGAATGGAATCGTTTTGCCGATCGCCCCATGAAAGACTGGCTTCAAGATTTAGCTGGAGTGGCTAAGTTTGTCGTAGCGGTGGGAGATTGCGCGACTTGGGGAGGAATTCCGGCGATGGCCCCCAACCCTTCCCAGTCGGAAGGACTGCAATTTCTCAAGCGCAAGGCCGGTGGATTTTTAGGAACGGATTATAAGTCTCAAGCAGGATTTCCGGTAATTAACATTCCGGGCTGTCCGGCGCACCCCGATTGGATGACGCAGATTTTAGTGGCGATCGCCACCGGTCGCCTCGACGACATCACCCTCGACGAGTTCAACCGACCCCAAACCTTTTTCAAGAGCTTCACCCAGACCGGTTGCACCCGCAATATTCACTTTGCCTACAAAGCCTCCAGCGAAGAATTCAGCCAGCGATCGGGTTGCCTTTACTACGACTTGGGCTGTCGCGGACCCATGACCCACTCCTCGTGCAACCGCATTCTTTGGAATCGGGTCTCATCTAAAACCCGTGCCGGAATGCCTTGTTTGGGCTGCACCGAGCCGGAATTTCCCTTCCACGACCTCGCACCGGGTACCGTCTTTAAGACTCAGACGATTATGGGCGTTCCCAAAGAGTTACCCTCGGGGGTCAACAAAAAAGACTATGCCTTACTCACGGTCATCGCCAAAGATGCCATGCCGGCTTGGGCCGAAGAAGATATCTTCACGGTCTAGACGCTATCAATTCAAAATTCAAAATTATCAATTCAAAATAGCGATCGCTGAAAGGCTCAAACCCATCATTGATTGAAGATCGCCGATTTTTCAAATTCAGTGGGAGTCTGTATTTTTTGAACTTTGAATTTTGAATTCAAAAATTGTTCGCTTTATTTCTAAATCCTTCCATGACAGCAACCTCTGTAATTCAAACCCTAGACATCTCTCCAGTTGGTAGAGTTGAGGGCGATCTAGACGTGCGCGTTGATATCCGCGACGGCCAAGTGGTCAACGCGTGGACTCGGGCGGAACTCTTTCGAGGCTTTGAGATTATTCTCAAGGGCAAAGACCCCCAAGCGGGACTGATTGTGACTCCTCGCGCCTGTGGCATTTGCGGCGGCTCTCACCTCACCTGTGCCTCTTGGGCACTCGATACGGCTTGGGGCACTGAAGTTCCCCGAAATGCCATCTTGGCACGCAACCTAGGGCAACTTGCCGAGTCGATCCAGAGCATTCCTCGCTACTTTTACGGGCTTTATGCCATTGACCTGACAAACAAAAAGTATCGGAATAGTTCCTTCTACGAAGAAGCCTGCCGTCGTTTTGCCCCCTATACCGGTACTTCCTACGAACAAGGCGTAACGATTTCCGGTAAGCCGGTGGAGATCTATGCACTGCTGGGGGGACAGTGGCCCCACTCCAGCTACATGGTGCCGGGGGGCGTAATGTGCGCGCCAACCCTCACCGACATCACCCGCGCCCGATCTATTTTGGAATATTTCCGCACCAACTGGCTGGAGCCGATGTGGCTGGGCTGTTCTTTGGAGCGCTACGAACAGATCCGGACCTACGATGATTTTATGGCTTGGATTGACGAGAAGCCCGAACATGCTAACTCGGATCTGGGTTTCTACTGGCGCATGGGTCTGGATATCGGGCTGGATACTTACGGTGGCGGTTGCGGTCGCTATGTCACTTGGGGATATCTACCCCACGAAGATCGCTACCAAAAACCCACGATCGAGGGTCGCAATCGCGCCGTCATCATGAAAAGCGGCGTTTACGACAGCTTTACCGATACCCACCAACTAATGCGGCAGGATTTGGCACGGGAAAACACCAGCCATGCTTGGTACGATGAGGGGGCAAACGACATTCACCCTTTCGATCGCACGGTTGCACCCGTCCAGAATAACCATCCGGACTTTGAAGGATCTTACTCTTGGTCTACGGCGGTGCGTCACATCGAGTCGGGCCGTTTGGAAGCTGGCGCGTTGGCGCGACAGTTGGTTGCGGGAGGTCGTCATGGTGAAGACTGGCAACATCACGATGGCTTCATTTTGGATGCTTTCAAGAAAATGGGCGGCCCCAGCATTCACCTGCGTCAACTCGCTCGCGTTCACGAGATTGTTAAACTTTATCGTCAGGCCGAGCGCTGCCTGCAAGAGTTTAAACTCAAGGATCCTTTCTATATTAAGCCCAAAGAGACGGACGGCCGCGGCTGGGGCGCAACTGAAGCCGCACGAGGCGCGCTCTGCCACTGGATTGAGGTCGAAGGCGGCAAAATTAAGAACTACCAAATTATTGCGCCTACGACTTGGAACGTGGGTCCCCGGGACGGCGAAGGCGTACGCGGCCCCATCGAGGAAGCCCTAATCGGCACCCCCATCGCCGACCCGACAGATCCCGTTGAGGTGGGCCATGTGGCTCGCTCTTTTGATTCTTGCTTGGTCTGCACCGTCCACGCTCACGATAGCAAAACCGGTGAAGAACTCGCCCGTTTCAGAACCTCATAAAACTTGTCGGTCGGGTGATGCAATCCGATCTATTTCTCACTATCGAACCCGCGTATTTTTTGGGGTTCGATAGTTCTCTTTTAACTATTTAAAACCCTTCCCAATGCTCACTATTATTGGTTGCGGCAACCTCAACCGCTCGGATGATGCCGTCGGCGTTCTGCTTGCCCAGCGACTTCAGCAGCACCTGAGCAAAAACCCCCTTCCTCGAGTCCGGGTTTTCGATTGCGGCACGGCAGGTGTTGATGTTATGTTTCGCGCTCGGGGGAGCAACGAACTGATTGTTGTTGATGCGAGTCGTACCGGATCCGAACCCGGTGCAATTTATCAAGTCCCCGGAGAGGTATTGGCTCAACTTCCCGAGCCGAGCTCCAATCTGCATGACTTTCGCTGGGATCATGCGATCGCAGTCGGACAGCGCATTTATCGAGACAGTTTCCCCAAGCAGGTTACAGTATATTTAATCGAGGCTCAAACGCTAGATTTTGGCTGGGTGCTGTCATCTGCCGTTGCCACAGCCGCCGACCGGGTCTTCGAGCAAATCTATAGTCAATGCCAACACTATGCGAAGAATTCCACCGACTGCTCGCCAGAGAGTTGATGCTTTGCAGCCTCATCGAGAAGTTCTAAGCTGGCGTTCGATTGATTGTGCTATCGGATGGTAACAATCTTGCATTCTTAATGGATTCGGGTGGCATTATGTCGCTCTCGCTGATGGTATACGTAATCCGAGGATAGATAAAGTCCGTTTCCTTGTTCTCTTGACGCCGCAGGTTATAAAACTCGTGCCTTTCCTCTTCGCCGGCCAGTGTCAGGCGTGTATTGTCCAAAAAATAGACATGTTCGTCGGAAAACCGCATGAGGGTCTTTGAGGTTCGATAGGTAATTCCCAACCATTCGTTATCGGTGTCCTGACTGGATGCGTCCAGCACGATCTTGTGCTTGAGCCGTCGGTTGGTATCAATAGAGAACGCGACAACACTATTGTGACCCAAGGGGATCTCGGTACGATCGCCGCCAGGCTTCTTTGATTCGACGAGCAGTTTCCTCGGTGGGTTCGCGCGCTCGGGGTATTTGTAGCAAGAGAAAATAGCGATAAACGATTCGTCTGCCAGATCTAGGGCTTGGTCGGAGTGACTGCCCATTTTGGCGTATGCGTTCGTGTAGCGTTCGATGAGAGCATTATTGAAGCTAACCGAAAGCGATGCAGTTTGTTGAATCTGCCGTGCTAAGCGATCGTGCACGGGCTGGAATCGTTGCGCCGGAGTCCTATATTGGGTAGTAGTGCGGACGATCGGGATGCGACCCGTCTCGTCGATATCGAGCAGTACGGCGCCTTGCCTGCCTTTTCCCACATCTTCGAGCCTGGCCGATGCAAGCAACTCCTCAAAAAGATTGCCTTCACTCAGCAATGCGTAGGAGCGAATCTCGTCTGTTATTTTAGATTCGGGGGGCACTGTAATCTCCTGCATTCATGCTGAAGAGGAAGCGATCGCCGTAATCGATGAAAGATTGGGTCTTGTTCTCCTCCGCATACAACTTACGCAGATCCTTCATGCCCTCGAGAGTAGGCGGTACGAGCGCCACCCGCCTTCCGTCCTGCTTGAGGAACGTGCGACCGTTCTGATGAACGGCCTCGGTACGCGAACAGCGAACCACATACCCCAAGCGAGTCGGGAGTAACTTGGCATCTAGCATCGACGGCCGGATCTCGTGGGTATACAATCGGTTCGCAGACAGGGGCATGAAGAATACGGAGTTGGGGTACAGGGTCAAGGCGAACTGAGGGGGGAGGGCGCATCCGGAGCGTTCCGAGACCGACTTTTTGAGACGAAAATGCAGCTTGGTCAGTCCGCTAATTCCTTTATAGCCGTAATCAAAGCCATCTGCTAGGGGTTGGAGCTTATCGAGTCCGTCATAGAAGGTGCAAAACGCCATGATGCCATCGATCGGCATGTCTTTGGTCTTATCTGCGTGGGCCGAGATCTTGGCCTTGGACTGCTTTTGCGCGGTAGCGGTATTCGCGAGAGTGTTGTGGTAAATCTGCGCCAAGACGTGATTCAATGGCGCATGGTTCTGGAATATGCGGGCGGCCTCTTGGTTTAGGGCATCGACGATGTACTTGTCGGTCGCGCGAAAGTTCTCGGTCGGGCCCGATAGATTGGTGGAGCATCTGAGCAGGTGGAAGTGCAGTTCTTCACCGTCCTGCTCCACGGGGGTGAGATAGATTCCCGTGCGACGGGCCGTCCCGGACTTGGTGGATTCCGTGAGGGACTGAAACTCGTGCTCCGCACAGATTCGATTGAAGTAATCGAAGTTGGGGTCGAAAAAGCGCCGATAGTACGCGCCAATGCCATGGGCGAGGAGGGGAATCCGTCCCGAGTCTACCCGCGTCCGGGTCTGGCCGTCGTTATCCGGCTCGTTGTAACTGTGGGAAAGCTCCCGGATAATGAATACCCGCTCGGCTGCATTGAAATTGTAGCGGCTGGCCTTAGATATATCGCCGCATAGATAAACGGTTTTCTGGGCGAGGTCGGGCAGACCCGAGGAAAGAGCGTCCGAGGAAAAATCGTCAACCACGATCGCAGATCCGTAAAAGTCTGCGATCGCGCTTTCATCTTCTAATGGGGATAGCATGACAAGGAGGTTATTCGCATCGAAGAGGCGAGCTTCTGTTTTTTCTGTTGCATACATGAAAATACACCTCCAAAATTCTATCTTTGCGCGGCTCTGAGTCGAGTTGACAGCAACAAGCGGCTTTGCCGTATTTCAGATGGCCCGCGCATCCTTCCGAGCTGAGAATCAATTCAATGATTTGTTCATTATATCAGATTTTCACGGACAAAATGGGATGGAGTAGAGACATGTCTTGTCTCTAGCTTTGCGTGGCGTTTCGCTCATCCAAAAAGTCGCGACAGGTAGAGATGAGCGAAAGCGATCGCATGAGGGGTCGGAGTTGACCCCTCGGCGGTGAGATGTATCGCTTTCGCTGAGGACAGAAATTAGCGCACCGTCGGTAATTTGGATGGTGGGCGCAGCGATCGCTATATTTCCTGCATCTCCTTGTCCAAAGGTTTCAGAAAAAATCGATAATTTAGACTTTTTGGAAATTGGGAGATTTGTATAGTATTTTATGAGATGAGTGAGTTTTGCCATCGCAATCCTCTCGATATCGCAACAATGACAACAAGATAATGTCATAATAAAATGATGGTAATTTTCCCGTTATCGAGCAATTATGACCATTCTCACCTTGCAAGGCATCAAAAAAGATTTTGGCATTAAAGAAATCCTGCGGGAAGCCAGCTTAAGCATTGAAGAAGGGGATAAAGTGGGTTTGATCGGGGTCAATGGTTCGGGTAAATCCACCCTGTTGAAAATGATTGCCGGGATCGAGTCCATTGATGGGGGGAAACGCACAATGCGATCGGGAGCGAGAATCGTTTATTTACCCCAACAGCCAGATGTCAATGAAGATTGTACCGTCCTCGAACAAGTTTTCGCCGATAGCAGCGAACAAATGACATTAGTGCGAGAGTACGAAGCGCTCTCTCTCAAACTCTCCCGAGCTACGGAGAAGGAGATCGATCGCCTGACTTCTCGTTTAGGAGCGATCGGTGAGAAAATGGAGGCGACGGGAGCGTGGGAGTTGGAAACAAAGGCAAAAATCGTCCTCAGCAAGCTGGGAATTACCGATTTTGATGCGCGAGTCGGAGATCTTTCCGGAGGCTATCGCAAGCGTATCGCCCTCGCCACTGCATTGCTCTCAGAACCCGATTTACTCCTCGCAGACGAACCCACCAACCACCTCGACGCGGAATCGGTGGAATGGTTGCAAAATTACCTCCAGAACTTTCACGGGGCGTTATTGCTCATCACTCACGATCGCTATTTCCTCGATCGCGTCACCAATCGCATTTTAGAGATCGATCTCGGCGATCTCTACGGTTACGCGGGCAATTATTCCTATTACCTCGAGAAAAAAGCCCTCGCGGAAGAATCCGCAGCCAGCAGCCAACGCAAACATCAAGGGGTCTTGCGGCGGGAATTGGAATGGTTGAAACGCGGACCCAAAGCACGAAGTACCAAACAAAAAGCGCGGATCGATCGCATCCATGCAATGCAAGAGACCTCGTTTAAAGCGGTGAAAGGCAAGGTAGACATCGATACCCCCGGACGACGCATCGGTAAAAAGGTCATCGAACTGGAAAAAGTGAGCAAATCCTATGGCGATCGCGTTCTCATCCAAGATTTTTCCCACGAGTTCAGTCCGGAAGATCGCATCGGGATTATTGGGGGCAACGGTGCGGGAAAATCAACGTTAATGAATATTATGACCGGACGCATCCCCCCAGACGCGGGCAAGGTAGAAATCGGCGAGACCATTCATATCGGTTATTTCGACCAGCATTCCGAGGATATCCTCTCGGCTTTAGAGGAAAATCGGCGCGTTATCGATTATATTAAAGATGTGGCAGCATACGTGCAAACTGCAGACGGAACGCAAATTAGCGCCTCGCAAATGCTGGAACGCTTCCTCTTTCCGCCCAATCAACAGTATGCCCCCATTCACAAACTTTCGGGAGGGGAAAAGCGGCGTTTATTTTTGCTCAAAGTATTGATGAGTGCGCCTAATGTTCTGATTCTCGACGAACCGACGAACGATCTCGACGTACAAACTTTGGCGGTGTTAGAAGAATATTTGGAAGATTTCAAAGGGTGCGCGATCGCGGTTTCTCACGATCGCTATTTCCTCGATCGCGTAGTAGATTTTATCTTTGCGATCGAACCCGGAGGAAAATTGCGCCAATATCCGGGCAATTATTCGGTTTATTTGGATTACAAACAAGCGGAAGACCTCAAAGCAAAAGAACAAATCCCAGCAGTTAAGAAAACTAAAGAAACCTCGCAAAAACAATCTAAACCGCAAAATCGTTCTCGCCGTCTTTCTAATTATCAACGTCGGGAACTGGCACAATTAGAAGAGAAAATTCCCGAACTCGAAGGGCAAAAAAGCGAGTTAGAACATCAAATTTATAACGATCCGCCGGCAGGGTACACAAAGTTACAAGAACTGACCGATCGCTTGGCAAAACTTAATGAAGAAATTGAAGTGGCGACAGAACGATGGTTAGAATTAGCCGAGTTGAATGATAATTAAAAACATTTTGTTTTCTCGAGAGAAAAGATTCTTTTTCTCAACGAGGTTCGCGATCGAGGAATTCTCGATCGGGATAAAACTGTTAAACTAAGCCAGACGATCGCTGGTGTTTTGCCACTCACAATCAATCGGATAATCCTCTCAAGCTCACTAACCATGCCAACACGAAAATTGTCTGGCATACGAAGGTTATATCAAATCCGGATAATTGTCCGAACTTAGGCTTTTCTTGCAAAATGCTTCTTCCCTCGCTCCCTCTGCTCCCTCACCGAGAAGTATGGTGATTCAAGCGGATTTGATATTACAGGTTGTGCTTCTCCAATGGATGGGAATCTGACTTACGAGAGTTCCCGCATGGGCAAACATCCCCAAATGCCTTACGGCGAGGCATTTCTTCAATCAAAGGGCGAAAAGTTTTACTCCATCGAGAAATTTTGAAATCGACTTGGCAAAACAGTTTATTTGTACTAAAATAAGGAATGTAGTGACATTCTTTCTCGGAGAGATTGCTCAAAGATGGATGACTTTCTTAAAGGTGTCATCGGATTTTCTGTATTTATTGTTATTGCCGGAATTGTCGGATCGGCTGCCAATAACTCCGAAAAAGCCTTCGATCTTTCTCCTTATTTCAACTTATTTCCTCATTTTAAGCGGGAAGAAACTGCCGATCTTACACCTACGCAATATTCTACCAGCCATCATAAAACCTCTATTAATTTAGCTTCTCCCGGGCAAATCGATCCGCGTTTATCTCTATTTGGTTAGGGATGGCAAAATTATTGATGGTTTACAGCAAGAGAAAGTGCCAGAAGTTATCATGATTTTTACCAATTTTTAGTTGAGATTTGAGAAACATGAGTAAAGCCACGAATTCTTCTAATTATACAAGCTCAACAACTTATAATACAGGCTACACAGGAGAGAAGTCCAGTGACAATGAGTTTCAGTCCTCTTATGAAGAGATTATCGATGCCGATATTCTTGAAGAAGAAAGCGATCGCGAATTTTCTTCAGATTCATTTCGCGATCGTACTTGGCAACAACAGCAAACAAAACGTCAAATTCCCTTACCTCTTCCCTATTCTCAGCAAGTTTTCCGACAGTTAGAAAGATTAGAAAGAAAATACGATCGTTTGCAGAAACGATTTGAAAAGGTAAACTTTGAAAACCGAAAACAAATTTTTAATTTACTGTATGAAACAGATAAGCGTATTGGCAGAAAATTTCGTAAATTTCAAGATAAATTAGAAAGAATGGAAATAAAAATTGATAGTTTACTCGCCGAACAACGTGCTAAGGAGTCGCGACGAACAATTTTGATTTTGCTGAGTATTTTAGTAGCAGGTGTTGCTTATATTACTATCATTTATCCTTTGGTCAATCGTCGTAATTATCCTCAGAAAGTACCTCCAAAGCATTCAGAAATAATGCCGCAAAATCATGCTATCAGTCCAAGTCCGGAAAATCTGGAATTTTTTTTTAGAAGTTCGGCATTAGCTGTAACTCCTAAACGCAAGGATAAAATTTATGGAAAAAGCAAACAGACTTATATGGTTACCGATATTTATCGCATGCGACCAGTTCATCCCAGTACAGGAAAAAGAAGCCGTTCGGATTGTTTGAATAAAACCCCTGAAGAGATCGATCGCCAAGGTATTCAAGGCTGTATTCTTCATCGCGGTGTCGATGTTGGAACACCAATTGGAACGCCATTATCTGTAATTTCACTCCCCGGAGAAAAAGCTAGGGTAGAATGTTTAAAACAACCGCCTTGGGGAGTTTATAGCAAGATTACAAGTGCATCTTTACCCAATTGGACATTTATTTCTCATCATCTAAAAACTTGTCGTCCCGGTATTTATAAAGCTGGGGAAATATTTGGCAGTACGGGAACGGCAGGAACGGGGCCGCATTTGCATTTTGGCACGCAATATCAAGGAGAGTGGATTGCACCACCTTTAGGTTTTGTTGAATGGAATTTACAGGGGGAAAAGCCAAATCGTGAAGCATAGGAAATCTACTATCAATCGCAGCGATCGCTTATATCATATTTTAGTTAATCGATTGGCTCGTAAGATGAGAAAGAAAAAACGAGATCGCCGCAATCGAAAAACGAAAACTTCTTCAGATTGGTCGCTTTCAATGGGGATTTTAACTTTAATCATGTTATTTTGCGTTCTCAAAACTCCCGTTATCGAACCCCTCATTAAAACCGTACAAGAGAATCTTTCTACTGTTCCCGATGTTTTGAATTTTTTGGGTTGGGAAACATGGAAAAGTGACGAGTTTTTTCAATCTCTCGATCGCGTTTCTCTGCTAGCAATTGTACCCAATCGCAATATTTTGATGAATCCGCAAAATTTTAAGCGATCGTGTTTTTCCGAACTCTTATCTCGTCAAAAACTAGAAAGAGATAATATTCTCAACGGCTTGAGCGAATATCAAATCAAAAAAGCCTGTATTTATGTGGCTCGAATTCGTGCTTTTTTAGATGCGATCGCTTGGGCAGAAACGGGAAGTATTGGTGAGGCTTCTTATACAGTTATCGTCTTTAAAGGTGGCAATAAAATCAAGAATTTTTCTACCCATCCTTTTGTGGGAGGAGGTTGGAAAGCTAATCAAAATTGTGCTTTTATTAGGCGTGCGGGAAAGCGAGTTTGCAGTTCTGCAAGCGGACGCTATCAAATCATGGATTTTAATTACCGCAGTTTAACAAAAAATGGAATTATTCGCGATTTTACTCCTGCTTCCCAAGATAAAGCCGCGATTTATTATCTCCAGCAAAAAGGGGTTTTAAAAGATATTGCTTTTGGCAATTTTGAAAAAGCAGCGTGTAAAGTTGGAGGTCATTGGGCTTCCTTTCCTTGTAATAATTACAGACAGCCGCAAAAGAAAGTTCAACAACTCAGATATATTTTCGATCGCCAAGTGGTTAAATATACAATTGGTTTCGATGAAACTTTTCAAGAACTCAAGCAAAATTATATTGCTTCTTCTGTTCGATCTCGAAGTTCTCGTGCTTTTAGCAAACCCGTCCCCGATCGCGTTACAATCCTCACGCAAAGTTTTCAAAAGTTCCATGAAGGAATCGATCTCGCTGGTTCTTTAGGTACTCCGATCCGCGCGATTACCGACGGGAAAGTCGTCTATTCGGGATGGGATCATTGGGGTTTGGGAAATGTCGTGAAAATTCGCCATCGCGATCGCGGTGAAACGGTTTACGCGCACAATCGCAAGTTATTTGTAACGGCAGGAGAACGAGTTTCTCGCGGTCAAATCGTGGCAGAAATGGGGAGTACGGGGAATTCTACGGGAAGTCACCTACACTTTGAATATCGCCTTCCTAGCGGTCGTAAAATGGCTTCGGGAGAACCGGAAATGCAAGCCGTTAATCCTTGCGATCGCTTGTTTTCTTGTCCTGCAATCGGCGATCGGTTTTAATGGCGATCGAATTCCTCAAGAAGATTACACTATAATACAAAATGTGCTATACTAGAAATATCGCGGAGTGAAGCAGTGGTTGCTTGCGAGTCTCATAAGCTCGTCTAGGTAGGTTCGATTCCTATCTCCGCTATAATTGCGAATATAATTGCGAATGAGTTAGGCAATGAGATCGCGTTATTAGAGCGTCTTATATAGCTCATGGTACACTCCAATCCTTTTTGATTTCCTCTAATATAATCTTAAAAAGAGTCTTTTTCACTTTCGTATATTTTGGCTTATTTCATTAATACTTACCTCCCCATCAACTTTAGAACCTTCTAAAATTGACAAAAATTAATTGGGTTTCTCTTCCAAATTCAGTAACTTAGAAATCAATTCGGCAATAACCTCAGAGAAAGGAACTATAAAGCGAAACATAAAAAATAAAAGTGGAATTCTCACTATTCCAGCCATAAGACTACTCAAAGGTGAACCGAAGAAGTTGAAAACTGGAGGAACAACAAAATACATAATTAATAAACTTAGAAATTTTGAAACTTTTTCTTTGTTGCTCAAAATTTTTGTGGTGGCTCTAGAAACTAGCTTAACGTCATCATTTTCATTATATGAATGTAATTTTGGCTCAACTGCCGAGTCACCAGTTACAATAAAACGAACTCCTAATTTTCCATCCCTGCCGATATTTCCAACACGGCATTTACATTCAAATTCCCGTAAATTAGGATCTCGAATTTTTTCTACTTTCATTTCAGGTTCAGGAACTGGATCGAAGTAGAAATCTAAAATCCGAGTTTCTTGTAAAAACTCGAATCGAATTTCTTCTGATTTTATCGCTGAATTTCCTGTATTTTCTAGATCGATTTTTACATGAGATAAATTTTCGATTTCTTGACCTTCATAAAATACTTTTACTTTGTCTTTTATCTCTCTATCCATATTAACAAGCCCGGTATCGATCTCTAGATTGTAGGGAAGGAGTTTGACACTCCTTTTTTGATTTATTTGTGACAAAGTGTAACCGCTTAGAAAAGCTAATATAGCAGCTAAAATAGTAACAATAATATTTTGTAGGAATGACCGATCTGACCAAAGACTGCCTGATGTTGTTGGTAAAGTCGATGATTGAGCAAAAGTTAATGGCGAAGCCAAAGAAAACAATATAACAGAGAGTAGGAACAATAACATAAAGTAAATTTGCTTTTTTCTCATTTTTATATTATGTTCATTTTACATGGACTATATCAATATATATCTATTGTACTTTCGTTATCTGAAACTTAATGATTTTTTCTCACCTTGGCAAGGATTGCTAATTCAGCAATTAGACAGTATTCGCAACAATTTTTAGCCCGATCGCAAAGCAGCAGCAATCTTTGCTTGACTCATAACTGCCTCAATTTTGACAGGGCTTCTGTTTTAGCAGCTCGTACCCAATGTTCTAAATATGAGTCCGGTAATTTCTCCAAGAGCGAAACGGAGTAGCGGAAAATCGCGATAAAATCAAGTGAAGTTAAATTTTGTAAACTTCTCATGGCTTTATACGCAGAACTCCACCGTCACCTCGGGGGATCCGTCGTACCTCGGATCTTCTGGCGCTACTGTCAGCGCCACAACGAGGAACTCATCGCCCAGTTTCCCGAATATTCTGACTTTGAAGGCTTTTATACCCGCCCTCGCAATACCCTCGACGAGTATTTAGAATTGCACACCCTCGTCGAAAAAGTGCAAACCGAAAACACCCTTCCTTACTTTATTTATCGTCTCATTCGCGGGGCGTATATTTTTGAAAACTTGGCGTATTTGGAGTTGCGCTATACCCCTTATCTGCGGACTGACGAGGAATTGAGTCAAAGCGATCGCATCGAGCAAATGAAAGCGATTGTAGAAACAGTAGGACGCGCATCCCAACTGGTGGAATATCCCATCGTTACCAGCCAAATTCTCTGCATGCACTCCCGTTTGCCTTATGAGGTGAATCAAGCGATCGCCGATCTGGCCGTCAACTATCCTCAATACGTTTGTGCCATCGATGTAGCCGGAGGAGATGCCCACTATCGCGATCGCCTCGAAGAATTTGTGAAATTGTACGCTTATGCGCGATCGCGGGGCTTAAAAACGACGGGACACCTCTATGAAACCCGCGACGGCTGCTATCCGGAACTCCTCCCCTATCTCATGCGGATCGGTCACGGCATTCAAATTCCCCTACACTACCCGGAATTATTACCCGAACTAGCCGCCAACGGACAATGCTTGGAAGTTTGCCCCACCACTTATATCAAAACCGGAACCTTAGAAGACCCCAAACAACTGAAAACCGTCTTCGATCGCTGTTTTGAAGCGGGAGTCGATATTGCCATTTGTACCGATAATGCCGGACTGCATAACGTCCGCTTGCCCTTCGAGTACGAAAACTTATTAACTCTCGATATTATTGATTTTCGTCAGCTACAAGCCTGTCAGGATGCAGCTTTTCGCCATGCCTTTGCCTGGCCCCACGGACAACCCCCAGCCTCCTTATTAACGGGACTGCTGCAAGAAGAATCTGCCGATGCTCTAGCCGTAGGATAGAACGAGAAAAAAATTCTCTGTTGTCCTCTGTTAAGATAAAATGACTCTGTTCTAGTCGCGCGATCGACGACTAGAATTATTTTGTCAACCTCTATTTTTTCAGCCCGAGTACCCAATTTGAGTCAATCCATCGAAGTTCAAGAAATCGATACGCTGGCACAAGAACTGGCAGCCATTCAACAAACCAGTTCCAAACGTATCGCCTTACTAGGTTCGCGTCACCTTCCCCTCGCGCACCAAAAAATTATCGAGACCATGAGTTATGCCCTCGTGTTGGGGGGCAATCGCTTGATGACTTCTGGCGCGACGGGAACGAACTTAGCCGCCATTCGCGGTGCCATGCGTGCCGATCCCAATCTCCTCACGGTGATTTTACCTCAAAGTCTTTCCCGCCAGCCGAGGGAATCGCGGGAAGTTCTCGAACAAGTGATTCATCTGGTGGAACATCCCGATAACGATCGCCTTTCTCTGGGAGAAGCAAGTGCATTGTGCAATCGGGAAATTGTTTCGCGCTGCCAGCAGTTGATTTGCTTTGCCTTCCACGACAGTCATACCCTGTTGAAGACTTGCGAAGAAGCAGAAGAACAGCGCAAAATCGTCACCCTTTTCTATTTTGATTAAACGGGTTCTCCCATTTTTCAAACTAATTTTAGGTGCAAATTTTAATTGCAAATTACAAAATTATGGCTTCTACCTACTCTTTTGATATTGTTAGTGATTTTGACTATCAAGAAATGGTTAATACGGTCGATCAAACCTTACGAGAAATTAAGGGTCGTTACGATCTCAAAGATACCAATAGCACGGTAGAATTGGGCGAAACGCTCATTACTGTTAATACCGATAGCGAAATGACTTTAGATGCCATTCAAGGAATTTTGCGGCAAAAAGCAGCCAAACGAAATCTCTCCCAGAAGATTTTTGAATATGGTAAGGTTGAATCGGCAAGTGGCGGTCGAGTGCGTCAAGAAATTACTCTAAAAAAAGGAATTAGTCAAGAGTTAGCAAAGAAAATCAGCAAATCAATTCGCGATAACTTTAAAAAAGTCCAAGCCTCAATTCAAGGGGATGCGGTTAGAGTTACGAGTAAATCCAAAGACGATTTGCAACAAATTATTCAGTTTCTCAAACAGGAAGATATTCCCGTAGCATTGCAATTTACGAACTATCGATAATGAACATTGCTCGGGTGCATCTCAGTTGCGTAAAGCTCTAAGTTAGCGAACTTTTTGTTTCTGTAATTGTGAACTGATGTACTTTACATATTGGAGCGCTTAAAATGACGTTAAATACAAAAGCATTTTTCACAAGAATCTATGCAAAAATCAAGCTGGAATGGAAGAGGTTGTTATATCAAGAGATTTTAGTTCTTGGTGATTCTCATGTTAGTGTGTTTCGCCACGAGCATTTTCGCACCTCTTTTCCAAAATACTATTTCCATGTCATAGGGATTATCGGTGCTACTGTTTCAGGTTTTAAAAATCCAAACTCAAAAACAAAAGCATTATCAATCTATAAAAACTACATTAAAAGGACAACAGCAAAAATAATGATTGTCTTACTGGGTGAAGTAGATGTGGGATTTGTAATTTGGTATAGGGCGGCAAAATATAAAACTTCAGTTGCAGAAATGCTTGAAGAAGCATTGACTAACTATCAAAAGTTTCTCTTGACAACATCAGAAAAATTTAAAATAATTTGCATCAGTGCTCCATTAGCAACAATAAAAGACGGTCAGGATTTTGGAGAAGTTGCTAATGCTAGGAAATCAGTTACAGCAACACAACAACAGAGAACAGAATTAACACTCCAATTCAATCAAAGAATGCAGGATTTTTGTCAACAACATGAAATAGTTTATTTATCTCTCGATCGAGAATCTCTTGGCTCGGATGGTCTTGTGGATAGTAAATTACTTAATTCTAAATTAACCAATCATCATTACAATCGCAAAGTTTATGCTGAAATGATAGCGAAGCACTTAAAAACGATTATTTAGCAATTAACATGTTTTTAGGTTGTTTTGTTTGCGGGATCGAAGTACAACCCCCTCACCCCTCATGCGTTTGTCCCCTTGAGGGAGAAAGCTAAAACCTAACGCGATCGTTAAATTTTTCAACGTTTCTGTCATATACTATATTAACTAACTAGAATAAACAAAATAGTATTTTGCTATTCTGTATCATTTATCCTTGTTGAGGAGGCGATCGTGGACGCTTTAACCTATACTCATGCTTGCACGCTTCAAGAAGACATTGAAGGCATTGAATACGACTTTAGCAGCGTTGAACTGTTCGATTGGTCTGTCATTCCCAATGCGAAATGGTTGGGTTTGCTCTCGATCGGGATCGTAACTGCTAGTTTGTTGAGTACCGCTCCCAGTGTGGCTCAAACTATGTCCGGAACTCGCTACGTTAGTACCCCAAATGGCGGTTGTCTCAATGCCCGTACCGGTCCGAGCATGACAGCAAGCGTTTATAGTTGCGTGACTGATAAAGCAGTGCTTGCCCCCGTTGTAGGAGAACAAGGGGATTGGTATAAGCTATCAACCGGACGATGGGTTTATAAGCCCTATACTGCCCTCACGACAAACAGTTTGAGTGCGGGAGGAACTCTGCGTCAGGTCAGTACCCCGAAAGGCGATTGTTTGAATGCCCGCACCGGACCCGGTACGAACTATAAAATCGATATGTGCGTGAGTAATGGGGCAACCCTGAAAACCGTTGTTGGCAATCGCGGCGATTGGTTGCAGCTATCGAGCGATCGCTGGGTTTACGGTCCTTATACGAAAGCAGCCGCAGGTGTTGGCGGCATCGCCTTAAAGCAAGGTTCGACGGGATCGGCAGTCCGTCAAGTTCAGCAAAAGTTAGGCATTACCGTTGATGGCGTATTTGGTGAAAAAACAGAAGCCGCCGTTAAAGCCTTCCAAACCAAAAATAACTTAACCGTCGATGGTATTGTCGGACCCGAAACGCGTAAAGCAATGGGACTGTAAATCAGTCACCAGTTAACAGTCACCAGTTAGTCCAGTAAGGTGCGTTAGCGGAACAAAGTGGAGCATAACGCACCTTACTTTTAAACTTATGGATAATCTCAAAGTTATTATTATTGGTGCGGGAATTGGTGGTTTGACAGCGGGAATTGCCCTGCGTCAAGCAGGATATGAGGTCGAAATCCACGATAAAGCCAAAGAATTGCGTCCGGCGGGTGCAGGGATTTCCCTTTGGTCAAATGGGGTTAAGGTTCTCAACCGTTTGGGGTTGGGAGAAAAAATCGCCCGAATTGGCGGTCGAATGGATCGCATGGAATATCGCAGTCATATCGATGAATTGCTCAATCATATCAATCTAATACCTTTGGTGGAAAAGGTGGGACAGCGGCCTTATCCCGTTGCCCGTACTGACTTGCAAAACTTGCTTTTAGAGGCTTTTGGACGGGAGAGCGTGCATTTGCATTCTCGCTGTATTGGAGTGGAGGAAAGCGATCGCACCGCTACGGCAATTTTCGAAGGCGATCGCCGAGTTACGGGAGATCTCGTCATTGGGGCGGATGGCATTCATTCGGTAGTGCGGCGTTACGTGACGGGGAAAGAGATCTCTTTGCGTTATGCCGATTACGTGAACTGGAATGGCTTGGTAGAAGCCAACGCGGACTATACTCCAGAGAATAATTGGGTTATTTATGTCGGGGAAGGAAAACGCGCTTCCATGATGCCCGTTGGTGGCGATCGCTTTTACTTCTTTTTTGGCTGTCCCATGGCCAAAGGCAGCACCGTTAAGCCGGAAAATCGTCGGGAGGAATTGGCGCAAATCTTTCAAGGTTGGACGACTCCCGTACAAAAACTCATTCAAAATCTCGATCCCCTGCAAACTAACCGCTTGGAAATTCACGACATCGATCCCCTCGATCGCCTTATTCAGGGTAGGGTGGTTTTACTGGGAGATTCTGCCCATGCAACAACTCCCACTTTAGGACAGGGAGGCTGTCAGGCAATGGAGGATGCAGAAATCCTCGCTCGCTATCTTCAAACCACCAATATCGGCGTAGCAGATGCCCTCAAACGCTACGAAACTGCCCGCAAAGACCGCACGGCTAATTTAGTTTTAAAGGCACGCAAACGAACCGATACCATTTATGGGAAAAAACAAGAGATTACCCAACAATGGTACGACCAACTCAAACAGGAAAATCCTGAAGATGTCGTTAATGCCCTCGCGAAAATTATCTTAAGCGGTCCTTTAAATTAAATTAATCTTCTCGCCAATATTTCGGATCGTTGAGGGCATCCGCACAAATTACCTTACCTGAAAAAGAGGCGATCGCTCCCCCACTAAGTTCGCGCACCATCCAACCATCGGGATATTCTTCTGGCGTGGGATATGGGGGTTCAAAACCAAGCGGGCTGGCGGGTTGGAAGCCGTGGCGAGTATAGTAGGCGGGATATCCTGCGAGAAAGACCAACTCGACTCCCGATCGCGACAAAAGTTCTGCACCTGTTTCAATCAGTTTGCCGCCAATGCCTTGATTTTGTGCCTCTGGAATAACGGCAAGCGGGGCTAAAATGGCGATCTCGAGATGGGGGGCTGTCGTCAAATGCGCTGCCGTAAATAGAACGTGTCCTACAGGGCGATCGTTTTGAAATGCAAGGAGAGATAATAAGGGGTTAGCACTGGGATCGTTTAAAAGATTTCTCACCAATTCTGCTTCCTCTTCTTCTCCAAATGCGGCTCTCTCGACAAATAAAGCATCCTCGAGTTCTGAATCTAAAGCCTCTCGTATTTCCATTAATTTCCTCATTTCTAAATTATCGATCGAGAATGCGATCGTTTCTCATAATGCTATCATCGGATCGATTCAAAAAAATCTCTGTTCTCCTCATTAGTTATGGGAAAATTAACAACTCACGTTCTCGACACGGCGCAAGGCTGTCCGGCTGCGGGAATGGCGCTCGCATTATGGCAGATCGATCGCAAGACGAAGAAAAAAACTTTATTAAAACAAGTTAAAACCAACTCCGACGGACGCACGGACGCGCCATTATTAGTTAATGAAGCCTTGAAAGTTGGAGTTTATGAGTTAGTCTTTGAAGTTGCTGCTTATTTTGAAAATAAAGGGTTAGAAATGCCCGATCCTCCCTTTTTAGATTTCGTTCCCATTCGCTTTGGAATTAGCGATCGCAATGTCCATTATCACATTCCGCTATTAACTTCGCCTTGGTCGTACAGTACCTATCGAGGAAGCTAATAATCAGTTATCAGTTATAGACCAATAACCAATAACCAAGAACATTGCTTTATTCCATCTCAACGCTTAATCAAATGTCTCAAGATGACTTTACTATCGCTTTGGGTGAAATCTTTGAAAAAACGCCTTCTATCGCTCGAAACACTTGGAATAGTCGTCCTTTTCTCGATCTTAAAAATCTCCATCAAAAAATGGTGTTTGTGATGAATGAATTAAACCAAGAAGAACAACTGGAGTTACTGCGATCTCATCCAGATTTAGGCAGCAAAGCGAAAATGGCAGAAGCCTCTGTACGAGAACAAAAAGGTGTAGGTTTAGATTGCCTCTCACCAGAAGAATTTCAACAATTTCGCGCCCTCAATCAAGCCTATCGAGAAAAATTTGGCTTTCCCTTTATTATCGCTGTTAAAAATCATACAAAAACGAGCATCCTCGAAGCCTTCGATTGCAGATTGAATAATGAGTGGCAAATCGAAAAACAACAGGCTTTAAAAGAAATCGCCGACATCGCCTGCTTTCGCCTGCAAAATATTATCAAAGAATAACAAATATTGTCTTTAATTTCAAGCCTATTAGATGATATACTACAGGGATGATAAATAATCAAGGGTGCATTCGGACGGAATCCAGCCATACTGCTAGTTAGTTGCCAAGTTAATGACCAAAGCCACAGTTCTTCGCGATCGCACGGTTACGACAACCACCCCAACTCTATCCTATGGCGTTGCCATGCCAGAACCGCAAAACCACCTGTTTGAGGTGACGATGCACGTCGAAAATTGGCAAAGCGAACTGCTAAATCTGCAAATGCCCGTTTGGACTCCGGGGTCTTATTTGGTACGCGAGTACTCGCGCCACGTTCAAGATTTTAGCGCAATGATGGGTGATGAAACCATAGCCAATGAGAAACAAGCACTTCACGCCCGCAAATTAGAGAAGAACCTCTGGCAGATCGATACTCGAGATACTACGAACGTAATGGTATGCTATCGCGTCTATGCCAACGAACTGACCGTGCGAACCAACCATCTCGATCGCACTCACGGCTATTTTAATGGGGCTGCGCTCTTTTTCTTCATTCCCGATTGGGAAATTCTGTCCTGTCAAATTGCGATCGATCTGTCTCATTCCGATTGGCACGTTACCACCAGCTTGCCGGGAGTTGCAGGGAAAAAAAATACCTTTGTTGCCGAGAGTTTTGATGTTTTAGTCGATAGTCCCTTCGAGATCGGCAGCCACGAAATTTACGATTTTGAGGCACTGGGCAAACCCCATCAATGGGCAATTTGGGGAAAAGGAAATATACAGCACGATCGCTTGATTGAAGATACGAAAAAAATTATTAAAACCGAAGCTAAAATCTATGGAGATTTACCCTATAACGAGTATATTTTTATATTACATTTAAACAACGATGGTTTTGGGGGATTAGAACATAAAGCCTGTTGTTCTTTGATTTACGATCGCTTCGGATTTCGCAACAAAGATCGCTACAATCGTTTTATTCAGCTCGTCGCCCATGAATTTTTCCATCTTTGGAATGTCAAGCGAATTCGCCCGCAAGCTTTAGAAACTTTTGATTATACGCGAGAAAATTATACCACTTCCCTTTGGTTTTGCGAAGGGGCAACCAGTTATTACGATACTATTCTCCCCCTTTGGGCTGGAGTCTACGATCGCAAGGCTTTTTTTGAAACTATTAACAAAGATATTTCGCGCTATTTGCAAACTCCCGGGCGCAAGGTTCAACCCTTGGGCGAATCGAGTTTTGATGCTTGGATTAAACTGTACCGACGGCATCCCAACAGCGATAACTCGCAAATTTCCTATTATTTAAAAGGCGAGATGGTCTCTCTTTTACTCGATCTCTTCTTACGTCGGAAATTTAAAAACGAGCGATCGCTCAACGATATTATGCGATTGCTCTGGGAGAAGTTTGGCAAAGCAGAAATCGGTTATACTCCCCAACAATTGCAAGAGGCGATTGAATCCATTGCTGAAGAAGATTTAGACGACTTTTTTCGCAAATATTTACACGGAACGGGGAAATTACCGTTTAATGAATACCTTCTTCCCTTTGGTTTGAAAATTGAAGGCGTGCGAGATAAAAATCCTTACCCCTATTTGGGTATAAAAACAGTGACAGAAGAACAAAAAACGAAAGTTCAATTTGTTTGGTCTGAGTCTCCCGCTGCAAAAGCGGGGATTGATATCGGCGACGAACTCCTCGCTATTGATGGGGTGCGAGTCACTCACGATAACTTAAACGAACGCTTGCGAGATTATCAAGGCGGAGAGGCGATCGCGGTAACGGTATTTCATCAAGAAGTCTTGCAAACTCACGAAGTGAAACTAGGCGATCCCCAACCCACTCGCTATCAAATCGTGCAAGTTTCTGCCTCCACTTCTTCGCAAAAAGAACTGTTAGAGGGTTGGCTCACAGGTTAACAAAAAATATCGATAGAGGCGATCGCATTACCTGTTGCTATAATACAATTATTCTAAACCGTATTTTTTGCGGCCATGACTTTTACTGAAACCTTTACGCCTCTTCCCGACCATACTCAGCTTCCTTGCGAGGATGGCAGTTTTGTGAAAAATTTTCAAGAGCACCCTCAAAGTATTCTTTTGACCGATTCCATCATCCCCGTTCTCGATCGCCTTCATCCCGACAGACAGTATTGCATCGGACAAGATAGCGGAATTTACTGGCGCAGAACCGATCCCCCCCTTAAAGGTGCAGAAGCTCCAGATTGGTTTTACGTTCCCAATGTTCCCCCCACTTTAGACGGTCAAATGCGGCGTTCTTATGTTCTCTGGCAAGAAGTTATTCCGCCGCAAATCGTCTTGGAGTTTGTTTCTGGAAATGGAGAAGAAGAGCGAGATCGTACCCCTTGGGAGGGGAAATTTTGGGTCTACGAGACTGTGATTCGCCCTGCCTATTATGGGATTTATGAAGTTCGACGGGGACGAGTTGAAGTGTATCAACTACTGAGGGGACGTTATGAAGCGATCGCCCCCAACGAACGCGATCGCTTTCCCATAGACGATTTAGGCGTCGAATTGGGTCTTTGGCGAGGAAGATATCAAAATGTAGAGTTACCGTGGTTGCGCTGGTGGGATAGGGAGGGTAATTTATTGCTGACGGGAGAAGAAAGAGCCGAGCAAGAACGCCAAAGAGCCGAGCAAGAACGCCAAAGAGCCGAGCAAGAACGCCAAAGAGCCGATCTCGCCGAAGTGGAATTACAACAAGAACGTCAAGAGAAAGAACGCGCTACCTCAGAGTTAGAACGGTTGCGCGAGCTCCTCAAAACAGCCAACATCGATCCGGATAATTTTTAATGCGCGATAAGACAAGGCATGCCTTGTTTCTACCAAGGCGTGCCAATTAAAGTAAACGGACTCCAGAAATAAGGATGGCTTAGATCGTTTCCTCCCGTTAGGGCTTGTTCTAAAGCGATCGCTCCCCGCGTAGTAATGATTTCTCCCTCTCCCAATCGCGTTTCCCCCCGGATCATCGACAGTTGCGATCGCCGCAACGCCTCCGCTTTAATTGGTGCCTCTTTCAACTGTTCGTAAAAGGTCGTCATCAATCCCAAAGTTCCCGAATCGCTCACTTGCCACAGGCTTCCCAAGGCCGATTTTACCCCTGCCATCACCGCCAACCCCGCAAATCCCAACTCTGCCCGCACGTCTCCCAACGCCGTTTCGCAAGCACTCAATACCAGCAATTCTACCGGCGGATCGTGCAGTCCCAATTCTCGAATTTGACTCAAGGGCAGTTTTCCCGCACCCAAATAGATAAAGGAATCATCCGGACTTCCCGACTCGAATTTTCCGTGAGTCGCCAAGTGAATCATGCGAAACGGAGTCTGCTGGCGCGCTTCTACCAGCTTTTCGGCGGTAAAATCTTCGTTTAAATAAGAATCTCCGTTCCAGAGTTGATTGGTGAGTAAATCCACTTCGGCTCCGGCGGCGGGTAAAGGATTTTGGTCGTCAAAGGTTTCCGCCCCCATGGCCAAGAGACTCATCCCTCGCACGTCGGCATAACTGAGGTCGGTCAACGCCATGCTGGGCATTAAACTGAGACTGTAGCGTTCCACGAGAAATTTTTCCCCATCGTGGAGAGCGGCAACGGGAAGCGATCGCAATCCTGCATCGAGGAGAAAAGTGAGGTGATGAATTTCCAGGTTTTCCAGATCTTCGGCAATAGGTGCGATGAGCCATTCATAGAGTTTTTGGGAGGGGCGGAGGAAGGAGGTGGGACGGCGGGTATTGATGGCAGCATTGCGGAAGCGATCGCTCACCCGGAGTGCTAATTCCCGATTGACGGGGACGGGACGAATGATGGGGTCTGCTCCCGGAGGAACGAGCATGAGGAAAAGGCGATCGTTCCCAGATTCTTCAGTATTAGTAGTGGAGTTGCCCACGGGAGGGAGAAAAATAACATAAAGGAGAGCGGGTTTGACTCCCGTAGCGCGGTAAACTTCTTCGAGACTGGCTTGAGCGCGAGCGAGGTTGAGTTCGTCTTCGCCGCCGTCTCCGCCAGAAGAGGAATTGCTGCTGCTACTTCCCGAGCCTTTGTTCGCTGCATTATTAAAACTCGTGCCATTGCGACTCGAAGAATTGGTTTTGTTTCCTGATGTTTCCCCGGCATCGGTACTCGAAGACGTAACGCTAGAACTGGTATTGGTTGTTGACGAACTCGCACCTCCCGTGGAAGTCGAACCGGTGCTATTACTGGCGATCGCGCTTCCTGTAGAGACTGAACCGGTGCTATTACTGGCGATCGCGCTTCCTGTAGAGACTGAACCGGTGCTATTACTGGCGATCGCGCTTCCTGCCACACTGGAACTATTGCCAGCAATCGCGCTGCTTCCCGAAGGAGAACTAAAATTACTGCCAGCGATCGCGCTACTGCCTGAAGATGCGAGTCCCGATGTTCCGCCTGTATTATTCGCACCTCCTCCTCCTGGAGCAACCCCCGAGGAACTGCCACTGGCAAAATATTGTTGAAAACTATTAGAAAATTGCGCGTCAAATAAAGAAAAGGCTCGGGCTGGACTAATCGAATTTCCGCCTCCCCCGAGGGGATTGACCAAAGCAATAGACGGAGAAGGGATAGAAACTAAATCGACAGCATTGGGGAAATTGATTGACGTTGGGGGTTGGGGGTTGGAGGTTGGGGGTTGGGGGTTGGGGGTTGTTGGTGTGGGTGTTGGTGCTGGTGTGGGTGTTGGCGTTGGTCTGGGTGTGTCAACGCTGATAATGGCAATATTACCTTCAATATGAGTGTAGAGATAAGACAAATTAGGAGTAAGGAGATAATCTCCCGTCGCGATCGCCCCTGGGATTCCGTTAGTATTAAAATTCCCGATTTCAAAGGGGGTAATACCATTGCCACCATGTCGGATGGTGATGCTTCCCCCTCCACTACCGCCAATAGTGGCAAGGGTTGCAGATTGACCGTTGTTATCGTTAAAGGTTGACGTGCCTCGGAAAAATTGACTGGTTGCAATCTCAATTTGTCCGCCTGCGGTCGTTCCTTGGGTATCGATCCAACTCACTTGAATATCTTGGGAGGCATTGAAATTGACATTTCCCCCCGCTCCTGAAGGATTGCTCGTATCGATCGCTCCCGTTGTAATGCTACCATTACTGCTCGTTGCCGTTACGGCGCGCCCGATATTGGTAATATTCCCTGTAGATATGTTTTGAGCGGCTTGTAACTCTATCGTTGCATTGTCGCTTCCGGTGAGGTCTCCGGCGAAAATCGACCCGCTTCCCGAGGGCGATCGCACCAATACCGGATCGCTAAAATTAATATTATTGGCCAGAGAAATACTGCCGCTACCATTGGATGCACCGATAATCATTTGAGAAAATCCATCTTGCAGAAAACCCAGATCCGCGGCAGTCAGATCGAGAATGCTCGTACTGCCGCTATCGGTTGTCCCGACTAAAATCCCTTGAGTGGGATCGAGAGGTTGCAGGGTTAAAATTCCCGTTCCGACAACCGTGTTATTGAGATCGATTTCGTTGCCGGTGAAGGTCAGATTTCCCGTTCCCACCGCGATCGCTCCGGCATTCACGATATTGCCAATCAGGGTAATATCATTATTGTTCGCACTGAGGGTAAATCCGGTTGTATCCACCGTTCCCGAGGGACTTTGCAGCGTAACGGAATCGTTAAAAGTGACATTATTGGCAAGGGAAATCGTCCCGCTACCGTCAGAGCGCCCGATAGTCATGGAATTAAAACCATCTTGAATCCGACCCAGTTCGGTATTGTTGAGAAAGGTTGCGCTCGAACCGCCACTTCCACCAACAGTGAGATTGAGAGTCGGATCTACGGGTTGTAGGGTTAAATTTCCCGTGCCGCTTAAAGAAGAACTTCCGCTCGCACTGAGATGGAGGCGATCGGCACTCAAAGTGATATCCCCACTCCCCGAAATCAGAGAATTTCTCAAGCGAATGCCATCTCGACTCGCATTTCCCGTTGTTCCCGTAACGGTAATATTTCCTCCACCCGAATTAATGGATTGGTTGAGGTAGATGGCGTGATTGTTGGTGCTGTAACCCGTGACGATAATATCGCCACCGCCAGAAGTTACATTGCTCCCAATGGTAATGGCTCTCTGATTCAATCCCGTACCATTGAATGTAATAATCCCTCCCCCTGAATCGATAGTATTGCCAATCATAATGGCTTGAGAATATTCCGCCGATCCGGTAATTGTAATATTGCCACCCCCCGAAGAAATCGGACCGCTCGTCACAACGCCTTGAAATGCCGAAATTGGTGTATATCCCGTCAGATCGATATTACCTCCTCCCGAATCGAGAGAAGCGCTCGAGGTGATTTCTATGCCTCGTACTAACTGACTGTATTTAGTCGTTGCCCGTCCTCGCGCGGTAATATTGCCTCCTTGGGTCACAATACTACTGCTGATATATATATTTCCCGTTCCACTGGTAACAATGCCATTATTCCCATTGAGAACGACATTCAACGGTGCGCTTCCCACGGTTCCTTGAATAGGGTTGGTAATTTTAATGCGCTTATGGGCATTTAAGGTTAACGTTCGTTCGGTTGCAAGGGTAAAATTCAGGGCAGTGTTTAAGTTAATGTTCCCTTGTTGGGAACCTGCGGATCCCGTCGAAATGGTCACATCCCCATTGGCTAAAGCATTCGTAATCAAATCGACTCCCAACTGAGCATTATTGCCCGTGGAGGTAAAGGGAGAGGTTGTATTAATCTTTGTGTTGCCCGAGCCCGCAACGATGTTGATATTGTAAGGATCGATGAGCCATTCCCCGCCATTCCCGACCAACGCCCCGACATCCGGTGTACTGGTTAAATCCAATCCCCCTAAACCACTGGTTTCGATAAAGCCGCCGTCTCCTCCTAATGTTCCCCCGCGTGCGGTTAAAATGCCGTGAATGTTAGCATAATCCTCGGCAAAGATAATGATTTCGCCGCCATCTCCCGTTTCCGTTGCCTTCGCAGTAATCGTAGAATCCTCGCTAATATAAGCGATCGCTGCATTGGGACTCGTCCCTTTTCCTTCTTGTTCTCCCCCGATCCAAATCGTTCCCCCGCCATTCGTTCCCGAAGCATCGATATTGGCCGCGATCGCCCCCACCACATTCCCAAAAATTTGTATCCGTCCCCCCGCGATACTCGAAACATCCAAAGTGCCAGAAGCGATCGCCACTCCCGTTTCATTGGGAATAGCGGTATCGGCAACTTTCACGCTATTTCCCGCAACCTCCAATCCCGTTTCCACGCCGCTTCCCGTCAATAATTCCGGTAAATCTTTGGGGATGATGGGTAACATTACCCCATTGGCATCTCTAGGGGGTTCGATCGCCAAACTCAATAAACTACCGCTGTGAGATATTTTCACTAAAGCACTGTTGGGAATGGCACTCACGGTTATCGTTCCTGTTGGTGCTTCCAATATCCCCGCATTGATAACATTTCCGCCGATTAAAGTTAAATTGTTTCCCGTCGGAACGGTTAAATTTCCCCCATTAACAATCGAACCCGCTCTTGCTAAATCGAAGGCAAATTGTGTCGGATTGCCCGTTAATTGCGTATAGTCGTTGTTTCCTAAAGCATTAAACCATCCATCGCCCCCAAAACCGATTCCCGTCGCCGTCGTTGCCGTAAAATCACCCGGTACGTTTAAACTGGCATTCGCCCCAAAAACCATCCCCGCCGGATTCATCAGATAAAGGTTAGAATTGCTTCCCGTTACTTGAATTAAACCATCAATAATTGAGGCATTGCCTCCTACTACGCGACCTAATATATTTTGGATATTTTGAGAAGAGACAAAATTCGCAATTTCTCCCGCAGAAAGGCCGAATTCTTGAAAACTATGAAATAAGTTATTTCCCGCCGTCGTCCCCTCTGTAATATCAAATTGATTGCCCTGCCTAGAAACACGCGTTCCCGTGCCGTCATTGGCCTCGAAAATCGTTCCCGCTTTTGCTGAAGGGATGGCAATCGCCGTTAATAACGAGGAAAGCAGAAATAAACACCAAGGGATAGAGTAAAGAAACCGACGGTAAAAAATCATGACCCTAGGGAGAATTTACGGAGACTATCCTCTTTATCATAACCAGAAATTGGTGACTGGTGTAGGGACGTTGCATGCAACGTCCCTACTACTGAAACTACCAAGGCGTGCCGATTAATGTAAACGGACTCCAGAAATAAGGATGGCTTAAATCTCCTCCTCCCGTTAGTGTCTGTTCTAAAGCAATAGATCCCCGCGTGGTGACGATTTCTCCTTCTCCCAATCGCGTTTCTCCTCGGATCATCGACAATTGCGATCGCCTGAGTGCCTCAGCTTTAATGGGGGCTTCTTTGAGTTGTTCGTAAAAGGTGGTCATCAATCCCAAAGTTCCCGAATCACTCACTTGCCATAGGCTTCCCAAGGCTGATTTTACCCCTGCCATCACCGCCAACCCCGCGAATCCCAATTCTGCTTGCACGTCTCCCAACGCTGTCTCGCAGGCGCTCAACACTAGCAATTCTACGGGGGGATCGTGCAATCCTAAATTCCGAATTTGACTCAGAGGCAGTTTGCCCGCGCCCAAATAGATAAACGAATCATCCGGACTTCCCGACTCGAATTTTCCGTGAGTTGCTAAGTGAATCATGCGAAAAGAATTGGCATTACGCGCTTCTAGCAACTTCTCAACAGTAAAATCATCGTTTAAATAAGAGTCTCCTTGCCAGAGTTGATTGGTGAGTAAATCCACTTCGGCTCCGGCGGCAGGGAGGGGGTTTTGGTCGTCAAAGGTTTCCGCTCCCATGGCGAGAAGGCTCATGCCCCGCACGTCGGCATAACTGAGATCGGTCAGGGCCATGCTGGGCATTAAACTGAGGCTGTAGCGTTCCACGAGGAATTGTTCTCCATCGTGAAGGGCGGCAACGGGAAGCGATCGCAGTCCCGAATCGA
>JAGHZQ010000028.1 GCA_017746715.1 Cyanobacteria bacterium SBLK
GGCTTTTATGTCTGAAAAAATAAGTTATGTTCACTGGTTTAAAGAGTTGCTCCTACAATGCTGACATTGGCTTTTGATAGGATTGGTGTATCTTTTTTCTCATAGTTCAAGTGTACATTTCAACATTTCTGCGAGAAATCCAGAACCTGAAATTATATTGAGTAAACCTGAATTGGAACGAACAATATTGCTTAATCCCCACATTCCATTGCCTTGTCCGATAGACTTATCGCGTGTTACACCTTCCTTAATCGCGATTGTAATTGCGTCTACAGCACTATTTGGAGCATATGAAGTTCTTAATGTATTGAGGATACCTTGTCCATAATCATAAATACACACGGCTATATGCTGTGAATTTTGATGAATTTGCCCCATAACATATCCATAATCTGCGGAGGAATGCTGTAAAACATTATCCATAATTTCATTCAGACACCATTCCAATCCTTGAATTACACCATTCTGACAAACAGTAGATTTTGATACAGTATCAAGGTAGGCTTCTACAAGAGAGTGAACTTCATCCGAACTCGAAAATTTCCAAACTATATTAAGTGGTGATGTTTGATATATATTATTACCTCTGACAACAGAAGGCGCTAATGTATTGGTAAGTCTTAAAAAATCAGGAATATTTTTGTATGTAAAGGAGAGTTTTTGATTTGATTGGTAATATTCAAGCAATCCAGCGAATGGTACGCAAGCATTTGGATAAACACTTTCAACATTGGAAAAATCTAAGTCAAACTCTTGATAACCACATTGTGTTCCTTGGTAAATCACTTTAATAAAGTTACCAACAACAAGTCCCGTACTTAACGATCGAATTGTAATGACATTTCCATCTCGATACACATCTCGGTCTGTATTCTTGAAAGTTTCGGATACCATTAGCTTTACTAGATAACTATCACTCTTTCACAAACTCTAAGAATTAGGGCAACGGGTCATACTATACCCATTGCCCATTACTCAATTTAGCGCTTGGCTAATTTTTTCATCTTCATTTTCCGCAAGCGAATGGAATCGGGGGTAATTTCTACCAACTCATCCGCCGCAATATATTCCAAGGCCCGTTCCAAACTCATATCGGCAGGGGACTGTAATTGTACCAATTCATCCCCCGTTGCCGAACGATGGTTGGTTAATTGTTTGGTTTTGCAGACATTCAAATCTAAATCTTGGGGACGGTTGTGCTCTCCGACGATCATTCCCTTGTATACCTTCGTACCGGGAGTGATGAAGAAAACGCCGCGATCTTCGGCATTTTTCAACGCATAGAAGGTTGCAACCCCTTCCTCAAAGGCAATAATCACCCCGTTGTAACGGGTGTCTAATTCCCCGATCATGGGACGGTATTCGAGGAAGCTGTGATTCATAATCCCTTCCCCGCGACTGATGCGGAGGAATTCCCCCCGGAAACCAATCAAACCGCGAGCGGGAATGATAAATTCTAACTGGGTGCGTCCGTTGGCTCCCGCTTGCATATCCTGCATTTCACCTTTGCGCTGTCCCAAGCGTTCGATGCTGGTGCCCACTGCATCTGCGGGAACGTCTAACACCAAATACTCAAAGGGTTCGCAGGGTTGTCCGTTCACTTCCCGATAAATCACCTGTGGTTGGGACACTTGGAACTCGTAGCCCTCCCGACGCATGGTTTCGATGAGGATGCCGAGGTGCAGTTCCCCCCGTCCGGAAACAAGGAATTTATCGGGAGAATCCGTCTCGTTGACCCGCAAGGCGACATTGGTTTCTAACTCTCGGTAGAGGCGATCGCGCAGTTGCCGAGAGGTCACGTAACTGCCTTCTAACCCCGCAAAAGGCGAGTCGTTGACGGAAAAGGTCATTTGCAAAGTCGGTTCGTCTACCTTGATGAGAGGCAGGGCTTGGGGTTCGTCGGGACAGGTAATGGTTTCTCCGATATTGGCATCGCCAAATCCCGACACGGCAACGATATTTCCCGCACTGGCTTCTTTAAGTTCGATTCGTGCCAAGCCTTCAAAACCCATAAGTTTCGCAACTTTTGCTTTCACGATCGAGCCATCATCTTTTGTGAGTGCCGCTTGTTGTCCGGCATGAATCGTACCGTTGTGAATGCGACCGATGACGATACGCCCCAAATATTCCGAATAGTCGAGAGTCGTAACCTGTAACTGCAAAGGCTTTTTGGGGTCTCCTGCCGGTGGGGGAACGTGGTGTAAAATCGCTTCAAACAGGGGCTGCATATCGTCCCCTTCATCTTCTACCAATTCTTTGGCGAATCCTTGCAAACCGGAAGCGTAGAGGGTGGTAAAGTCGCATTGGTCGTCATCTGCCCCCAATTCGACAAACAGATCGAAAACCTTATCGATCGCCACGTCGGGATCCACATTTGGGCGATCGATCTTATTGACAACGACGATAGGACGCAATCCCTTTTCTAAGGCTTTTTTCAGCACGAAACGGGTTTGGGGCATGGGTCCTTCATTGGCATCGACAATGAGAATACACCCATCCACCATCCCCAAAACTCGCTCGACTTCCCCCCCAAAATCCGCGTGACCTGGAGTATCGACGATATTAATCAGGGTATCTTGGTAGCGAACGGCGGTATTTTTGGAGAGAATGGTAATGCCCCGCTCTCGTTCTAGGGTGTTAGAATCCATCACGCAGTCCGGAATCTCTTCCCCCTCGCGAAAGATTCCCGATTGTTTGAGGAGGGCATCGACCAAGGTGGTTTTGCCGTGATCGACGTGGGCAATAATGGCTACGTTGCGAATGGGAAGAGACATGGTGGTGTTTTTTTGTCTGATGTAAGGAAAATTTATGGTTTGCGTTCAATGGTGCTTCAATTATAAATCTTTTTGTAACAAAAGTTCATAGAGGGTTGTTGGTTATCCCCCCTAGCCCCCCTTCGTAAGAGGAAAAGAAGGGGCAATGAAATATTGTTCGGAATTCTCCACTCCTTCCCCTAAAAAAATATCTGGAACTGCCATCGAAAAACTAGAATCTACAATTAGGACAGAAAGAGAACCTTAATCAACCGATGAGTCAAAAAAGTCAGCGTTTTATCCTAACCGGATGTTTGAGCGCGATCGCCGTCCTCGGAGTTAGCGCGATCGGTGTTTTCCTTCCTCTTTTACCCGCCCCCTCTGCAAGGGCGCAAATTTTTGATGAAGATACCAGCATTAGCGTTTACGAAAAGGCCAGTCCGGCGGTGGTTTCCCTCGAAGGAAGCGGGGCAACGGGAAGTGGGAGTATCGTGCGATCGGATGGCTTGATTCTGACCAATGCTCATGTTGTCGAAGGACTATCTCTGGTTAAGGTGATTTTGTCCGACGGGCGGGAATTTGAAGGAGAGGTTCTGGGTTTTGCCGAGTCGGGGTTGGATTTGGCAGTGGTGCAAATTCGCGGGGCTGCCAATTTACCGACGATCGCTTTTGCTAC
This sequence comes from Cyanobacteria bacterium SBLK, assembly GCA_017746715.1. Lineage (GTDB taxonomy): Bacteria > Cyanobacteriota > Cyanobacteriia > Cyanobacteriales > Spirulinaceae > CCY15215. Next base: position 3,430 of record JAGHZQ010000028.1, read on the forward strand.
CCCCGGAGCCGTGCGGGTGGGACAGCAGGCTTTTGCGATCGGCAGTCCTTTTGGCTTTCAAGGGACTTATACGACGGGGATCGTCAGTCGCATCGATCCCGAGAAAGGGCTGATTCAAACTGATGCCGCCATTAATCCCGGTAATTCTGGCGGTCCGTTGCTGAACTCGCGGGGGGAATTAATTGGGGTTAATACGGCGATTTACAGTCGCGGCAATGCGGGGAATATCGGAATCGGCTTTGCCATTCCCGTAGAGCAAGTGCAGCCCTTTTTAACTGCCGTCCGGGAGGGTCGCGCCCCTCGTACCGCCCGCACTCCCAACCCCGCCCGCGATCGCTCCCTCACGACTCAAGATCTCGCCCTCAATGGGGAAGTTTTGCGGGGAAGTTTGGAACGCAGCGATAATATGCTTTCTGCCGATCGCAGTTTTTTTGATGCTTACATTTTTGACGCGCGGGCGGGGATGCGAGTAGATATTCAAATGAGCAGTCGGGATATCGATCCGTTCCTCATTTTAGTGGCTCCCGATGGCAGTCCCGTTGCCCAAGACGACGATGGGGGAGGCGGGCGCAATGCCAGAATACAGGCCACTTTACCCATCGATGGCAAATATTTCTTAGTCGCGAATTCCTATCAACCCGGGGAAATGGGCAATTATAATTTACAAGCGCGGGTCGTAGAGCGATCGAATGCGAACCGTCGCGCTGAATTTGTTTTGCAGCAACAGGGCATTCTCGGACCCGACGCGCGGCGTTTGAGCGATGGCAGCTTGTATCGAGAACACCGATTTCAGGGGGCGGCAGGACAAAGAATCAGTTTGCAATTAGAAAGTCCGGATTTTGACACTTTTTTAATCCTGTACGATTCCAATGGCGAAAAGTTAGCAGACAATGACGATCTAACTGAAGGTAACACCAATTCGCAGATTAATGTCAGTTTGCCCCGCAACGATACTTATCGGGTGATTGTCAATTCTTATACTAAAGAAGGGCAAGGGCGCTATCGTTTAACCATTCGAGGGCAATAAGGGCGATCGCCATACAAGAGAAGATTCGCTCTCTAAAACTCCCAGCCAGTCAAGGCTAGGGTTTTTTTTAGACGATTAAAATCCCGATAATTACCGTTATCGGGATTAGATTTCCATCTTCTATTCCAAATGTAAAGTTTCCTGTTGTTAGTGGCGCGATCGCTTCGGGAAATTGCTAAGATTTCCTCTACCACAAGCAAAATGATGACTTTACAATCGTTAATACTTTCCCCAATATGAGACACTACCAAGAACAATGGATTGATGAATGGTGTATTGAGAATGGTTGGACGGAATTATATCGAGAGCGATCGGGCAATTATTGGGCGTTTCCTCCAGGTGCGGTGATGCCCGAACCCATTCCCTCCACCATTCTCAAAACGATTAAGGCCCGGAAAGGATGGTGCGTGCAAGAACAGATTGTCATCGGCACGGCAGCACTTTCGGCGTTAGGAAGCATTGCTTTAAGTTTTTTGTTTAAATGCCCGGTTCCTTTAGTTTTTGCCTTTGGAATTGGTGCAGTTTCTTCCGCTTTGTTAGAGATGGATTAGAAGCATTACTGAGTGCAATTGAGAGAGAGAAAGAGCGATTGCATTGTCTGGCGATCGTATCAATTTTTTCTAAAGTTTTTTACTTGATTCAAATTTATTTTTTTAAGTTGTGCAATGCACTATAAATACCCGCGATCGAACAAGCAATAATCAGCGGCGATCGCGAAATAAAACCCTCTCCCAGAACGGGAGAGGGAAAAATTATCAGGATTTTAATGCAGCTTTAAACATTTAAAATCGCAGGCTCAAAACTGGGCACTACAATTTCTGAGTCTTGCTTGGTGAGCTTATTGTACAAGCGTTCGGTATTGGGGAAATTCGCCGCCGGGAGGGTGGGGAAGCGACGATAGGGAACTACATCCTCGTTAAAGAGTTGCAAGTATTCCATGCTGTTGAGCATCGCTCCAATAAACGATCGCAACCCTTTGGTTGCCAGAATTTGATTGTAGGCTTGAATCTCCTTCTGATTGAGCGGTGCTCGTCCGAGGAAATGCTTGGTTCCCAACTCGATTACTTTGGTGTTGGGATAAGGGGTATAGAACTCCTTGACGTACAACTCGGAACAACCCAATGCTTCGATGAACTCCTTCACCGTAATTTCTCCGTTGAGCAGGCGACTTTCGAGAGAGGTAAACTGAGTTTGCACGATGTAAGGGGTCAGATCCCGCTCGAAGATTTGGCGATAGGCGGCGGCGGTAAGATTTTTGACCGCGGTAGGATTGCGATCGACCAACTTGAATATCTTGGTTTGCTGGCGTTGAACCGATACCCCTTGATTGACGCGAACTGCCACATCTTCCGCCCCGCGCATGTCGCCAACAGTACCGAGTTCGATAAACCGAGGCGTTTCCGGGACGAAAACGTTGGTTGCGTAATCTGGAGTCATCGATCCCGGACGCATCCGCAGGCTCAGTCCTCCTGGAGTGACATAACGCTCATACGGTACCGTATATTCCCCGAAGGCTTCTCCATATTCCTTGCTATCGACAATAGCATCGATGAGGGCGTAGAATCCTTTCTTAGAACAGATATCAAAATAGGCGTTGATTTCCTTGCGTCCGTAGGTGGGACGACCGAGGAGACGGCGGTGAATGTATTCCACCGCTTTGACGACGTAGAACGGAGTCCAGTAGGTTTTTAAGAAAGCATCGGATTTGGCCAGGATTTTGACAAATTCCCGGACGCTAATATCGCCATTTTCCAAACGATTTTCTGCCGAAGTCTGGCGTTGGGCAGCGTAGACATCCCGCCCGAAAACCTGACGATAGCAAGCCTTGACAATGGTTTGAGTGAGGCTTTCGGAATATTTGACGCTGAGTCCGTTGCTATCTCCCGGTAGCGAAGTCAGCCGGAATACTTTTGCGCCCAAGGTACCGGGCGCTTTACTGCGGGCTTTGGGGTTGCTAACTTGGCTGTTAATCGCCGGTCCGCGATGAATGAGCAAGCGCTTGGTATCTTTGCCAAAAGGAGCGGGACTGCTGCTAGGATTGCGGGTTTCTTTGGGGAAAATCGCGCCGAATTGGATTTCGAGGGGATCGTTCCCAGAGCCGTAAACGTGCTGATCCGGTAAGGGATTGTCGTATTGGGCAAAAGTCGTGATGAATTGGGGAACTTTGCGAAAAGGCGCGCTGTAGTTAAACAGGTCTTGCTGCATGCCCCAGTTGCGGCATTCTTGCGCTTCTTGACCCAATCCTCGCAGGTAGGGAACGGTTTCTTCTCCAAAGTAATCGGCGTATTCTTGAGAATCGATGAGTGCGTCGATGAGCTTGGCAAATCCTCCGGCAGAGACGATATCAAAGTAACTTTGCACCTCTTCCCGAGAAGAAGGACCGCGTCCGAGGAAGTGACGGAAAGCCAATTCGAGAGCGCGACTGTTAATGAAAGGTTCAAAGAATTGCTTGCGGTAGAGGGGCGATTTACCCAAACGACGGACGAACTCTTTCATGGAGATATCGCCGTTTTTGACTTGGGATTCCAAGTAAGAAATCGATTGACTGTAAGCGCGAGTAATATCCCGTTCAAAAATTTGGCGATATGCCGCTTTGACCACTGCATTTTTCTCGCTGACGGACAAACCGGGTTTCATGACGAATTTTTGTCGCCGTTCTGCTGCGTTAAAGTAACTTTGGGGCAGTTGCAAGCCCTGCTGATCTACAGAGGGGCGTTGACGTACTTTGTCGTTGGGAAGGGCAGCTTTGAATTCGCCGATCGCGACCCCAAAATATTCGTCGATAATGTCTAAGACTTCTTCTTCTTTAAAGTACTTGCGAGCGGCTGCCTTCATTTCCTGAATGGCTACGAGGGTTGCCGCACTCGAACAGGCATTCTCAATAATTTCCCGCAGTCCCCGCACGTTCACGGTGATAATATTGGGATCTCCGGCGACAATCGCATAGGTAATGTAGCGCAGCATCCAAGATAAATCCCGTAGGGACTTTTGCATGTTGCGCGGACCGTAGCGAGGAATATTAATCGGACGAAAACCGGGGGGAACTTCAACTTTAGTCCCGGTGGAGAGGAAAACAGAACGGAGTCCGCCAAACAATCCGCCGCCCCCGCCGCTTTCTTCGACGTAGGTGACAGTGCCGAGGGTCATGCCTTCTTTGGTTTCCGTTCCCGCACCAATGGCCGTCAATTGCTCTACAGCCATTTCGTTTTCATCGGCAGGGGGTTTTTCGAGGAAGGCGAGGGGAGAGCCTCCGGTAAAAATGCGGTTGGCCGCCCGAGAGACGATGAGTTCGGAATTGCGGGTAATTATCTGGGCGATCGCGAGCCGCTTGTTTCCCGAATCAAAAAATCCTTTCAGTTCTCCCAATTCCCCAGAATCGAGAAAACGATCTTGTTGTTCTGCTTGGGCGATCGTTGCAGTGGGTAGGGTTTGATACAGTTGGGGACGCGCAATGGAACTGCCACCGCTTGCCGTAATAGTCATAGTTTGCTCGGTTTTCTCCTATCCAAAGGGTTAACGGTTTAATCGCTTTCGGCACTCCGACCATCTACTCTGAGATAATCTGCTGGGTTTCAGGAATGATGCGGCGTGCTATTTGGACACGCCAGCCCTACCAACCGGGAAATGCTCCCTCGATACCGATCGCTGAGAATCTTTAAACGCTTATCTTAAAAATTCGGTCAGCTTTTAGATTAAAACGTTTCGGGTTTTCTGAGTGTCTTTGTTAAGAAGTATGTAGATTTTGACTGGAGGATGAAGGTGGCGATCGCGATCGATTTCTAAAAAGATAGGCTTGTTGCTGCGAGGATTGATAGAACCGCAACAACAAGCCTTTTCATTTCGCGATCGCTTATCTTCGTTTTTTGAGCAGTCCTGCGCCCAATGTAACCAGTAACAGGGCAATGCTTAGAGAAGGCTCGGGTAACGGGTCCGGGGACGGGGGCAGAACCGCGCAGAGCAAAAGCGATCCCTTAAAAAACAACGGGAGGGGAAGACAAAACGCGATCGCCCGATCGCGATTTAATAATTCCCAAACCTAATATAGCAAAGTAAAGAGAGACAATTTCGATACTGACATTAGTTTGCGATCGCTTGTGTTAGATCTTGCTGTTACCCAGAGAGTCGAATCGATGAAAAAATTGTTAATTCCAAAGCGACGGATTACCCCTTCGCCAATTTGGCTTTGACCATTGCTTGGACTTGTTTGCCGTCGGCTTTGCCTTTCAGTTGTTTCATCACCGCACCCATCACTTTTCCCATATCTTTCGGAGAAGTCGCGCCGACTTTGGCGATGGTTTCGTCGAGGATTTGGCTCAATTCTTCTTCAGATAGCTGTTGGGGTAAGTATTCTTCAATGATGCTTAATTCTTGCGCTTCTTTATCGGCGAGATCGTCGCGTCCGGCACTGCGATATTGAGCGATCGAGTCCCGTCGCTGTTTGGCTTGTTGTGCGAGGATATCGAGTTCTTGTTCTTCTGTGAGGGTTTCTTGTCCGCTCGGACGCACGCTAACTTCTTTTTCCAAGACGGCTTTTTTGAGACTGCGAACGGTTTCCAAGCGCAATTTATCTTTGGCTTTCATTGCCGTTTTGATGTTTTCCGTCAGGCGATCTTTGAGACTCATGGCGATATTTTTTTGTATTCTCGTTGTATTATAGACAATTTTTTACTCGAGGGGGAGTCGGGGCGATCGTCTATTGGTTTGGCGGGGACGGCATCCCGTTCTTCTGCAAGTGCGGTAACAATTAAGAAATCAATTGGCGATATTTTGGATAAGCGATCGCTTGCGGTAGTCGTTTTTGGGTTCTCAATATACTGTCGGACTTTTTCCCCGCATTCCTGAAGTTCGTCGTGCAAGGCATTTCCTAGATCGTGGCGATCGCCCACGGTTTTGATTGAAGAGATAGATCGTTACGATTCCAGCATCCTTGCAAGAATATCCATTGCAGAGATCGATCGCTTGCCCAAAAATGATAGGTGAGATCCCCTTGACTTACTCTTTTGCAAAAGAGCGAACTTGATATTTGCGATCGTTGCTTTGAGAGGACGAGCGATCGATAATCGCGAATAATGAAGGAACTATTTCGATCTTATCCATTGCATTTTGCCAAAGATAAGGGTTTTTACCGATCTCGATTTGACTTGCTTTCACATTTTCTCAATATTCATCGAGTCGAGCGTGAAAAAAATAATTTGAAAGAATAACACAGATCGGCCATATTGACCATTGTATTATTTTAACAATGCCAGTATAATGAGTGAATCAAAACAAAAAATGATTAAAATCACAGACAATTTATGAACTCTCATATTAGAAAAATCAAAGGCACAATTCTGATTATCGATGACAATCCAGTCAACTTAGAAGTTCTCTACGGAACTTTAAGCAAAGAAGGATACGAAATTCTCGTAGAAATGGATGGCGAAAGCGGGATCGAGCAAGCTCGAAAAAATCAGCCGGATTTAATTATCCTCGATATCATGATGCCCGGTATCGACGGCTTTGAAACTTGCCGTCGTTTGAAATCAGATCCCCAAATCCGAGAAATTTCCGTGATTTTTATCACTGCGATATCCGATATAGAACATAAAGTCAAGGGTTTGCAATTAGGGGCGGTCGATTATATCACCAAACCTTTTTATGAAGAAGAAGTCATTACCCGCGTCGGCATTCATTTTCAACTGCGAGATATGAGTGCTAAGCTCGAAAAACAAAATCAGCAACTTTCCCAAGCACTCGACGATTTAAAAGCCGCACAAGTTCAGTTAGTTCAAAGTGAAAAAATGTCCGGTTTGGGTCGGTTAGTAGCAGGAATTGCCCACGAGATAAACAATCCCCTGAATTTTTTACAGGGGAATCTGCTCTATCTCGAGGGCTGTATCGCTCCAATTTTGAGTTTTCTCGATCGCTTCCGACAAGAAGAATTGAACCTAGAAGAGACCTTGCAAATCGCCCGAGAAGAACTCGATATTCCCTTCCTGCAGGACGATCTGCCCAAACTCTTTGATTCGATGACAGGCGGTACCGAGCGCATTCGCAAAATTATTCTCAACTTGCGCGATTTTTCCTATTTAGATGAAGTCGGATTCAAAGCCATCGATATTCATCAATGCTTAAACGATACTTTGGTTCTATTCGATTATCGCCTGAAACGAACGAACGTCGAAATTATCTCACATTACGATCGCCTGCCTGTCATTGAATGCCATGCCGGACATCTCAATCAAGCCTTTGCCAATATTTTGACCAACGCGATCGATGCAATTGAGAATAAAGGAGAGAGTCACGCCGATCATCGCGGTCGGATCGAAATTTACACTCGGGCTCTCAATGAAGACCTCATTCAAATCGGTATCAAAGATAATGGGATCGGCATTGCAGAAAACATTCATCCCCATATCTTCGATCCATTTTTTACCACCAAACCCGTCGGGAGCGGTAAAGGACTGGGTTTATCCATTAGCTACCGTATTATTACGGAAGGTCATGGCGGGCGCATATATTGCCGATCCGTCCCCGGAAACGAAACAGAATTCACGATCGAATTACCCATTCGAGAGAAAACCCCAACAACACGGGCAATGCCTGCCTCTCCAGGATTGAGATCGCAACCTTCACAATCCGTTCCCCCCCAATCGAGATAACCGCGATCGCGATAAAATACAGTATTTCTCTCGAGAGATCTACAGTATTTCTCATGAATCACAAAAAAACTTTACCGTTAAATTAAATAATTTTCGTTAATTCCACTCAGGCGCGGCTTTCGAGAAACGAATATGATGATATTATCTCTTCGGAGAATACTTTTTTAAGTATTTATTTAGTGCATTGAGTTCACATCACAAAAACAATGTCTACCAAACCCCAGCTCCTTTGCATCCATCACAAAATCGAAGAATGTGCGTTGCAAATGCCCGAAGCGATCGCCCTGATTTTTCAGCAAGAACGACTGACTTATCGAGAACTCAACGAAAAAGCCAATCAACTCGCCCATTACCTGCAAAGTTTGGGGGTTAAACCCGATGTTGCCGTAGGGGTTTGTCTCGATCGCACTCCCGATACCATCATCGCCCTCCTGGCCATCCTCAAAGCCGGCGGCGCTTACGTTCCCCTCGATCCCATCTATCCAGCCAAGCGCTTGGCACTGATGGTAGAAGATTCCCAACTTTCCATCTTGCTCACTCGGAAAGATCTAGCCGATATCGTACCGCAAGGAGCTGCGACGGTCATCAATCTTGATGCCGAGAGAGAGCAGATCGCTCGAGAATCTACAACAAATCCTGCCAGCAGCGTACAACCGGACAACTTGGCTTATATCATCTACACCTCGGGTTCGACAGGGCGGCCGAAAGGGGTGGCCATGCCCCACCGTCCCCTTGCCAACTTGTTAGCATGGCAATTGCAACAATCCCTCAGCACTTTAGGCGCAAGAACCCTACAATTTACCCCCATTAGCTTTGACGTATCTTTTCAGGAGATTTTCGGTACCCTTGCGGCAGGAGGAACCTTAGTTTTAATTGGCGATCGCCTGCGACGGGATCCCGCCGAGCTGTTGCAATTCATGCAGAAAAACGCCATCCAACGGCTCTTTTTACCCTTTGTCGCCCTGCGTCAACTCGCAGAAGTCGGCAACGCCAAACAGATTCTTTTGCCCGACTTGCGAGAAGTCATCACCGCCGGAGAACAATTGCGAATCACAACGGCAATTCGAGAATGGTTTTCCCAATTGCCCGAGTGTCGGCTGTTCAACCATTACGGACCGTCTGAAACCCACGTTGTCACGGCTTTTGCCCTGCCCGACTCCCCCCGAGATTGGTCTTTGCTTCCCCCTATCGGTACCCCCATCGATAATGTTTGCATCTATCTGCTTAACTCTCGCTACGAACCCGTCCCCACTGGCGTACCGGGAGAACTCTATCTCGGGGGAGTCGGTTTGGCGCGAGGATATCTGCATCGCCCGGATATCACCGCAGAGCGATTTATTGCCAATCCTTTCACCGACGAGAGCAGCGATCGCCTTTACAAAACGGGTGATTTAGCACGATATTTACCCGATGGCAATCTGGAATTTTTGGGACGTGCGGATCGCCAAGTGAAACTGCGAGGCTTTCGCATCGAATTGGGGGAAATCGAGGCAATCTTAGAAGAACATCCCAAAGTTTGCGAAGCCATTGTCATGGCACGGGAGGGGACTTCTGGAAGCAAGCGCCTCGCCGCCTATGTATCCTTGCAAAACCCCGAGGCAAAAGTCAGTCTCTCCCCCAAGCAACTCTATCGCTTCTTGCGCGATCGCCTACCGGAATACATGATTCCGGCAGCCTTTATCGTCCTGCCGAAATTTCCCCTCATCCCGAGCGGTAAAATTGATTACCGCGCCCTTCCCGATCCCCAATGGCAATCTTTGGGAGACCAACCCCACATTCCCCCGCAAACCCCTCTAGAAGTTCAACTGGCCGGTATTTGGAGTCAGGTGTTGGATATCGAAGAGGTGGGCATTCAGGATCGATTTTCCGACCTGGGGGGCAATTCCCTACTCGCCGTCGAACTCATCGCTCGCATTGAAGGCACATTTGCCCTGCAAATTCCCCTCGATCGCTTTCTCGAATGTCCCACCATTGCCGGACTGGCAGAGGAAATCGTCGCGCTGTTAAGCGGAAAAGCATCGGTTGCCGCTGGGGGGAATTTAGAAGCGAAAGGAGAACTCGATGCCTCAATTTATCCAGAAAATCTCCTCAACGAACCCATTCCCAACATTTTTCTGACGGGGGCGACAGGATTTTTAGGGGCTTTTCTCCTGCGAGAATTACTCGATCGCACCCGTGCCGACATTCACTGTCTCGTCCGCGCCACCAAACCCGCAGAAGCGCGAGTGAAGTTAAAAGGCGCTTTGCAACAATATCACCTTTGGAATGAAGATTTTAGCGATCGCATCATCGCCATTCCGGGGGATCTGAGCAAACCCCACTTCGGCATCGCCCCCAAACCCTTTTTCCGCCTGTCAGAGAAGATCGATATTATCTATCATTGCGGGGCATGGGTGAACGTTCTCTATCCTTACGCCGCCCTTGAAAGCGCCAACGTAAAAGGCACAGAAGAAGTCTTGCGCCTGGCCGGTCAAACCAAAGTCAAACCCGTTCACTTTATTTCCACCATCGACGTTTTAGCCGCCTCTCCCCTGAATAATATTACCACCATTGGCGACAGCACGGAAATCGGACCCGGAGAAGCCCTCGATAGCGGTTACGCCCAAAGTAAATACGTTGCCGAAAAACTCATGCAGAGCGCCCAAAAACGCGGCATCCCCGTCTCCATTTACCGACCCAGTAATATTATGGGGGTCGCGCAAACCGGGATTGGCGACGCGAGGAGTTTTATCGCCACGGCCATCAAAGGCTGCATTCAAATGGGCATGGCACCGGATATTGATGCGGCCTTAAATCTCGTGCCAGTGGATTATGCCAGTCGGGCGATCGTGCATCTTTCCCAAACTTGCGAACCTTGCGGCGGGGCCTTTTATATCGTCAATCCCCAAACCGTTGCTTGGCGAGATTTTGTCGGGGCGCTTGTCGCGTGCGGCTATCCCTTGCAGTTGACGGACTACGAGACTTGGCACGATCGCCTGCTCGAACTCGCCCGCAACAAGAAAGATAACGCGCTGATTCCCTTCAGTTCCCATCTCGTCAAATACAAATTCATCCAAAAGTTGTTGGGAACCTTCCGATTTGACTGCCCGGAATTGTTTGCGGCACTAGCAGATCGCTCTCTTCTTTGTCCGAAGGTCGATCGTGATTTATTAACAACTTATTTGGCTTATTTCGAGCAAAATGGTTTTATCCCATCACCTGCCGTCCAAAACAAACTGGAGAAAATCTTAATTTCTCTCTAGACTTATTGGCAGGAGTGTAAACCCTAACACAAAAAAAAGCCATGCTGCCTAAAACACCCACAAATCCATTGCGCCGTTCGATTGGTTCTCGCCTTTTCCTGTACGTTCTCGGAGGTGCGCTGGTTGGGTTTGGCGGCATGGCTTATTTTTTCTCTCAAGCTCTAGAAAATCGAGTCAAACAAGAAATTCAAGGCCATTTGAGTACGAAAGTCGAATCGATTGAGGGAGAGTTGGCGATCGCCAGACAAGCGATGGAAAATCTGGCCGCCGTTGTCAAAACCATGAATCGCAATGGCGTTCGCGATGTAGACACTTACAAGCAAATTGTGTTCGATCTCTTTCAAGCACGCTCGGATCTCACAATGGCTTTGGGATTCGGTCAAGCTCCCTTTAAAATTTTGAGCGATCGCGAAGCCTATTGGTATTATTTTTTCCTCGATCGCGGTGTCCCCGGACAGGTAGGCAAACCCTTGCCTCCTCCCCACGCGCATATCCGTTATGCCGATGTTTGTGCTGTGGATCTCGATTGCCTCGAGCAAGAGTATTACCAACTTCCCGTTGCTGCCGGAGAGCCAATTTGGTTGGAGCCTTACAAGTGGACGGGAGTCACCATGACCACCGTCACCGGGCCGATTTTCAACGATGGCGGGGAACTCCTTGGAATTTCCGGCTTGGATATCGATGTTTCTGCCTTTCGCGAACGGCTGCAAGTCCCGGAAAGTTGGGGAAGCGGCTACTATACTATCCTCAGCGAACGGGGTAATTTTCTCGCCTATCCCCCCAATCCCCAGAAAGCGAGAGACTTGTCCACCTATCGGGACGTTCCCGAGCTGGCCGCGGTTTGGCAGCAGATTGGGGAAGAGCGATCGGGATTCTTGCAGAGTCAGGGACGCTTTTGGGCGTATCGGCGCATTGAGGGCACCAATTGGCTGATGTTAGCCTCTGTACCGCAATGGGTGGTTTTGCGACCGGTTTTGGCCATCGCCGTGGGGGGAGCGATCGGAGCGGGAATTATTTTGGCATTGGTGGTGGCCTTATTCGTGCGCCGACTCAATCAACGCTTGCAACCCATTCTCGAAGAATGTCACAAAATGGCAGAAGCGGATCGCCAACGCAGCGATCGTTTAAATTCCCAAGAACCCGAAGGCGAGAACAATTTGTCTTTACGAGGATTAGAAATCGAGCAAGCCGATGAAATTGAAGTGCTCGAGCTATCCTTCACTCGCATGACCGCACAGCTCAAAACCTCTTTTGAAGAATTGGAATTGCGGGTGAAAGCGCGAACGTCTGAATTAGAAAAAGCCAAAGAACAAGCAGATAATGCCAACCATGCCAAAAGCGAATTTTTGGCCAATATGAGTCACGAATTGAGAACGCCATTGAATGGGGTTTTAGGTTATACGCAAATCCTGCAACGTTCCGATCGCCTGAGCGAAAAAGAAAAACACGGATTAAATATTATTCATCAATGCGGTTCTCATTTATTGACTTTAATTAATGATATTTTAGATATTTCCAAAATTGAAGCCAGAAAGCTCGAATTGCATCCTAAAGCATTTCATCTGCCTTCTTTTTTACAAAGCGTTGTGGAAATGTGCCATATTCGAGCAGAAAAAAAAGGCATTCAATTTATTTATCAACCGCCCGATTATGCGATCGCGGGCATTCAAACCGATGAAAAACGATTGCGCCAAGTTTTAATTAATTTAATTGGCAATGCTGTCAAATTTACCGATGCGGGTCATGTCAAACTGAATGTAAAAATCGAGATATTGGATTCCCACCAATGCCGTTTGGATTTTGCGGTAGAAGATACAGGGGTTGGCATGACTTCAGAACAGATCGATTGCATTTTTCAACCCTTCGAGCAAGTCGGGACGGAGCAGAAAAAATCTGAAGGAACGGGGTTGGGTTTATCCATCAGTCAAAAAATCGTTCGGCTGATGGGTGGGGAAATTAAAGTGACGAGCGAATATGGTCGGGGCAGCCTCTTCTCTTTTCGCATAGAATGTCCCATCGCCATCGATTGGCTGGCGAATAAAGCGATCGCCAAGCGAAGCAAAATTACAGGATATTCTGGCGATCGCAAAACGGTTTTAGTCATTGACGATCGCTGGGAAAATCGTTCCGTCTTGATGAATCTTTTAGGTCAAATCGGTTTGGAGACGATTGAAGCCGCAGAGGGTCGAGAAGGGTTGGCAAAAGCCGAAATTCACCAACCGGACTTAATCATTATCGATTTGCAAATGCCGATAATGGATGGTTGGGCATTTTTAGCAAAAATACGCAAGTTGCCCGTCCTCAAACATAGTTTAGTTATTGTTTCTTCTGCTAGCGTTTTTGATGCCGATCGCCAAAAGAGTCTCGATGCGGGTGGCGATGATTTTCTTGCCAAACCCGTTGAAGCTCACACTTTGTACGAGATGCTGCATAAATATTTAGATTTAGATTGGATCTATGAAAGTCTTGAAGACTCTCAGACATTGACTTCTGAGGAACTCATCGTACCTCCGCCTCCGGTTTTAGATAAACTCCAAAAATATGCGAAAAAAGGTCAGATGAGCGGTATTAAAACAGAACTTAAGGAAATTTTAGCATTGGATCCAAAATATCAAAAATTTGTGGAAGAATTGGAACAACTGGTTAAAACTTTTAATATCCAAAAAATTCGTCAATTCCTAACCGATAATCTGCCAGTTTCTCCCTGAATATGGGTATAATTTTATTAGTATGAAGATCTCTGTCAGACTCCAGAGGCAACAATCCTTAAAATTTTGCAGTTTCTACACTTAGAAACAAAGGAAAGAATAAACTATGAAAGCAAGATATCGCCTCGTCCGATAAATTTATTACCAGAAGTGCACAAAAACTCCAAAAAAATTTATCGGAAACTACAGCCCTATTTCTGCCATTATGGTTATTGAGAGCGATCGCAAGACCATTTTTGAATTGATAATTTTGAATTTTGAATTGATAATTTTGAATTTTCTAGGCATTTCCCTGTTATTGTAGAAAGTTGGTACATTATTTTAGCGATCGCTGCCCATGCTCAGAGCCGGAATTGTCGGATTGCCCAATGTTGGCAAATCTACTCTCTTTAACGCCCTTGTCGCTAATGCCAAGGCAGATGCGGCGAATTTTCCCTTTTGTACCATTGAACCCAATGTCGGGGTGGTTGCGGTTCCCGACGAGCGCTTGGGGGTATTGGGGAAACTCTCCAAGTCCAAACAGATCGTCCCCACCCGGATCGAGTTTGTCGATATTGCCGGACTGGTGAAAGGGGCGAGCAAAGGGGAGGGTTTGGGCAATCAATTTTTAGCCAATATTCGCGAAGTCGATGCGATCGTTCACGTGGTGCGCTGTTTCGATAGCGAAGATATCATTCACGTTGCGGGGTCGGTGGATCCGGTGCGGGATATCGAAACCATCGATTTAGAGTTGGGATTGGCGGATTTGGCACAGGTAGAAAAGCGGTGCGATCGCGTTCGCAAGCAGGCACGCACGAATAAGGACGCACAGGCAGAACTCGAAGTTTTAGAACGGTTAAAAACCGCTCTCGATGATGGTAAAATGGCGCGTCAGGTGGAGTTAACGGAAGAAGAACGGGAACTGATTAAGCAATTGGGTTTGCTGACTTTAAAACCGATTATTTATGCCACCAATGTTTCCGAGGACGACCTCGCAACGGGGAATGATTGGGTCAAGGAAGTCGAGAAAGTGGCAGTCAAAGACAATGCTAAAGTTGTGATTGTTTCGGCACAGGTTGAATCGGAATTAATCGAACTATCGGAGGAAGAAAGCAAGGATTTTTTGGAGGCGTTAGGAGTTGAAGAAGGGGGCTTAAAGTCTTTAATTCGCGCCACTTACGATCTGTTGGGATTGCGGACTTATTTGACTACGGGAGAGCAAGAAACTCGCGCTTGGACGATTGTAGCGGGGATGACGGCACCTCAAGCTGCTGGGGTGATTCATACGGATTTCGAACGGGGTTTTATTCGTGCTGAAACGGTGAGTTATAACGATCTCGTGACTTCGGGATCCATGACGGCAGCGAAAGAAAAGGGCTTGGTTCGCAGTGAAGGCAAGGAATATATTGTTAAGGAAGGAGATGTGTTATTGTTCCGTTTTAATGTTTAATTAAGCCGATTCGGAAGTTCTTTGGCTTTGGCGGCGCGATCGCTCAGCTGGGGAAAGTCGGGTTTGAGGAAGGCGAAGTTTGAGAGCATGGAGAAGGAGAGCGAGGGCTAGATCCGTCAGGGAATGGAATTCCCAGCCTCATATAAAAAGTCCTCTCAAGAGGACTCATCTTCTATTTTAAATCAATGCGATCGCGCAATTCCTCAATCCATTTTAATGGATTTTTTGTATGAAACGGGGATTAAAAATCCCCGGCGGATCGCGATATCAGCGTTATTTTTTCCTGTCCCTTCATCCGATAATATACAATCGCAGATCGAGACAATTTCAAAAAATGGCATATTGGCGTTTGTATTATCATTTGGTTTGGGCAACAAAAAATCGCTATCCTTATTTAACCCCAACCGAAGAAGCGAAATTATATCCTTTACGTTCAAAATCAAAAACAACATCATGCGAATAAAACGGCGATCGCGGCTTTGGAAATGATTGATACCAAATCCGCACTGCTGAGGAGGTATTCCCAGCCCTTCCGTAGGGGCGTTGCATGCAACACCCCTACAGGATTACAGGCGATTGCGTGAATACAGTCTGTAGTAACTGGATTTGGTATGAAAATCGAGATCGTCCACCAATTTAATCTACCCGATCCATCAGAATCGCGTTTGGGTGATGTTTTTTTGCGGGGTTAGTATATATAGGGTTTGCTGAAAAAAAAGCGAAAATATTGATAGAGAAGGCTTAGAGAAGACAAAAGCACCAAAAAAATTGAGAAAAAAGAGGTAAAATGGGAAAAAGCCTTGTACTTGTTCTAAGAAAATGTACCGAAAAGTTGAA